>NZ_JAALFM010000098.1:0-401 GCF_011800295.1 Paenibacillus sp. EKM301P | reverse complement strand
GTTGTCGTGATGCCAGGTGAAGGCATCAAGATTCGTTTTATGTATAACACGCTCAGCTTTGATCAAGCAGGTATTGAACGTCTGTATGGACATTTTGCGCGTCTCTTGGAGCAAATTTCGCTCAACCCGCATGTTCGAGTGGAAGAGCTGGAACTACTCACAGCAGCGGAAAAACAGCAAATTACAGCGGCCTTTAATGATACCGCTTGTGCATTTCCGTCTCATCAAACGATCCATCAGCTGTTCGAGGAGCAGGTGGAGTGTACGCCGGATCAGGTGGCATTGGTGTTTGAACATCAGCGTCTGACGTATCGAGAGCTGAATGAACGGGCGAATTCGCTGGCACGAGTGCTTCAAGCACAGGGAGTAGGACCTGACAAACTGGTCGGTCTGATGGTGCA
>NZ_JAALFM010000097.1:0-421 GCF_011800295.1 Paenibacillus sp. EKM301P | reverse complement strand
AAGCTCGGTCTGTTTCATTGTGCTGAGGGCGACCATGTATTAATCGTCATTCATCATTTGGTGGTGGACGGTGTATCTTGGCGTATTTTACTGGAGGATTTGGCATCTGGTTATGAGCAGGCAGTCGCAGGTCAAACTGGCACAGCTATTCGGCTGCCGCATAAAACAGATTCGTTCCAGGTATGGGCCAAACAACTGTCAGCCTATGCCAACAGTGCGACGATGGAGTGGGAACTGGCCTACTGGCAGCATATCGAACAAGCAGAAGCAAGCCTTGCGAAGCCTTTGCCGAAGGATTTTGCAAATGATAATGCACGGCTGGGAGACAGTGAGGTGGTGACGGTCCGCTGGACGAAGCAGGAAACGGAGCAGCTGCTCAAACAAGCTCATCGCGCGTACAACACGGAAATGAATGACCTGT
>NZ_JAALFM010000096.1:0-422 GCF_011800295.1 Paenibacillus sp. EKM301P | reverse complement strand
TGCTCTACCTGCTGCTCCACCGGGTAATTTTCAAATATCATAATATGGTTGATTAAATCCTGCTTCTGCTCGGTCAGTGCTTGAATTTCATACAGCGGGAATGCATCGTAAGCATTGGAAGCCAGCGCCTGCCGCTGTGTTCGTTTCATCAGCTCAACAAAGCTTTCACCTGGTTCAGACTGCACACGCACTGGAATTGTATTGATAAATAGCCCGATCATGTGCTCCACACCTGGAATATCCCCTGGACGACCGGACACAACGCTGCCGAACACGACATCCGTACTGTTGTTATATTTCTGCAACAAGACGCCCCATACCGTCTGAATCAGCGTATTGATCGTGACCTGATTTTGCTTCGCCACCCGTTCGATCTGGGCAACCAGCTCTGGCTGGAATTCGCAATCCAGATCTTCAGCGAT
>NZ_JAALFM010000095.1:0-425 GCF_011800295.1 Paenibacillus sp. EKM301P | reverse complement strand
GATCGGTCTACGATCGAGCGGATGCAGGGACATGTACTGCATGTCATCGAGCAAATTATTGACAATCCGCATATCCGAGTGAATGAGCTGGAACTAGTGACAGCGGAAGAGCAGGCACAGATCGTTCAGGTGTGGGGAGATACGGCAGCAGCCTATCCGCAGGATCAGACGCTAAGCAGTCTGTTTGAGCAGCAGGTAGCGAATACACCGGAGCAAGTGGCAGTACTGTGTGGTGCAGAGTCGTTGACCTACGCGGAGCTGAACGAACGGGCTAACCGTTTGGCCCGGACCTTGCGTGCGCAAGGGGTTCAGCCGGATCAGCCTGTGGGCATTCTGGTTCACCGTTCGCTGGACATGATCGTAGGCATCTACGCGATCTTGAAGGCCGGCGGAGCCTATGTGCCGATTGATCCGGAATATCCGGC
>NZ_JAALFM010000094.1:0-425 GCF_011800295.1 Paenibacillus sp. EKM301P | reverse complement strand
GAAATGCAGCGTGAATCATACCAACGCCGGGAACAGTTCTGGCTGGAGCATTTAGCCGGAGAGTTGCCTGTACTGGATCTGCCGATTGCTTATCCTAGACCTGCTGTTCGCAGCTTCGAGGGAGCAATGTATGAATTTACAGTGGACCCGAATGTATCCGAGCAACTGCGCCGAATTGCGGTACAGACCGGAAGTACGCTGTACATGGTGCTACTGAGTGCCTATACCATCCTACTGTCCAAATACAGCGGTCAGGATGATCTGATCATCGGTACGCCGGTAGCAGGCCGCTTGTTGCCAGAACTGGAGCCACTGATCGGCATGTTCGTTAATACACTAGCCATCCGACACCAGCCGCAGGGCAACCAAACGTTCCACAGCTACCTGCTGGAAGCCCGAGAACGTACGCTGCAAGCCTTCGAGCA
>NZ_JAALFM010000093.1:0-428 GCF_011800295.1 Paenibacillus sp. EKM301P | reverse complement strand
TACGGAATTTTGAGATATCTTGCTGACAGGGCAGAAGAAGCCACTTTTGTGGCCGAGCCGGAAATCAGCTTTAACTATCTCGGCCAATTCGATCAGGATTTGAAGCAGAATGCATTCCGTATGTCTCCTTATTCCGTCGGAGCTTCCATCAGTGACACGTTGACCAAGCGGTATGCTCTGGATATCAACGGCATGATCACGGACGGTGCCCTGGAACTGACGATCAGCTACAGCAACAAAATGTTCATGAAAAAATCGGTTAAAAAACTGGCTGATCTGCTGCAGGAGAGCTTGCGTGAGGTGTTGGCTCACTGTGTGGCCAAAGAGTTGCCGGAGCTGACCCCAAGCGATTTGTCCTTCCAAGGACTGACGGCTGTAGAGCTGGATCATATTGTAGAGCAGACGGCTGCTGCGGGAGAACTGGAAAA
>NZ_JAALFM010000092.1:0-431 GCF_011800295.1 Paenibacillus sp. EKM301P | reverse complement strand
ATCGCCTGGTTGCTGTGGTGCAGATCAGCCGGCTGCTGCTCGAAGAACCAGCGCTGAATAGGTGTCAGTTCCACCTGGCCTACTGCCTCTTCCTGACTGGCCATCTTGCCATCTGTACGAAGCAACGGACTGAGTGCCGCTACCGTCGGATGGCTGAAGAGGTCTTTCATGTTCAGTCGATAACCTGCCTGCAGCAAGCGGGAGGATACTTGCAAGGCTTTGATCGAATCGCCGCCCAGCTCGAAGAAGTTATCCTGCGTGCCTACGGCATCCATGCCAAGCACTGCGGCCCATACCGCAGCCAGTACCTGCTCCACCGTAGTACGCGGTGCCACATAGGCTGCTCCCGTATGGATGCTGCCTTCCGGTTCCGGCAAAGCCTTGCGGTCGATTTTGCCGTTGCTGGTCAGCGGGATCGTCTCCAGTCGCAT
>NZ_JAALFM010000091.1:0-434 GCF_011800295.1 Paenibacillus sp. EKM301P | reverse complement strand
GCCTCTTCCTCTCTGGCTTCCAGCGTGAAGTCAAACTTCGCCGGTGTTTGCTCCAAGCCGTATGGACGGAAGCTCAGATCTGCCAGTTGCAGTTCGCCTTCCTCGGTCGTTTGCAGGGTAAACATCGTATCGAACAGCGGATGGCGACTCATATCCCGCTTCACATTCAGCTTTTCCACCAGTTCCTCAAATGGATAGTCCTGATGTTCGTAGGCTTGCAGAGCCTGAACCTTCACTTCTTCCACGTAGCTGCGGAAGGTATGTTCCGCTGTCGGATAGTTTCGCAGTGCCAACGTACCGACGAACATGCCGAGGATCGGCTCCAAATCGGCATGCGGTCGTCCGGCAATCGGCGTGCCGACGACAATGTCCTCTTGGCCGCTGTATTGATGCAAGAGTGCGGTGTACGCCGCCAGCAGCACCATATACAGGGT
>NZ_JAALFM010000090.1:0-435 GCF_011800295.1 Paenibacillus sp. EKM301P | reverse complement strand
GACATAGTACGCCACCAGTTGGTTTTGTCCCTGCTCGTCCGCTTGGGCCAGGACGATGACCTCTTGCACGTCCTCCACTTTCAATATTTGTGCTTCGACCTCGCCCAGTTCGATCCGGTAGCCCCGGATTTTCACTTGATGATCGATCCGGCCCAAGTATTCAATGTTGCCGTCCGGCATCCATCTTGCCAAGTCGCCTGTGCGGTACATCCGCTCATAGCCGGCTTCGCCAGACGCAAACGGGTTCGGTACAAATTTCTCCGCCGTCAGTTCTGGACGATCCAAATATCCACGCGCCAGACCCGGACCAGATACGCACAGTTCACCTGCTACGCCGACCGGAGCCAAATGTCCATGTACATCCAGCATGTACACCCGGTGATTCGGCATAGGACGACCGATGGAAATGAGTTGGCCTGCCCTTTCATCCTCGGA
>NZ_JAALFM010000089.1:0-436 GCF_011800295.1 Paenibacillus sp. EKM301P | reverse complement strand
TACCGGATCGAGACGGGCGAGATCGAGTCGCAGCTGCTGCGGGTGGAAGGCGTGCGCGAAGCGGTGGTGCTGGTTCGAAGTGACGCGAACGGGCAGAAGGCGCTGTGCGCGTATTACACGCCGGATACCGGAGCGGAGCTGGCAGTGAACGATTTGCGCAGCGCGCTGGCGCAGGAGTTGCCGGGGTACATGATCCCGTCGTACTTCGTGGAGCTGGAGCACCTGCCTCTGACGCCGAACGGAAAGATTGACCGGAAGGCGCTGCCGGCGCCGGAAGGGGAAGCGGGAAGCGGAACGGAGTACGTCGCACCGCGCAATGAGCTGGAAACGAAGCTGGCGGCGATTTGGCAAGAGGTGCTGGGGCTTGCGAAGGAGATTGGCGTTCACGACAACTTCTTCGACATCGGCGGCCACTCCCTGCGGGCGACGACGCTGG
>NZ_JAALFM010000009.1:0-143402 GCF_011800295.1 Paenibacillus sp. EKM301P | reverse complement strand
CTCGTTGTTCAGTTTTCAAAGATCAAATTCTTTTTCACTGCGTTTTTCAGCAGCTATAAGATCATATCATGTTCATTTCAAAAATGCAAGGGTTATTTTATTCTTTTTTATTAAAATTATTTCACCCTAATTATTCTTTTTTGAAACGGCTGTTTTATTGTCAGCTCAATCAATATACCATTTTGCTTTACTGATTACCACAGGTAAATTATGCAACGTTAGCATTTCGGTGTATAGCTATGGTGTATTTGGGCATCTAGATAGATCGCCAGACCCGATCTAGTTTTGGTAGATGCTTTTGCCTGCTCTAGCTTGTGCACCACTTGTTCCTAGTAGCGCCTCACCGTTCCTACAAAAATATATTAATAGTAGGAAGGGCAATTAAACTGTGTAATTTTAAGATAGAAGCCTGTGCAAATTATGAAATGAGGACTTTCTCTATTCGATTTTCATGCAAGCTCCTTCCCCCTGACAGTTAGGTAAACACAAAAAAACGACCAAATGGTCGTTTTTTTCTAGTCTATGCTCTCTTTGGACGCATCCATAACATGATAGGAAGTAATGCCAGTGCCAGAATTCCTCCCGCATAAGAAAGTATGGAATAGCTTGAATTTGCTACAATCATCCCGGACAGTGCTCCTCCCGAAGCTCCAGCCAAAGCAATAAGTACGTCCACCGATCCCTGTACCTTAGCTTGATTAGATGTTGTTGTCGAATCTACAATCAAAGCGGTTCCGCTAATCAGTCCAAAATTCCACCCTATCCCTAAAAGAGAAAGCGCCACAATAAGCATAACCATTGAATCAGTGGGAGCCAGTGCAGCTACTACGCCAGCAAGAAGTAGCGTTACAGCTGAAGCCATCGCCATCGCTATACGACCAATCTTATCGACAAGAATACCCGTAACCAGGGACGGAAGATACATAGCACCAATATGAAAACCGATGACTAATCCTACTTCACCGAGTCCATGTCCATGGTGCTTCATATGTACGGGAGTCATCGTCATAATCGCAACCATGACAATTTGAGTTATTATCATGATTAAAGCGCCAAGAGTAATTCCTTTTCTGCCGTCACGAGTAGCCTCAAGATCAGAATTCGACTGGCTTCCTGGTGCTGTCTGATTCGCAACCGCTTTGGCTACCAATAAAGGATCTGGATGAAGAAGGAGCAATAATATTATGCCTGCTAATGTATAGGCTACAGCCGCTAAAAGAAAAGGTCCCGCTAAACTGGGAACTCCAATGGATAACGCAAAATCTCCCGTAACGTTAACTAAGTTGGGACCGGCTACCGCTCCGATCGTTGTAAAGACCATAGCCATACTCGCAGCTGTTGCTCTCTGCTTTGAATTTGCGAGGTCTGTACCGGCATAACGAGCCTGCAAGTTTGTAGCCGTTCCCGATCCATAAACAAGAAGGGAGATTAAAAGCAAGGTAATACTGTTCATAAGAGCTGCAACAACGACACCAACCGCCCCAACTCCCCCTGCGATAAAACCAAGTCCCAATCCCATTCGTCGGCCGAATCTTTGGGAAAACCGACCGACGAGGAGTGCTGCAACCGCTGATCCAAGTGTAAATAATGCTGTAGGAATCCCTGTGAACTTATCCGTGCCCAGCATATCTTGCGCCAACAACGCACCAACGGTTACTCCGGCAGCCAGTCCAGCGCCTCCAAAAATTTGAGAGAAAATAACGGTGATAAGCGTACGACGATACAGTTTTCTTTGCTTATCTGAAGATTCCACATAGGAATTGATAAGCGCTTGCTTCTTCTGCGAAGCATTCGTCAAATTCATTAAGGCTAACATCCTCCCCTGATTCCCTACAGAACAGTTATCTATTTTTTTCATCAAAAAGCGACGGTCTTATCGGCCCACTCGACAAGCTACATTTGCAGAACGAAAAACATTCCAAGCTTCATGATCCTGTCACTTCGTTAAGAATAAAGTCGTTCCAATCGTGAACACTCTTATCCAAGTGTCTAGCTTTGAAGCCATGAGCTTGCAACAATTCAATAGCCCTAACCGCCATTAAGCAATACGGGCCTCTGCAATAAGCCACAATCTTCGAGTCGGCTGGCAACAGAGATAACTGCTCCGCTAATTCTTCAATTGGAACGGAAACAGCTCCCGGTATATGAGCAGTTTCATATTCATCTCGCGGCCGTACATCAAGAAGTGTGACCTCCCCTTTTTCCATCCGCATTGCCAATTCTTCCATTGTGACTCCTTCAACATCTGAGAATTGACCCAAAAATTGCTCCTTAATGTGTTGAACTTCAATTAACTGCTTTTCAGACAGGTCATACAATGAATTTAAAAAGTGCAAAACAGATGAGTCAGAAAGTTCATAATAGACAAAGTTTCCTTGCTTTTTGGATTGAACCAACTTAGCCTGATATAGAGTTTGTAGATGCTGAGAAACATTGGCAACGGACATCGAAGTCATTTTAGATAGAACTTCAACTGATTTGGGTCCTTGTATGAGAATATCAAGAATTTCCAACCTTTTCGGGCTGGACAAGCATTTTCCGATCCGTGCGTATTCGGTGAAAAGCCCATCTTTGAAATCTCGTTCGTTCACTATTAAACACCCCATTCACTATACTATTCAATTGATTCCTTTAATATTAATAACGAAATTATAAATCTTCCTTTTTTTTATGTCAATTCTGAAATATATTCAGTTTTCACGCAAAAAAAGCCAGCTGCAAGAGCTGGCAAAAATTCATTTTCTCCTTTATTCCACTTTCAAGCTGATTTCTCCCTGTAATTCCCCATCTGCTGAGGCTTGTAGCAACAGTTCACCAGCTACATCCCCGGATTGTACTATTACAAGACACCTTCCTCTGTGTGTTCGTCTTCCTTTTCCCTTGAAAGGTTCATCACTGGTGAGATCCCCATTGTCTATACCAAGGATACGGCCATCACCATGCAGCTCAAAGCTCAAATCAACATCCCGGTTAGGTACAACGATCCCGTGTTGATCGATAACGGTTACTTCCACATGAGATATCTCATGCCCATCAGCAGATAGAGTCGCCCGATCAGCCTCCATTTTTAGAGCATAAGGAAGCCCGGCGGTAGTCAGTTCATGTTCACAAACCTGCTGATTCCCATTGCGGCCTGTAGCCCGAATTTTGCCTGGTGTATAGGGTAATTCCCATAGGATTAAATGATTAGGGTAATCAGCCAACTTTCTCTCACCGTATGATTCCTCGTTCACGATCAATTCTACGCTCTCGCAGTTGGTAAAGGTAACCAACCGTATCAGTTTTCCTGCGTATTCAGGAAATGTCCAATGATCTTCCATAGCTGGCGATTTCCAGTGCATTGTCCATGTCGGATTATACTCCGATTTCATATACTCATTAAATACGGCTATGTGCACAACTGGCTGATCAGACCAAAGACTTTGCTGGAGATAAGATACAGGTTTGCGAAACCCACACGTGTCAATCAGGCCGGAGGACCACCCTTTGGAGGGGTAGCCTGTTTCTCCCAAATAGTCGATTCCACTCCAAACAAATTGACCAATCACATAATCATGATTAGCGACATCAAACCAGGGATTCAGGGGCAAATAACCTTTAACCCGGTTATCTTTACCCCGATAATATGGGAACGTCTCTGTTCCAAGGATAAGCGTATCCGGCATGGCCGCTCTATAGTGCTCGTACCACTGTTCTTGATAGTTCAGCCCCAGTACATCCACTCGTTGGGCCAGTAGCTTGGTATGCTCCACCTTGGCCTCAATCGAACCATCACGCAAGCTGATCGGTGTATTATGCGGCTCAAGCGCGCAGGTAACAGGCCGGGTTGGATCTTTTTCATGGCAAAAGGCAACGAGCTGCTCCAACATGTTTAGCATGGACGGTTGACCTTGGTTCTCCACTTCATTACCAACGCTCCACATAAAAACACTAGGATGATTTCTGTCTCTAACAAGCATGGCCTCCAGATCCTTTGCCCACCATTCATCATATACATGCTCATAGGAAAGAGATTTCCATTTGTCAAAAGCCTCATCCACCACCAAGAAACCCATATGGTCACATAAGTCTAATAATTCGGGCGCCATAGGATTATGCGCAAAACGGATTGAGTTGCAGCCCATTTCCTTCAGCTTCTCCAGCCTTCTCTTCATGGCTGTATCATGGTAAGCAGCCCCTAGGCAGCCTAAGTCATGGTGAATGCACACTCCCTTCAGCTTCAAGCTGCTTCCATTTAGCAATAATCCTTTTTGAGAATCGAGGATCACTTCTCTTATGCCAAAAGGGATACGATAACGATCCACCTCAGTATTGTCGCAATAGATCGTCGTTTGGGCTTCATAGAGCACCGGGTTGTCCGGTGACCATAATTCTGGTTCTATAACTCTCGTTTTCTGCTCAATTTCCTCTGTTTCAAAGCCCGCAAGAGCTACTCGGTTTTCAATTTTTCCTTTTAGTTGTCCCTGTGAATCCAGTATTTCAGTCTTAATCGTACACTCTACGGTATGCTCATGGTGATTGCTGATCTTGATTCTGGCACTCACCTTGGCTTCATCTGGCGAAATTTCAGGTGTGGTAATAGTAGTTCCCCATTCGGTTACGTGAAGATAATCCGTATAAATCAGCCACACATTACGATAAATACCGGCCCCCGAATACCATCTGTCAGGCGGAAGAAGCGTATTGTCCACTTTGACGGCAATTATGTTATCCTCGTCCCACCGAATATATGGAGTCAAATCATATTGAAAGCTAACATACCCATAGGGCCGCTTGCCCACAAAATGCCCATTGAGCCAAACCTCACTATTACTGTGAATGCCATCGAATTGTATGTATACGCGCTGTTTTGGAGAGGAGGGCTTCACATTAAAATGCTTTCTGTACCACCCAACAGACCACCTGGGCAAATAAGCTTGATTGCCGCCATACAGCATATGTGGATCAAAGGATTTTTCAATACTCCAATCATGAGGGATATGAAGGTCCTGCCAATGCCCATCGTTATAGTCTGTCTTCTCAGCGCCTGTGTAATTGCCTTCTATAAATTTCCAGTCCGTTCTGAACGGCATAATCACTCTGCTTCCCATTATCTTGCCTCCATTTCATAAAGTAGATGAACGGATATAAACAACAGTGCGGGATGATCATCAGCATAGGTATGTTCTCTCTTACAATATTTCAAACACAGGGCGATCCTCAACAAAGTAGACGGGGAGCGTTGGAAATTGGACGGAAAGTGTTTCAGCAAGATACTTCATACCAGGTGCTTCACTTTCAGCATGTCCCAGCATGATAAGTGCTTTATTTTGCCCTTGATAAACAGCGTCTTTCACATATTCTGGTGTTTCCCATTCAGGCCCTTCACCAGCAATAATCAGGTCTACATGTTCATGTGAAAATAATGGGATGGTTAGTTCACCACTCCCCCTATATCCGACTAAGATTCCCACTCGTTCACATGGCATGGATGCCTCGCCAGCAACTCGTACATAACGAATATGAAGTTTGGCTTTCATATATTCAGCGATATCCTTAACTTCCATTGCCGGAATAGCCAAAATGGCGGAAGAAGGCTGCTGCTTCACAACGTAGGCGTGCCAGTCAAGCGCCTGAAGAAGTCCAACCATCACTCCATCCGGCTGATAACGGTGTATGGTGTCATGAAAACGATAAATCCCTACGCCTGAGTCGGCGACCAGGCGAGATTTGTGCAAATAGACAGGATCATGTAGTAAACATTCCTGGATACCGTGATGGCTATAATACATACCTTCATGCGTAATAATAAAATTCGCGCCAAGCGAAATAGCTTGTTCTATCACATATTGCGATGCACAGAAAGCGGTTACAATTCCTTGAATCTCAATATCCCTGAGCTCTGGGTTAAGCAGATCTACGGTCGTATTGGGTATGTCTATTCCCTTTGTCAGATGATTCACCATCTGCCCCATAGTCATGGTCATACACGTATCCCTCCCCATGAAAAATATGTATCAATTGTACCATTTTATTCTATATTGGGGTCTATTATTTCTAGCAAAATAGCCAGCTCCAAGTGAGCCAGCTGTTTTACGAATGCATCTATTTTTTTATTTCAGAACTCCCAAAATGGAGTCAATTCGTTCTTTTGCTCCTTGCCAAGATGCCATGACCGGGAACTCATATTGCTCTCTTGCCTTCATATTCCACGGATGAGGAATACAAAGCACCTGCTTCCCCTCCTGCAGTGCAGGCACTAAATTATGAGGACCATCATCAATCAGGAGATCATAGTTAATCAGATTCTTTCGTTTACATGGGAAAAAGTTCTCAATCGGAATGAATGGCATATGCCTTTGAAGCCAATTCCATTTCTCCACGACGGTTTTTGGTTCTGCCGCTGTCACAATAATGACATCAAAAGCATTGCAAAGCTTCTCCATTTCTTCTACGACATACTCGTCATACAGTTCAAGTTCCTCAAACAAACCCGGTCGTCCATAAAATACATCATGTGTGCTTTTGGGATGACGTAGATGATCGGTGTTCCAATCTAACATTTCTTCATAACGAAGCGGATGAGTGGGAAATTCACTATTGTTATGGTATATAGCCCGTTTGACGAGATGACAGATCGTATCGTCCATATCGACTGCTATGATTGGTTTTCTCATCATCTTGCCCCTATTCATTCTGGTAAAAGTATTACGAGAATATCATACAATAATTTAATACTGGGGTGAAGCTTGGCATGAAGCTATACTATCGGTTCCTCACATAACTACTGATAGCTAACCAAACATATCGTTAGGTTGGTTTATATCCAACAAATCAATCATCAAAATAGTTAGGTTTTATTTTATTATTTTTAGCTAACTTATCCTACAGAAAAATCAAGTAAACATATCATAATAGAGAGAAAAGTTATAATAAAACCTTTATAAATCACACTTCAATAAGAAACCTATACAGATATGATCCGAAAACAAAAAAAAAATTAAAAAAATCAATTGAATAACAAAATCACAAATGGTAGAATAACGAAAAATAACTAATAACAAAAATGAAAGCGCTTCATAACGTGTTTAGCTTACTGCTATTTACATACTTGCCCCCCTACTCCACCTCTATATAGCAGGAAGTTGAATAATATATTTAGGGAGGAATAAAAGTGAAAACATTGTTAAGAAAAGCATTATTGTCTGGACTCGCTGGTCTGCTTATCATGATTGGTTTGGGGGGATTCTTCTCCAAAGCGCAAGCTGCTTCAGGTTTTTATGTAAGCGGTACCAAATTGTATGACTCTACAGGCAAGCCGTTCGTTATGAGAGGCGTCAATCATGCTCACACTTGGTACAAAAACGATCTTTATACTGCCATCCCAGCCATTGCCAAGACAGGTGCTAATACCGTTCGGATTGTCCTTTCTAACGGAACACAATACACCAAGGATGACATAAATTCCGTAAAAAATATTATCTCCCTAGTCACAAGTTATAAAATGATTCCTGTACTTGAGGTTCATGACGCTACGGGTAAAGACGACTATGCGTCTTTGGATGCGGCTGTGAATTACTGGATTAGCATAAAAGATGCCCTGATCGGCAAGGAAGATCGGGTTATCGTGAACATTGCGAACGAATGGTATGGCTCTTGGAATGGAGGCGGCTGGGCAGATGGGTATAAGCAAGCGATTTCCAAGCTGAGAAACGCAGGTATTAAAAATACACTCATCGTCGATTGTGCTGGTTGGGGGCAATATCCTCAATCTATCAATGACTTCGGTAAGTCTGTATTTGCAGCTGATTCTTTGAAGAATACGGTATTCTCCATCCATATGTATGAGTTCGCTGGTAAAGATGTTCAAACTGTTCGAACCAATATTGATAACGTTCTGAATCAAGGACTCCCTCTGATTATTGGTGAATTTGGCGGTTACCACCAGGGAGCAGACGTCGACGAGACAGAAATCATGAGATACGGCCAATCCAAAGGCATAGGCTGGTTAGCTTGGTCCTGGTACGGTAATAGCTCCAACCTTTCTTATCTTGATCTTGTAACAGGACCTAACGGCAATCTGACCGATTGGGGCCGCACTGTGGTAGAAGGAACCAATGGTATCAAAGAAACATCGAAAAAAGCCGGTATCTACTAATAGCAATATAGGAAAATAAATGTAATAGACTCATGGTTGAACCACCATGAGCTATTACATTTTTATACTTCGTACTAAAAGCACTCGCTGAGCGTCTCTGATCTTACACTTTCTGGGTTATACAGTGATTTGGATTTCATACACAGGCACTATGCTGACCACGCCAATGTTCGCGATTCGTTCCTCCGTTGTCTCTTTCCAGCCAGCCATGGTCGTATTGCTATTAAGAACCTTGCCCTTTCGAATTGGAGAAACATATACGTACATCCCTCGCTCGATGAGCCGATGTTCAAATGACTTTAAACCTATTTCCCAGGTCGTATGGTTGCAGAAATTATCGTGAATCAGTTCACCATCAATAAATGCATAACCGATATCTCCCGTATAATTGATACGCAGCAGAGCCTCTTTGATCCCATCAAGGGCATTTTTTTCAAAATCAAGGACGAATTTATCATGATTCACCCTTTTCAGATGGAAGTGTATTTCTTTCTTTGGAACTCTTAACTGATACGTTGTAAATAATTCACTTTCTGTTGTTGCAAGCAACTCTCCACCGGATATGGATGTGATTGAGTCGTCAAAATCCGGGAATACACTCAGTGTTACAATCTCCTGATCTGTTGATTCCAGTTTCACCTCAGCTCCGGATACAAGTAAATTGGCACTTGTCAGGATAACTCTGTCTCGACCTTGCAGGTTGACCTTCCAAAACTCCAAGCTTTGTTCATCAGTCATCGTATAGATGGCGACTTTTTGGCCACTTTCAGATACCAAACGGATGAGACTCTCTTCTTCTTCAGCAACCTGAATGATCGTATTCCCATCCAATTGTTCTATCAAACCTTTGTCGATTGTGGCACGGATGATATCTTTTGACTCCAATGCATACGTGCCTTTCATCCCGTCCGGTACAAAGAAAAAATAATATATTTCTCCATCCTCTTCTAGCCTTGTTATCAGCTGGGCTGTTGCATATTTGAGCTTTATTCCATCCAAATTGAGGTTAAAAGGCAAAATAGCGAAGCTATCCCGTCCTAATGTCAGTTCACCTTGACTAGGGATTACAATCGTTTCCTCAGGCAGCTCAATGCTTACATTGAAATTGCACAGGTCGTAATTTTCAACATGGTCCTGAAAATTATTTAGAAACAGGTACCCCGCCCCGGCACTGGAGCGAATCGCATATCGTAAGGTATCCACATCATAAGGGTCCATTGATGACGTGTCCTCTGGCAGAATAGTCTTCATCAGAGAGAATTGCTTTTGAAACGTTGAAAGAAAATAATGCTGTAGCTTTGTTCTTCGGTATGACTCCCTTATTTGACCGAATTCTCCAATCATGGCATTGAAATCATAGGATATTTTAGGTGTAGCCATATCGTTTGTGAACGGGTTAACCTTACCTCGCGGATTGGAACCCCCATGATACATATAGTATCCGATCAGGTTACAGCCTTCTGCAACCTTCATGACAGTCATCGCTGGAACACTGCGATAGGGAAAGACAAACCGGTATTTATAAAACTGAACCATACCGCCACCCATTTCGCAGCAAGCGTACGGATAGTCTTCCGGGGCGTATAGGGGCTCAAAATTGTAGCTTTTCGGAATCTTGTTATTATGCTTGTCTCGGAAAATGTATTCCGGTGTCGCAGGATGCTCATCCTTCCCCTCCAACCGTCCCTCTTCATAATAGATCCACGGCCAGTAGGCGTACCCGCCCCATAAGGGCAGCATATCAGGAACAGGCGTTGTCGCTCCTCCCCATCCTGTGCATGTATAGATCGGAGTATCAATCCCCGCTTCCAGAGCTATTTCTTTAAGTTTTAACATATGTGAATTACCGTCACTTCCAGAGTTTAACCACATATCATTAATTCCTACAGTCAATCCCCACTGGGCAGAGGAATGATGATGCTCGTTTTCGATTTGGGTGCCGATGATCGGCCCACCCTCCTTATATAACAGCCCTTGAACCTGAATACCGATTTCGTTATACATTCTTCTCGTATAAAACAAATATCCCTCATCATTAGAACGAACCTCAAATGGGCGGCCGAATAGCCAATCCGGTATACCGCCGTTTCGGATTTCACCATGATTGAAGGGCCCGATTCGGATAATGACATAGAGCTGATGTTTGCCACATAACTCAATAAAATAGCGGAGGTTTTTGTTCCCACTCCAATTAAAAACACCTTCAACTTCTTCATGTAGATTCCAAAAAACATAAGTCGCAATGATATTGACGCCACCCATTTTTACTTTAATAATTTCGTCTTCCCAACAGCGTTCATCATAGCGTGCATAATGGAATTCACCACAAATCCCGAAAAAAGGCTCTCCATCCTTCTCCATAAAATAGTTGGTGAATCCGATTTGTTCTCCCTTTGGATTGGTGCCGCCAAGTCTGAGTTGGCCTTTCACAATATGCTTGTGATCATCTTGGACCGTAATTCGATAGTTTCTCATAAAGTTCACTCCCCTCAATCGTTCATATTGAATGACACCAGCTATCTCAGAGACAATAGATTGTCTAGGAAGGAACCTCTAATCTGAATTTAGGATAAATTGGTTCCACTTGCGCTGCCAGGCTATATCATTCCAGAACGGATGATGCGGAGCACAGTTGGAGCAGAGGGTCATTCCCCAGAACCCCAGTGCCATCCCTTTTCGCAAGACATATTCAGCTATATATTTACCGACTGGGCCTTCTTCAAATTGGGCATGCAGGGGTGTATAGCCTACATATCCTTCTCCTATGACAATTGGAATACCAGAATGACGAGTCCATTCATGAATCTCTTCCAACCGGGAGTCAGCCTTTTGCAACATGGCCATTTTATGATCTCCGTACCGATCGTACAAAAATAAATCCCATTGATCCGGATCTACCCAGTCGTGTAAATAGATAAGCCTCATCCCAACGGGATTGCCTTCCAGCCGCCAATTTTGCTCTGGAGGCAGGTCCCACTCTGCGAATGGAGGAGCATCTTCCCTCAATAGAGATTGGACGAATGAATTGGGGAATGTCGCCAACTCATCATCAAGCCCCGCCGCTTCCATCAGCTCATTCAGCACCCCTTTAATATAAAGATGAAAATGGGCCACCTGCATATTGCGCGCGACGTAAGCTTTGGGGTAGGCTTCATTTAACGTATAGCTGGCTGTCATCATAATATCTGAATGGCTTTGGCGTAGATATTCAATCGCTTCTTCTACGTAGGGCTGCATTGCTTCAATAAGCGCTGGTATGTTTGTTTCCGATATGCCTTCAGACGTTCCGACAGCGTTTAACTGCCCAAACTCCACTTCGTTATGTAACTCTGTATAGATAATCTGATCCCTATAGCCTGCTGCTGTAACAAAACGAATCAACTGATCCATTGATTTTGCAATCGTCATGAATCTTTCCTTAGGTGGGATCGCAGCTAATTCATCTCTAAGCTCAGCATGGACCAGGAAGGTCGGACTCTGCTGATATTCCCAAGAGGATAATATAATGTTACAGTTATGAGCCTTTGCCTGTCTAAACAGTTCGAGCAAATGAGCATGCCCATCCAGCACTGCACCGCCGCGACAGTTATACCAGCGCGTACGCTGGCCCACTTTCCCCAGACTCGCAAACTCCAATGGCCCAGTACGTTTGCCATCCACCGTAAACAACATAAAGGGCATAGCGCATATTCGGATCGTATTGTAGCCTCTTTCGACCGCTTCCTGAAAACGAGCTGCCAGGTCGCTGTAGGGCTCCCCCTCCTGTGTCATGGTATACCAAGAGAAGTCCCACATCGTGATCGTCAATTTACGCGGTACATTTCTCATCAGATTACTCATGTGATTTCCCTCCCAGCCCCAGTCCATAGGGTTCAATGCTCCTTAATCTACAAGCCTTCCGCAGCCCTTCTACAGCCTGTTCAATCTGACCGGTTACCTTCATTTTCAATTCATCACTCCCTCATAATCGCTCTTATATCAAAGCTTACAAGTAAGCGGTATCACAGACAATTGACAATCCACTGTTTATGATGGACTATATACGTATTTCATCATTAGAGCCGCCTACGGCTGGGAGATAAATAGATTATGACTAAGAAAGCCGATGATTTTGAACGTAAAAAGGTATATGTCCTTCCTCCCTATATGCTGAGAAAATTAAAAATGAATCCGCTTACGAAAGATTTATATATTACGGATATAGGCTGCTTTAGCCATGCCCGTCATCATTTTCGTGAAAGAACAAATGGCTGCGACTCTCATATATTCATTTACTGTGCGAGTGGAAAGGGCTGGATACGAACCAAGGATAACCAAACCATTGTCCTGAAAGAGCGAAGCTTTGCGTACATTCCTAGGGACATGCCACATGCTTATGGGGCTGACGATGAAGATCCATGGACAATTTACTGGTTTCATCTTAAAGGGGATCAAATGGATGATTTTATGGATTTGTTTGAGCCGTTTAAAATGTATATTTCGCTGGCTGCCAGTGATGAAATCAAACTGCTGGAGCTATTTCATCAGTGTTGCGCCCTTTTACTGAACAAATCATACTCCATGATACATTTAGTTCAAGTGTCGCAAACCATCCGCTATCTGCTGAGTTTTGTTGTATCCGTTGCAGCTCGCAAGGAAGACAGCACGTACCAGAGCCATGTCGATAAGGCCATACGTTATATGGGCGAACAATTGGAATCCACCGTTTCGCTTGATGAGCTTAGCCAGCATGTTCAGGTATCCAAGCAGCATTTAAACCTAATATTCAAGCAATCAACCGGGTATTCCCCTGTCGATTACTATTTAAGAATGAAAATTCAAAGAGCCAGTCAGCTTTTGGATTTAACGAATGCTTCTATTAAAGAAATTAGCATACAACTCGGTTTTAGGGACCCTTATTACTTCTCCAGGCTATTCAAAAAAATAATGGGCTGCTCTCCTCTGGCGTACCGAAATAATTTAAAGGGCTGATCCATAGATAATCTTCCCCCTACACGGATCATTTACGGATCAAGGGGCAAGGTCTATACTTAAGTACAAAAAAGGAAGTTTTGTATGCTCCTAACGTTGAATCGTAGGCTCAATTCAGCTATGCCGCTAATCACACCCATCAGCATTCTAATCGGCGTCCTGATCGGTACGCCGTTGTCCCAATATACTGAGCTTTCTCCCTGGCTATTTGCCTTCATGACCTTCGCGGGCAGCATCAGCATGGGATTCAAGGATTTTATCCATGTAATCAAGCATCCGGGTCCGCTGATCGCCTGTCTGTTTATTCTTCACCTAGCCATGCCGCTTCTCGCCATGCTGCTTGGGCATCTGGCTTTCAGTGACGATCCTTATACGATTACTGGACTGATTCTTGGTGCAGCTATCCCTACTGGCATTTCCAGCTTCGTCTGGGTTAATATCTACAAAGGCAATACAGCCCTTACATTGGCGATCATTCTAATCGATACAATTTTGGCCCCGTTCGCTGTGCCCGGCATTATGTCCCTGTTGATCGGAGCGAATGTCCAGCTCGACACCTGGGCGATGATGCAAAGCCTGTTCTGGATGATTGTCGTTCCTTCATTAATTGGCATGGTGCTGAACGAATGGACCAAAGGAAAGATTAAGCAGGTGTGGGGGCCTCGGCTGGGCCCGTTCTCCAAGCTAGCTATGGCTCTGGTCGTCATGATTAACGGATCTGTCATCGCGCCTTATCTGGTTGATTTTAATCTCAAGCTTGTCGGAGTATGCCTCTCCATCATTATCCTTGCCTCCACTGGATATGCGATTGGGTATCTCATATCATGGCTGATGCGGTGGAATAATGCAGACCGTACGGCGCTTGTCTTTAACGGCGGCATGCGCAATATTAGCGCGGGGGCCGTGCTTGCTATCACCTACTTCCCGGCTCCCGTAGCACTGCCCGTTGTACTCGGAATGATTTTTCAGCAATCCACAGCATCTCTGGTCGGATTTCTGCTGAGCCGCCGCGACCGCGCCAACGCTAAGAATAAGCGCAGTACGCTCTCTGCTTCCTAAAGTCGGAGCGGTTACAATTATTAATAAAAAGAAGCCGCCAACATGGCGGCTTTTTTATGATTACCTGTATCAATCCTCACTCATGACCTTATTTAGTTTTTCATAAACAGACAACAAGGCCTCTCTTTCTTCTTCAGTTAGGTTTTCAAATAGTTCTCTTCTAAGCTGTCGTCCGTCTTCCTGCGCTTTATTTAGCATTCCGACACCAGCGTCAGTTATTTGCAGGTACACAATCCGCCGGTCCTCCTCATCCGCCACTCGTACAGCCAACTCCTTTTTTACAAGCTTTCCAGATAGATGGGTTAATGTCGGAGGAGTTAGCCCCAATAACCTGGCCAGATCAGAAGGGCGGCACTTTCCGTAACTATTTAAGTACGAAAGAATAAGGATATGTGATACCCCTAGATTCTCATTAAACATTTTATTCCACTTAATTAATAGGTTATTGGTAACCTGGTCCATAGCATGAATCAGCGTAAATATATTTTGTTCTTTCATTAATACTCTTTAACCTGCTTTCTCAAATGAAGTAATAGCCCCCTATATTGTATAGGGGGCTTGTATAAAAGTCATTCTTTACTGAAAGAAGGTCAGGCATATACCCATTCCCCTGTAAAGTGAATTCTAATTTTATTGAGCAGAAAAACCGCCATCAATAACAAGCTCCGATCCCGTAATGTATGAAGACTCGTCAGAAGCCAAAAACAAAGCAGCGTTAGCTACATCATCAGGTCGACCAAGTCGCTGCAATGGAGTCGCTTGAATTAAGTGGGTAAGCATTTCTTTAGATGTGCTAAGGGCTTCAGTCATTGGTGTCTCAATAATGCCCGGAAAAAGCGTATTTACACGGACCCCAAACCGGCCGAACGTTGTTGCCGCAGCCTTCGACAAAGCACGTACAGCACCTTTTGAAGCGGAATAATGATTAAATCCCTGACCGATTTGAGCGGTGTAAGAAGAAATATTAATAATAGCGCCGCTCTTTTGGGCAGCCATATACGGGGCTACATGCTTAATACCTGCAAACGGTCCATACCCGTTAATCGACATTAATTTATGCCAGTCATTTAGGTCGATATCCTGATATCCTTTCTCAGAAGTTATTCCTGCATTGTTAACCAAAATGTCAATTTTACCGAATTTATTGTTCACTTCTGCGGAAAGAGCCTTCCAATCCTCGTCAGAAGAAACATCCAGTTTCATTCCGTACACATTCGTTTTCTTACTAGCCCGTTCAAGAGCTTGAACATTGATGTCTGCAGCAATAACTACAGCTCCCTCCTCACTGAAGAGGTCGACCATCCGTTCTCCTATCCCTGATCCTCCGCCTGTGATTATAGCAATTTTACCTGCCAGTCTATTCATGTTGATATCTCCTTTTATCATTATCAATTTACTCAAATCTTATTTATTCAGATATTTTAATTAGATATCTAAATATTAGATATCTAAATTATATTCCTTTTATACTCAACATACAACTGCTGCTTTATCCCAGCCATATGGTTAGTTGCTATGTAGAAAGGAGTAATATTATCGCTCTCGAATAATAAAAAGCACCGGAGATTTCTCCGGTGCTCAGAGTATCGAGAAACTTTCTCGACAGCTTTTTTTATGTGTTTATATTCTTATCTTCAGTGATCTTTTCAATTATATTATTTTGATTTTAAAACACTGTCCAATATTAGGAATCTAAAATATTATTTCTGAGTAGAGCGAAGCTTAGCCTTATATACTTAATTTTTTCCGATTAGAAGTTTGTTTTTTTCCAGTCAGTCTCACATTTTTTTTCGTATGTTATAAAACCTTCAGTCGAAAACCTTTTCTCAAGCGCCCTACTAGCCTCATATTTACTACAATCCTTTTCCACATAAATTTCATCTTGTGAAAATAATATAAATATAGAACTAGATACATCGTTATTCGCCAAATAGAAACCCAATAATTCGTTGTATTGAGTACTAAAAAACATACCTATATATTCTACTCTGAGTTTAATATTTTCTTTAGATTCAATCAATCCTTCATAACTTGCAAATAAATTAAAATCATCCAAATCGTAAATTCTATTCACTGAGATTAACGGATTCATGCCTCTTATATATAAGCCTATAACATTACCATCACCTTTCTCAAGGAAAAGGACATGGTCTAATCTCTCATTATCATCCTCATCATGTAAATAAATAATATTTGAGATTTCTTTTTGCTCGAAAAAATAATCAAACTTTTTTGTAAACGATATTATATAGTTATTCATAGTCGTCCTCACTCTCTAGTCAAATCTAATTCTGATTTTAACTTACTTGATAAACGATCTCCTTTTTTATTTAAGAAAGTCAATATCTCGTTTGTTTGTCGATTAACTAAAACAACTGCATCCCCCTTAACAAAAGCGTCTACAGACTCGATTGTTTCCACTACTAGATTAGGAAAGTTACGTATTTTCCCCCATGTCGCTTCTACACTCTCATTGGCAGAGTTTTTTTTATTTCATTGAACACAATTCCGCTTAGTCTCATCCAGGTCTCTCATAAAAGAAAGGGACTTTCCCTATACGGCTCATACTCTTTTTAGAGCAAAACATGTGCTTTGTTTAGAAGTCGTTGAGGACGCGGCTTATTATAGTACCAAAACCGCGTTTTTTTGAGGTAGCAGCTAAAACAGCACAGGATCGATTACAATGTTATCCTGATAGTCATGTTCAAATCATTAAGTCCACTGAAGCTTACAATATTGTGGCTCAAGGAGCCGGTTGTATGGTGTTGGATTATTTCTTGTCCACGCCTGAGATGAGAACTTGAATCATCAAACAAAAAAGACGAGCCTATCGACTCATCTTTGGAAGTGACTGCTTATTTACGTACGACGTCATAGCCTTTATTCTTCAGCAATTGGTGACTCCATGCTCTTGTTAATCTTGTGGAATGGTCAAAACGATTTTCCCGAAGTTTTCTCCCTTTTCCATTCTGAACAGTGCCTCGGTCACTTCCTCCAGCGGATAAATCTCGTCCAAAACAGGATCAATCTTGTGTTCTTCTATGAGTTTGACCATATCAGCAAAATCTTGCTGGCTTCCCATCGTTGAGCCTAACACCGAGATTTCTTTCACATACATATTGGGTAGAAGCAGATTCGGAATCGGACCTCTCGTCGCCCCGAAGCTGACGATTCGACTTCCGATTTTGCCAAGTGACAGCAGTTGATTGAACACCTCTCCGCCAATACTGTCGACGGATAGATCAATGCCGCCAGTTAATTTCTCCAATTTCTCCACCCAATCATCTGCTGTGTAGTTTACACCTCCGGTTGCACCCAATGTTTTTGCTTTTTCAATCTTTTCTTCTTTGCTGGATGTCACGTAAACCTCAGCTCCGAGTGCGGCTGCAAACTGAACGAGATAGGTAGCTACACCTCCACCAACGCCGGGAATCAGAACGGTTTCGCCTTTCTTTACCTTGCCTTTCGTCACGAGAGCACGGTAGGCGGTCAAACCGGCGAGCGGGAGCGCTGCTGCTGCTTCCCAAGATAAATGGGACGGCTTTGAATAGACACTTTCCGCTGGTACCTTTACATATTGGGCATACGTTCCGTTAGTAGGAACGCCGAGAATTGTGAATTCAGCCCTTTTTTTGTTCATATCGTTGCCCCAGTTCAAACCTGGATTGATGATCACTTCATCACCAATTGAGACATCGTAAACCTCATCTCCAACCGCAACAATTTCCCCTGCGCCGTCAGAGCCGGGAATAGCAGGTACCTTAGTCCCCGGATATCGGCCTTGTATGACTAGCAAATCCCGGCGATTAAGAGCTGCTGCTTTTAATCGCACGACAACCTCTTTCGAACCAGGTACAGGCGTTTCTACATCTTCCAGCTTCAGTTGGTTGAGTCCGCCAAATTCTCTTAACATCATTGCTTTCATATAATTTTACTCATCCCTTTTACCCTCGGCTTTTGTCATTCGTTTTTAAATATCAAATCATCTTAGCCCCAAACAATTAAAATCATACAACCTTCGAGTAACACGAAGTCAACAATGTTAAAAAGTTTTGTTCTGTATTCGGAATTTACAATTATCGAAGCTTAAAGTATTATTTAAACCATCACCTTCGAGTAACACGAAGGAAATAATAATTTAAATAGCTTCATTCAACATGAAATTGGGGAGGGGTAGCATGTATACTGTGAAAGAAGTTGCAGAACTACTTGACTTAACTGTACACACCATTCGCTTCTATACAGATAAAGGATTAGTTCCAGGTTTACAGCGTGATAAAAACAATAACCGTATTTTTAATGACGATTCCATACACTGGCTTACAGGTGCAAAAAACTTAAAAAAGTGTGGTATGTCCGTCGAAGACATCAAAAAATATGTAGACCTATGTTTGGAAGGCGATGCAACCATTGAGGAACGTTATGAAATAATACGCAAGCAAAAAGAAGCGGTTCTAGCTCAATTAGAAGAAGTAAAATTTATGGCAGAATTTATTACCAACAAAGAAGAGCACTACCGTGACATTATAAATCAAGTGATCCCGGATGATACCAATCCTGCCTATTGGTCAAAAGAAACGCCGATCACATCCTGCCCATTGAAGACTTGTTAGGAGATTTCTGCGTCGACTTTTTGTAATAGAATGATAGCATCAAATCTCAAATCGGGTCGTGCCAAGCGCTTTTGCGATTTCCGGATCATTGTGTGAGAAGAAGCTGCTTTGTTTCATATCTAGTGCAGCAATTGTCTCCATATCCTCTATGCTTAAATCAAAGTCAAAGATATTGAAGTTTTCAATAATTCTTTCTTTATGGACGGACTTTGGAATTACGACGACTTCTCTTTGTGTTAACCAGCGTAAAATCACCTGAGCCACGGATTTTTGATACTTTTCAGCCAGTGACACCAACACTCCATTATGGAACATATTATTTCTGCCTTCTGCAAAAGGCCCCCAAGACTCAATCTGTACATTGTATTCCTTCATAAGTGTGGCACCTTTAGATAGCTCTGCCAACTGCTTCTTCGTTTTGATAAGCCGCAGCGGTATCGATTAGACGATAGCCTGCCATAAGAGCGTCATAAACGCTTTGTTCGCATTCATTCGCATCGTTAATCTGATATACCCCAAAACCAATGATAGGCATTTCAACACCATTGTTCAGTATTACTTTTTGCATATAAACCTCCCGGAAAGTAGTTTTTCATCATTTCTATCAGGTATTTAAATTTTGCTATGCCAAAACAGCAATTTTCAACCTATGTCAGTTAATTAAAACCAACAATAGAGTGCGGCACATACGGCTCTTCCAGGAATGCTACTTCTTCCGTTGTTAATTTCACAGTAAGTGCAGCTACAGCCTCTTTAAGATGAGATATTTTTGTAGCACCGATAATAGGAGCAGTTACCGGTGCTTTTTGCAACAACCAGGCAAGTGCAATTTGTACGCGGGGAACACCATGTTTTTCTGCAATGTTTGCAACCCTCTCCACAATCCATCGGTCGGCATTTGCTGTTGCATCATATTTTGATTTTTGAATATCATCGGTTTCAGATCGATAGGTTGTTTCCTCCGGATCACGGGTCAATCTTCCCGATGCAAGCGGGCTGTATGGAATTACACCGATTTTTTCTTCCCTGCACAATGGAAGCATTTCTCTCTCCTCTTCACGGTAAATGAGATTCAAGTGATTCTGCATGGATACAAACCGAGTCCATCCATTTTTCTCGGCAACATGCAATGCCTTCTGAAATTGCCAAGCATACATAGCGGATGCCCCAATGTATCTGGCCTTTCCTGCCTTCACTACATCGTGCAAGGCTTCCATCGTTTCCTCAATAGGCGTATTGTGATCCCAACGGTGAATTTGATACAGGTCTACATAATCAGTACCTAGCCGTTTCAGACTTTTATCGATCTCGCTCATGATGGCCTTGCGAGAAAGACCGGCGCCATTAGGTCCTTGATGCATACGTCCATGAACTTTCGTTGCGATTACAATTTCATCCCGGCTGGCATAATCCTTGAGCGCGCGTCCCAAAATTTCTTCGCTTGTTCCAAGAGAATATACATTAGCCGTATCAAAAAAATTGATGCCAAGCTCAAGCGCTTTTTTAATAACCGGGCGACTACTCTCTTCATCAAGTACCCATTGATGAATCCAACGTTTCGCATCGCCAAACCCCATACAGCCGAGACAAAGCCGTGATACATCCAAACCGGTATTTCCAAGCTTCACAAATTCCATTGAATTGACCTCACTTTACAATAAAATGGTGTTTTAATGAGTGTAGTATGTTGTTTATAAGTAGTAGCCTACCATCTTCGTGTAACTCGAAGTCAATACATTTGAGTCAGTTTCTTTAAAATTTTTGTCAGCAGGACTTATATGTATACAATGGCTTGATGCAACCCAACGGCTTAATATGTTTGAACATACGGTGTGCTTTTATACAGATGGCGAGCCCCTCACTGTTCATAACAGATAAAGGCTCGCCATCTCACCAAGCTTTTCTTTTATTGTTGTATAAATATCTTGCCCTGATGTGAAGCCAATTTCACTTCATTCGATCTTTTGCTTCCTTTAAATATGAAATAAAGAGCTAAAATCATAAACAGCAATGCAGAAAAACATTAACCTTCTCTTATTCTTGATTTCAATGGCTTGTAGATACATCTTTCATAGCATTTGGATCATGTTTATATTTGAAGCTTACGGCAAAAACAATTGCAAGTACAAGTGTGTATGCCCCAAAAATCAACCAGATACTCTGCCAATCTTTCACACCATCCACTGTGAAATAATCTACAACCTTTCCACTTGCAATGGCGCCTACATATGCTCCGATTCCATCAACCATGGCTAAAAATAAGCCTTGCGCACTTGCGCGAATACGAGGATCGACTTCTTTTTCTACAAAAATGGCTCCAGAGACGTTAAAGAAATCAAATGCACAGCCGTACACAATCATGGATAACAGAAGGAAAGTGAATCCCACACCAGATGGGTTACCATATGCGAAAAATAAAAAACGTAATGTCCAAGCCACCATACTAATGAGCATAACCTTTTTAATTCCAAAGTTACGTAAAAAGAATGGGATGGCAAGGATAAAACACACCTCAGCAATCTGTGATACTGATAATAAAATAGATGGATACTGTACGACCAGGCTATCTTTAAATTCAGGATTCAGTCCAAAATCATGCAAAAACGGATTACCAAATGTATTGGTTATTTGCAAGGCAACACCTAGAAGTGTTGAGAAAAGAAAGAATATAACCATTCTTTTCTGTTTGAACAGTACAAACGCATCCAAGCCTAAAAGACTAATCCATGACTTTTCTCTCTTCTCGTTAGAGGTTGGGCAATCAGGCAGCGTAAGTGAGTATAGGGCTAGCAAGAGCGAGATACTCGCGGCTATATATAACTGAATGTTGCTTAACTCAAATCCGCTAAGACTAACTACCCACATGGCAATAATGAACCCGATTGTTCCAAAAACGCGAATTGGTGGGAAATCCTTTACTGTATCCAATCCCGCTTTCTCAAGCGCAACGTATGATATAACATTTGTCAAAGCACTTGTTGGCATGTAAACCAACGAATTGAAAAATATCACCCAAAACATAGTCATTGGATCTGAAATGTGTGCTGCTATAAATAAAGAAATCGCACCTAGAACATGGAATATTCCATATAATCTATTGGCTTTAATCCAACGATCCGCAATAATGCCTGCAAGACTAGGCATGATGATCGCGGCTAATCCTTTTGAGCTATAAACAATTCCAACTTGTGCGCCCGTAAAATGTAATGTATTGATCATATACGAGCCTAGCGTAACAAGCCATGATCCCCAAATGAAAAACTGAAAGAAATTCATTATTCTAAGCCGTGTTTTCATTGCCATTTTTCCTGTCCCCTTTTGAGCTTGAATATTCAAGTTGTTGTGTTACTACTCTTCCGTCGATTCTTCTATCGGACACACTTGGAAAGGCTTACATTTTGTTATTCATAGTGTAATAGGTAAAGTCATTAAAGTAAAGAACTAAATATATATTTTATAAAAAGTAATGAATTATTCATAATAAAATACTTATAATATACATATTCTTTTTATTCTTTTTACATAAAATAATAAAAGTTTGTTTTTTTCCACACCAAATGACCCCCGTAGAAGCGGAAGTTATTTGGTTTAATTCGTTTAATCCAAGTGCTGGATTAGCACGCTACAACGTTTATCTTTTTATCATTAATTCATGCATAAAACTGGTACCGTGGTCTGGCAATTTGACCCTAAAGTTGTCAGCAACGGATGCTCCAATGTCTGCAAACGTTTTGCGAAGAGGCAGCTCTCGGCCTTCCGAAAACGCTTTGGAGTAGATGAGTAGCGGCACATATTCACGTGTATGATTGGTTCCGTGATGAACCGGGTCATTTCCATGGTCCGCAGTCAATATAAGCAAATCCTTCTCGGTAAGCTTTTCTAACAGTTCTGGCAACCGAGCATCAAATTCCTCCAGTGCATTGCCATACCCTTGCGGATCTCGGCGGTGACCAAAAAGGGCATCAAAGTCAACCAGGTTTAAAAAAGACAAGCCCGTAAAATCCTTTTGTGCAACTTGAATAAACTTGTCCATTCCATCCATGTTGGATACCGTTCGGATCGCCTCAGTAACGCCTTCCCCATCATAAATATCTGAAATTTTCCCTACAGCGATTACATCCAGATCAGCATCCTTTAATTCATTCATGACCGTCCGGGAAAAAGGTTTCAGTGCATAGTCATGCCGGTTAGCCGTTCGTTTAAACTGTCCCGGCTCTCCTACAAACGGCCTAGCTATGACTCGGCCAACCATATAATCATTGTTTTTAGTCATTTCACGCGCAATCTCACAAATACGATATAATTCATCCAATGGTACAATCTCTTCGTGAGCAGCAATTTGCAGAACGGAATCCGCTGATGTATACACAATCAAAGCCCCCGTTTTCATATGCTCCTCCCCAAGCTCATCTAATATTTCAGTGCCGCTGGCAGGTTTATTTCCGATGATTTTTCTCCCTGATTTTATTTCAAGTTCTTCAATCAAAGCGGCAGGGAAACCATTCGGGAACACTTGAAAGGGGACATCTATACGTAACCCCATGATCTCCCAATGCCCTGTCATCGTATCCTTCCCGTTAGAGGCTTCCTGCATTTTGGTCCAAAAAGCCGCTGGGTGATTATCTTTCGGTATTCCTTGAATTTCTTTAATGTTGGACAATCCAAGTGCAGCCATGTTAGGCATATACAGTCCATTCATTTTTTCTGCGATATGCCCCAACGTATCAGCCCCCTCATCTCCAAAAGCCGCAGCATCCGGTGCTTCTCCAATACCGACTGAATCTAGGACAATTAAATGAATTCGTTGAAATCGTTTATTCATATATCAATCTCTCCTCTCAACACGCACCTTTGTTTTATCTGAAGCATTATTTTTTAGATTTCAAGCAGTAAAACGATACATAAAAGAGGACAGCTTCACTATCCAGTGAAGTTGCCCAATGAATTCATAGATTCTCATATTTTTAAAAAGTTATTTAATGAGAAAATTTGTATCCATCAAATACTTTTAAACCTTCTTCGTTGAGTACTTGTTCAACCAGTTCAGGTTTTTGAGGGCTTTTCTCAAACACTTCGTTGCAAGCAATCATGATGTTGCTCCCGGCGATTTCAGCTAACTGATCATGTGATACGCTGTATACTATTTTGCCCAGATTAGACCACACCATGGCGCCAGAACACATTACACAAGGTTCACAACTTGTATACAAAGTGTATTCGCTCAAATCAAATACATTGTTTTCAGAACAAAATTTCCGGATTAAACCGATTTCTGCATGATGCGTTGGATCACAAAACGTATTAATTTTATTTTCCCCAACCATTACGACTTCCTCCCCTTTGACCAATATCGCACCAAAGGGCTCATTTCCTTCATTTCGGGATTGTAGAGCAACCTCAATTGCCTTTTTCATAAAGATTTCATCTTTGTTCTTCATTCTATATGCCTCCCTAATCTGTGATTATTATCTAGCTAAGGACGTTTCAAATGGTTAAGATGTCCTTTTTACTTTTTTTGAGTAATTTCGGTAATGATATTCCAATTAAGATAAGAACGATCCCTACATATTGCGGAACACCAATGTGCTCATTCAGGACAAAGACAGACATTAATAAGGCTGTTGGAAGCTCCATTGCACCTAATATTGATGCTATTCCTGATCCCACTAACGGAACACCTTTAGAGAAAAGCAGTGTGGAGAGGAAGGGACCGACAAAAGCTAAAACAAACCCGTATTGTACAGCCAGTTGTAATAAAAGCTTTCCGTCTGTTAAAAACGTTGGAGGTAAAATGATCGAACAAACGATGAGGCCTCCGCTAGTCATGAAAGCTGTCTTCATCATCGGATTTGCTTGAACGGCGACCCTACCACTAACGATCATAAAAATAGAATAAGATAATGCTGCAAGCAGACCATACAAAAAGCCAAGCCAATGAACGGCTGAAATTCCAGTTGAATAAATATTAGTTGCGCTTATCGTTCCGATAAGTAAAGGAATGATGGATAGTAACTTTCCTTTTTCAGGAATTCTTCTATTGAAAATTGCCTCTAGCAACACACCGATCCATGTAAACTGAAAAAGGAGTACAATCGCCAAAGAAGCTGAAATATATTGAAGTGAAAGATAATAAAACATTCCTGTAAGCCCCGTTGTAGCCCCTACGGTAACTAATAATATTATTTCCCTTTTACCTGGCGTTACAAACTTCTTCTGTTTTGTACTCTTCGTGCCTTTAGTAACCAGCACTCCGCCCCATAATAATATCGATCCTAAGAGGAGCTGTATTCCAACAACATCATTCACGATATAACCATCTTTATAGGCTAATTTCACAAAAGTCGATAATAAACCATAACAAATTGCACCTAATATGACATATATATACCCTTTCATAACCTCGCCTTTTTCTTCATCGGATTTTATATAATTACTAAACCTTCTCTACAATTCCCTTAACTAAAGCAATGAAATTCTCTCTTACCAAGGCAGCTACCTCAATTACTTCGTCATGACTTAGAGGCTGATCTAGAATTCCACAAGCCATGTTGGTTAAACAGGAGATTCCAAGAACCTTCATATTCGCGTGAACAGCTACGATGGCTTCTGGTACGGTTGACATTCCAACAGCATCTGCGCCTAATGTACGAATCATGCGAATTTCAGCTGGAGTTTCATAAGCTGGACCACTCCACCAGGAATATACGCCTTCGCGTAAAGTTGTATTTTGTGCTTTTGCAACTTCCGTAGCAATTTGTCGCAATTCAGCATTGTACACTTGAGAAAGATCAGGAAAACGAGTACCCAAATCGTTATTATTCGGTCCAATCAATGGATTCGTACCTACCAAATTGAGGTGATCCGTAATCAACATTAACTCACCCGGTTTAAAGTCTTTATTAACGGCGCCGCAAGCATTGGTGATGAGCAAGTTTTCTACACCCAGGGCCTTCATCAAACGCACCGGAAAAGTCACTTCATCCAAAGAAAAGCCTTCATAGTAATGAAAACGTCCTTTCATTGCCAATACAGTTTTTCCCTTTAGCTCCCCAATGACCAATTCGTTGGCATGACCTAACGCTTCAGATTTTGCAAAGTGAGGAATTTCGCTGTAAGGTATTGTGAAAGGGTTTTCAATTTCGTCAGCCAGTGTTCCTAAGCCAGACCCCAAAATCATTCCGATCGTCGGACGATATGATGTTTTACTCATGATAAAGTCTCTGGTTTCCAAAATATCTTGCATTTTATGCATATTTAATTCCTCCTAAAATAGTTTACTGTAAGCTATCTGTATCAATCACTTCAAATTGCTGCTCCAACAGCTTTCATTGATTAGTGTAATAGCTTAACTACCTTTTGTAAATAACTATTTATCATTTATATAAAAAGACTAACTAAATGTTAAATAATTCGTCATTATCTCCAGTTCTTTTTATACTAATTATCAAAAGTTAATTCATGTTTTCTTCATTAGCTCAATGTGTATCTAAAACATCCAAAATTGTACAGATTTAATAATCAGAGTAGATATATCATCAAAAAAGCCCGATAATAATTGTAACTATATATTTATGTCTGAAAACAACATCTTGTATTAAAGATCAAGGGGAAGTTATATGTTAAATAAATTTGAAGAGTTATCATCACCCAAAGCGAAAAACTTAAAACTGTTATATAGCTTAGTTCGTAAATTAGGTCCTGTAACCATTAACACGTTAGCTGAACACACTGGTTTTAAGCATGTAACATGTGGGCGTTTACTTGACGAACTTGTTGCAGAAGATCTTATCTATGATAGTGGGATTGGAAAATCAAGTGGTGGACGTAAACCTCTGGCCTATGTCATCAAACCGGATGCTTACAACTTGATTGGGGTTGAGATTACAAGCTTATACACAACTGTCTTGCTGCTTGATTTAAAGCTAAATATTATAGGCGTCAAAAAATTAAAGATGACCACCGAATGTACTGGAGAGTACACATTAAATTATGTAGCAAAGTGCGTTGAGGATTTACTGGCTGAACATAACGTTCCTAGGAAGAAATTGTTGGGCATCGGCATTGGGGTTCTCGATTCGTTTGATCCGGCAATGGGAGTCATTTCACATCCCCAACTTTTTCCTGCAGGTGGATGGGATATAAATATAATTGAATATTTAAAACATAAAACCAACACTCCTGTATTTCTGGAGAATGGGACCAACTTGGCTGCGCTAGCTGAATATCGTATGAACTTTTGGAAAGAAACAGATAATTTAGTCTTTGTATCCAGTGATATTGGAATTCGATGCGGTACTATTTTTCAAGGCAGATTGGTTAGCAGAAAAAGAGATATGGATGATACCTTTGGACACATCATTATTGATATTCATGGTCGACGTTGTTCTTGTGGCTCATATGGGTGTCTCCAAGCATACAGTAGTTTGCCTGCTATTCGTGACGAAATGGTTAGGCTCATGAAGCGTGGCAAGCCTTCAATGCTTACGACCGAAGTTAACGATTTCGAAGAAATCAATTTACACCACATTTTATATGCTTTAGAGCAAAACGATGCGCTCTGTTTAGAAGTTGTTGAGGATGCAGCTTATTATTTTGGTGTGGGTCTCAGTAATCTGATTTTTCTGTTACGTCCTGAGATCGTGATTTTCGGAGGAACTCTAGTACCAAAACCGCGTTTTTTTGAGGTAGCAGCTAAAACAGCACAGGATCGACTAAAATTTTATCCTGATAGTCATGTCCAAATCATTAAGTCCACTGAAGCCTACAATATTGTGGCTCAAGGAGCTGGTTGTATGGTGTTGGATTATTTCACTGAAGAGGTACCTGTTTAGCATTTAGTCATCGATTCAAGTTCTTATCCACACCTGAGATGAGAACTTGAATCATTCAAAACAAAAAAAGACGAGCCAAGCGACTCATCTTTTTGAAGTGACTATTTATTTACGTACGACGGCATAGCCTTTATTCTTCAGTAGATGTCCAGTTGAGATTCGAACGATTCCAGCTCCAAGATCGGTAGCTTACGCTTCAGAGCTTTCTGAATAAAGTACAGATTAATTCCCTGCCCGTTAGTTCAATGGATTCATATACAACTAAAATCCAAACTCTGTTACTCTTTCAAGCCACTCACGAATAAGTGACTCAAATAATAGAGCCTGTTCAATTTGAAGATTATGGCCTGCTCGATCTAGAACGGCAAAGGTTGCTCTAGGATAATTGTCTAAAATTTTAAAAGCGTCTATGTAACCAACGACTGCATCTTGTCGTCCAAGAGTAAATACTGTTGGTTTATCGAATACTAATTCATCTATATTGGTGGAAAATCCATAGTTTCTTTGAATCTTGCTAAGAAAATCGTAGTCAGCGATGTTACAACCTGCCACGATCTCTTCTGAATACCTCTTCCAATTATATTCATCGAGAACGACTTGATTTGCGCTAAAATCGCTTATTTGCTCTTCACTTAAGGTGCCCATAAACTCGCGATCACGATGAACAACAAAATGCTCGGGAAGTATTCTCCTTTTGTGTTCAGGAACAATTAATGGACAAATCAGTGCAGCTCCACCAATACGATCTTTATGTCTATTAATTATTCCTCTTGTAATATAACCACCGTATGATTCGCCTGCTATGAGATAATCTTGGTTTGGGACAAGAGTTTCAATAAAATTTATAACTGCTTCTAGCATATCATTTGAATTACATATTTGATCGTAATCCATTGTTTGTCCCATTCCAGGCAAATCAAGATAGATACGACGCCAACCGGGGATATCTTCAAATATCGGTTCCATACACCCACTCATTAATCGATGGTCTGGTGTAAAACCATGGATCATTATAATCGGTTTGCCTGTACCAATTTCCTCGTAATATATATTGGCATTCTTGACTTTACAATATGGCATACAGACTCCTCCAATTGATATATTTATAATGTGCTTATACTAAAGAAAAATCTACATTGCTTTATCTAGCACACCAGATCTCCGTTTCGTTTTGATTATATACTCATACATAATATATGTAAAGAACACTTGTTCGCCATAATTGTTTCTGGGGTTAAACTAAATTGCTGTTTTATTATTCATCACCATATAAAGTAGGAAGACCTTGATTCATCAGTGCTTCTGACGAATCAAGGTCCCTACTTTGTCTCAACTATAATGGTTACTCACAATGTGCGGTGTCATAATTAGTGAGAAAATTATCGCTATCCAACTCATGTAAGCCATAAAAATCATAATTAATGAGAATATCCTCATTACTGTAATGGATAAGTATACATCTACTTGTATAGGTTTCATATTATCTTTATTAGCTCAAAGACATCAAAAAAAGCTTGCCAGCGACAAGCTTTTTCAATGTTTAATTTCAACTTAAAATAGCGACTTTCAGCGGGACAATGTTATCGTGGTTTTAGAATTGCTTTCTTGTAAAAAATATGAATTTAGAAGAATCACTTCGGGCGGGGCTTTGCCATGACAGAGCTGCGCGAACCCAACATATAGAACATTCAAAGCAGATACAACGCCATTCCAGCCGCGACTTTGGTGCTGTTTATTTACATTTAACATTGTTACATCACTTCTACTTGGCAATTTATACATCGTTATTTTCTAAAAAATGTTACAAACGCCCTAGCTGCAATAGATGATGCTGTATTGCATTTTAACTAGTAAAAACCACTCTGTAGCATTAAATGCATCGAAACCGGGATGGAGGATTTTATTCAAATCCGGGTGCCTGACGCAAGGTGATTTCAGTACGTTTCATCCGCTCCACTACACCACGAAGTCCTTCTATAAACTGCTCCTTACTCTTCGGCTGCTGCGGTGTGTACTGCGGCGAATCCGGGACCCGTATCCGAATGGGTGGAAAACTTCCAAGCTCAGACACTGCCTTGCCTTACCACTCTCTGTTTTTTCTCCCATGATTGAGCTGCGAAAGTTAAGTTAGTCATAAGTCCATCTCCATTTCTTTATAATCGGTTCTAAACGCCGATTTAAATTCCGTGGAACAATAAAAAAAACGGCCGCTGTTCGCATCGTTTGCGACAAGGCCGTTTTTTGTTTTTCGTACGCTAGCTTCAACTTGCTATTCTTGCCAAACACTCATAGGGTCCCATGGCTTGATCTGATCGCCATATTTTCCGGCCAAAAAAGCTTTCATGTCTTCCAGCTTAGCAGGCACCTCGTTCCAAATTGGAAGGGGTGGTAACCCTCGTTTACTTTTCAATAGGATATCCACTGTAACATACAACCGTTCTGGCTGAATCCAATGAAGGAAGCGGGAAATATCAATTTGCTTGGTCAGGGACAAGGTATCAATTTCGTCATTGTAATGCTTGTTAAACTCGCTAATCAGGTTCAGGAGGTAGTCTCTTTGCTCCTTCACGAAGTCCAGGCCGCAGATGGCGCCATGTCCTGGAACAACGATTTCGGGTTTAATTTCATCAATAATGCGATCAAGCACTTTAACCCAATTGAGGGTTCCCTCTTCGCTGTATGCCGTACAACCGTTAAACACGACATCGCCGGCGAACAGCACCTTTTCTTTTGGCATCCACAGCAGCAAGTCACTGTCAGAGTGGGCCGGAGCTACGTTGTAAATCATAATTTCCATATCGCCAAGACGGATGTTGATATCGTCCTTTATCTCAATATTCGGGAGCACCCATTCTACGCCTTCCAGGTCGAATCCTTCAAATTCCGCTGCAAAAAACCGCTCGCCCGAAGTCGATTCCGGAGAATTCTTTCCTCTTCTGATGACGCTATCCATCCAGGCGATATTTTCGGTGAGACGCTCTCTGGACGCTTCCTTGTGCATAATAATGCAAGCATCTTCAAACACTTTGTTTCCCCAGGCATGGTCACTATTATAGTGCGAATTCACCACATATGCGGGAGAGCCGCCATTGCTTACTTCCTTAAAAGCCTCCCGCATTTCCCGCGCATGGAACAAATCGAAGAACGTGTCATACACCAGCCCTCCGCCCTTGTTGATGAACCCGGCATTGGCCCAACTGATGCCGCGATACGGCGAAATACCGGCAAAGACGCCATTTGCGACTTCAAAAAATTTAACGCGAGGTTTTTGGATAATACGTCCATACTTCATGGAAATTCTCCTTTGCGTATATGTTTTTGGGGTAAAGCACACTGATTATGTCTTTAATATAGAGAATCGAAAACATAAATGCAAGCAAGCACTTGCGTGCATTTATGTTATGCAATATGATAGTAACAGAACAACATCAAACAACATGGATGGTGGCGCTGCAACATGAAGCTAGTAACCTTTCAAACCAAGACATCTCAGGAACCTTTATTTGGGCTTGTAATTAACGAGAAATTTGTCGTGTCTTTTGCCGCAATCATGAAAAAGCAGGGAACATTCGTTGACAGTCTTGAAAGTATGGACAGCTATCTTCATTATTTGCCGGCAAGTTATGATGCCGCTAAGGAATTGATGCAATATGCTGTCGAACTATCGCATCAATTCAATGAAAATGAAGTCTGCCCGATTGCAGCGGTAAAATTGCTGCCGCCGGTTCCACATCCGGCTGCGCTTATCGATTTCGGGCTGACGCCAAGACATCTGAGAAATGCTGGCGTAAATCTGCTGCAAAGAGAATACACAGGACCGGAAAGAGAAGAACTTAAACGAAAAATTGCTGAAAAATTCCAGCGAGATCCGAATAAAGTAATTTTCAGTTATTACAAGTGTAACCATAACGCATTAATTGGCGATGGGGATACGATACATTGGCCTTCGTACTCTTCCTACCTGGATATCGAGCCGGAGCTGGCCTTTGTTACAGGGAAGGGGAACTGCATTGCAGGTTATGTTATTTTTAACGACAGTACTGTTCGCGATGTGCAGTGGCCTGATTTCCTGGCGCTGACTGGACCGACGCGCTGCAAAGATTTTGATCGCAGCAAAGGAATTGGACCATTTCTGGCTACGCCGGATGAAATCGGCAACCCGCTGGCACTGGATGTGGATGTACGGATCGGGGAGAGACTGCATTGGAAGGGAAGCACATCCGAGTATTCTGTACACCCTGCAAAAGTGATGGAGGAGATTCTCAAAGTTTTCACGCCGCTCCCAGGCACGATTATAGGAATGGGGACGATACCGGATTGTTGCGCAATCGAGACCGAGCAATGGCTGTTGCCCTCTGACCGAATCCAGATTACATTTGATAAATTAGGCTCGCTCACGCAATTGGTGCCTGATCATGTCAAGATTACTGAACCAAGCCGCTGGGAAAAAAGAAGCGATTTGCCTTAAATAAACGTTTATGAAAATGATGAACCCCGATCCTGCTGCATATGCAAAATCTTGTAGTAGAATAGGTTTAACATATGTAAAAGGAGAAATGCAATGCAAACTTCAGACAGAATCATTGAAGCCGCGACACGGCTCATCAAAAAGAAGGGCTATCGGGGAGTAAGCACCAAAGCCATTGCAACGGAAGCTAAAGTCAATGAATCTACGATTTTCCGGCAATTTGGAAGCAAGCAAGGCATATTGGAAGCCATTATTGAAAGACATTCGGATATCCCGCAATTTGAGAAGCTATTAAAAGAGGATGCGACCGATAATCCGGAAGTAGATCTGCTGAATGTAAGTCAGCAGTACCGCTTGTTTTTCCATAAAAATGCGGACATCATTTTGATTGGCATCCGTGACAAAGGAATGCTTCCCGAATTGGACAGAGTGCTGGCCGATCCGCCGGTGAAGCTGCACTCCTTGCTAGTTGAATATTTTGAACGCCTGCAGAAGAAAAAAGTTATAGCCAGACAGGATGAGCGTCTTGCCGCCATGACTTTCCTCTCGATGTGCTACGGATTTCAGATGAGCGAGCTGATTCACCGGCAATATCAGTCCCAACTCGTCACCGAGGAAGAGTTCTACAAGCACAGTGTCTCATTGTTTGTTAAAGGAATCTTGTCTCAGTCATAAGCTTTATTGATTTATTTAATGATAAGTCTAACTTCTCCTCTCAAAACATCACCAATTATTAATCATCACCATATAAAGTAGAAAAGCCTTGATCCATCGGTACTTCTGATGAATCAAGGCTCTCACTTTGTCTCAAACATATATTGAAAAATCTCATTTATTAATACATTTGTCTCAACTATAATGGTTACTCACAATGTTCTCCTACATTTATTAAATCTTGTAAGCCTTCATCGCTTTTCTTAGCTCTTTGAACGAAGGTCGTTTGCCATACATTAAGACACCCGTACGGTAGATCTTGGCGGCCAGCCAGCCAAATAATAGGATGGAAGCAACTAGAATGGCTAGTGACAGCCAAATTTCCAGCAGGCTCGCCCGTTCCAGTCCGATGCGTAGCAGCATGACGGTCGGAGAAAAGAACGGAATGTATCCGGCCACCTTAATGAAAATCGTATCAGGTGCCGCAATATTGAAGATCCCGATGTAAAAGGCTGCGAGTGACAGCACGGTAATCGGCATGATTGCCTGCCCCAACTCTTCGGTACGGCTAACAATGGAGCCCACCGCGGCGAACAATACCGCGTACAGAAAGTAGCCGAGAATGTAAAATATGAGACCATAGCCGAGCACCGCAATATTCAGTTGAGACAAATCCAGTCCGACCGAGCTAAGAATGACATTATTATGCGGCAGCATGAGGTTGGCGCACATAACGGCTGCGAAAACGGCAATTTGCAGCAGACCCACCAGGAAGATGCCAATAATCTTCCCAAACATTTGGGTCAACGGCGACACGCTTGTGATGAGAATCTCCATGATCCGTGAGCTTTTTTCCGATGTTACCTCTGCGGCGATCATATTCCCCGTCATCATGGAAGAGGTGAAGAATAAAATCATCAATACATAGACCAAACCATAGTTAATCATGGAGGTCGCTTTTTCCTCTTTCCCCGCAGCTCCCCCTGCCTCAGACGGACTGTCTACTTCCCTGCTATCCACCAATACAGGTGTACTAATTTCACGGATTTGGTCGCTGGTCAACGACTTGTCGCCCATAATAGCCTTGACCTTTGCTTCCTGAAGTCCCGTTTGCACCAATGTAATGACAGCCGGAGATGGCTCTTTTTCTACAGAGACGTATTCCACTTTAGGAAACGTGTCTCCCTTGGCGGCAGGCTCCGTGAACTGCACGTAACCTTGCAGCTTTCCGTTGTTCAAGGCTTGCTGCATTGTCGGCGCTTGTACGCTGTCATAACGTACCCAGATGGCTGCCGGATTGGACTGCTCCTTGGTAAATCGCTCCAGCTGATTTGCCACTTCTGTCTGGTTCCCGGCAATCAGACCCAAGCGTTGATGTGCGGCTGCAGTTGTGCCGGAACCTCCGGCCCCTTCTCCTTTAAACAAAGAAATCAAATACGGCAGATTCATGCCCAGCGTAATGAGCAAGGCCAATACCAGTGTCGTAATGATAAAGGATTTGGTCCTCGCCTTCTGACGAAACGTAAACCCGATCACCGTACCCAGTCTATTCATGGGAATCCCCCACCTCTCTTATGAAAATTTCGTTGAGCGTAGGTTCCTTGATCTCAAAATGCTCCACATCCGTTTGTCCCAACGCTGTTTGCAAAATTAACTTCGCCGCATCCGGCTGCTCAATATGCAGCATCCAGCCACGATCCATATGCTCTACACGGCGTACGCCCGGCAGCTGTTCCAGTCCGTTCACTTCACCTGTAGTGATGAGGCGAACTTTTTCACGTGGGTAACGGCCCTTAATCTCTTGCACACTTCCCTGCACTACGGTATTCGAGCGGTGCAAAATCGTAATATGTCGGCACAGTTCCTCTACATGCTCCATACGGTGGGTTGAAAATAAAATCGCAGCACCCTCATCCCGTAGTTCCTTCACCGTATCCTTAAGCAATTCGACGTTCACCGGGTCCAGCCCACTGAAGGCCTCATCCAAAATGAGCAGCGTCGGACGATGCACAACAGCCGCAATAAAGCCCATTTTTTGCTGATTTCCCTTGGATAGCTCCTCAATCCGCTTGTCGTAATATTCCGGCACTCCAAAGCGCTCTAGCCAGTAGCGTAGACTTTTGTCTGCCTCCTTGGCCGACATTCCCCGCAGCCTGCCCAAATAGTTAATCTGCTCGCTCACCTTCACCTTGGGGTACAGTCCACGCTCCTCGGGCAAATAGCCCATTGTCCGCTGAAGCTCCTTGCTGTAGGGCTTGCCTTCATATTGAATGCTTCCCCCGTCAGGGTAAATCAGGCCGAGCACCATGCGCATCGTTGTCGTTTTGCCTGCTCCATTGCCTCCCAGCAGTCCATAAATCTCGCCACCGTTCACATTCAGGGATATTCCGTTTACCGCCGTATGATTCCCATATTGCTTCACGACCTTTTCCAATTGCAGCATGCTCATGATTGCTTTACCCCTTCCTTCTTCATGAATGTCTCTGTATCCGTCGATAGTTGTCCCGCAGACCAATGTACTAAAATATCATCCAGCTCCAGACGGCGCACACGGATGGGGCGAATACCCGCTTGTTCCAATATGGCACTGGTCTCTCCAGCTGCCAGCGTTATAATTCGCTGTAAATTCCCATCACTCTCCGTCTCTACAACTCCCGGAAGCTCCGATGCCTCCTCTGGTGTACCTTCAAACCACATTTCCTTGCCATTTTCGAGCAGATGGTCTTTTTCCAGCTTGCCAAGCAGCCTGCCATCGTGCATCAAGACAATATAATCCGCCAAACGCTTGATCTCGTCCATGATATGGGTAGCAATAATGATCGTCGTTTTACCGTTCTTCATACAATCCCGCAGTTCCTCCAGCATGATCTTCCAGGCAAAAGGGTCTAGACCCGATGAAGGCTCATCCAGTAGCAACACACGGGGGTGCGGCGCCAAGGCAGCAGCCAGTTCGAATTTCCGGCGCTGTCCCTTGGACATACGCGATAATTTCGTATGTGCTGGAACCTGAAAGCGGTCCATTAGACGCTGAAAACGTGTTTCATCCCAGCCGGGATACCACAATGCTCGAAAAGCCGCTGCTGCTTCTGCAGTTAGTCGATCCTCCTCGCGAACCGGCTGCTCCGGTATATACCCAACCCATTGTCGTGTATCTGCCGGCATGCCGTCGGGGTATGCTTGACCGAACCAACGAATCTCACCGGAATCCGGATGAACAAGCTGAGTCAGCAAATGAATCAATGTGCTTTTCCCTGATCCGTTATGTCCAGCCAAAGCGACCACATATCCTGGTTCAACCGTTAAATTAATCGGTCCAATTTTCCGGTCACCCCGGGTTTTATAGACCTGGCTCATCTCAATAATTGGTGCTTTCATCTGTATTTCCGTAGGAACTCCCACATGATTATTCACGGCTGTCACTCCCTCACCTGGACTTCATACCTTCTTTTCACCATTTCTGCAAAAAGCTCCAATAACTCCCGCTCTTTCATCTGTACAGCGATGCCTGTGGCAATCGCCGTTTCCAATGCCTCAGTCACCGCTTTAAGACGGTAACCTGAGCGCATATCATCCTCGACCAGAGCTACGAAGGTGCCCGTTCCTTGCCGGGTACGAAGCAAGCCTTCGTTCTCCAAATCCTGATAGACTCGCCGGACGGTGATTACACTGCAACGAAGCGTCCCCGCGAACTCACGAATGGAGGGAAGCAGCGTTCCCGCTGCAATCTGTCCGGTTACAATGAGTGAACGAAGCTGCTTTTCAATCTGCGCATACAGCGGTTCCGCGCTATTCTCATCAATTTGCACTGGAATATTCACCTGCTTTCCCCCCCTTTTTAGTTATTTTTGTACACATACTACTAAGTTAAGTTCCGTTTCATGAGCTTACGCTGTGTCACCCGATAGGACACTGACATAGCCAGAACTCCTGCTAACAATGCTCCCCACATCACCGGGGACAACAGCAACCATTCCTTACTATAAGAAGCCGTTATCGATACCAGGTTGGCCCCGCATACTCGAGCTATAATCGTAACCATCCCGCACATTAGCATGATCACAATAGATAGCCAGAAGTACTCTTTTCCTCTTTTCAAAAATTCCAAGTGAATATAAATGGCTTGAATGAGCATTCCGTAGCCTATCCAGGTCAGAGCAAACGATACAAAGAATCCTGTGCTGGCATATATCCGAAGCGTACCTGACAATGTAAACAAAAGAGCAAAAAATATCACACTATTCGCAACAAACGCCAACACCGCCTGTTGAATTCGACTCATAATTACCGCTTTCATCGGTATAGGCAAGGTGCGGAAAAAGGCTAGCATGTGCGTATAAGAATCTTCCTGTAAATATTTGAACGCTCGACGGTTATAAATGAACCCTAAAAACGGAATCAACGTCAGCATGATGAAATCAGCTACTGGACTCAAGGCTGCATGCTCACCCCATTGCACACTTACCGCAAAACTCATGGTAAATCCCAAATACGCAATAAACAGCAACGTCCATAGTCCTGCATATGGATTCTTGCGAAAATCCTGACGGGTAATCATCCATGCCTGCTTCATGATTGTCATTTTCTTATCCTGATCCCTTCTGCACTGCTTGTGTAATAACAACTTCGTTCGCTCTTCATTTCAAAGGTGTTACCACAGTATTCAGTGTTATTACTGTATATATCTTTATACACAGTATATAAACCAAGATTTACCGTTGTCAACTACCTGAACAATATTGTGCGTACAATCACAATAGCTCGTTTGGACCTATGCTACTCTGTAAATGAAAAACGTTCTCAATTGAGGGGATGAACAAATGGATAAAATACTGCATTGGGATGAGTCCATATTTAACCTTGTTAATCGTTATCCTGAAGTGAAGGACATTATGGTAGAACTGGGTTTTCACGATATTGCCAAGCCCGGCATGCTCCAAACCGCAGGACGTTTTATGACACTGTCCAAAGGAATTGCGTTGAAGAAAATAAGTATGGAAACTGTGCAGCAGACATTTATGCAACATGGTTTTACCATTCAAAAATAAAGGGGTTAACGATCATGAGCGAGCTAATTAACAACCGTGAACATACAGCACAGGAATTAACGGAGCGTCAGCGAACATTGAAGGAAATTATTAAAGAACTACATGCCGGGAAAAGCGTGGAGGAAGTTAAAGCGCGTTTTGCAGAGGCTGTTGGTGGGGTAAGCGTGGCGGAAATTTCAGCGATGGAGCATGCCTTGATGACCGAAGAGGGAATTCCGGTGTCGGAAGTCCAACGTCTCTGTTCCGTTCATACATCGATATTCAAGGGCTCTATTGAGGATATTCATCGTCCTTCGGGACCGGAGGAACAACCAGGACATCCTGTTCACACCTTCAAGCTGGAAAATCGTGAGATCGAACGTCTGGTCAACTTTAAGCTGGCCCTCCATGCAGAGCAGTTTCAAAAGGACGACAGCCCCAAGGTTATTTACAAGCTGCTTGAAGATTTAAGTCTGTTGATGGATGTCGACAAACACTATAGCCGCAAAGAAAATCTAGTATTTCCTTATCTAGAACGCTATGGAATCTTTGGTCCAACCAAAGTGATGTGGGGGGTGGACGACGGCATTCGCGCCGCAATCAAGGATGCGAAGAAGCTGCTTACCGAATATAACGGAGATCGTGATCAGATTGGGAAGGCGCTTGCTCATATCATGAGTGAAGTGAATGAAATGATATTCAAGGAAGAGAATATTTTGCTGCCGATGGCACTCAGTAAGCTGACCGAGGATGAATGGCTGAAAATAGCCCGGGAAAGCGAGGAAATCGGGTTCTGCCTGACCGCTCCTGAGCGTGAATGGATACCTGAACGGGCAGAGGAACCTGTAGAAGCCCTTGAGCAAACAGAAGACACTTCCACTTCTGGTACTCCGCAAGGGTTCATACGATTCGAGACAGGGATTGTATCCGTACAACAATTGGAGCTACTGTTGAATCACCTGCCTGTGGATCTGACCTTTATCGATGAAAATGATGTTGTTCGCTATTTCTCTCACGGTAAAGAACGTATCTTTGCCCGCACAAAGGCCGTCATTGGTCGTACCGTGCAAAATTGCCATCCGCCGCAAAGCGTGCATGTCGTTGAGAAACTGCTGGAAGATTTTAAGGCCGGACGCAAGGATGTTGAAGATTTTTGGATTCCAATCAAGGACAAATTTGTCTACATCCGTTATTTTGCCGTTCGTGATTCCGAAGGACGCTATTTGGGAACACTGGAATTCACGCAAAATATCGCGCCTATTCGCGCCTTGGAAGGACAAAAGCGTATTCTATCAGAATAGCAGCCAGCCATAAGCCACCATGTTCAGGTTTTTGCCACCCATATTTATAATATGCTGTTCTACTACAGGCTTGGCCCCTAGCTTTTCGTAAAAAGTACACGCTGGATTATCTGCCAGCACCCACACCATGACAGAGTGAATATCCATACTATTAAAGTGTTGAAGCAACCGCAGAAATAGTCTCTTGCCGAGCCCTAAACTATGGTATTCACTCAAAACATAAAGAGCCGTTATCTCTCCCCCGTACGGGGGATATTCCCCTGACTTTTCTGGACCTCCACTCACAAATCCGATCATTTCCCCCTTCTCATTTTCAGCCACATATACGAGATGACCGTCTTCAGTAGATAGATTCGCATTCCACAATTCTGTTCTTTGCTCATAGGAGAGCCGTTCCAGAACCTCGGCAGGCATGATATCTTTGTATGTCGTTCTCCAGCAGTCTACGTGCACCTTGGCGATGTCTTCGGCATCTGATATCATCGCTTCCCTAATCATCATGTGGGTTCCACTCCTAGTTTCCAATATTATGCCTCCTATTATACCGACGATCCGAATCGCGATCTATGATCTATAACAAGTAGCTCATTGTTTGGTGAAGCGGATATGCCATCCTAAAAAAACTTACCAAGAGAGTCTTATGCACACAACCCGCACATTGGACTCCCTATGGCACAATACTCTTTTATGAGGTCAAAATATAAGGACCGTTCTTTGTAATCGCAATGGTGTGCTCATATTGAGCGCCCCAACTGCCGTCTGCTGTGCTGATGGTCCAACCATCATCCCCCCAGAGCACCGCGCCTTCGGGTCCGAGGGTAAATACCGGCTCAATGGTAATCACCATCCCTTCGCGCAGTGGCAATCCCGTTCTAGCACGACCGTAGTGGAGAACGTCCGGCGGTTCATGTATTTGGCGGCCAATCCCATGCCCGATCAGAGATTTGACGTTACCGTACCGTCGCCAGCCTGCCGCTTTTTCGACCGCATGCCCAATATCCCCTAATGTCCGGCCGGGGCGGGCAACCTCGATGCCGCGCATCAGCGCCTTATGGGTCTGCCGCAACAGCCTTGCTACCGGACGACTGATGTCACCCACTGCGTAGGTCCATCCCCGGTCAGCTAGCCATCCGTCCTTGTTAACCACCATGTCGATGGTTACAATATCCCCATCATGAAGCACCCGCTCCGAGGGAAAGCCGTGACATACCACCTCATTGACCGAAGCGCAGGTCGCATAAGGGAACCCCTTGTAGCCCTTTTGTTCAGGCGTAGCTCCACGCTTGCATAGAAATTGCTCCACCCAAGCATCGATTTCAAGCGTTGTGATTCCCGGAAGAATACGACTTTCCAGCGCACGATGGCAATCTGCCAAAATACGTCCGGCCTCCCTGATGTAGCCGATTTCCTCCGGTGTTCGTATCGCTATTTCTATTGGAATCCGCCTCCTTTGAGCATACAAATTCACTAAACCTATCCCATTGTATGCAGGACGGACACAAAAAAACCGTCTCCTCTAGGGAAAGACGGTTTATAAAAGTCGTGTTTCTAGTTGTTCGGGTAAGCGAACCCTTTAAGATACTGAAGAATTGATGCGGCCGAGTTCGTTTTCCACCACCATGGTCAACTCTTCCTCATACCCTCCTGTTATCCGGTATTTTCGCACATATTCCTTTACAAATTTTTTGGGATCCTTAGGCCGGAAAATTCGAGTCATTTCCCGCAGACTTTCCTTAACTTCATTGTGACCTTTCGTTGCCATGTAACTCCCTCCCAAAACGTTGAAAATAAGTGCTCCGTTGAAGAGAATGCCGAAAAGTATTGATGTCCTTATGCAGTGAAGTAGTATGTCTAGTGCAGCTTAGGTCGGGAATGCCTTACGCGAGGCATGTACCTGACACTATTATTAACCGATTTTCTATTGGCTGAATCACTACCCCATTATACCATATTCAGATACAGCTTTCAGCTTTCCAGTAAATTTACATTGATTTTACCTATCTTTTACGCTTCATAGCATTTGGAGTTCTCAATTAGCTGCTGCATAGAGGTATACCTTATTTATCGGCTTTTGGAGCGTATGTGTTTGGGGTAAAATAAATAAACATAAAAAGGGGGGAAAGGGATGAGCCGTTATGCTCCACTGTTCACTGCACCTGTTGCCCGTCTGTCTGCGCTGAACCTCGGAACTTGTGAAGAGGAAGGCATCGATGCCTCCCTACTTGATCAGGCAGATCATGAAATCCGAGCTAAATTTCCGAAAATGCACAGCTTTCTCCTGCTTCGCCACGGCAAGCTGATCTGGGAGCGCTATTACAACGGTCATGAAGCAAGCGCTCTGAACGATTTGCGTTCCGCGACCAAAAGCTTCACTTCCACGCTCGTCGGCATGGCTATGGCACGTGGGGATATGCCCGGACCAGATACGGCTGTGCATAAGCTGTTGCCTGAGTATTTGCCCCGGCGGAAGGAAACACTGCTAGAGCGGATTACGATTCGTCATTTGTTGACTATGACGTCAGGCTTGTATTGGCAGACGGGCAAAAAGCTCGGCGAAGCCTTTATCCACCGTTTTCATCGCAGCAAGAGCTGGCCGTCCTTTGCCCTTCGCTTACCTGTACAGGAGGATCAAATCGGGGTATTCCAATATCGCAGTGTTGATTCACATCTGCTGTCCGTGCTCCTGACCCGTTGCTGTGGCATGGACGCCTATACGTACGCTCTCCAGCATTTATTCGAACCGTTAGGTTTCGGGAGAAGTGGTTGGGCACAAGATCCAGAGGGTTACACCATGGGCCATATCGGACTGTATCTGACGTCGCGAGACATGGCTAAATTCGGCGATTGCTGCCTTCATCAAGGCATCTGGAATGGAAGAGAATTGATTCCAGCCGATTGGCTGCATCAGGCGACGCAGCGACAGATTGAAGGCTATCCAGAATTCGGAGATTACGGATTCCAATGGTGGACTGGACGACTCCACGGCATTGACTATGCGTGTGCACACGGACATGGAGGACAGCAAATATATCTGATACCGGAAGCGAATGCAGTCGTGGTATTTACAGCAGACAGCAAGGTGAGCCGTTGGAAAAACCCACGAACACTGCTAGAGCGTTTCGTCTTGCCAGCCGTATCCTCCCTCAACTTGGAACGTTCCTAAAATGAGCTACATGTGCTTATTGAATATAGGGGGCTAAACAATCATGAAAGTCTCAGCACCGAAAATTCTAATTTTATACGCCAGCTACGGGGAAGGCCATGTGCAGGCCGCTCGGGCAATCATGGATAGTCTGCGAAGACTCGGACACTGCGAGGTACAACTACTCGACCTGATGGCTGAATCTCATCCATGGTTGAATGGGCTGACCAAATTTGTATATATGCAAAGTTTCAAAACCATTCCACAGCTTTACGGCTGGGTCTATAACATCACGCGCGGTATGCAGGCTAAATCAGCCTTTGGCCATGTGTTGCATTCATTCGGAATGCGTCAACTTGCTCTCACACTGAAAAAGGAATTACCGGATCTCGTGATCCATACGTTCCCGCAGCTCGCTCTTCCAGCGTTACGCCGCAAAATGGGTATGAATTTGCCTATTGTCAACGTGGTTACAGACTTTGACCTGCATGGGCGCTGGCTACATCCCGATATTGACCGCTACTATGTAGCTACTGAGGATCTGCAGCAGGAGGCCGCACAGCGGGGAATACCTATCGAACGTATTGCCGCGACTGGAATTCCGATTCACGCTTCTTTTTATAACCTATCTGTCAACGAACCCCCTGATCAGCAACAGGTAATCCCACCGTTACAAGCTGAGACGACCACGCTGCTCATTATGGCAGGTGCGTATGGTGTGTTATCCGGCATACTGGATATCTGTCATCATTTAAGCCAGCTGCCGCAGCTTCGACTGCTGATCGTCTGCGGACGCAATCAGCAGCTGAAAGCAGAATTGGATGCGCTGTATGCAGACCACCCCGACATCTACACCTACGGATTTGTGGACTACGTTCCAGCACTTATGCGAGCAAGCAGTCTGGTGATTACAAAGCCCGGCGGTATCACACTCTCGGAAAGCATCGCATCGGGTTTGCCTATCCTGGTGTTCAAACCCGTACCCGGTCAGGAACTAAATAATGCTCTGTATCTGCAGCAAAAAGGAGCTGCCCGCATTGCTCGCACAACGGAGGAACTGATTCAACATTGTCTGGATCTGATCTCCACTCCCTCTCTTGCTAAGGAAATGAAGCAGGCGATTGAGTTACTTCGCAAACCTCATCCCGCAGACCAGATTGCCGAGGATATTTTACAGCAGCTTGTGGATAAAAGAACCTCCGTCCGGACAAATTAACGAAGAATAAGCCAGACGGAGGGGATACCAATGGAACACAAAGGAAAGGATTTACTCCCACTAACGGGTGAAAAGGTAGAAGTGGATGGTATTTATGTGGATGAGGATGGACATGAGCAGCATTTGCACAGAGGCCAGCACTTTCCCGCTGATGTTGTTTTGGGTACTTCTGAGTGGAAAATGACCGAATATGCCTTTGAGAACCATCACGAAGGACGTACCGATGAACGACTTATCCCCAAAGAGGATGACAAGAATAAAATGGGTAAAATCACACACCCGCGCCGTCATTTAAAAACTGGTGACCGATAATTACGGAAGTATATCCACAATTACTACCAATATGTTGATAGTTTGTGTACAAACTGTGCGCAAACTATGAACTATTGTAATATTGTCTACAGTTTGTGCACAAGTTGTGTATAAACCACGTTGTTTTTGTGGATAAACACTATTATGCGGTGGATAAAGTGCGTACAACATGTGCAAAACATGTGTATAACTGTTTAAAAGGCTGAACGAATCTTTTTCGTTCAGCCTTTTTCGTATTTTTATACACATTCTCTAATTCGCAAATAGCACATGGAGAAGTGTAAAATGGAAACGGGGACGAACAGAGTCAAAAGAGGAATTACCGAAATGTAAAAAGGCGGTGTCATCATGGACGTGATGAAAGCGGAACAGGAATGCAGGAACGTGAATATAGAAGCATCTAGCGAAACTCGTTGACCAAAATTTGGAGTAGAGGTGATCCGAATGGCATCTATTAAAATCCTTTCTCTTAATGTCGGCATGCCCAAGCAGATCCGGTTTAATCAGAAGGATGTTTCTACGGGGATATTCAAGTCGGCCACAGATGAATATCTGTATTTATCTTATCTAAACTTCGAAGGGGATGGGCAGGGCGATCTAGTTCATCACGGAGGGCACGAGAAAGCTGTATGCGTCTATCCCTACGAGCACTACCCGTTCTGGGAAAATGAATTGCGGAGTCCGCTCGATTACGGCGCATTCGGTGAAAATTTAACGATAAAGGGTTTGCTAGAATCCGACGTTTGCATTGGAGACGTCTTTAAGCTTGGCAAAGCTATCGTTCAAGTTAGCCAGCCGAGACAGCCTTGCTATAAGTTGTCCATCAAGTACGGCGTACCGGACATGCCCTTGAAGGTACAGCAAACAGGCTACACGGGATTCTACTTCCGCGTTCTGGAAGAAGGAGTTGCCTCTAAAGCCGACGGACTATCCCTCCTTCATCGCCATCCGAAAGCAATTACGGTTTCATTTGCCAATCGAATTATGCATCAAGAGAAGGATCATATCGAGGGTATTAAACAAATTCTCGAAGTGGAAGAATTGTCCGTAAACTGGAGAAATACGTTTCTAAAACGTTTGGCGGGAACAGAAACGGATTCTCGGGAAAGACTATCAGGCAATTCGTAAGGAAGTGGTTCAATGAGTTAGTATGTTTTGTGTAGAGTGAACTTTTTTACCGAGATCGGGCATATCCTTCAATCCTGTCCTCATAGCTTGTATAGTACGGAGACTTAGCTTGAATCATTTATAAAGGAGGATATGCCTGACATGTCAGTCTATAAGTCTTCCACAGGACTGGATGAAAATATAGCAGCTGTCCTGTGCTATTTGTTCGCATTTATTGGAGCGCTGGCCTTTGTCATGCTGGAAAAGAAAAGCCGATTCGTATTATTTCACGCACTGCAATCCATACTTCTTTTTGTAGCCCTCATGATCGGGCATGTGCTGGTCGGATTCATTCCGCTACTCGGTCCTTTGCTCGCTTCCCTGCTAACGCTGGCAAGCCTTGCCATGTGGATTATCTTGTTAATTCGTGCGGGACAAGGAAAGTGGCTCAAGCTTCCCTGGATAGGCGATCTGGCTCTTCATCAAGCCCGGCAGTTATAAAGACAGCAAAAAACCTTGATCCTAAACAAGGATTCAAGGTTTTTCCGTTTGGGCAGTTCATTCTTTTACGCTTGCTTCTTCTGTCCTTATATGAATGTGTCCTAGCTTATCTGGATTAACCATTAAATAAAAATTCTGAATATGCTCCCCGTCCGGTGCCAGTCTGAGACACAAGGTCTCTCTCACTTCACCGTCTTTCAGAAATGCCAGCTGAACCTCACCATTGATGACCGTGTGGACCACATCTCTTTCTCGTAAAACAGTTAATACCCGACGAGAGGTCAACAGGGCGAGAACGCCTTTGCGTACAACCATCGGTCTCATCACCGTATGCACATTACCTCCACCATCTGACACGAATACAGGTTGTTCAGCCAGTAGTTCCAGCATAGCAGTCACATCGTAGGCGAGAAAAGCAGTTGTAAAACGTTCCAGCAGTTTTACCCGGGAAGAGTTATTTATACTAGGACTGTTTGGAGCTTCAGGAGCAGATTCTCCGGAAGATAGAATACGGCGGGAGCGACTGAACAACTGACGACAATTGCTCTCGGTCTTGCCCAGTAATTCCGCAATATCTTTATAATCATACTGAAAAGCTTCTCTCAGCACAAAAACAGCCCGCTCTATCGGCTTTAGTTGCTCCAGCAGAACCAGAAATGCGTAAGATATCATATCTTTGCGTTCTAACCAATCGGCAGGAAGATCCGCGCTCTCACCCAGCGGCTCCGGCAGCCACTGTCCTACATACGTCTCTCTTTGCTTGCGCGCAGAATTCAGCAGATTCAAGCACCGATTCATCGTCATTTTGGCTACATAGGCTCTGGGGTTCTGTATGTCATTCAGGGGCTTATGCTCCAGCTCGACAAAGCAGTCTTGAACGACATCCTCGGCATCCGTCACCGTTCCAAGCATGCGATAAGCAATGGCAAAAGAATATTTGCGATATTTCTGATACAGCTCCTCCAGACTTACATCCACCGATTCTTGTTCAATTCCGTATTCTTTGCCAGACAAAACATAGCCCCCATTCATTAAAGACTGCCTGGATACATTCCGGTCGCTATGGCAATCCGGTTCCAGCTGTTGATCACATTAATTGCGGTAATCAAATCTACGTACTCTTCCTCTGTAAAATGTTCTCTGACCCGATTATACAAGTCTGTAGGTACCCCTTGCTCTGAGATATGAGTGACCGCTTCGGCTAATTCAAGCATAGCACGTTCTTTTTCCGTGAACAAAGGAACCTCCCGCCATAAAGCAAGCTGCAAAATATGGTCAGCATAATCGCCTAGTTTTAGCAAATCCTTTGCATGCATATCAAGACAATAGGAACAGCCATTGATTTGGGATACTCTAATTTTCAATAGTTCGTACAATACTTTGTCTGTAAAACGGCCGGAAATATATTTTTCCATCTCCATCATTGCCTTGAATGTACTAGGACTCACTGCTCTGTGATTAAATCTTAAACTCACGATATATCGCCTCCATTATTAGTTTACATATAGAAGACAAATGAACATGTGGCTTTGTGACAAAGTGCAATACATCAATTTGGAATTGCCCTCAGTAGGCATAGCATGTATTATAAATAAATGATTTTATGTAAAGAAGGTGTACATCACATGAGCGGAAAAGGTTTTATTAAAGAATTTAAAGAATTCGCTGTACGGGGTAACGTGATTGACCTCGCGGTCGGCGTTATCATTGGTGGTGCGTTTGGCAAGATTGTCACTTCTGTGGTGAACGATATTATTATGCCTCCGATTGGTAAACTTCTGGGCGGCATGAATTTTCCAGACTTATATGTAGCTTTACAAGCCGCCGATCCTCTAAATGCTGACGGTACACGCAAAACCCTAGCACAAGCCAAAGAAGCAGGAATTGCGGTCCTTGCCTATGGTCAGTTTATTAATGTCCTGCTGGACTTTCTCATCGTGGCCTTCTGTGTGTTCATGCTGGTCAAAGGGATTAACATGCTGAAGCGCAAAGAGGAAGAAAAACCTCTGGAGGAAAAAACGATCAAGGAATGCCCACATTGCCTGTCGGAAATTCCTATAGCTGCTACCCGCTGTGCACATTGCACATCCAAGCTAGAGGGATTCGTTGAATCACGCTGACTCAACCTACACTCCTATGAATACAACAAACGGCTTAAGACGGTGGTTCGTCTTAAGCCGTTTTGGCATCGTATAGAAATCCCATTAATTGAAGTTGGTAATAATACCCCGAGGTCTGACTGGCAAACCTTCTGCGTACAAATGGGAGACATCACCGAAGCCAATGCAACGGGGAACTGCCCATTCCTTGGAGCGTTCATCAAACAAGATGGTGGTTACAGAGCTAGGCGGCATCCAAAAACCGGACCAGACCAAAGCCAAAGGTAGTTCCAACAGATGTGCAAGCCAGGTCAGCCCGAAGCCGCCATGACAAAATACGGCTACCCTGTCTTCGGTATGCTTCAAAATTCGGTACCTGCCCTCCACCCGCTCAAAGCCTTGCCGCTTCAGGAATTCATCAGAATGAACCTTCAGTCGCTCGAAGGTTTCGGGACTTTGCGTCCCCTGATAATAGGAAATTTCCTTCCAAGAGTCATGAGTCGGCAGAGGCGACCCGGAACGAATCACTTCACCAGGCAAATCCCAATGGGAAAGACGACCGTATGGAGTATCCTCCAGCTTTAAAGCCAGTTCCTGCGTCCAGTCCTCCACTTCATAAGTCATACCGAGAGAGTCGGTGGTGTAGCGCATTGTGTCCAAAGCCCGCCCTAACGGAGAGACGTAAATACGGTCCAATCCGTGACTGGACAGTCGTTTGGCCAGTGCCTTGGCTTCCAAATGTCCCTCCGGCGTGATAGTGTTGTTAGGGTAATCAGGGTCTGCATGTCGGATAATATACAATCTCATCATTGGTTCTCCGTTCCTAAGAATGGCGACAGGATCGCTTGATCTCATTCCATTGGTTAGCTCTCCTGATCTTTAATTAATGTTTATTCAACAAATTTTCCAAAATCGCGCGCAAATCTCTGTCTTCTTGGTAAACTTCCTCACCCGTATCCAGCTCAATAACCCGGATATATGTATAGTTCGCTCTGGCATCGACTGGTTTAAAAATCAATTCCTCCGGGTTGTCTGGACGCACATCATAGCCCATATTTTTGAACATATCTGTTATTTGGTCAATCCCCGGCTTGCCTCCGCTTTCCAGCATAATCAGCCCGCGCAGTTCTTTGGGCTCCTCTGGATGCATCACTCGGAAATGTACAATACATTCCATGTAAAATCGCTCCTTTCAATCATAAACCTATGTTATGGCGCAAATCTCCATGTTCCCAGCATACCCCAAAAGCTACTCCACATTCCACATCGACCATCATATCGTCAGGGTGGAAAACACGTTATACTGTAAAGTAAGACTTTGATTTTCTGCTGATTATAGGAGGAACCACGATGACTAGCGAGCTTCTGGATATCTATGACGATGAAGACAACCCCCTTGGCACAGCCTCTCGACAGGAAGCACATGCCAAGGGATACTGGCACCATACCTTTCACTGCTGGCTGGCACGAGACACTTCGACAGGCCGCCGCTTGCTATTCCAACAGCGTCAGGATACAAAGGACACCTTCCCCGGATGCTACGATATTACAGCAGCTGGGCATTTGACTTCAGGCGAAGATATGTCCCAGGCAGCTCGCGAGCTGGAGGAAGAACTGGGCATTCATGTTCCCTTTAACTCCTTAACACCGCTGATGACCGTTCGGTATGAAAGTAAAGGTACCGCACAGGGCACCTCTTTTTGGGATCGGGAGATCAGCTCGGTGTTTGGACTGCTGTCCAACCAGCCCCTGGAAGCCTATTGTCTCCAGCAGGAAGAAGTAGCTGGACTGTACGAAGCAGACCTTGAGCAAGCACTGGCCCTGTTTGAAGGCCATATTCCATTTATCGAAGCCCAAGGTATTACGTCGGGGCCGAACCCGGAAAAAACTCGCCGCCTGATTACACCGGATCAATTTGTGCCTCATCAAGCGGGCTATATTACATCTGTATGCCGGGCTCTGATGGAACTTCCCGCCCAGTAATCCTTAACCCTATTCTCCGGCTGACATATATTTGCCGACAATGCCTTCATACCGCCAGCCATATCGGGTCGACAGCTCGCTGCCCATATCATGCTCCAGCTCATACAAAATAAGATCCTGGGCAAAATGATCAAGCAGCAAACCTGTCATCACCGGATGCTCGGTAATAAGCGCCTGTGTCGGGCAATTCTCTCCCCGCATTCCCAGCATGCACCAACGCCGGTCAATAACAAAGGAAAACTTGCGCCCTGACGGTTCCTGGCCGTTTGTACCAGATGCACGCGGTAGCCACGGCCCCAACATGCTTTCTCCGTTGTCGCAGGACCATAGGAGTCGCACACCCCGACTCTCGGCTTTTTTCAACTCTTCCCGCAGCAGTTCGGCTTCCTCACGCCACAAATCCAGCACAATCTCATGCTTAGCCCGTTCCAGCTCGCGTGTCAGGCTTTCCAGCACCTTCCGGTCACCTTCCACATTATAAAAGGTCGGCTTGGCTGGTTCTGTTCGTGGCATCTCCTTCTCCACCGCCAGCAGGGATTCCCGCATCTGCCCTTCAATCATCCGGGTCAGCTCACCTGGCGGCAGCATGCTGTAGCGTACAGGTTCTCCTGCACTCGCTCTGAGATATCCCTGTCCGGCCAAACGCTGCAAAGCTGCGTACACGTTGGAGCGCGATGCCCCCAAACGCTTAGCCACTTCATAGCCGGACGCTGCATTTTGTCTCGAAAGCTCGACCATCACCTTGGCTTCCATCTCCGTAAAACCCAGATTCCGCAGATGTTGCAGCAAACGCTCCATATGTTCTGTTCCCCCTATGCTGCCCGGCGTTATGTCTGTGTCCTGCGGCAGCCTGTTCGGCTGCGTCAAATCTGTTCAGCTCCACAGCGCGGGCACCATTTGGAGCCTTTGGGTAGTTCCGCTGTGCAGATTTGGCATTTTACATTTTCGCGTATTTGCGTAGACGGTGTTGCCGGCTTCTCGGACCCGGAATTGTTGGCCTTCCAATATCGAATGCGCTCATCCAGCTCCTCTTGACGCTCCCGCTCACGTTCCAGTTCTTCAAGACGCTGGTGTTCTTTCTCCAGTTCTTCCTGACGACGGCGCTCCCACTCTTCATCAAATGCCGCTTTTTCTTCCGGAGTAAAATCAGACACCGTGTAATTGCGGTCTAATTCCGTTGGATCATGCGTTTCATACCGCTCATCCTGTTCATGCCGATCGATGACTTCATCTACTGCATACTCCGTGTAAGCAGGCGCAGCATCCTTCACTGCCTCTGACTTGCGCAGATCAAACGAATAGGCGTCTGTCGGCACCTCTTCCCGCACGGCCGCTACTTGCTTGGAGGCAGCCTGCCCTTCATTCAGCTTGCGTCCGCATTTGGGGCAAAAGTTCGCATCCAGCGGCACAACTGCACCACAGGTACATAAATGGGCATTTTTCAATTCTGCAATTCTGCTGCGCAGTTCATCAATTTCATCCTGAAGCTCATCACAAGCAGTAGATAGCTGTGTCATCTCGGTTTCAGCCACTGACATATCGGCCGCCCGGTAGCCTTCGTAAAAAATTTGACCCATTCGTAAAAAGTGTACATCCATTTCCTGCTGAATTGTTGTAATTTGCGAATTGATCTTACTAATCTCGACAGCATGCTGCGCCTTTTCTGTTGCGCGATTAGCGCCTTCCTTTATACGTTGAATCAGCTTCATCGTTATTTCCTCCCCATATCCAGCCGGATTTCACTGTACCGTCCGTATATCCCAAAGTTTTTTTCTGTTGGCAAGCCTCGAACTCCTGTATAATGGAATGCGGTCATATTGCCTGTTTGAAGGCTATAGGCATTGGCGTCAACCTATTAACGTTCTGACGCTCCAGCTCTAGATCCGCATGAATTCAGTATCATTTTAGTCCATCGCCTTGTTCTTATCATCATCTAAAGCTGACTAGAACTCTATCATACCAAAAACTACCCCCATTTGTGAAAATGGAAGATTTTAAGAACGAAAGGGGTTTCAGGATCATGAACCCAAATCCTGCATTTTACCCCCGACCCATCGGGGTTCCTTATTCAACGACGAGCCCTCAGGCACGTCGAGCTTCTATGGATACCAGTATAACGCTGGTACCCGACAGCGACCAAGACGCGGCCTATTTTCGTGCTATAGAGAACGCGGGCATTCATCTGAACCGCCCGCAGATTCAGGCTGTACGCCATGGTAAAGGCCCCCTTCTCACCCTGGCAGGGGCTGGCTGCGGCAAAACCACGGTGCTGGCAGCCCGTGCAGGCTACCTTATGGCGATGCGGGATGTCCCTGCATCTTCCATCCTGCTGGTGACCTTCACCAGCAAAGCAGCTGCCGAAATGAAGCTGCGCATCGCGGGATTACCCGGTGTGCGACCTGCCGCTGCACGCGCAGTACAGGCGCGTACCTTCCACTCATTCGCTTTGGCGATGCTGCGTCATCGCGGCGTGCAAGACGAAGTGTTCGGTGAAACGCAGGCCCAACATACCGTTATGAAAATGATGCTACGCCAGCTTGGACTGAGTGAGGCTTTCCAGCCGGAAAGCCTGCTGTCCGCACTCTCCGCCTGGAAAGCGGAAGGTCGTAGCGCAGACGAGTTGCCGGAAACCATGCGCGAGGAAGCGGATGCCAAGCGTGCCATGCTCGCCTATGAAGCGTGGAAACAGGAACGCAATAAGATGGATTTTGACGATATTCTGCTGCGTGCCTCTGTTCTCCTGCGTGACCCGGATGTGCTTCAGCCGCTTCAACGGCGTTTTTCCTATATCATGGTCGATGAATTCCAGGATACGAATGCCCTACAATACGAAATGGTGCAGCGATTGGCTGCGAGGCATCGCAATCTGATGGTCGTCGGAGATGATGACCAGACGATCTATACCTTTAACGGAGCCCGCCAGGAATCCATTCTGGAATTTGACAAGGTCTATAAAGATGCAAAGGTCATCACCCTTGATATTAATTACCGTAGTGATGCGCGCATTTTGGGGCTGGGTTCCAACATCGTCGCTAAAAATGTTCATCGACGTTCCAAACGTCTTGCGGCTGCTGGGCGTGAGGGCTTGCCGCCACAGTTTGCCACCCCATCCGGGCCTGAGGAAGAGGCGGGACATATTGTTACTCATCTACTCGGGCAGGTAGAGGAAGGTCGGCTTCGCTACCGGGATATCGCTATTTTGCACCGGACAGCCAGCGGAAGCCGATCTATTTTTGAGCAATTGATTATGCGGGATGTCCCATTTATTCAGTACGGAGCGGGAGCCGTATTTTACGATCAATCTCTGATTCGTCCCTTAATGGATCACTTGCGTTTGTCGCTGAATCCCCGGCGAATGGAATCTATTCCAAGCACCCTTGGACCGCTGTATGTCTCTCGTGAGGCCGGAATGGAATGGATTATGCGTGAAGAGAAGCAGCAGGCTAAAAAATACCCGCTAATCCACCTCAGCCGTTGGGATCGACTACGTGATTTTCAGCGTGAACAGGTGAAAGAACGCATTCGATTGATTCGCAGTCTCACTACCATGAAGCCTGCCTATGCTATTCAAGAAATGCGGCGCGTCTTTTATGACAAATATTTGGAAAGCGGAGATACAGGCGCATGGACACATTATAAGGAAACGATGCAAGAAAGTCTGGAGGAGCTCGAAACGGCAGCCAAGCGCTTTGACACGGTAGAGGCATTCGTCAACTTTGCGGACGAGCTTTCCGAGCGCCACCGCCAGATGGAATCTCTGCGCAGAGAGGAAGACAGCGATGCTGTTCGGCTCATGACGATCCACCGAGCCAAGGGACTAGAGTTCCCTTGCGTATATTGGATCGGGGCCAGCGAAGGCATCCTGCCGCACAGCTCAGCTCTACACAGCGAGCTGCCAGAGGATCGTCGGGCAGGCGCCGCCCCCGCAACAGCCGTGGATAACGATGCTGCGCTGGAGGAAGAGCGTCGCCTCGCTTACGTAGCCGTTACCCGGGCGAAGGAGCTGCTGTATATCACCTCCCCCGCCTCCAATCACGGCAAGCCTGCCGCCGTGTCGCGTTTTCTGCTTGAAGCCTATGGGGTCACCCCTGAAGTCTCCAAGCCAGAAACGCGCCGCAGTAGCTTCGGCCAACCGAAGGGTACTTCGGGGTATGGCAGCCGGGCTGGCGGTGGTTCGCCAATGTCTGACACGGCAACCCGTGTGAGCAGCAGGCCGGGATTAGCCCCAGCAACCCCTACAGCACGTACGGCTTCGGCGGCGGCTAAGTCGCAGACTGAGCCACGCGTCAATGTGCCTGTGTGGAAATGCACGGACGCCGCCTGCAAGGCATGGATGCGGCGCGACACAGTAGGTGGACGCCGCACAACGGGGGCCAGTGCAGGCACGCCGCCGGTGTGTCCGCTTTGCTCCTCCCCGATGACGGAGGGAACGCGCAACATCCCGGCCAGATAAATGTGAGGTGCACATAGCCGGATGGAACTGTTCTTTGCGAAAATAAGTTTTAGACAGACTAAATAAAATAAATAACGGCAGACTAGGATATGAGAATAAAATCCTAGTCTGCCGTTTTTTTATATATAATTTTATCTAAGTTAAAGTTACAGTTTAGGCACAGCGCATTCAGGAAACAAGAACGAAAACTAATAAAAGGGGAGAACATATAATGAAACTTTCAGGAAATACAATACTAATTACCGGTGGAAGTACTGGAATAGGATTTGCCTTTGCAGAACGATTTTTAAAAGCTGGAAATAAAGTCATTGTTTCTGGACGGCGTGAACATGTACTTCAAAAAGCGAAAGAGAAATTGCCTAGTCTTATTACTCATGTAAGTGATTTGAATATGGAATCCGAGCGTATAGCTTTATCGGATTGGGTAACAGCCAACTATCCAGAAGTAAATGTGTTAGTTAACAACGCCGGTATCCAACAACGCTTTAACGTTCTAAAAACGGATGTAAAAAGCAATTGGGATTATTTCAGTAAAGAAATCACCACTAACATTGAAGCACCCTTCCATCTATCCATGTTGTTCGCTCCCTATTTTGCAACAAAAGAAGAGGCGACTATCATTAACGTCACTTCTGGGTTAGCTTTTACGCCGTTTGTGATTGCTCCGATTTATTCAGCAACGAAAGCGGCACTTCATTCCTTTACAATCAGCCTAAGACACCAGCTTTCTGATACGTCTGTAGAGGTAATTGAAGTTGTCCCGCCAGCAGTAAATACAGATTTAGGTGGAGCAGGGTTGCATACGCATGGAGAGCCGTTAGATGCCTTCGCAGATGGAATTTTCAAAGGATTAGAAGAGGGAAAAATAGAAATCGGATTTGGTACCTCTGTGCCTCGCTTACGCATGTCACGAGACGAAGTAGACGAACACGTAGAAAATATGTATAAGGCAACGAAAAATTCAATAAAATAGCTCGCTTATGGGGCTGTCCTTTTGCTGGATTGCCCTTTTTTCAATTCGCTTTTTATTGATTTACCTAGTAGATTGACTAGCACGTTATCATCGTCATTTCCAAATCTCATTTCTCACGATTCGCCCTTGTCAAAATAATCATCTGGCAAATGCAGTTCTTGCAAACAACTGATAAATTTTTCTTTGAAATTCGGATTTCTTTTATATTCCGGCCATACCGCCTGATAGTAAGGCAGCAACTTCTCATGTGGAATAACGCCCCAATATAAAATTGAGTTTTTCAGAACATGCGGGTCGTCGCCCACCAACATCTGTTCAATGATCTGCCAGCTTCCCAGCTTGTTTTCGCAACTGCGTGCGGCATAGATGGCAGTGGTTTGCATTTTCGGATCGGCGTCACACAAGAAAGGTGCAAAGTTCTGGAGCGTAATCGCACCGTAATCCTCCAGGATATATCCTGCATAACGCAACGTTTCCGGGTCGTGAATCCTATCAAGACTGTGCAAAATCGCTGGAATAAATTCCTTTAAATTTACTGTTTTACTGGAAGCGTGCAGAATCATTAAAGCTTGCAGAAAATCCTCATGTTCATCTGATTGCAATAGCTCCAGAAGATATTTTCTTCCCGTGTCAAAAGAAGTTTTGCAGATTAGCCGAACAGCTGTGGCTCGATTTTTTGGGCTTTGCTCCGCAATTTTTTTCAAAAAAACAAGGGTTGGCTGAGAAACTACTTTAAATTTGAACATTCCATCAAGCGCTTTTGCTTGGATTTCTTCGTTTGGAGCGCTCTGATAAATCTGGATCAGCGCATTCTCATCACCCGGCATTCGACTGCCAAACCACCCAATATCATAATCCAGAATAATTTCATCCAGCCAGCGTTCGTACCAGTCCAGAAAGCTGTCTTCATAGACAAAGAAAAAGGGATGATCGGGATGAAAATCGGAGGTGTACACAATTCTCCCCCTGTATTTCCCTTCAAGTACGATATATATGTCGTATTCGCAACCTTGGGTGCCTATGCACAACATGCCGCCCAGCACCTTATTACGGGCGTCATCGTATTCCTCGTCGGGGATGTCCTCATCCTTGGTCAGGGGCTCAATCAGGTTGTTCCATTCCTCTTTGGTCATCCCGGGATGCAAAACGGATTTTGCAAGGAGTGCCCGGTGCTCGGTATAGGAAGTTGTCTTTTCAATCGGATAAATTCCATAATAGGGTCCGGCGCCTCCGTTGCCGACGTTCGTTAAAAACTGGGCGTAAGGCTCAGGAAGTGTGACCTGATTGTGGGCTTGCCAGTCCGCCAGCTCTTTTGCTGTAAGTTTCTCATTAACCTTATATTGATGTGAGGATGCTCCAAACACCGAGAAGTCTGCGTCTTTGCTCATAGTCTGATTCAGTTTGTTTTGTATTCGATCCAGTTGCGTTTCTTTCTTCTCAAACCACATATTTTGTACCCTCCTGTTGACTATATGATATGTACCTTTAAGTAAGTTTTATATAATCCAGTGGATACTGTTTAATTAAAGTATGAAAAGTGATCGCGCATAAAATGAGTTAACGCATCCTTCAAATTTTGATGCCGTTTCAGATATTGGAACAAGATGGCCGAGGTGAGTACGATTTCAGAATCCTCGATACTAATAATCCAAGATGGTGGCTCCTCAGGATTATAACTAAATTCGCTAACGATGCCGTATGCTATACCTAGTTTATCCATTCTCTTGTGTAAAATTTGACGGATCTCGCCAGCCAGTTGATGAACATTAATATCATTCTGTTCCAGGGCCTTCTCCCTCCTCGTTCGTCAATCAATAGATAGTTTAAAATCAACAATCGTTTGCTCAGCCGTAACCTCATATCCTAATCCTTTGTAAAGTTGTACAGCAGCCTGGTTCTCCTCCATTACTCCCAGATAGACATCTGATGATAGTGTTCTACCCAGTTTTGTAAGTTGGCTCGTCAAGTGCTTTGCTAGTCCTTTCCCCCTGTGAGCAGGGCTTGTATATATGTTCCCGAGCTCCACAAGCTTAGAATCATAAAAGTGGAAGCCGCCTGCGGCAATAAAATGGCCACATTCCTTGATCCCAAGGAAAGGATATTGTTCAAGTTCGCTGCTCGTAAAAAATTTCATGCCCCCATTTCGCAATAAATCCACTATATCTGAAATGTCATTTTCCTTAACTAGCTCAGCCACGTTTGAATCGAGCAGTTTCGATTGATCCCTATGCTTCATTGTTAAGAAACGTTGTGGGTTACCCGTTATGAGCCCATGAGACTGAAAAAGTTGTAGGTCACAATCACACAGGATTGTACCACAAACGGTATTTTTCTTAAGTTGAATGAGTTCCTCTGTAAAAGCAATAAGAGCTGAAAAGTTAAGTTTCTCTCGGTTTATGCAGTGGAAAGAAAACGCAGGGAAGGAGAGCCCACAAAAGTATGCTAAGACCCCTGTCAGCTTGTCATCTACATATTGACCAACAAATTTAGCCTGCTCCTTACGTTGAGTTAAATAGCTATAGAATAACAAGTGTTGATCCCTATGAATCTGGTCCGTTAATTGATAAATAGTTTCGTAGGTAAGCAGTCGATGAGAAATCATGTATTAGTCCCTTTCATTTCCATGTGGGTAATCTTCTTATGGGCATGATACCACAAATTGAAACTATCCTTCCCGCTTACCCCATATAGCCTTAATAATCTTGTGTTATACATCTCAAAGAATATATGAAGATTGCTTGCCACCGGAGTATAAAAATCCATAATTTAAGGATGATTTTCTCCGAAATTCATTGTATGGTTCCTGCCTCACCTCTAATTTATGATGAAATTAAAGAGAGGTGAGGTGCCAAAAAACGAATACCAAATATTGAAAACGTATACAAATGAAGAAAAAATGCTTACAAGTGCAAGCTAGTCCTTAATCACCTGTCATCGATTACTTCAAAGTGTACTTCATATGTACGCACTAATGAAAGCGTTTTCCGTAATGCATGTTGCAGGTCAATTGAGGCGGTATCATCTACTAATTCAAGGAGTGAGTCATATGCCAGATCCATGGAAAAAAAGGTTTTTCAGTATTCTCAGTTTTGTTCTCTTATCCTTTTTGTTGGTATCTCTCGGTTTAATTCCAAGCTTAGCTAAAGCAGAATCAACTCACTTGGTCACCGATGTTGAAGACCGAACGTTGATGAATGCAAGTCAAGATTCATCCACTAACGACAATTCCTCTTCTATCGTCGTCAGCTCCAAAGATGCAATTCTTCAAGGTTACGGTGTAGAAAAACGGGATACCCCCTATACCGGCGATACGCTTTATAAAGGCGATGGCTATGTATCCTTCTTTTATGACTACGACCCAAATTCCGGCAAGTCCGACGGGACGGCCACGTTTAAAGTGAACGTGCCTACAGCAGGTCTTTATAGACTGAGCCTCGGCTACTACATTCCGGCGGGCACTGGCTCCAAGGATACCAGCATCGAGGTCAATGGCACAATGTCTGAGAACATAACGCTGGCTGCTCCTCCGAAAGGTGCGGCAGTGAACGAGAAAATATTAACCAAGATCATGCTGAATGCCGGCACAAACGAGCTTACTTTTGCAAGAGGCTGGGGATATTACGGGATCGAATACGTGAAGGTTGAATTCGCCAATCTGCCTGCTGCAATTAGCAAAATTGAAGCCGAAGACGGAGTCATTACTGGTGAGGTCAACATCGAAGCTGCTGATACAGGCTATTCGGGTAGCGGTTACGCCGCCTTCAAAAGCACAGGCTCGTTAACCTTTGCCTATAATGCACCTTCAAGCGGGCTTTACAATCTTGCAATCGGTTACAGTAACCCCAATGGAGACAAAAAGACCCAATTGGTGGTCAACGGCCAGACCAGCGAAATATCACTGCCGACAACAGCAAGCTACACAGAGGTATCCGGCGGTAAACTGATGCTGAATTCGGGAAACAATATCTTACAGTTCAATGTCGACTCGGACCAATATCATATCGACTACGTCAAGCTATCAGCAGTGTCCCCCCCGAAACTGCATCAAATTGAGAAAAAGCCAGTAAACCCGAATGCGACTGCGGAAACCACGGCACTCATGGGTTATCTTGTGGATAGTTACGGCAGCCACATTCTTTCCGGTCAGCACACTTTGGAGGATGCACAGTGGATTAAAGACCAAACTGGAAAGTATCCTGCCATGTTATCAATGGACATGATGGATTATTCCCCCTCTCGCATCGAGCATGGCGCCACCTCAACTGAGGTGGAAAAGGCAATTCAATGGGCCCAAGAAGGTGGACTTGTCACATTCGCATGGCACTGGAATGCTCCTAAGGGACTGTATGATATTCCCGGTAAAGAATGGTGGCGCGGGTTTTACACGGACGCTACTACATTCGACGTTCAATATGCACTTAGTCATCCCGAGTCGGAAGAGTATCAGCTTATGCTAAGGGATATCGATGCCATTGCTGCTCAGTTGAAACGCCTCCAAGACGCTCACGTTCCGGTGCTGTGGAGACCGCTGCACGAGGCGGAGGGCAAATGGTTCTGGTGGGGCGCCCAAGGTCCAGACTCCGCCAAGCAGCTGTACCGTATCATGTACGACCGCCTAACACACTACCATCACCTGAACAACCTGATCTGGGTTTGGAACTCCGAGAGTCCCGACTGGTATCCAGGGGATGATGTCGTCGATATTGTAAGTGTGGATATCTACAACCAGGCGGCTAATTATAGCCCAAGTATTGGAAAGTACGACAGTTTGGTAAATCTCGTGCAGGGTAAGAAGCTGGTTGGTCTGTCTGAAAACGGCCCGATTAGCGATCCCGAATTGCTTCAAACCTATTCAGCGCATTGGCTCTTTTTCACTACGTGGACGGGCGACTTCATCCGCAATGGACAATATAACTCCCTGGATCATCTCATAAAAGTGTTCAACAGCGATTACGTGATCACGAGGGATGAGCTTCCTCAAGACCTGCTTACTTTATTCAAAAATAAAGCGGAGTAAGGCGCTTTTATGAGAATTATCGTATCCGTAACTATACCGTCCCGTCAGCGTCATGAAGTAACGAAGTAGTCTACTTTAAACAAACAGCGGCCACCTCTAAAAATAACCGGGGTAGCCGCTGTTTGTTTGTGCCTTGAGCAAAAGTCGTCTATGGCAAACCATTATGAAAAAAGGACCGTCTCCTTTCCGGCAGGAAAGTGGAAACGGTCCCGTTCTTTTATGTGAATCAAGTTAGTTAGTGGACCACAGCTTAATTCGGTCTTGGATATGCTTGGTAAAAGATTCTTCCATTTCTTGTACTCCGGCTTTCTCCAGTTCTGCCATATAGGCATCCCAAACCTTGTCGAAGTTTTCCGGCTTGGTCATGACAGCTTCCGGAATTCGTTTCCATGTAATATCCTTCATCTTGGCTCCGAGAATAACAGCCGGATCGTCATTGGGAAGAGACATCGTGTAAGCTGCTCCGTATGCTCTCGGTTGGAATTCATCTTCCTTCGGGAATAGATCCTTCCAGTGCTCAATCTTATAGCCCTTCAGAACTTCCTTCTCCGACTTGTTATAAGTCGCCGTCAGCAGTTCCGGATAACTACGAGTAAAATAGTTGCCAGTTGAGTCCTTGATGCCATCACCATAATGGACCATCAAGTTCCAATATAGACCGATTCCGGACTCTTTTTGGAAAGCCGCATTGTCATTGTTCATCCGTTCAAGTACAGCCGGAATAATCGTCCGTTTGCCGTCTTTAACCGTGTAATGCTTGCCTTCAATTCCCCAGTTATTCAGGACTTGACCTTCTTCCGATGCCAGAAAATCGAGGAACTTAATAGCGCGTACCGGGTCCTTGCACTTGCTTGAGATCGAAATTCCGTATCCCCCATCAAAACCAGGCAGCCAGAAGTTGGTATCCTTGTACTCCTTGCTCATGGTGACTGGGTAATGACCGTAAGTCTGGTCGAATTTGCCTTCCGCCTTCAGTGCATTTTGTCCATCGCCATAGTCCCATTCTGGATCGGCTAGACCCAGTACGCGGCCAGAAGCCACTTTTGCCTTAAACTGATCGGTCTTCTGCACGAAGCTTTCCGAATCAAGCAATCCAATGGCATTCATGTGATTTAACCAACGGAAATATTCCTTTTCTTCCGGTCGGCGGAAATGATAAGTCGCTTGGTGTGTTTTTTGATCAATGTAGTATTCGCCGTCGTCTGGTCCCCCGGTCGTTTGGAAGCCTGAGTTGGTTACCTGGTACATATGCCAATCGTCGGCATTTAGGGACAGTCCGATATTTTTGTTGCCATTTTCGTCCGTCGGATGCTTGGTTATATAGTCCTTAATGACTTTTTCGAAATCCTGTACTGTACGAATGTCCGGGAATCCCGCTTCCTTGACGACACGGTGCTGGAGTTTAAATCCTACGTCGGGTTTGATTTTTTCTTCTTCGACAGCGGACCAGGTCGGAATAACATAGATGGATTGGTCATCTAAACTGTACTTCGCCCGAACAAGCTTGTCTCCTAGCATTTTTTTGATGTTTGGTGCATGTTTGTCGATCAAATCCGTCAAATCAATGATTGCGCCAGCATCGACAAGTTTGCCGACATCCGCCTTAGCAGCGATTAAATCAGGATAGTTTCCTGTGGCTGCAATCAATGAAATCTTTTGGACCGGGTCGCCGACAGCGAATTCAGCATCTAGAGTTACTCCGGTTTTTTCCGCGATGACCTTGCCGACTTCATCCTTCATATTATTCCAATTCGTGCTGGAGTCTTCCGAAAAATAAGTAAGCGTGATGTCACCTGTAGTTACGGCCTTGGTAGCCTCAGACGGATTATTACCGCTGCACCCTGCTAGGGTAGCCACTAAAGTCAGTGACATTACGAAAGATACGATCATTCTGTTTTTTCTTGACTTCATGGAGCGAAACCTCCCTGTATAATGAATGTTTGCTGCTTCGTTTTAGCTTTTTACCGCTCCAAGCGTCATACCTTTAACAAAATATTTTTGTAAAAAAGGATAGACGATAAGAATCGGCACGGTAACAATGATGGTAATTGCCATTTTAACCGATTCCGGGGATACCTGTGCCATACGCTCCGCCATATTGGCAGCGTCCTGGGAATTGGTTGCGCTTGTTGTCGTACTTTGCAAAATTTTCATCAATTCATATTGCAGGGTCGTCAACGATTCATTGGACCCATTAAACAGATAAGTATCGAACCAAGAGTTCCATTGCCCAACGGCCAAGAAGAGTGCTACGGTCGCTAATGCCGGTTTGCAAAGAGGAAGTATAACGCGCCAGTAGATTGTGAAATCGTTGGCACCATCCAGCTTGGCTGATTCCTGTAACGCATAAGGCAGACCGTCAATGAAGGAACGAATAATGAAGACGTTAAACGCACTTACAAGACCTGGTAAAATATAGACGGCAAATGTATCAATTAGATGCAGTTCCTTCATCAGGATAAAACCTGGAATTAACCCCCCGGAAACATACATAGTGACAGCAAGAAAGATGGAGATGAACCTTCTAGCTTGAAAATCACTTCGGGCAAGTGTATAGGCAAGCATCGAGCCGCTGACCAAACCCGCTACGGTGCCAATGATGGTCCGCAGAAAGGAGATCTTGAATCCAGTGATTAACCCCTCATAGGTGAAAATCAAATCGTAATTCTTCAACGTAAATTGCCTTGGCCAGATGGTGATTCCCCCTCTAATGGTGTCTACCGAATCGTTAAAAGAGATAGCCAGCACATTTAAGAACGGGTAGATCGTCAGAACGGTGACCACAATCATGAAAAGATAAACAACTACCCCCAGGATTCGGTCTTGTGGTGATTTCGCCTGAAGCTTGTTGTTTAATCCGCCGACCGGCGTAGTGCTTTTGACAGCCTCCATGTCCATTCTCCTCCTTACATAATGCTCTCGTTGGTATAGCGCTTAAAGATTCCGTTAGCCGCAAACAATAGGACTAGGCTGATCACCGAATTGAAAATATTAATGGCCGTTCCGAAAGAGTAACGTCCCATCGCCAGACCATAATTAAGCGCATACAAATCAAGTACTTCAGAGTAATCGATGACCAGGTGATTGCCCAGCAGAAATTGTTTCTCGAATCCCGTACCGAGCAGATGGCCAATAGACATAATCAGGAGAATGATAATGGTCGGCCGGATTCCCGGCAGCGTAATGTGCCACATTTGCTGGAATCGGCTAGCGCCGTCCACCCGCGCAGCCTCGTATAATTCAGGACCAATACCGGCGATGGCAGCCAGATAAATAATGGCGTTCCAACCGGTTTCCTTCCAGATGTCTCCGAAAGTTACAACCCACCAAAATAATTTACCTTGGGCCATAAACTGGACTGGCTGATCGATGATGCCTAGACCCATGAGCATATCGTTTACGACACCGCCATCCGCTGAAAGCATTTTGGTGACGATGCCTGCAGCAACCACCCATGAAACAAAGTGTGGCAGATAAGATACGGTCTGAACAAATCGCTTTATCACTTGTATGCGAACCTCGTTGAGCAATAGAGCAAAGACAACCGGTACAATAAAACCAGCGACCAGTCCCATAAGACTCATAGCCAACGTGTTCCGCAGTACTTGGTAGAAATGATCATCTTGGAACAAAGTACGAAAATGCTCCAAGCCCACCCACTTCTGTTCAAAAAAACTCAAACCGGGTCTGTATTTCTGAAATGCCATTGTCCAGCCCCATAGCGGCAAATACTGAAAGACGAAGACCCAAATAACGAACGGAATAGACATGTAGTAAAGATACCTTTGGCTTTTAAATACCTTCCAAGCATTCCTCTTCGGTTTTTTGTATACGTTTTCCGAATTTGCTGTTACCGCTTTCATTTTCTCATCCCCTCTCTTAAAATCCATCATAAAACAGAGGAGAGTCAGAGCCCAGATAACGGATTTCGGGAAAAATCATCCACAAATTATGGATTTCTATATTCCGACGGTGAACAGCCTTCGTACCTTTTGAATTTGCTGTAAAAGTAGTTGACGCTTGTGTAGCCCACGCTTTCAGCGACTTCGTAAACTTTCATTCCCTGATCCAGTAGCTCCTTTGCCTTGTGGATACGGACTCTGTCCAGATAGGTGTTAAAGTACTCCCCTGTCTTGTTCTTAAAGAGCTGGCCCAAATAGGCGGTACTGTAGTTTAGTAGTCCGGCTAACGCTTCCAGCCTCAGGTTGTCTGCATAATGCTTGTGAATAAAGTCGATCATTTTTTTGAATTCCTGCTCCTTTCCACGAGGTTCGGAGTCTTTCGCCAAAGCTAGCAGGAAACGGTAGGTCTCTTCCAAAAGGTCATCTAGGTGATCATGCTGGTATATCCCATTCAAAAAACGGGAAACTTCCTCCGTCTCTTTCAACTCGATACAGAACCCCGCGGTCAGCTTGTGAATGATCGCATTGGATAGAAAGAAGAACGACTCTTTGATCGACTTTTCATCTTGCCCCTGTTGGAGAAAAAATGCTGCCACCTCGTTCAACAATGGTAGTATGACATTCTGGTTTCCTACTTCCAGACTGTAATACAGGCGGAAGATGAATTCCTCCATCGTTTCTTCAGCTTTATCGACAGACAATCCGGGGGAAGCCAGCGAAGGAGAAAAGAAAGGATACGGATCTAGCAGTCGGTTCTTCTCGCTGAAAAAGGATCGTTTTACCGCTTCCTGGGCCTTTAAAAAAGATTTGCAAATATCTTCGGGAGCAGTTACTCCCCCTCCGGTTGCAGCGGCGAACCGGACCTTATCCGCAGCGTTACGAATCTCGTTGTACAGAGTTTCGCGTCGTTGTCTTCCACGCAGCGGCTCGTTGAGCAAAAGGACCGTATACGGCGGGATTACTGTGACAAGTCCCATCATCTGCCCCTCGATCGTTGCCTTCAATCCATTCGAAAGCTGGTATGCGATATCGGAACGGTCCACTTCGGAAACGCGCGGATACACGACCACAACTTCGTAGTGGGTCCACAACAAGTCTGCTTCTACTGCCTTACTTCTCAACTTGGTGGGATCTTCCGTCTTCTCTTGAGAGACGAGCAGGCTGTGCAGGTATAAATCCCGATTTATAACCTCCTTCTTACGCCACTCCCGTTGAAGGCGCTCCTCTTCGATCCGCTCGCGTACCTGCTTTAAACTGGCCGACATTTCAACAATGTCCACCGGTTTAAGGAGATAGCCGCACACCCCGTATTTGATCGCTTGCTTGGCATACTCGAAGTCGGCATATCCACTGAGGATCATAAAATGTAAATGATGACCGTCAGATCTCAAGTGCTCAATCAACTGTAAGCCATCCATAACCGGCATGCGGATATCGACGATTACGACATCGGGGGACTTTTCCTGGATGACTTCCAATGCTTCTTTTCCATTGGCTGCCGTAGCTGTAACGGTAAACCCAAGACTCTCCCATGGAATCAGCGTTTGAAGGCCTTGACGAAGCTTCGGCTCATCGTCAACGATAACTACCTTAATCATTTGGATTCACCCCCAGGTATGAAAAACTGAATACAAGTGCCTTTCCCCGGCTCGCTCTCAATGCTTAAGGCACTAGAGGTCCCATACAATAAGACAAGACGATCGTTTACATTTCGCAATCCAATTCGCTGGACCTCCTGCTCATGTACGGATGCAGCAAGCTCTTCTCGTACAAGGGCGAGACGATCACCTGTGAAACCGGCGCCGTTGTCACATACCATAACTCGGACCCCTTCTGGGATTTCCTTTACTTTCACTTCAATGACAGCTCCTTCTGCTTGATTATCCAGACCGTGTACAATAGAATTTTCCACCAATGGTTGGATAATCAGAGGTGGAACCAACATTTCCTCCAAATCCGGATCAATCGTTAAGCGATACTCCAAACGCTCTTCATACCGGAACTTTTGAAGATCAAGATAACAGCACACCCGCTCAAGCTCTTTACGCAGCGGAATCTTGTCGTTACCGGCCTCCAGACTGCTGCGTAACAACGCGCTCAACTGCCATACTGCTTTGGCGATATCGTCCTGTTTGCGAATGTGGGCTTCCATTCTGATGGACTCCAAAGAATTGAAGAGAAAATGCGGATTAATCTGGCTTGCCAGCATTTTAAACTTGATCTCGTTTTGCCTTTGCTCCACCAGACTTTTCTGACGATTCGTTTCTTGAACCTCCTGGACCAAATGGTTTACGTTACTGACGAGCGCGTTAAATTCTCTCGATAGTAGACCAACTTCATCTTTTCCGTCGATATGGAGATAGGTTTGCCATGAGCCCGCCCCTACTTGGGTCATATGCTTGCTCAAGCGGAGAATCCTTCTGGATAATAGCGAAGCAGAAGCATAGATAAGTAAGGCTGCAAATATCAGGCTGGCCGTGATCACGACTCCACCGAGCCATATCACTTGATTAGCATCTCGGGTAATCTCGGAAACGGAAAAAACGGAAATAATGCGAAGTCCATTCCAGCTGTTCTGTGGCGTTAGATTTGCGATCACCACTTTTGACGCTTTTCCGTTAATGAGTGTGTTGTAACTTCCCTCCTGTTGGAAAAGTATATTCTCGTCGGCATGAATTTCAGATAGATTCTTTCCGAACAACTCTGCTTCATTGGACGCGACGATCTGATTCCGGTTATCCACGATCAAGGTAGGGAACGATTCCTGATTCAGGATTGAATTTAATTGGCGCTTACTAACATTGATGACCAATACTCCTTTTTGCCCTAGTGAATTCACTGCGAATGAACGAATCAGGCTGAGATAATCGGCATCGTCCCTCTCATCCTTGATTAAGTTCCAGCCAGCCAATCCTTTCTGTGCGATGGCCTCCTTGTACCAATCTGCGGTTGTGATTCTTTCGTCCGGCTGAATAAATTCCCAGTTGTTCAATGCTCCAGGATTAGAGACATAGACTCGGATGCCGGATATCTCTTTGTACAATTGGAGGTAGTCACGAATACCTGTATACTCCCGATAAGCCTGAATGACTTCGATGTAGCTGTCATACTTTTGGCTAGCCACCATTTTCATCCGATTGTCATTGGTTAGCCGGTATGAGATGTCCAGCGGCACTTTAATCAATTCTTCTGTACGATTTCGGACCCGCTCGACATTGTTGGATACTTGCATAAAAGCGTCCCTAATGACGGCCTCTCGGAGCTTTCCCGTCAGAAACAGGCCACATAACAGCAAGGGAAGAACAGCTACCGAAATGAATGTAAGCGTCATCTTCTTCCTTAGTTTCATATCATTCATCATTCGTATAAAAAACATGGCTTGCCCTCCCCGATCAGTACGCTGATACGCGCAAAATACCCCTTTTCATACAAAAAGGGGCATGCATAACTCAATCAATTGTTTTCTATCTTTCGCCAATTGTACTGTTGTACTGATCCTTTAAGCCCTAAGCCTTGCTGGACTTTATGGCCCGAAGCCTGAACCATCCACTTTCATAGTCTTTCTGTCTATAGACAAGAGGGAGGCCCAACTTCATAAGCCTATCCCCCCCATGGATAGACTTTTGCCCGCTATTTCCTGACTGAACTTCATATTCGAGCTCTGGATTTAGTCCATCAAGGCGCAGAGCTCGCCAAGGCGCGTTCGGGACAGCCATCACTTGGAAATAGTAGACGACGGCATCCTCTTGGTCTTCGGAAACAAACATCCAAGCCGACTCGTTATGTTCAAACGGACTCTTTAAGCGATACAAGTCACCCTTCTGTACTAAGCCACGAATCTGCTTGTATGCTGTGACTTGACGTTTAACCGTCTCTTTTTCCTCATCAGTAAATTTCGTGAGATCAAGCTCATATCCAAAATTTCCAGACATGGCGACATCACCTCGAAAATCAAGGGGCGTTATGCGTCCAACTTGATGGTTCGGAACGGCCGACACATGGGCTCCGATGGCGCTTACGGGATAGACAAGGCTAGTTCCATATTGAATCTTCAGGCGTTCCACCGCATCGGTATTATCACTAGTCCAGACTTGAGGCATGTAGTAAAGCATGCCTGGATCAAAACGTCCTCCACCACTTGAGCAACTCTCAAAAAGAATATGCGGAAATTCGGTGGTGACGCGCTCTAACAGCTCATACAATCCAAGAACATAGCGATGGGCAGTCTCGGATTGGCGTTCCGGCGGCAGATCAGCGGAACCAATTTCCGTCAGGCAGCGATTCATATCCCATTTCACGTAAGAGACTGGGGCACTGGAGAAAATGGCCGCCAGCGAATCGTAGATGTAATCGCGTACTTCCTTGCGAGTATAGTCCAGCACCAGCTGCCATCTGGCTTCGCTACGTCGCCGCCCTGGAACATGAAGGCACCAGTCTGGATGCTTCCGGTACAGCTCACTATCTGGGGAGATCATCTCCGGCTCGAACCAGAGTCCGAATTTAAGACCCAGCTGATTGATACGTTTGGCAACATCGGCCAGTCCGTCTGGCAGCTTCCGACGATCCTCGTACCAATCACCGAGAGACGAATTGTCAGAATCCCGTTTGCCGAACCAACCGTCATCCAAGACAAAGAGTTCGATGCCTAGCTCAGCCCCCTCTTTCGCTATCGATACCAACTTATCCGCATCGAAGTCAAAATAGGTAGCCTCCCAGTTATTGACCAGAATAGGGCGTTCTTCATCCCTATATGTCCCTCGGCAAAGCCGAGTCCGATACAAGCGATGATATGTACGCGACATTTCTCCCAGTCCTTGACCGGAATAAACCATAACGGCTTCTGGCGTTTGGAAGCTCTCCCCTGGATTCAGTAACCATGAAAAGTCAAACGAGTTTACGCCAATGCTAAACCGTGTAGAGCCAAATGAATCTAATTCTGCTCCCGCCTCAAAGCCTCCGCTGTACACAAGGCTAAAGCCGAATGCCTCACCCTGGCTTTCCGTGGTCTCCTGCGTGACTAATGCAGTAAAAGGATTGAGCTGATGGCTGCTCATGCCTCTTTTACTATCAATTCGGGTTTCACCTTGAAGAATCGGTTTGCGGGTAATATTCCCTTCCCGAGCCCATGCTCCCGAAAGATACATGAACTCTAAATCGCTTTTCCCCGCGAAATCGACACTGGCACTTAGCGCGCGGAGGAGTCGAAGATTTTGTTCCCCCGCATTACTTAGACGAGCCGAACGAGCGATTACGTTTCGATCCGCGAAGACGGTGTAAAGAAGAACCACTTTAAGACCTGAAAAGGCATCTTTTAATTCCAGTTCCAACGTATCCGCTTCGGCTTCATTCTCGGTATAAACGGCCGGAAGCCCGGGTAAAGATGGCTTTCCCTTAATGATCCGGTAACCATCGTACTTTAACTCCGTGATGCGTGTTCCATCCTCAAGCTCTACTTGATACGCCGGTGTACGGAAGTCTCCACTCCCATACTGCGGGTATTCTTGCGGCAGCCGATCTAATCCAGCCGTCGCGGGAGTGTGAAGCAATAGATCAGCCATGGGCTCACGGTGCTTCAAACTGTCTCCCCAGTATACATGCACAGGAAATCCATCGACAATCTGAATAATATAACTCATGCCCGACGACTGCAAATGAAACAGCCCCGGTTGCTCTTGAACAATGATACCCATTGGGAAAATAACCCCTCTCTTAGATAATAATCATCGGAGATCCACACCTAAAATGGCACTTAGAACAACCCTTTTGTAACAGCCATCAACTAAGTCCATATGGTGTAAAGCTTGATAAGATTCAATGATATAGCAATAGGTTCTATAGAAATCATATATTAATTTTAGATATGAAGTACATGGCATGGTACTCACTATTTATGTTATAATGCTTGATAATTTACATAAGGAGATATACCGTGATTGAGTATTTGCCACGTAGTAAACATCACTCTGAATTGTATCTAACTCAGTTTGGCATAGAGGAATGCATACCCGGTCACTTTTTTGGACCTGCTATAAGAGATCACTATCTGCTCCATTATATTTTGGACGGGGAGGGTACCTTCGAGGTCGGTGGGTTCAGTTATCGCTTACGGAAAGGACAATGGTTCCTAATCTGCCCGCAAGTCATCACTTATTATCAAGCCGATGTAGTGAATCCTTGGTCTTATTGCTGGTTTGGTTTTAACGGGTCACTGGCAGAAACACTCCTCAAGCAGGCAGGCCTGACGATGATGTCCCCAATCCTCTACTTTGAAGGAGAGCATTTGATTTATCAGTATTTGCAGCAAATGAACGAATCAAGTGGGTATCATAAAGCTCGGGAAACCAGATTGGCCGGGCTGCTTTACTCAATGTTATCGGAGCTAATTGAGTTCAGTCCGGCAACGTTCTCTGGACAAAAGGAAGGTCGGGCGGAAATTTACGTTGAAAAAGTGAAGGATTTTATCGAAATGAATTATGCTCAGAAAATTACCATTGAGCATATTGCAAATTTTATCGGACTCAATCGGAGTTATTTATGTTCGTTATTTAAACAACGAGTAAGCACAAGCATTCAGGACTATCTGATTCGCTACAGGATCAACAAAGCTTGTGAAATGATGGGTAACGCTGAACTTTCGATAGGCGATATTTCCCGTTCAGTCGGCTATAATGACCCTTTACTCTTCTCAAAAATTTTTAAAAAGGTAAAGGGATTCTCTCCCAAACATTATCGAGCCGAAACCCATGCTCAAATGCAAAACGACTACTGAAATTACCAGTAGAAGCCTCTAACGAATAAAAGAGGTCAACCAGAAAACTGGCTGACCTCTTTTATGTTTATTTTGCAGTTTGTCCTTCCAAATAAGAAACAGGTTCTTTAACCTCTACTTTGGTACCGCCAAATTCATCCTTAATGTACTTTTGAGTATCCTCGTTATGATAGAGATCCGCTAATTTTTGTAGTCCCTTATCGTTTGCCTTATCCGATGAAGTTACCAGAACGTTAATATTGTTCTTTGTTGCCTGACTGATCTCTTCGTGGAACAAGGAATCCTTCAGTACATTCAGACCGCCTTCTAAAGCAATCGTGTTCCCGATCAACACCAAGCCTACATCTTGAATCACGCGTGGACCAGTTTTGTCGTCGATGAGTTCAAATTTCAAGTTTTTTGGGTTACTCGTAATATCATTGACTGTACCTAAAGCATCATTAAAGTCAGCTTTAAGTTTAATCAAACCGGATGCTTCCAACAGCTTCAAACCTCTTGCTGTATTCGCCGGATTGTCCGCCAGAGCCACCAGCGCTCCGTCGGTCACTTCATCAATACTTTTGAACTTTTGCGAATAAATCCCCATCGGCTCCAGATAAGTAGTGGCTATCGCCTTCAAATCGGCTTTGCTCTCTTTGTTATAGCTCACTAGATATGCCCACGATTGGAATGCATTTACGTCCACATCGCCTTGTTTAGTCGCATTGTTCGTTTCGATTCCACCGTTAATTTCCTTTACTTCAATATCCAGCTTGGCATCCTTGGCGGCCTGGGATTGAGCAATATGCTTCCAAATCTGCGCGTCAGACCCCATGGAGCCAATGACTACCTTTTGCGTTTCCGCACCGGAAGCGGAGCTGGAGCCATTACTGTCTGTACTTTTATTACCGCACCCTGCGGCTACGAGTAATAAACTAATCCCTAATAGTAAAACGAACGATTTCTTCATGTTGTTTTCCCCCAGATCATGCTAGTATGCTAGTGCATCGTCATTCCACCTGTAACATTAATCGCTTGTCCTGTCATATATGCGGAGAGCGGACTTGCCAAAAACAGCACCACATTGGCGACATCCTCTACCTCGGCGGTTCTCCCCAATGGTACCTGCGAACAATCTTCTTCATATATCTCCTGGGCGGTCATTCCGCGAATGACGCCCCCTTCAATCCGCTCACGATGCTTCATCGGCGTTTCTACGATACCTGGACAAACCGCATTCACCAAAATTTGATGCGGAGCAAGCTCAATGGCCATCACCTTGGTCAAGCCGAGAACCGCATGTTTGGATGCACAATATCCGCCCATAGCCCGATATCCATTTTTTCCAGCCTGTGAAGCAATTTGGATAATTCGCCCCGGTTTACGCGCATCCACCATTTCCTTGGCAAACCGTTTGGACGCTACATACAGCCCGGTTGAATTGATCGAAAATACTTTCTCCCAATCAGCCAACTCACTATCAATGACATAATCCATCGTAGAAGTACCTGCGCAGTTCACCAATATGTCAGGAACTCCCGTTTCGCTGATTAGCAGATTGCACCATCTTTCGATATCATCCGGCTTGGATATGTCCAATTGAGTTTCAACCAACTGTGAATTGATCACTCTATACGGCTCTTCATATGAAATATCAGCAGAAATCACCTTAGCTCCACTTTGAATGAAAAGCTCTACAATCCCCTTGCCTATACCCGACTTACCGCCTGTCACTACTGCTGTCTGATGAGATAGGTCTATTGAAATCATAGATTTTAAAATACTCTTTTGAAAGGATCGCGACTAATGCCAGCCTCCAAAACAATCTTCACATATTCCTGCGCGGAGAAAAGGGAATGATCCTTATAGTTTCCGCATTCCAAAGCAGTAACAGCCGGTACTTCTGTCGTTTCCAGAATTCTCTTCAACGTTTTTTCCAAAGCAAGTGCAATTTCCTCAGGCTCGTGTTCATTCCATAAAATCAAGTAGAATCCCGTTCTGCAGCCCATAGGAGAAATATCAATAATTCCCTTGATTTCGTCTCTCAGATACGTCGCCAATAAATGCTCCAGCGTATGTACAGCAGCTGTTGGCAGTGCGTCTTCATTCGGTTGCAGAAATCTCAAGTCATACTTTTGTACCGTGCTTCCTTTTTCATCATGCTCTACTCCCGCTGCTCTTACATAAGGAGCCTTTACAATCGTGTGGTCTAATTGAAAGCTTTCTACTTTTGCCATTTTGCTCATCCTCATTTTCTATAATTTATATTTTTGATCTAATAACGACTACTCAACATTTGTGCTATTTTTTTAAAAATTTAATGCTTTAAATCAGCATTTTTGCAATTATACATCGGATTACTCGGTTTTACCACTATAATTATTATTTTATTTCTTATTTCTTTGTCCGTCTCTCCTTTGCCTGTACGTTTTGACATAGTGTACAATATATACGGTAATCCATTTTTACGAAATAGATCGAGGACATCGTAAGCCTCATTTAGGAGAATGCTCTGTGAATGAACCGGATTGGAAGCACTTGAATGCTGTCCCTTTGCCCTTGCAGGAATTTCAGCTACAGCTGGACCAGAACAGTGTTGACGCCAAGCAACTAGAGGAATGGAGAAAGATTCCCGTCCTTTATCAACTCGCTCTGGAGGAGTTAAAGAATAAAATTAAGCTGATCCAGACGGAATGGAAACTGATAGATGGTTTTAGCCCGATTGAGCACATTAAAACCCGGATCAAAGAACCCCACAGCATTGTGGAAAAGGTTCGGCGCAAAGGGCATGAGGTCACCCTGGACAATATATTGCGTGAAATTCATGATATCGCAGGCATGCGCGTGGTATGTGCTTTTGTCAAAGATATCTATCGTCTGATGGATCACCTCCGCACACGGGAAGACATTCGGATTCTAGAGGTCAAGGACTATATTGCCCATCCTAAGCCCAACGGCTATCAGAGCCTACATGTCATTGTGGAGATTCCGCTAATCCTGTTTGAGGGCACACGCTGGATTAAGGTCGAAATTCAATTGCGCACATTGGCTATGGATTTCTGGGCCAGTATGGAGCATATTTTGTACTATAAGTTTGATAAGAAAGTGCCCGAACACGTGGTTAACGGGTTGACCGAAGCTGCACGTGCAACCTACGAACTGGATCAGAAAATGCTCAAATTGCGTGGCGAAATTTTATCGCTTAGCGAGGAACAGGATGTGGAAGAGGCCTCGGTCAAACGAGCCGAGGAGTCAGCTTTGAAGGCACTTTCCCTCCCCGCAGATCACGCCACTTCTCGGTCGCAGACGTGCTAGGCATACAGGCACAGGATAACTAAAGCATTCAATCGAGGCTGTTCCCTCTCTCGTGCTGAAGCTTAGGAACTTATGTATGATGTATAAATAAAGAGCCGTCAAAACCACTATGATCATGGTTTTGACGGCTCTTTTATATATTTTTTAATCCAATATTACTGCTTCTCGTGAATCTCTGTGCTGATTTTCTCTACGATGTCCGCAATGCTGAATGATCCCAGATCGCCTTCGCCCCGTTTACGCACAGCTACAGTACCGGTTGTTTTTTCATTTTCCCCGATAACGAACATGTATGGAACCTTCTCCAATTGCGCTTCACGGATTTTATAACCAAGCTTCTCATTCCGAGTATCCACTTCGACGCGCAGACCCGCTTTCAGCAACGCTTCCTGCACCTCATTGGCAGTCTCGATATAGTTCTCGGATACAGGCAACAGCTTCGCATGAACAGGAGCCAACCACAATGGGAATGCACCTGTAAAATGCTCAGTCAGAATGCCCATGAAGCGGTCAATCGAACCGTAGATGGCACGGTGAATAACGACTGGACGGTGCTTCTGGTTGTCCTCGCCCACATAAGTGAGGTCGAACTTCTCAGGCATTTGGAAGTCCAATTGGATTGTTCCGCACTGCCAGCTGCGTTTGAGTGCATCGAGAATGTGGAAGTCAATTTTTGGACCATAAAATGCTCCATCTCCCGCATTAATACGGTAGTTCATGCCCAGATGTTCCAGCACGTTTTGCAAAGCTTGTTCCGCTTGATCCCACAGCGCTGGCTCACCCATAAAGTCATCTGGACGAGTGGACAATTCCACTGTGAATTCAAAGCCAAACACACTGTACATTTCGTTAATCAGCTTGATTACGTCTGTAATCTCTTTTTCAATCTGTTCTGGTGTCACGAAAATATGCGCATCATCCTGACAGAATGTACGAACACGCATCATACCGTTCAACGCACCGGACAGCTCATGACGATGCACTTGTCCAAATTCGGATATACGAATCGGCAGGTCGCGATAAGAATGAAGTTCATTTTTAAACACAAGCATATGCCCCGGGCAGTTCATCGGTTTCAGAGCAAATGTAGTTTCGTCTACTTCGGAGAAGTACATGTTTTCTTTGTAATGGTCATAGTGTCCTGATTGTTCCCACAGACGGTTGTTCATCATCAGCGGTGTACGTACTTCCTCATAGCCATGCAAACGTTGAATGTCACGGGAGTAATCTTCCAGCGCAGTACGGACAACCATACCTTTAGGCAGGTAGAACGGCATGCCAGGTGCTTCTTCGGAGAACATGAACAGTTCCAGTTCCTTACCCAGCTTGCGATGGTCGCGTTTTTTCGCTTCCTCCAGCAAGTGCAGATGCTCATCCAGTTGCGCTTTCTTCGGGAATGCTGTTCCGTAGATCCGTTGCAGCATCTTATTGTTGGAATCGCCTCTCCAGTATGCACCCGCTACACTTAACAGTTTAAACGCTTTGATACGGCCAGTTGATGGCAAATGCGGACCACGACACAGGTCAAAAAATTCGCCTTGATCATAAATCGTAATTTCCGCTTCTTCCGGCAAATCACGGATCAGTTCCAGCTTCAATGGATCTTCCAGTTCACCAAAAATGCGAGTGGCTTCCTCACGGCTGACCACACGACGTGTAATCGGCAGATTTTCCTGCGCGATCTTCGTCATTTCCTTTTCGATCTTCGCCAGATCGTCAACGGACAATGGGTTTTCGATATCAATGTCATAGTAGAATCCGCTGTCGATGACCGGACCAATACCCAGCTTCACGTTTTTCTCACCGTAAATGCGTTTGAGCGCCTGTGCCAGCAAATGCGCTGTACTGTGACGATAAATTTCCAGGCCGTCCGCACTGTCCAGCGTAATAATTTCAAGGTCAACGTTCTGATCCAAAACGGTGTTCAGATCTACAGCCTTCCCGTTCACTTTACCTGCTACTGCATTCTTTTTCAGACCGGAGCTGATCGAACCCGCCACGTCGGCAATGGATACACCCTGCTCGTACTCGCGCACGGCTCCATCCGGCAATTTCACTTGAATACTCACGATTAAAGCCTCCATTTCAAATTGTGTGCTATATCAAAATTGAACGCAAAAAAACGCCTCTCTCCCTCAAGGGACGAGTGCGTTCAGCTCGTGGTTCCACCCTAGTTCGGCTCGCTACTGTACGTACATTCATGTTCATCGGAACATGCTCATGCACGACCTGCGTGGCCCTCCATTGGTATCCGTTAACGGGGATAAATCGGTGGGCGCTTACTGATGTCACTGCCACCTTGCACAGTTACATGTTCAACGTCACGGCTACAAAGGGGTAACTTCACATGCGGTTGCCGGAAAAGCTCTCAGCCTCGTCTTTTCTCTCTGAACGGCCCTTCAAGGAAATCATGTCTTTGGTCAATGCCTTGAATATTACTATATGCTTCAGCATTATAGTTCAAATTCACAGGTATTTCAAGTGGGCGTTTATGTAATTTTATGCCCGTTATTGATCATCTGGCTGTGGAGACGAATCGGCTTATATTTACACACCACTAAAACCATTGTAAAATCATTTTATCTAGACGATACCGTACAGAAAGAGAGCGCGAGAGATGCCTAAGATTATTGTCACAGAAGAACAATGGATTCAAAAAGGAATGGAACGTTTTGAGCAGGGTGGGATCGATCAACTTGTTGTTGAAAAAATGGCCGCTGCTTTAGGGTGCAGTAAGAGCAGTTTTTATTGGTATTTTAACAATCGCAACAGCTATATTCGACAGATTGTAGAGACATGGAAGGCACAGACGACGCAACAGGTTATGGCCGCGTCCATCACCCATGCTGCCGCAGATGAGCGGATTCGAGAAGTGCTAACCCAGATGTTCGGCAAGACGAAACGGGGAGATTTTCTGTTTTATCTACGCAGGCTGTCATTGAAGGATGATAGTTACCGTGCTTTACTCGATGAAGTTGAACAGATGAGAATGGAGTTTATGAAAGAGCTTTTAATCCAGAAGGGAATGCAGCCAGAAAAAGCCTTTCAGAGATCATGGATATTGTACCATTACTACTTGGGTTGGTATGAGCGTCACAAGCAAGAGACGTTAAGTGAAGAAGCCATTCAGCAGCATATTCATATGATTTGGACAGAGTGGATTTCAAATTAAGGAGGGAAGTCAGATGTTGGAGTTACTTACATGGGCAGTTGGCGGAATTTTATTTATACTGAGCGGCATGCATGTATATTGGGTATTCGGCGGACAAAAAGGTGCTAAGGCAGCGATCCCAAGCACGGGAACGGATTTGCTCTTTATACCCTCCAAAATAGGGACATCAATTGTTGCCTTTTTACTAGCTTTAGCCGCTTGGTTCGTCCTGCAGCTAGGGGGAGTTGCACCATTTCGGTTTTTTCATTCCTTCTATTCCTACGGTGCAGGCTTGTTGTCGAGCTTATTTATTTTACGTTCAATAGGAGATTTCAAATGGGTTGGGTTCTTCAAGAGAAAAAAAGGAACTGTTTTTGCAAAATGGGACACCGTGCTCTACTCGCCCCTTTGTTTTCTCTTGGGAACAGCCATTTTAATGATCATGCTTTTGCGTACGGCATAGCCTAAAGATGATCTTTACCCGTTTTGTTTCTTTCGTACGTCTCCACTCGTTTCTTTCTCAGTGAAAAAGTACAGTAAAGCCAGCACAGGCAAGATGACTCCAATCAGAGCACTTAAATTCCAACCACCTAATGCGTAAGACCAACCACCTAATGATGATCCAATCGCTCCACCTATGAAAAAGATAGACATGAATAATCCGTTCAGACGCCCTCTCGCTTCACTTCCCAAGGAGTAAATAACACGCTGTCCAAGCACAAGATTTCCCGATACAGCCATATCCAGTGTAATGGCTGAAATAAAGAGAAGGATGAGCGCAGCCGTCGAATGACTTTGAAAAATATAGATGACCAAAAAGGACAAGGCGGCAATGACCATAGCTAGCCCGGTTAATACTTTGCTCCAGCCTTTGTCAGCCAATCTCCCGGCAATCGGAGCAGCTATTGCGCCGCCTACACCTACTAAAGCAAACAGTGCAATCCCTTGCTGAGACATGCCGAAATCATCCGCCAAGCGTAGAGGAACAACCGTCCAAAACAGGCTGAAGGCGCCAAATAAGCAGGCTTGATACAGGGCACGCCGGCGCAATGCAGGCGTTTGTTTGAACAGAGTACCTAGTGAGAAAATCAGTTTACTGTAAGATACCGTAGGCACAGGCTTGCGCTCCGGAAGTGCTTTCGACAGGAGAATCGTCAACAACGTCAAAACAATGGCTGACATAATAAATACGGCTTGCCATCCCCAGATGCTGGTTATGAAGCTTGCCAATGGACGTGCGAACATAATCCCTAGCAGGAGTCCACTCATAACATTCCCTACAACCCGTCCGCGCTGCTCTTCGGATGCTAAATAGGTAGCATACGGCACCAGTATTTGGGCAACTACAGATCCAACTCCAATGAACAAGGATGCAGTAAGGAACAACGTGGCATTGGGGGCGAAGGCAGCAACGAGCAATGCACAGACTGTAATGATGAGCGATACGATCATTAGACGTCGATTTTCAATAATGTCACTAATCGGTACGATAAACAGCAATCCCACAACATAACCGATTTGAGTTAAGGTGACAATGAAGCCCGCTGTTGTGGAAGAAAGACCCAGCGCCACATGAATAGGCCCTACCAGAGTTTGAGCATAGTAAAGGTTGGCAACAATAAGGCCACATGCTGCTGCCAACAGAAACATCATCCAATTTGAAATACGGTTACCTTCTACGGCTTGTTGTTCTCTTTGCATGATAATCCTCCTCAATAATTTAAATACTGAACGTATAGTTCGTTAATTCGATAATCAAATAATATACTGAACGTTTCGTTTTGTAAATAGGCAAATTCAAATTTTTATTCTTACCCGATATTTGATATACTGAACGTATAGTTTACTTTTCTATGTTTTCTTATATCTATGTAAGAAGGTGAGCATTCCAGTGCAGAGTAAAAGAGGACGTCCGCGTAATGTTGAGTCGCAAAAATCTATCCTTACCGCTTCTTATGAACTACTGTTGGAGCAAGGATTTGGGGCTGTTACGGTAGAAAAAATTGCTGAGCGAGCAAAAGTGAGCAAAGCCACCATATATAAATGGTGGCCTAACAAAGCTGCCGTAGTAATGGATGGTTTCCTATCAGCTACCATGGCAAGATTGCCCGTACCCGACACAGGTCGTGTATTGGACGATATTCTTATTCATGCTACGAATTTAGTACGGTTCCTAACCAGTCGAGAAGGTAAAATCATTACGGAGTTAATTGGTGAAGGGCAACTTGATCCAGGATTAGCAGAGGCATACCGAACACGATATTTCCATCCTCGAAGACTTGAAGCCAGGCATCTAATTGAGCGGGGAATTGAGCGCGGGGAATTGAAGGAGCATCTCGATGTTGAATTATGTATCGATCTCATTTATGGGCCGGTTTTTTATCGATTGCTGGTAACTGGTTATCCATTAGACGATGCCTATGTACGACAATTAGTCATGAATGCGTTTGAAGGCATTAGCTTGGACTGAATTGCGAATGCCATATAAGCGGCGACCGTTCTCCCGTGCAATAAACCCTCAGACTGCACCAAGCAGCCACCACAGAGTATTCTCTGAGAATGGCTGCTTTTTTCTTTTCTCTTTCTTCTTTTTTCCTTTTTCTTTTACCCGCCGATCCTCTATGCTAACTCCTGATTTATTTATTCGTCAGGATCTGTACTAATCTTTTGCAGTAAGTCGATTAGAAGGTCCTCTTCCTCTTCGGATAAATTGCGGGCAAGACCGGTATTGAGCTCGTCCAATATCCCTTGTAAGACAGGAGCGAATTCTAACGCCTTGGCCGTAGGAGACACAAGTTGGGAACGACGATCATTGGGGTCCGTTTTACGTTCAATGTAGCCTGATTCCTCTAATTGTTTTACAGAGCGTGTCGTGGTTGCCTTGTCAAATTTAAGTTCATTCGTCAGCTGCTCCTGTGTAATGCCCGGCCGCTGCAAAATCAGCTTTAGGAAACTGTGTTGTCCCCCACTGCCGATTCCATAAGGAGCCAGTTTTTTGGACAGTATTTTTTGATTTCGACGGTACAGGTGGGAAATTAGCTTTCCAATCGGTTTTTTTCTCATCAAATACACCTCATTGGCTTGAAAATGGCAATCCCCAGCTGGGACCAAAACAAAGTTTACAATACTATTGTTGCGCACGCAACTAATTTGCTGTACACTAGAACCGTTCATTTAGTTGCGCATGCAACTAATAAAAAGGGCTTTCAACGATAAAGAGGTGTTCATAATGAGTTCAACTGCTACAACTGTTGCAACCTATCAAGAGAATATCGAAGTTCAGAAGAAACGTTGGATGATTTTGATTGTTTTAAATCTGTTTACGTTTATGTCCACTTTGGATGGAAGCATCGTTAATATTGCTCTTCCTGTGTTGTCCCGCACGTTACACTTACCTGTGGCACAAATTGAATGGGTGACAACCGCCTATTTAATGGCGATATGTACCGCTATTTTATTTTTCGGCAAGCTGGGGGATATGGTCGGTAAAATCAAAATATTCAAAATCGGCACAATTATATTCATTCTCGGCTCCCTATTGTGCGGTCTTAGCTCTTCACTCTCCCTATTGCTGATTTCCCGCATCATTCAGGCCATTGGAGCATCCATGACCATGGCGAACAGCCAAGGGATCGTAACAGATATCTTCCCGTCCACTGAACGGGGCAAAGCGCTTGGCCTCATCGGAACCTTCGTTTCTCTGGGCAGTATCGCCGGGCCGAGCTTGGGCGGTATTATTGTCTCCTCGCTGGGCTGGCAATACATTTTCTGGGTCAATGTACCGATAGGCCTGGTCGCTGTCTTTCTTGGCTGGAAGCTTCTACCGAAGGATCTGATCAAGGTGAAGGATAAGGTTGACATTCCCGGCAGCCTGGTGTTTGCCATTTTTATTCTGACCTTGTTCGTCGGATTGTTGCTGGGACAGCAGGTCGGGTATGGAGACGCACGTATTATTGCTTCACTGGTGGTGGCTGTAGTTGCTTTTGCCGTATTCATTCGGTTGGAATTGCGTCGTCCACAGCCACTGTTACAGCTCGCACTATTCAAAAATCCGCTGTTTTCGCTCAGTATTTTGTGTGCTTTTCTGGTGTTTGTCGCTAACTTCTGCTTTAACATCATTTCGCCTTTCTATGCGCAGAATATGCTGAACTTGTCGCCTTTTTATGCCGGATTTCTGCTGATGTTGTTCCCCATCTCTATGGTTATTGTGGCCCCGCTCAGCGGTGCGCTTTCCGATAAAATCGGGTCTGAACTGCTCACTTTCGCCGGGCTGGTCGTTATGGTCGTTGCCCAAATTGGATTAGCCCAGCTGCATGCAGGCAGCTCCATCCCGCTCGTCGGTCTGTGGATTGCCATGCTGGGTATTGGCAGTGGTTTATTCCAATCGCCGAACAACTCGCTGATTATGTCCAAGGTACCCCGCACACAGCTTGGCTCGGCCGGAAGTGTTAATTCGCTGGTGCGCAACGTCGGTATGGTTGTGGGGATCACGCTGGCCACATCCATTCTCTTTTATATTATGAGTAAAGAGGCTGGTTATCGGGTCACCGGATTGGTTCCGGGTCACCCTGAAATTTTTCTGGCAGGCATGCATGTAGTCTTTATGACGTCTGCCTCCATCTGTCTTGTGTCGGCATTGTTAACAGGCTGGAGGCTGATCGGGGCTAAACGGGCAAGAACGCAACAAGAAAAGAGTTAGGGCCTCCTTACACTTCTACTAAACGCCCGTTCTCTCTCCAGGATTGAAGTATTTTCTCAAGTACCCACTGATTCTTGTATCCGTCATCGAATAATGGGGCTCGGTCCACGAACTCCCCCCTTGCCAGCTTAACAAAATCGCCATCGGCTGTATGATTATAGATTGGTGGGACAGCCCAATTCTCGTATTCGGCATCCGGGTGTTCCAGGTCACGCAGCACGATGCGAATACTTTCCGGATTATTGAGACTAGCGTGCAGCGTACCGACCTCGCCGTAGATATCCACTTCGATATCGTGACGTTTGCCGATGGCATTTTTGTGAGTGATGAAGGTACCCACGGTATTATCGCCAATGATACCATGAAAGGCGGCGAGATCTTCCACATCCACTTTTACAGGCAGACCCGTGACCGGATCGGGCCGCTCAGGTGTAATGATATGTAGCAGCGCCGCGACGCTTTTAAATTCACCAATCAGAAAACGGGCCAGATCAATAATATGTGAGGCAGTATCCCCCACGACTCCAGAGCCGGCCTTGGCTAAATTGTGTCGCCATGTATACGGATGCTGACGATACGGTGAAAATGAATCCATTAGATAGCGGAATTGAATATTGTAGATTTTACCCAGCTTATGCTCTTCCAGCAGTTGCTTGACATATTGGAAGGCCGCTCCGTAGCGATGCTTGTAGTGAACCAGCAAAGGCACGGGATTCGCAGTATACAGCTTTTTCAATTCACCTGCCTCAGACCACGTGAGCGTCAATGGTTTTTCTGCCAGTACAGCTTTATGTTCTTCCAGCGCAATCCTAATAATGTCAAAATGCACATCATTGGGTGTCAGCGACAGAATCGCATCTACCTTTGGGTCACGGATCAATGCTTCATAATGGGAGTACCGCTTGGAAGCAGGCAGTTGCAATTGCTCTCCGATGACTTGAAGGCGGTTCGCGTTTACATCACTAACGGCCACAATCGATACCCCCGACATGCTGTGTAATGATCTGATATGATATTCAGCGATCAAGCCCAAGCCGATGATCCCCACCCGAATGGGTAGGATTGGGGAGGTAAAGGTACTCATATGTTCAGAATTCCCTTCTTTGCAATTTGGTTTGATATCTGGAGCACATTTCTTTTTGCTATGCAGTATCACCCTTACCTTTGTAGAATAGTCCCCACCAAGTGAATACAATTCCCCGTAAAAAAAAGAATCTGCAGCTCCGTTGTCCGGTTTTGCAGATTCTTTGTACCTCTTCTCTATATTAACTACATCATTTCGACTACATCAAAAATGTACCTACGACAAAAGATACCCCGATGATGATTGAGCGTAGCAGTTGTGCCAGAGCCACATTGCCTTTAGCAATTTCCTCGCACACCTTGGTACGCGGCGTTACCAGATCAAAAATCACATAGACCAGGCACAGCACTACAATGCCTACGGCCGACCAGGTCAGCATATCGAGCCATGAATGGCTGCTATACGACACCATTCCCACGATGATACACAGGCCTAGCAGCTTTGCCCCCATGTAGATACCTGCCGCTTCATTGCCGCGTGCGATTTCCTTATTATCGTTATAACGTGTCAGCAAGCTGAACACAAAATAACCTACGATTAAGATGGCAAACAAGATAAGCAGGCCGATACCTACATTGCCCAATGCGTTGCCCAAACTGATATGAGAGTCCAATTTTTTTCCTCCTTATGATACTTATGAATAGGGAACAGATCTGTTCGAATAGTATACATTGTGCAATTCGCCTATACAGCGGGTGGATTAGAAGGTTCGTTGGCAACGGAGGCAGCGCAATAATAGGCCATATCCCCTGTTACCTTTTCACCGATTCGCGGCAGGACCCCCGCAAAACGCCCCCCGATCACGAATATGCCTGTCAGCACGTAGCCGTGAAATAGCCCTTCCTCCGTCTGCACCTCTGCGCTCTGCATGGGCCACAGCTGCTGATAAATCTTAGGCTGTCCCTCGTAATAAGCGGCAATATGTGCGGCTTCCTCCTGTTCAGGCGTTAGTGGAGCATCAACTTGATGAAGCAGATCAGGCTGGTCAGCCTTCACATTTTCAACCACTCCCAAGACGCCTTCCAGTCTCTCCTCGGGTTCAGGCTGCTCAATCAAATGCGTCCCTTTACCCTCTCGTCCCCATATACCTTTCGCCACATAAGGCTCTTGATTTTGCAGAAACACGGATGGCTCAAAATATGTAGGTAGCAGGTAGGTTCGTATGACCTCCAGCTCCCGGTCGTCAAATAAACGAAAACCGCAGAACGCTGGTGTCTGCTCATTGCGCTCGTACAGTGACCATACGGTTGCGGTGAACCCTTTGCTCTGGGTAATGATATGCTGCGGCGGATTAATGAGTCCTATTTTCCCGTCTGCCACCATATCCATTAACGCCTGCCCCACCTCAAGCCCCGTGTCCTCTTCCCGATCATCAATCAGGTATTCCAGCGGATACAGGCGATAGAGGATGTGAATCTGCTCTCCCCGGTGATACAATCCTTCGTTCGGGATAATTTCCAGCTCTTCCAATGGCGCATAAACCACTTCAAACCCGGCTTGTTCACATAAACGCATAATATATTTGGTATTCGTCTGATCCTCAACATGCCAATCATAGCAAGTGAAGTGCACCTTTGTCCCCAAACCCTTGCGGCTATAAAAATGAATGAGCTCCGTCAAGGCAGACTGAATCGCCTCATCCATTCCAGATGAGGGTCCATGTAGAGCAATGTCATCCCTTGACATTCCCTCACTATGCAGCACCTCCAGCAGCTTTCCTTCGAGATAAGCCACCTCGGGAATCCCGGTTGGGGTATCGGTGTTATTCTCAATGCACTTGATCCCCGCTTCCCCCACAATCCAGTCCTGTCGGGTGATCCCATCCGGTGCGACCTCCATACGTGCAGCACGCAGCAAGCCTGGATGAATTCCCAACCGCTCCACCAGGTATTCATCCGGCATATAGCGCTGGATGAATTGCTGAACCTTGCGATAAATACGATGTACCGCCTCAGAAGCAGCCTGAAGCTCTGCCAGCTCGCTTTCCAGATACACCGTTAAGGCCGGCACGCAATAGGACTTGCCGTACATACGATGGTACGGAATCATACGGCTGATTTCACCCTGAAAAAGCTCGTCATGTTCATAAGGTAATTGACGAATCGTACGCATGCTCATCTTAACCCCCAGAAAAAAAGCCGCTGTGTGAGCCGCTGCTGCCAAAACCACTGTGTGAGCTGGAAGATGAAGACGAGCTCTTGCGATAAGAACTGGAAGATGAACGGCTGCTATGATATGAGGAGCCTCCGCTATAATAGGTCGATCCGCCATAATAATACCCGCTGCTGCCTGAATCCCGGCAGGCCGTTTGCTCCGATACGGGGAGCTCGTCGCAGTCATAATATTCGTCGTCACCGCAACCCGTCAGAGCGGCTGGGACAGCCAACATCAGGGCAAAGGCCGCCATCCGTGCACGAGAGCCGGGCTTGGATTTCATGGTTTCCCAAGAATGCTCCATCACAGATCGACCTCCTTCACAAACAAATGCACCTTTTTCAGCTGAGGGTCCAATACTGAATATATAAATTCGTATGTTTTGCCACCCAAAACCGTATAGTGATCCAGTAGCCGCTGGGCTAGCTCCAAGGTAAATACCGAACCTTCCCGCTGATCCATGCTACGGAACGCAGGCTCATGCCATACCCAGTACATGGCGCTGAATGTGGAGTTGTAGCCTCCCTCACTAGCCAGGACGAGGTCTGTGATCGACGCGCCGTAAGGCTTCGCACGTTCCCCCGTAAATTCGGTTACATAGACGGAATGATCCGTATGCTCCTCACTTTCATTCGAGATATGCGCCCACAGCTTGTCATGGAGACGCGTAGCGTCTACAAGCTTGCGCAGGAACAGCTCATCTCCCGATACGGACTCCCGTGTTAGGCTGCGCAGTTCCTTTTGAGTGTCTTCTGACCATTCGCGATACGTTAATGAATAATAGATGATGATTCCCTTCCCTTCCTGTACGCTTCTGTCATGAGGTTTACTATAAATCCAAGCATCTGTCGTCGTTCACTATACGAGATTCTACCTTGAAAAGGTTCAATTTGGAAGAAAAATACGACAAAAAGCCGCAATCCTCAGGATTACGGCTTGGTTGTAGCGGTTATAGTTTGATATTGCTTTCGTCGAAATACTCCTCAAGTGTCAGCCCCTGCTTGGCAACATCCTCTGCAATGTCTACTCCCACATAACGGATATGCCAAGGCTCGTACACATAGCCGGTCACATCTTCTTTACCCTTCATATAACGAATAATAAATCCGTATTCCGGTGCATGTTGTTCCAGCCATTCACCTTCCTTAGAAGCACCGAAGGATTGCTCCAGCTCATTGCCTACGCTGGGGCTGGATACGTCAATGGACAATCCCGTCTGATGCTCACTCGTACCTGGTACGGCGCTGACTTTAGAGGCATATTCCTGCCCCTTTGTCTTTACATTGTTGTTGAAAATAGACACCTGACGCTTATAGGAACGGTATCCCGATACCGCACGCAGCTCAATGCCGTCCTTTTTCGCACCGTCGAACAGCTTCTCCAGTGCCTCTGCCGCTTCCTTACGCAAATGCCGCTTCTCATGCGGTCCCTCGAAGGAAAAAGGCACCTGCGGCTCCACCAGATCATCCGGGACATAGCCCACGGGCAAGCTGCGCTTTTTGTTCACAACGACTGTATCTGAAGTCGCATTGGTGACAACCGCTGTTCCATCCTCTTCCTTAACCGTAGCTTGCAGCGCACTCTGGCTCCGCAACGCCATTACAGGGTCGGCTTGTCCGCTTCCAGTACCCGCGGTGGCTTGTTCAGCGCTAGCGCTGCCATTCCCCGCATCCGGCTGGGTGGAAGGCTGTACATTCTCCTGTACCGCTGTAGACGATTTTAATGGCTCACTTTCCTGTCCACCTGATCCTCCTTGCTGGCACGCTGCTAGCAATAGGCCCGGCAGGATCAGCCCCGGAATAAGCGCTTTAGTCCATCGCTGAGATGTGCGCGTCTGTTGTATATGTCGTTTCATGCTGGTATCTCCTCCAATATTGCAATTGATACATGACTTGCAGTGACTTTTCCGTTTCCCCATTGTAACTGAACTTTGGACACACTTCGAAGCTGTTATCCTATCCAATGAAGGTGAACAGTCTCGAAAAAGGAAGCATATCCCCGAATTGTTACGGATTATGACGTTTTTGCGGGATTGCAGCCCGAGCTTGCTCGGCTACCCGTTCACGTATGAGTTTCAGTGCTTCTTCAGCACGGGGTAACCTCGGCAGCAAAGACGTAATATCAGTTTCCTTCTTGAAAGCAAGTTTCTGTGGCAGATGGATTTCAATGGCATGAAAGCCTGCTCCGGGACGATGCAATGCTCCTTCAGCTGCGGATTCTGCAATCCATTCGCTAATTGCTGCCGATCCGCTGCGTCCGCCCTCCGCGCGTGAGGTAGGCTCAAGCGCGGGGGAGGTTCTCTGCACATGGGATAACTCTCCAGCCCAAGCACTAAACACGTACTCCAGCAGCTCTTCCGGCGTCATTCCGATCAACGCCGGACAGTGTTGGGGCTCGTTTTTCAGTCCATCCTGAAGAGCTTCCTTCACGTCTTCGACTGCCCCCACTCCATTCTCTCTGCTGGAAACGGCGGTCTCAGCTGCGAGTTGAATAATTTCATCCAGCGACAGGCAGGCTTCTCCTTTCAGGAGGCGGTAGATGTCCAAAGGCTCCGCTTTTAGCTGCTCCAGCCATGCCTCTCGCTCTTCCAGGTTCAGTACAGGCACTGGGCCAGTCCATTGGACGGGTTGTGCGGAAGGTACACCCGTCGATTCACCTTCCGGCCCATTTCCGTCAAATCCCACGATCCATCGACCGTCAGTTACGTCCAGCTTCACTCGCGGTCTCGTCATCGCCTTCATCCTTTCTCTGCTCACTCGATCCATACATCATTTTGCAACGCAATCAGACCACGCAGTTCATCATCAGACATTTCGGTGAGCCAATGTTCACCCGAGCCGACAACCTGTTCGGACAGTGCCTTTTTGCTCTCGATCAGCTCATCGATTCTTTCCTCCAGTGTCCCCTGACAAATCAACTTGTGCACTTGTACATTGCGACTTTGACCAATACGGAATACCCGGTCTGTCGCCTGATTTTCCACCGCAGGATTCCACCAGCGATCATAGTGAATGACATGGCTGGCACGCGTCAGGTTCAGACCCACGCCACCTGCACGCAAGGAAAGTACGAATATATTCGGTCCTTTTCCCTGCTGGAAGTTGTGAACCATTTCGTCCCGTCTGGTTTTCGCCAGTCCCCCATGCAGGAAATATGGCTCTTCTCCCAAAATTTTGGCCAAACGGGAAACCAGTAGTTCTCCCATCGACACATATTGGGTGAAAATCAGCGCCGATTCATCGTTCTCGCGAATGGTTTCTACCAATTCCAGCAGTCGCTCCATTTTGCCCGAGTTTTCGGCTTTACTGCTGTCAGCACGGCCTGGAATAATTAAACCCGGATGGTCACAGATTTGCTTCAACTTGGTCAGCGACGACAGGACAAGCCCTTTGCGGGCCATACCGACCTGTCCATCCAGTGTTCCCAACAATTGATCCACCACACCGCGGTATAATCCGGCCTGCTCTGGTGTCAGTACGCAATAGGACTTCAACTCCAGCTTCTCTGGCAAATCCTTGCGGATATCCGGATCGCTTTTGAGCCGACGCAGCATGAACGGGGAGACGAGACGATGAAGCTCACGCAACGCGGACCCCCGTTCCTCTCCTGCCAGACTGTACCGCTGGCGGAATGAAGACGCTGTACCAAGATACCCTGGATTCAGGAATTGGAAAATAGACCACAGTTCGCTCAAGCGATTCTCTACCGGAGTACCTGTCATGGCAATCCGATGTGGTGCGGACAACTTCATGACGCTTTGTGCCTGCTTAGTGCGTGCATTTTTTATATATTGCGCCTCATCCAACACGATGGAAGACCAGTAGACCGCAGATAAATCGCTGCCGTCCCGGCCCGCCAAATGATAGGTAGTGAGGACGATATCATACTCGCGTACATTTTCCTGAAACTGCTCCCCGTGGAGTCGCTGGTTGCCATGATGAATATAAAGCGACAAATCCGGTGAAAAGCGCTTCAATTCCCGCTGCCAGTTGCCAAGCAAGGACGTCGGACAGATGATTAACGCCGGACGCTGATCCTCTGCTCCGATGCCACCATCGAGCAGACAGGTAATAACCTGAATCGTTTTACCCAGCCCCATGTCGTCCGCCAGGCAGACACCAAAGCCCAATCCGCGCATCGCAGCCAGCCATTGAAAACCCCGCTCTTGATACGGCCGTAGTGCACCATGCAGCGTCTCCGGCACAGGACGCGGCTCTACGGAACGGAGTACCCCTCCCTCAGCCAACGACGCAAGCAATCCGGCGGATTCCGCGCCAAAGATAGACAAGCCCTTCCATGAGGCCTCGCCTGCACTTTCATTTTCCGCAGCCAAATGCATCCATTCGGACAAGCTCATTTCACCGTTTTCTCCACGCTTGATAAAGCGCAGCACCTGACGAATTTCCTTGGGGTCTACCTCGATCCATTCCCCTCCGAGACGTACGTATGGCAAATTGGCCGCGACGATGCTTTCCAGTTCCTCCATCGTCAAGGCCGTATCCCCCAGCACAGCCTCGGCATCAAACGAAATCATGCGGTTAATGCCAACAGACGATGTATCGGCGATCACAGCATCTGGCTTGGTCCCCTGCTCTGTCGAGCGCATTTTAAGCCGCAAGCCTGCACGTCTTCGCCCCTCCCGGCTCCAGCGTGAAGGCATTTGCACAGTAATACCGTTCTTTTGTAAAGAAGGTACGGCTTCCGTCAGGAAGCGGAAGAACATCTCCGGCTCCAGGGTCAACCCCTCGGGATAAGGGCGGTTTAATGCTTCCTGCAATATAGGTGCCGCTTCAGCCGCCTGTCCGAGCCTCGTCAGCAGTTGCGCCTGCACTTGACGGTACACAATTTCACCGCGAACCAGATCACGTTCAGGATATGCCCACAATGCCAGAGCAGGCAGTCGTAATCCGGGCTCTGCATCGCTTTCTGCCCAAAAGGTAATGCGCCATTCCTGGATACTCTCTTCCAAAGAAGGCTCCAAACGAAGGCACAGACGCAATTGCCCTTCAATGGGTTCCTTGGCTTCCCGTTCGGTGACAGGCATCGTGCTTCCCTCAAGAGAGGACGCCTGAAGAACCAGCTCCTCCATCTCAGCAGGCGTTCCCTGAATCGCAACCTGACGCGAACCCGTCAACAGACTGTTCCACCACAGCTCCGCCAGCGGTGATCCTCCGCGCCGATAATCTGCCCGATATCGTCCCAGCTCACGATCTGACGCAGCCAGCACCGCGGTCGTTTCTGCATGAACGACCGCACACAAGAAGGAATACAGCACCATTCCAGCTGCATCCTCACGTGTTTCTGGCTCCTTGCCCGCAAAAACGGCCGGAGCAGCCATACAAACAGCCGGCATCGCAGCTGCCAGCTCATGAAAGCGGCGGATGTCCTCCTCTTCGCGAAGCCGAGGAATCCACACCCCTACCGCTGCATCCGGACCGCGTCGTCGCGGTCCAGAGGGACGCGCCTCTGTAAGTGATGGCACGATTTCGCCCCGCTGCATCAGCTCCAGTGCAAAATAAGCAGCCTTTTGCCAATACTGCATTTCCTCGCCAAGCGTAATGCCCGAAGCCGCACAGCCCTTCTCGTCCAAGCGAGTCAGCAGAGCCATCGTCTCGCGAGGTTCCAGTGCCAGACCCTCCAGCGTACGCCCCAGCATGGAACGTCTTTTGCCACCTCTGCCCGCGGTTTCCACGCGAGCATTGTTAGGTATCCGCACCTCGGCAAGACGCAACGCAGCCTGCCGAAACGGCCGAAGGTCTCCCTTCAGCGTCAGCCTGCGGATCACACTGCTCCACGCATCAATACGTGGTTCCGACGTCTCACCAGAAAAGCAAAAAAACACATCTCCGAGCCATATTCCATAAAGCGGTTGATTCATATCTGTCTCCCGTCCAGCCTTTTGAATTATTACTCTTCATCATATACGAAAACGGGCTCTTTTCAAAACTTTATCACAAAAATAATTGGAAAGTCATACGTTAATAACCTTAAATATTCATGTAATTAACAATTAAGAGACTTATCCTTCCTGATCGGCCTCATCATCCTTCAGATAAGGATTCAGGCTGTCTTGCAGCAGCCGTTTGACTTGCATGCGCAGCTCTTTCGGATATATAACCTCGGCCTCCGGCCCGTATTTTAACAGAAGTCTGGATACATATTTAAACTCTTCGACCGGGATATGTCCGTACCATTCCTGACCCCGCGATTTCTCATGAGAAACATTTTGGAAGAGGGGGTCTGATTCCACCAGCCGAGCACCTAATGGTGTAAATTTTATTTTGGACGGAATTCCCGTACGCGAATCCTCCGCAGTCAACCATTCCTTAAGGGTGGGAAGGCCGGATAAGGTGTCTTCCAGTATGGACATTGTCATCACTCTGTCTGAGCGGTACAAAATGATCCGATCTCTGCTTTGCGCAGGCATGTACCAATATCCGTGATCAAAATAGAGCCCCACCGGATATACTTTCGTCCACTTGTCCCCAGAAGCGGAGCGGTAAAGCATGTTCACCCGGCGTTTATTCAACGCAGCCTCCAAAATGAGCGAGGTGTAGGGTGACTCTGCGTGAGTCGGCATCATCCGAAAAGCGATATAGTCCTTGAATTGATCAATGCTATCCCGCACATCCTGAGGAAGCTCGGCATAATAGTGCTCGGATAAATGCTCCCGCACCGACCCGAAGGGGATGTCCGGGATATTTTCCAGCAGCTGCAGCATGAGAAAAAGACCAAAAGCCTCATCACGAGCAAGATGAAGGGGAGGAAGAAGTCGATTGGGAAGTGCCCGATAGCCGCCATGAGGTCCGGTTTCGGTATACAGGGGTAACCCGGTCTGCTGCAAATAGTCGAGATCTCTTTGAATCGTCCTGACGGAGACACCAAACCGCTCGGCCAGCTCACGTGCCGTATATTTTTTTCGGGAATCCAGTATCCTCATAAGTGCGATTCTGCGTTCGTTCATCAGGTACTCCTCTAATAAAAATAAAGTTTAAACGATTATTCTACTACGACAAAGTATGTCATAAATAGATTGTAACATAGGTGATAGAAAGGAGTGATGAACCATGGATGCTATAAAATCCAACAAAGTCGTATTGTATATTGCCGTGAGTCTTGACGGGTATATTGCACTGCCGGATGGCTCGGTGGACTGGCTGTTTGATGTCAAAGGGGATGGTGGCGACAATGGATATGCCGACTTTTACGACACTGTAGGCACGGTACTGATGGGCAGGCTGACGTATGAAGAGGTATTGAAGCTTTCCGATGATTTCCCCTATGCTGGCAAGCCTTGTTATATACTCACCCGGTCATTAGCGAAGCATGAGCAAGCACCGCATGTTACATTTACGGACGAGGATCTGTCTGAGCTAGTTCCGCGTCTGCAAAAACAATCGGAAGGTTTGGTATGGCTAGTAGGTGGAGGTCAGTTAGCTCAGGCCTTCATGCAGGCTGGACTGCTGGAAAAGGCGATCATTGCGATCATTCCTAAAGTGCTTGGACAAGGAATACCGTTATTTCCAGAAGGAACACTGCCAAGTACATTTGAACTCCAAGAAATAGAACGCCGCGGGGATATTGTACTGCTTTATTATAATGTATAATTATGTTAACAAAAAAAGCCTTCGGATGTTCAGGATCATGCAATCTCCCTGACATACGAAGGCTCTTCTGCGTATTTTATTTAATTATTTGGTCTTCAAATTATCCCATGTTCTCTGGAAATCCTCGAACAGCTTCCCAGCATCCGATTTACCTGCCACATAAGCTTGCATCTGACTTCCGAATTCTTGCTGCGCTCCTTCAGGATAACGGCTAAAGAACCAGCCCAGCAGTTTATTTTCCTGACTGTATTTCACCACTTCGGCACCCAGTTGGCCCATATCGGCCTCTTCTCCTTTGATGCTCTTGAACGCTGGAATGAACTTAAATTCCTTGGTGATATACTTTTTCCCTTGCTCGGATGTCACCATCCAATTTAAGAACTCTTTGGCCTCAGCTTTGACAGACGAATTTTTATTAACCACCCAGTTATTGGCGACACCTACAAACAGCTTATCTCCGGCTGTTGCATCTTCACCAATCGGCATAGGCAGAATACCCAGATTCAGCTTCGGATTAATTCCGTCAATTTGGACCTGAGTCCAGTTCCCTTGCTGCATCATGGCAGCCTTGCCAGTGGCAAAGTTCGTTACCTGCGTATTGTAATCAGTCGTGAGCGGCTTCGAATTGCCATACTTGAGCGTCAGATCGAGCAGCTTAATCCACTCGGCGAATACAGCATTGCCCGGAATTTTGGCTGTGCCATCATTCAGTCCCTTGACGAAGCCCGACGGGTCTGGCTGATTAGCAAATGCCACGTTCAGCAAATGATTGCCCAGCACCCAAAACTCCTGGTATCCATTGGAGAAAGGTGTAATCCCTGCGGCTTGCAGCTTTTGCGCAGCAGCCTCCAGCTCAGACAGCGTTTTAGGAGGCTCGGTGATTCCAGCCTTTTTGAACAAATCCTTGTTATAAATAAAGCCGTATCCTTCCAGATTCATTGGCTGACCGTACAGCTTGCCATCCTTGGTCATCGGTTCTTTGGCGACATCGACCACATCACCAACCCAAGGTTGGTCGGATAGGTCCTCCAAATATTCCATCCACGTATCCAGCTCACGATATCCGCCGACATTAAAAATATCCGGCTGTTCACCAGAAGCAAACTTGGCCTTCAACGCCGCCCCATAGTCACTACCCCCACCTACGGTCTGAATGTCGAGCTTAATCCCCGGGTGAGTCGCTTCATACTCCCCCTTCATGCGATTTAGTGCTTCTGCAATCTCTACTTTAAACTGAAAAATGTGAATGGTTTTCTCCTTAACTTCCTCATTGCTTGCATTTTGCCCCCCGCTGCTGTTACATCCCGCCAAAACCAGAGCAAAAGCTGCAAAAAGCAAAATCAGTGCTTGGGCTTTCTTTTTAAAAGTATGCGTTTTCATATTTATGTTCCTTTCTATTCTAGGTTTCATAGCACCATAATCAACACTCAACCTTTAACCGAACCTGCCATAATCCCTTGTATAATATATTTTTGCATGGCCAGAAAGAACGCGATGACCGGCAAGATACCCAGCACCAGAGCAGGTAATGCCAAATCCCACTGCTTCGTATATTGTCCGAAAAAGGCATAGGTTGCAATCGGAATGGTGCGCAATTCAGCCTTTTGCAGCACGAGAGAAGGCAGTAGATAGTCATTCCAAATCCAGAGTGTATTCAAAATAATAACTGTTACCATCATGGGCAGCATCAACGGATATACAATCCGGAAAAACACCCCGTAAGGCGTGCAACCGTCTACTGTAGCTGCTTCTTCCACCTCGACTGGCACACCTTTGACGAATCCGTGAAAGAGAAAGATGGACATAGGAGCCCCAAATCCCAGATAACAGATTACCAGACCACTAATACTGTTCATTAAATCCAGCGTACTTACAACCTTGACCAAAGGGATCATCACCGATTGAAAAGGAATGACCATCGCGGCCACGAACAGGCTGAACAGCACCCGATTGTAACGTGTTGGATGCCTAACCATTCGATAAGCAGCCATTGAGCTGATCAGTACGAGCAGCAGATTGCTGACCACCGTAACCACGAATGAGTTCCATAACGCTTCAGGAAAACGCGTAATGCTCCAAGCTCTAGCATAGTTGCTCCATACAAATGTTTGTGGCCAGGCCGCAGAATCCGTGAGCAGGTCACCAAAGCTTTTGACCGAATTCACGAACAAAAAGTAAAACGGGACGAGGAATACCAATGCGACGAGGATCATCACCAACTCAGTCGCCCAGGTTCCAACGCGGTAGCGATTGTTTGTTTCCATCTACGATTCCACCTCCCGGCTTTTCGTCAGGCGTACCTGAAGGCTCGTAACGAGAGCAACAATGATAAAGAAAATAAGTGCTTTAGCCGTTCCCAACCCATAACGATTATTGACAAACGCTTCATTGTATATATTGAGCGCCACTGACTCTGTTGAACCAAAAGGACCACCCTTCGTCAATGACAGGTTGAGATCGAACATTTTAAACGACCATGATATCGCCAGGAAGAGACATACCGTAATGGCGGGCATGATCAAAGGCAGTATAATCGACCGCAAGATTTGCATCCGGCTCGCTCCGTCAATCTCGGCTGCCTCCAGCATATCCCGGGGCACGTTGGTCAGGGAAGAGATATAAATCACCATTAAATAACCGGCTGTTTGCCAGATAAACACGATCACAATGCCCCAGAAGGCCGTAATCTCATCTCCCAGCCAGGACAGGTTGAAGAAGGATAACCCCGTACTCTCGCCGATCGCTGCAAATCCCTTGACGAAAATAAACTGCCAGATAAAACCGAGCAACAGACCTCCGATCACATTAGGCATGAAAAAAATAGTTCGAAGCACATTTTTTGTTTTTAGCGGCTTGGTTAGAAAATACGCCAGCAGAAAACCAAAGATATTGGCTGCCACCACTCCAATCACCGTAAAACGGACGGTAAACCAAAACGCTGTCCCGAATTTGTCGTCATTTAATAAAATGTGACTGAAATTATCCAGCCCGACCCACTTTGCCTGATTGGCTACCCCATTCCACTCTGTAAAAGAATAGTACATTCCTAGCATGAAAGGGATTACAATAATGATAACGAAAAATAACGTCGATGGCCCTACAAAAATCCATTGCTGGAGCCATTGCGACGACTTGGCGCGATTCAAACCGATCCCCCCTTTGTTCTCTTTGGTGTCTGGAACGCTCCTCTACGGCATCCTTGCAAGCAGTGTGGACGTTGAATCCGTATGGATATGCGATTCACATGTTCATTATGTCGAATTAGCGCTCTGGAGAACACGCAAGATCGTGAACCATTAAGGGGGAAAATATTGACCTCAGGCCTGCCTTGAATTGTGAAAGGAGCTTACCTGCATGAAATTTCATAGCATTCGTTCTCGCCTAATCTGGTTTCTACTCATTGCGGTCACCATTCCGTTGCTGCTTTCAATGACCATGACCTTCATCCTCACCAAGCAATCCTTACGGGAGCAGGCCACCCAAGAAAATGAGCGGCTTATTTTTCAGGGAATTACGAATCTGGATAACTATTTACAGGGATTAAATCGCGCATCGATCGGAGTCTATAATGACCCTCATTTTCTGCGCAACCTGGCTAAAATTCCAGATGATTACCGGGCCGTTGCCGAGATTTACACCACGCTGCAAACGATGATGAATGCTTCCTCAGGTATTGACCAGGTGTACTTGCATTCGTTTGAGGCTGGGCAATCTACGCTGATTACCAGCACGGTTCCTTTACGGGAGTTCCGGCTGGAGCCCTTTACCGGTTCTATCCATTACGGCCCTTCCGGACTGTTCATACAACCCTCGCATATAAAGCATTTGTACGGCTTTTCGGCGGTTTCCTATGCGGAGCACAGCACAGAGCGGCAGGTATTTACACTCCACCGGGCGATTCGGAACATTCCGTCTTCAGAAACGCTTGGGGTACTGGCTATAGACGTTGATCTGGAGGCACTGCGCAGTATTTGCCGTCAATTGTATGATGCAGATACAGAGGAGCTGTTTTTAATTGATCGGAACGGAACGATCATCTATAGTGGAAAAGAATCATCCATTGGAACACACTGGAAGGAATCTGGCCTACTCAAGCGAATTTCTAAAGAAGACGAGCACGGTGTAATTGAAGATGATACAGCACTGCACGTATATGGCAAACTGGATGCCAACCTGTCAGGCTGGACACTCGTCAAGAAAATCCCTCATCGGACGCTTTATATGCGAGCTACCCAACTGACCCAGATCAATGCGGTCATTACAGGCGCAGCATTGCTGCTCGTTATTGTCGCCACGTTATGGATTTCAATAAAAATTACGGAACCGATTAAGCGGCTGACTCGCTACATAAACCAGATTCAGTCTGGTCAGCTGGATGTAGACATCCGGGCCATGAGCAACGATGAGATTGGAGTGCTGTCGCGTCGTTTCAGACAGATGATGGATACCATCAACAACCTCATTTTGCGGGAATACAAGCTGGAACTGGCAAACAAGACACACCAATTGAAAGCGCTTCAGGCACAGATTAATCCTCATTTTTTATATAATACGCTACAGTCTATTGGAACACTGGCTCTACAGCATGAGGTGCCGCGAATCTATTCGCTGCTCTCTTCCCTTGCCAAAATGCTCCGCTATAACATGCGGGACCATACGATTGTTACACTCAAGGAAGAGGCTGAGCATGTAAAACAATATCTTGATTTGCAAAAGGAACGCTTCGGTGAGCAATTAGAGGTCACCTATCAATGGGATGATCAAGTTCTGAATGATCGGGTGCCTAAAATGATTCTCCAGCCGTTGGTGGAAAACTACTTTAAACACGGTGCCGATCCCCGGCTGGGACCCGGTAAGATTCGTATTACAGCCTGCCGAATCCGGGAAGGCATTGTGAGGATTGAAGTGGAAAATAACGGCGCATCAATTCCAGAGAACGAATTGGAGCAGCTCCAGTATATGCTGCAACGTCCGCTGAAAGCCCATGAAGAATCAGACACTGATGAGCAAAACCCTATTGGTCTTCGTAATGTTCTATTACGTATCCAGCTTCACTCGGATGATGGTTCTAATACCCTGTGTGTAGACAATATTCTGCCTCATGGCGTTCGTTTCACACTTGAAATTCGCACCGAGCCCCATACAGAAATTCATATTAAGGGAGAGTGATCTGTCAATGAAGGTCCTGATTGTGGATGATGAAAGGCATGTACGTCACGCCATTCGGATGCTTGTACATTGGGAAGCTTACGGTGTGACCGAGGTGATTGAGGCTGAATCGGGCGATCAGGCGATTGAGGTCATTACCGCACTTTCCCCGCCTGTGGTACTCACAGATATGCGAATGCCTGGTAGAGATGGAGTAGCCTTGATGGAGTGGATTCAAGCCAATTCTCCAGCTACCAGAGTCGTGGTGGTCAGCGGCTATGATGATTTCGAATTGGTTCGGCAGGCCATTCGCCGGGGAGGCATGGACTATATCCTTAAGCCCGTAGATCCGGTAGAGATCAATGAGGCGCTCAGTAAAGCCACTCAAGCTTGGCGGACAGCGGAGCAAGACCGGAACAGACAGACCATGCAGGCTATGGAGGTCAACCGGATGAGGCCGCACTATGCTGATAAACTCCTGACCGAACTCATTTCCGGTACGGCGCTATCCATCACTCCCTTACGTGAGGAGCTGCGTCTTCCCACAGCTATTCAGATCTGTAATGCAGCAGTGATGAGTACCACTCAACTGGATGCCGATATACTGGACAAATATAAAACGCGCCGCGCGCTTCTAAGCTTTTCCCTCATTAACATCTGCAACGAATTTCTGGGTACTTCTCAAACCGGAATTGCATTCCGTCATCTGGAGCGTACGGACGAAATTATTCTGCTGTATTGGGCCGAGCCGGCTCGTTGGCCAGTGCTCTTGCAGGAGATTCACGCAGGGATTAGAACGGCGCTGCGCTGCTATATGCACATCGGGGTTGGTTCTTTCGGAACCTTTCCGATGGGGGCAGCCTCAGCCTACCAAGAAGCTCGGCAAGCGTTGTGGAAACGGGATGTGCTGCAGGCCACCGACTGGATGCACCAGAGTTCTCTGGCACGGCAAACCCTTCGTCTTCCCCAGTTGCCTGAGATGGAAGAGGAACTACGGCTTAGTGCGCTCAGCTGTAATGCCAGTCGCGTATCTATAGCGGTAGGTAGATGGATGGCAGCCGTAGCCGTATTGCCTTCGGTTACAGCAGAGCAGATAGCCGGCTGGAATCAAGAGCTGGATTGGATGCTGGCTCGCTGGCTGAATGACAGACCTGGAGATGCCGAAGGCGAGGAGCTGACAGATGAGTCCAACTCCATACCTGCCCTGCCAGTCGACAACCGTGGGGTGCTTTCCCTACCTTTATGGAAAAAACAGATCGAAAATCGATTGCTGGCAGCCGGTCAGGCACTTACGCCAAGCCATAGCCCAAACAACCCGACGATCCGTGATATTGCCCGCTATCTGGATGCTCACTATGACGAGGATATTTCCCTACAGGATATAGCGAGCCGCTTTTACCTCAGCCGGGAATACATTTCTCGTAAATTCAAGCAGGAGTACGGGGTTAATCTGTCCGATTATTTGTGCCAGATCCGGATGAGCAAGGCAAAGCTGTTACTGCTGAATGACAAGCTGCGCCTTCACCATATTGCCGGTATGGTCGGATATCAGGATGAGAAATACTTTGGCAAGGTGTTCAAAAAACTTGAGGGAGTTACGCCTGGCGAATTCAGAAGGCGCCATTCTGCAAATCCTCAGCCGTTATCGCATATAACACATGATCTTCCCACACACCATTAATCTTCAAATAGTTGAGAGCCAGCCCCTCGCGGCGAAATCCCGCCTTTTCCATCACTCGATGGGAAGGCGAATTTCTTGGCATGACTCCAGCTTGAATACGGTGTAATTCCAACTCATTCAGGGCGTAGCGGACAATATCCTTCACTGCGGAGGTAGCATAGCCTTGTCCATGATATGCAGGATCTACGAAGTAGCCCAGATTGGCATTTTGGAAGGGACCTCTAGCGACACCAGACAGCTCCATTCTGCCGATCAGCTTATCATTTTTCGGTAAAAAAAGTCCAAACGTATATCCCTGTCCGGCTTGTGCAGCTTCCAAGCCGTTGGAAATCAGACGCACCTGTTCTTCCAGGGTAAAGTAATGTTCAGGTCGTTCTGGCTCGAATGGTTTGAAAAACTCAAAATGTTGGCGTCTAATTTCTAATAAACGTTCTGCATCCTTTACTTGTAAAAGCCGAATCTGTAGACCTGGATGGGTGGACTTCATCGAAATCACACCATTCGTTTCATGGGACATTATCATTACCTTCTCTCTGTGTTATTCCTACGTAATTGTAATTCACAGTCACGAGACAAGAAAATACCCCAGGCGTATAAAAGCAGCCTAGGGTATTATTATTTAAAATTTAGTCCGTAACAGGCATCCAGCCAGGAATAGTCGTCAGCGCACCCCACAAGTAGTCAGGAATGACCAGCTCCTGCTGGGCTTGCTTGGACAATGTCGTGCGAATGGTATCCTCTGTACCGTTCTGCACTTTCTGAACCCATTGCGGCTCCATCAGCAACGGACGTCCCAGTGAAACAAGCGGTACACCTGTCTCCAGTGCTGCAAGCGCCTCGTCTGGTGTATTCAGGGAACCCACTCCCATGACTGGTACACGGTTCCCAACCTTCTCATGAATCAGAACCGTACGTGAACGTTCGTCACTACGGTCGCGGAACGAACCGCCGAAGAAATGATTTACGGAAATGTGCAGGTAATCCAGCCCTTCATCCGCCAGACGGTCTACAAGCACCATCGTATCATCCAGCGTGATGCCTGGCGTGTGTCCTTCCTCAGGAGACAAGCGGTATCCGAAGATAAATGGACGCTTCGCATGCTCTGTGATTACTTTCTTCACTTCGTGAACAATTGCCAGCGGAAAGGTCAAGCGTTTCTCAAGACTTCCTCCCCATTCATCGGTACGAATGTTGGAATGCGGAGAGAAGAATTGCTGCACCAGGTAACCGTTCGCTCCGTGAAGCTCTACACCATCATAGCCTGCTTCAATCGCGCGGCGAGTTGCTTCGCCATAGGCGCGGATGACGCGGTGGATATCGTCAGATGTCATTTCACGCGGCACAGGTGCGCCTTCTTTTTCCTCAGCTACTGCGCTTGCACTGATTGGTTGTCCGTCTGGAATCTGATCCGGTGGGCACAGGCGGCCACCATGATAAATTTGCAGAATCGCTTTCGCGCCCTCCTGATGAATCGTATCCGCCAGACGACGCAGGCTAGGAATCATTTCATCCTTGTCCGCACCAAACTCATTAACAAATCCTTTGCCATCTGGAGTTACATACACACAAGCGGTAATAACCGCGCCCACACCACCGGAGCGTTCACGGTAGTATGCCAGTTCCTGGTCACTGACTTCGCCATTTTCGTGGGAAGCAAAGTTAGTCATAGGGGCCATCGTAATGCGGTTCTTCAATGTAACACCGGATGGCAGGGTATAAGCTTCAAATAAAGGATTATATTTCGGGTTCATTCGTTCTCTCTCCTTCAGTTTAAGTCAGATCAGATCATATAGGGCTATTGAGCATGAAACGAATACGAATTCAATGTCATTTTCCTTCCATGACGAAGCCTCTTTGCTGTTGCTTACTTAAATACAGTGGTTATAATAACCACAGTATAATGATCCGCCCCTATAAAGTCAAATCCAACCTTTTTGACCTCCCTTAAACTGTCCGAAAAGTCCGAAATTTAGCCACTTTACATCAGCTATTGACAGTCGCTTATCTGCTTCCGGCTATGCTATCTTTCTCCTCCCGGCGGGAAAACCAGGTCGCGAGCAACGAGCCGGAAATATTATGCCACACGCTAAAAATCGCACTCGGTACAGCAGCAATCGGATTAAAATGAGCCGCTGCCAGCGCAGCGCCCAGCCCGGAATTCTGCATTCCTGTTTCCAGCGTAACGGCTTTACGCTTGGAAAGATCCATGCCGAATAGCTTGGCAAACCAATATCCGAGCAGAAAGCCGATACCGTTATGCAAAATAACCACAGCAAAAATAATCGGACCTGTCTCCAAAATTTTGCCTTTGCTGCCTGCAACCACAATAGCCACGATAAGTACAATCGCCATGGTTGAAATGAGCGGCAGCGCCTTGACACTGGCTTCCGCTTGTCTGCGGAATAGCGATTTGACGATTACACCCAGCACAATAGGGACAATAACCACGATGAGGATATCCATGATCAGCGACTTCGCATCAATATTCATCCAGCGTCCGGCAAGCAGACTAATCATCGCTGGGGTTGCCAGTGGAGCAATCAGCGTCGACACTGAAGCGATCGATACGCCAAGCGCCACGTCACCTTTGGATAAGAGCGTCATTACGTTGGATGCAGTTCCACTTGGACAACAGCCGACCAAAATGACACCCACCGCAATATCCGGTGGAAGCTGCAATACTAATGCCAATACAAAGGCGAGAAACGGCATGATCAGATAGTGCCCTACCACTCCTATAGCCACATCCACTGGACGCCGGAACACTTCACGAAAGTCGGCCGCAGATAAAGTCAGCCCCATCCCGAACATGACAATGCCCAGAAATAACTGTATGTATCCTTTCAACCCTGTAAACGCCGTAGGAAAGGAAAATCCCAAACATGCAAATAAAAGCACCCAGACGGAAAAGGTCCCACCTACAAATTTTCCTACTTTCTCTAATCCTCTCATTCTACTGATCCCCTTACTTCTATATAAGCTGATTTAAGAAAATGCACATCGGAAGCATCTTCTGGCTGCATAGTTGGCACGCCATGTGAACTCTTCCTTCAGCTTATATAGTGCTTAAAATTTTTACCATTGTACTACATATGAATGCATATACATACTACTTTTTATGATTTTATTGGGATCAAGAAACTTTTCCCCGTTCGGACATATTTGAAAGCAAAGTGGGTATATTCATAGTAGAAGATAGTGACCAGTCGGTCATTTTGAACATCATTTGTTGAGGAGGAGTTATTCCTATGTCACGAAGCCATCCGTATAAATGGTGGAATATTATTGCATTCATCGCTGTCGTTCTCGTTAATATTTTGGCTTCTACACTTCCTATTGGCGGAAGAAGCACCGCTGCTGTATCCAACATGTATCCTACCTTAATTACGCCAGCAGGTTACGCTTTTTCCATCTGGTCGGTCATCTACGTGCTACTCGCCTGTTTTGCCGTGTACCAAGCTACATCTACAGGGCAAGCCAAGACAAGCGTTCAATCTATCGGTATTTTCTTTATTTTGAGCTGTCTCTTCAACATCATCTGGATTTTCCTATGGCAGTATGTATACGTAGAACTGTGCGTGATCGTCATTATTTTATACTTGCTCTCCCTATTCGTCGTATATACACGTACTCGTACACCGCAGCCAACTCGCGGAGAAATGTGGTTCGTCAAGCTTCCTTTCAGTCTGAATCTCGGTTGGGTATCTGTGGCTACCATCATCAACATTGCAGTAGCATTGGAAAAGAATGAATGGAGTGGCTGGGGTCTCAGCGATACGCTATGGGCGACCATCATCCTGTTTATTGGCACCGTATTGGCCATCTTGGTCAGCTTTCCTTATCGTGACAGCATCTACCCACTTGTATTTGTATGGGCCTATGTCGCCATCGCCATCGAGCATCCAAACAATGAAAATGTACGGCTGGCTGCATGGGTCTTGTCGGCAATCATCCTGGTGTACGCGCTATGGCTATTCTTTGCCCGTAATCGAGACCGGGATTAAAGGAAACGAATATCATCTCCTAGCAACAAGCACAAGCGAGCATGGGTCTGAATCATTTTAGCCCAAGCTCGCTTGCTTTGTTTTTTCTAAAATATGATCAGGCATAGACTTTAATCAAATCTAAAAGCTTGCTTGTCGATTGATCCGTATTAATTTTCTCCATATTGTGAATGTAATCCAACCTTTTTTCATACAAACGAAGAATCATATCGACAAAGCGTTCAGATTCCAGCTCTTCTTCTTCTAAAAATTCACACAATCCTTGTGCTTTAAATGATTTTGCATTTAGAATCTGATCCCCCCTGCTGACTGCCTTTGAAAGAGGTATCAACAGCATAGGCTTGCGCAACGTCAAGAATTCAAAAATGGAATTTGAACCTGCCCTGGAAACAACCATATCTGCCATCGCCATTACATCCGCCAGTTCATCGTTTATGTATTCAAATTGCTGATAACCATTCGTATGAATAGAATCATTCACTTGGTTCTTACCACAAATATGCACGATTTGAAATTGAGCGAGCAAAGCCTCTAAATTCAGCCAAACCAGCTCATTGATCTTCTTGGAGCTTAAACTCCCACCCATGATGAGCATGATGGGCTTATTTCGAGTAAAACCGCAGTAGGCTAACCCTTTGGCCGCCTTCCCCTCTTTTAGCTCATCTCTCACAACAGCACCAATGTATCGGGTATTCCTAGAGCGAAAATATTCAGTTGTTTCAGGAAAAGTAGTACAAATTTCGGTAGCAAACATGCTGGAAATTTTATTCGCTAATCCAGGGGTAAGATCGGATTCGTGGATGATGACGGGGACTCTGTTCAACCACCCAGCCAATACCACAGGAACGGAAACAAACCCGCCTTTTGAAAAAATAATATTCGGTTTTTCTTTCTTTATAATCCGGTATGCTTGAGAAATTCCCTTAAGCACTTTAAAAGGGTCCTTAACATTATTCCAGTCAAAATATCTGCGTAATTTCCCGGTTGCGACACTAAAATAACACACGTCTTCTAATCCAGAGATCAGTTTTCTTTCAATCCCTTGTTCAGAGCCTATGTATTGGACACTCCAAACAGCACTCATTACATTCAAAACAACCGGATGCCACTATAGTAGTGACACCCGGTTCCATGCAAACTATTTATTATATGAACGAACCCTGGTAACTTATTCGCCCTTCAATGCAATGACTTCAATCTCCACCAGTGCGTCCTTAGGCAGACGAGCTACCTCCACCGCACTCCGTGCTGGGTATGGTTGCTCGAAGAAGGAACTGTACACCTCATTGACACTGACAAAATCGTTCATGTCCTTCAGGAATACAGTCGCTTTCACAACCTGGTTCATGTTGCTGCCTGCCGCTTCCAGAATGGCCTGTACATTGCTCAAGGACAGGCGAGCCTGCTCCTGTACATCCTTGCCGAACTCACCTGTTGCCGGATTCAGCCCAAGCTGTCCTGAGGTGTAAATAAACCCGCCTGCCTCTACCGCTTGGCTATAGGGCCCGATCGCGCCGGGGGCTTTTTCAGTAGCAATTGTTTTTTTCATATGGGTTGGATTCTCCTTCCTGATACTGGTTCACCGTATTATAGCATGTGAAGTCCAAAGCCACTATTCCGTGCGACGGTTTGACACGTTAGGTTTCTCTAAAGATACCTTACTGCGATGGTGCTATATTTTTTTATTTCCGCTGTAACCTTTAGAGCCCATGTATCATCTAATTCTTGTAACCTGCTACACAATAGATTGTACAAATTCAAATACAGGTACAATTACATTGATCATAGCTAGTATAGACGGGAAAGGAGCACCATCCTTTGAATCTCGAAACAAACGTATACCAAGCAAGGCACGGGGATCGCAAGGCGTTCGTCGTCTTGATGAAACAGATGGAATCCGATATGTATGGCATGGCACGTTCCATTCTTCGCAGCAATGAGGATTGCGCGGACGCAATACAAGAAGCGATGCTCAAAGCATACAAGTCTCTGGGTGAGCTGCGTGAACCTCGCTATTTTAAAACATGGCTGCTTCGTATTCTCATTAATGAATGCCATCTCATGATCCGTAAGCAAAAACGGGTTGTACCCGTCGCGGAATTTATAAAGGAACCGTCCACCTCGGGCGGATACGAAAAAATCGAGCTGCGCGAGGCCATCGACCACTTGGAGGAATCCATGCGAACCGTGATTTCCCTGCACTATTTGCGTGATATGCCGATCAGGGAAATCTCAGAGCTACTGGACCTATCAGAGGGTGCCGTCAAAACACGATTGCACCGTGCTCGCAGAACATTAATGGATCTGCTACAAAATCGCGGAGAAAGGAAGGTGACCTTTCAATGAATCCTTCAGAGTGTGAGAATCAGGAACAAAAGCTGGATGAGAAATTACAATTGGAAAAAGAAAACTTGGAAGCAGATATGGCAGACATCCCTGATTTGGTAAGGCAACGCCTAGACGCATTTTATGCACAAATGGAATCAGATTCTGACTTGCTACCCAACCATTCATCCTCTCATCGACCCGTTAAAAGGTTTCTTCGGAGAACTGCAATTACCGCTGCTTCTGCAGCGCTCATTGGCGTTATGATCATTGGCAGCGCCTATGTTTCGCCTACAATGGCGGAATCATTGAAACAGGTCCCCCTTGTCGATAGCGTGTTCAAGCTAGCCGGGGATCTTGGGCTGCAAACCGCTGACCAGAAAGGATTGGTAACTTCATCGAATCTCAGCGTTACCCATGACGGTATTACATTGAAGGTACCTCAAATCATATTTGATGGGACACGCTTGGTCGTCGCGTTGGAAAAAAGCGGTGGGGATTCACAGCATCAATTGCTGTACCCAACTACCAATACGCAAGGGCAGGAAGAGGATATGGTGGAGAAGATAGACCTGTCCATCAATGGGACGTCGGTCGACAGCAACAGTAGCGCCTTTAATCTCATGTATGGTCGTCCGGGCAAAGACAATAATTCTATGCTGATTGCGTATATGCGTGACCCTGCCAGTGGTAAAGCCGCCTTACCAGATCAGTTTGAGCTAGAGGTATATGCAAAGTTAAAAGGTGTATTCGAGCCGTTCCGCATACAAACCACGGTTCACAAAACTAAAATAAATAACAAGATACTTCAGCCGCAAATGAGCAAATCTAATCCTTATCTTGCATTTACGGTAGAAAAGTTAGAAATGACCCCTATCACGACCAAGATTACAACATCGTTCAAAATGCTGACCGATATTGCACATATGCCGGATGAGTACACCGTGGAACGAGAGTACAATAACATGAAGAATGGACACACGATCCAGTACACCAAAAAGGAATTGGATATACTCGATTATGCTGTATTCGACGAGCAGGGAAGAGAACTTCAATTGCTGAGCGGTTCTGGAGTTCCCCATACCAAAGAACGTGACAGCAAAATGATCACACTGTTTACTCCTTTTGTGGACACTCCCCAGAAGATCATTTTCAAGCCATATATCTTGCCAACCCAATCAGGAGGTAGCGCCCTACTCGATGCTAAAGGTAACTGGACACGCCATTACATCGATGAATTAGAAATTACGATCGATGTGCCGCAAAATACAAACCACCCATAAAACACGAATAACGCCGCTGCTGTCCGAATGATCGGGCAACAGCGGCGTTATTATCATTTCTAATCCTAAGCGTGGTTTTAGACATTGTCATCAGGAGTTGTTCCTGTACCAGGCTCCTCATCATCGGAGGTTAGTTCTGCACCGATGACCCGAATGATGTCATTCGGATAAATATGTACACCGCTCGCCTGCGCGAGAGCAATTCGTACCATAGCTCGTGCGATGAACGAAGCGGGAATGGCACGATAGGAAGCGAACCTGCCCGTCATTAGGCCATCTAGCGCTTTCATGACAATCGTGGTAGCGGCTTCGCCAAATCGTCGTTCAGATCTCGCTCCCAAAATGAGCGACGGACGGAACAAATGCAGTGCAGGCAATCCAATCGCGGCAAGCCCCTCTTCAGCCTCACCCTTGGTACGGTTATAAAACACACGTGAATCCGGATCAGCGCCCATCGCAGAGATCGCAAGCATTTGTACTGCTCCAGCCTCTTTACCCAACTGAGCTGTCAGAACCGGATAGTCCAGATCCACCTGTCGAAACTGCTCCTTGGAGCCAGCCTTTTTCATCGTTGTCCCAAGGCAGCAAAACACATCATCCACCCCTTCGAGGGCGAAGGCCGACTTCTGTGGTTGTTCCCAGTCGATGAGCGCCTGCTCTAGCTTGGGATGCTTGATGTCCAATGGACGCCTGCCCAAAACCATGACGCGGGTGTATTCTTTTTGCACCAGTAGCTCCCGTACAACATAACCCCCGACAAGCCCTGTGCCACCCACAACGACCGCTTTACGTTCCATGATATACCTCCTAACGCTCCTTGTCCCATGATTGCGATCAGGTTAATTTAAACGGCTGTTCGTCCGCCTCCTTGCTGTCGGACGGACACATAGGCAGGTACAGGGAAAAAGTACTTCCCTTGCCTTCTTCACTCTCCAGACGGATAAATCCGCCTAACAAGCGGGAAAAATCACGGCTGATGGACAACCCCAGTCCGGTTCCACCATATTTACGATTAATCGAACCGTTCGCCTGCTGGAATGCCTCAAAAATAACATGCTGCTGAAGCTTGGATATACCGATGCCTGTATCTTTTACAGCAAATACAACCCAATCTCCCTCCTGACCCTTTCGATCCAGATGCTGTGTGCTGATTTCCAGCAATACACGTCCTTCATGAGTAAACTTAAAGGCATTGGACAATAGATTGCGTAAAATTTGCTGTACTCGTTTGGAATCGGATCGGATTTCATCCGGTACATGTTCATGCACGTTCAGGCTGAATTCCAGGTTTTTATCCTTCGCTGTGACATCAAAATGCATCATCATCCCCTGCGCAATTTCACGCACACTGACTGGCTCACTTACGATTTCCATGTGTCCAGCCTCGACCTTGGATAAGTCCAGAATGTCATTAATCAGTTGGAGCAAATCATGGCCCGAGGCATAAATTAGATCACTGTACTGGTATAGCTCGTCCTCATTCAGCTCTTTTCCCTGCTCATTGATAATCTGTGCCAGGTTAATGATGCTGTTAAGAGGTGTACGTAACTCATGCGACATCGTTGCCATAAAATCCGATTTATACTGGGAAGCCATCATCAACTGCTTGGCGCGTTCCTCTAAAATAATCTTTGCCTTTTGCAGCTGATCACGCTGCTCTGACAACAACTCATTCGCCTGCTGAATCTGATAGTTTCGCTGCTGCTCCATCTGAAAATCACGTAATATCAGTGCAAATAAAAAGCTGAGGATAACGCCGATAGGCAGTGTAAGAGGAACGACCTCTGCTACATAATAGCGCCAGGGAATGACGCCCAGGAAGGCAATATTTAACGTATTTACAATATTAACCGCTAAAATGGTTACAGATGCCTTAATAATCAAGCGCCAAGTGGAGCGGCGCATCCAGTAGTTCAAACCGGCGCATAATACGCCCAAAATGCTCATATTCAGAAAACCGACCCACGCCGCCATATTCAGGCCGAAAGTAAATCTCGTAAGACCGATTGCTACCCCAATAATAATCAGCGTGTAGGAACGGGGATACACCAATGCTGCGATAATGAGCGGAACAAAACGCAGATCGAAAATAACCGTTTCATTGAAATTAAAGCCAAAGCAAGAACTGACCCATCCGCCAAATACCACCAGCAACACTGAGCTGACATATTTGAACCGCGTAGACGTACGACTCAAGCCATATTTATAAATCACGTTCGCCACATAGGCAACGGCAATCAGCATCCCCAAATTCATTATAAACATCGTTGAAAATTGCATGGATTCACACTCCCATTGCGCGAGAAATTGGATGCCAGGCCTATGCTAGCCGATTTTGCCTTACTCGTACATCATAACATGAAGCCCCATCTTTCGACATATCCAAGAGGCTTGCGTGTGTGTATAAAAAAAGCGAACCGCAACGGCTCGCCCTAGTGGGAGTATCTATAGAGTCAGCTTGGAATGCCTTTGTTCCGGCGCCACTCCTTGACAAATAATTCGGCAAAGTAAGGATCCCACTGGGTTCCTTTACCCTCTTCCAATATCATAACCGCCTTCTCTTCCTTCATACCTTTCCGATAGGGACGATCCGACGTCATCGCATCATAGGCATCTGCTACGGCTATGATGCGCCCAAATAGTGGGATGTCTTCCCCGGAGAGCTGGTCAGGGTATCCCTTGCCATCATAACGCTCATGGTGCGAGCGCACGCCGGGCAGATAAGGGGCCATAGCATAAGCCGGCTCCACTTGCCGAAGAATACTCTCCCCCATAACCGGGTGCATTTTAATCTGGTCAAACTCCTCGTCCGTCAGCTTGCCATCCTTAAACAACACAGCGTCAGCCACACCGATTTTACCGATATCATGCAGCAAGGCTGTTTTACGCAGCAAGTCGAGGTCCGTCTCGCCCAAACCGCCCTTTCGCCCAATGAGTACAGAGTATTCAGCCACGCGCAACGAATGTCCTGCGGTATAGGCATCCCGCGCATCCAGCGCTGCAGCCAAAGTGGCAAAGTAACTGTCTAATAGCTGACCGTTCTTTTCCTCTCGTTCCTTCAGGCCCTCGATCATCATGTTAAATCCTTCGACCAGCTCCGCAAATTCGTCCGAATACAAGTCACTGGCGTTACTATTCAGGCGGCCTTCCTTCACTTCATTCATTTTTTCCAACAAGTGATGGATCGGCTGTTCGATCTCACGGGTTAGCAGCCTGCCTCCCAAATAAGCAAACGCTACACCAGAAATTAAAATCGTACCCGCCCATGCCCAATAGGAGCCGGAATCCGTCGCCTCCAAACGTTCCAGCCGAATCTGTGTAGCTAAACAAAACAGAAACAGAGGAAAAGCACCAATTAACGTTGCACTTAACTGAAATTTATGCCGAAGTGATAGCAGAACTCGACCTCGCAGGGACAGGTTCAATCCATATTGCTGATAGGTTCGATCCCGAATCTCCTCCAGCAACGGTTTGATTGCTCTCATGGTCAGAAAAAATTCAACCAGTGCATGCATGGAAGCGACCAAACAAGCTCCTATACAGGCGATTCCTACATAATAAAAGGGAAAGGTAAGTTGTCCAGTATGTATCATCCATAGTGCAATGACGGCTGCCGGGATAGAGAAGCCTAGCAAATGCGGTCCAACAATACGTAAAACGGACAAATTAGGCAGATGATGAACCCGGATATACACCGCTTCTACATCCTTGAGCGTCTCCTGATTGCCTTGGAAAAAACGATGAACGGGTCTTAAGTGCATTCGAAACACTATGGTTTCACAGACAATCATAATGACGCTGGAAAATGCAACAATTTTGACAAGACCCAGAAGCTCATAGTGGGCTACATTTAACGTGGAAAATACAAAAATCATACATACCAGTAGTACAGCAATAAATGAACCTATAATATAGTTCAGGATAACATGCTGAATAAAGCGCTTATAGATCGGCAAAATGCTACCCCTCTTTTCATCCGTACGCTCATAAAATATCTTTGTATTCAATATCGGAGTCCAGCCGTCAAAAGTTAACCTTCTTCCATGAGCAATTTGCATGAATCCTAGGAAAATAACACTAGCGAGCGGTCCGCATCGGATTCTGGCTTTCGCAGGGCACCTTGGTCTGGCAAAGTCCGCAACCGGCACCCGATTCAGCCTCACCGCCGTTTAACACTGCCCACTTTCGAGATTCCTCGCCGTACACAAATTTCATGCAGGCGATTTTGTCATGACCGCCTTCCTTGCTGATGGCCTGCACAGGGCAGCGAGTAATGCACACACCACAAATGCCTTTGCTGCACAGCAGACAGTTACCGGTATGGCTCAGGTTCGAGGATACTCTGACATCAGGCGGCACCTGCAGATCCGTTACTACAGACAGCAGGCGGATGGCAATTCCTTTTTCGGTGATGAAGCCATCGTTGATACTGAAGGTGCCGAGACCGGCTGCATACGCGATATGCCGTTCCGACCAATTAGAGACTGGACCACCTGTGGCACCGTGGATGTTGTACCAATCCGTATCCAGCGGCGCCACAGCTCGATAGCCAAGTCCAGTCAGATATCCCGCCAAATGGTGCCTTGCCGAACGCACAAAATATTCATCGCCAAAGGTCCGTAGTAGCGCCCACTCTCTGGAGGCTCTTGCTTTTTGCGCACGATTGGCCTTGCGAATCGTCTCACTGATCGGCAGCACAACACTGACAACGGCGCCTCCACCAAAACTTCCTGTGCCGAAGGTCCGTTCGAAGGCTTCCTGCGGCGTAGCATGGTCGAGGCCCACCACTCTTTTATAATCCTCAAACAAAGGATCATTGGCCTCTGCAAATTGAATAATCGGTTCCTCGTAGTAAGGGCTCTGTAATTCTTCGCAGAAATTGCGCTTGTCTTCGCTCACATAGGCCTTCATCTCGGCTGCGATAAGTTCTTTCATGTCTGGTACGGGCGTTACCATCCTATCCACATCCCTCTTCTTAAGTTATTGTGATTCTCTCGAATTCCTGGCGGATACCCGGTGACCGATGAGTGGCTGCGTTACATATCTGAACCCCCTATTCGTGTATATACACGAATAGGTCAGCATGGCCTCCCTTATTAGGCGAAGGCTAATCACAGTCTCAATTTTTCAATTTTGGATAACAGTGCGGTCAATATCTGCAAATCGGCGCTTCCCAGTGACTCCTGTAAAAATAACTGCGCCTCCTCCCAGAGCTCTGCTGCATCGTTATATAACGCTTTTCCTCTCTCTGTCAGGGTAAGGCAGCGGTTCCGGCTTCCCTCAGCGGATGTATCCTCCACATACCCGCTTTGCTCCAGGGCCTTCAAATTGCGCACAAGCGTGGTTCGGTCGAGTCGCATCTCCGATGCTAATTCGCTTACGCTTACGGGTCCCAGTACCGTTAAGTGCTTGAGCAGCGAAAACTGGCTGATATGGAGTCCACTTGGAGCCAGATACTGGTCATACAGCCCTGTTACAGCCATCGAGGCACGACGCAGATTAATGCATGTGCAGACTGAGGGCGAGTTATTCTGTGATGTTTTTTTGTCTTTCCTTGAGGCAGTCATAGTTCTTGTTTCCTTCCATCTTTCGTGTAACTACACTATTTCAAAATTCGCACGCTCTGTCAGGGCAATTTATCACAGCCTCTATTCTCTGCAAATGAAAATAAGTCTAATCCATTGCAGAAAGTGCATTATTTCCAGTCTACAATCAAAAAAACCAAAAATCCCTTGTGTTTTAGAATCATTATTGTTATACTGTATTAGTATGTATTAACCCCATAGGATTCCACGCAAGAAGCTATACTCCTATCACCGCATGGAGCTTCTCCAAATTTTATGTATAACCCTAATGTAGAATTTTGAGCTTTTGCCGAAGATTTTCACATTCACACTGGCGCGGTCATCGGAGCCGCAAGGACGAAAGAGAGGTAGGGCTTTTGTCGTTTGGAAAATAAACAGAGGAATCAGACTGCCCCTTATGAACATGCTGACCATATAATACAAGGTAGCAGGGGTTAAATATATATTATGCCGTCAAACGATGAAGTTTGAGCAGGCCGTGCAGTATACGCAAGCTGCGCAGATCCTCCGGATGATCCCCGGGGGATTTTTCATATACGGAAAACGCATCTATGAACAAAAAAGTGACCCTGCCGATACATCGACAGGGCCTATAGCTTGATCAAAAAGGGGTTAATAGGGTCATTATAGTCTTGCTTTCTTAAAACAAAATGATATGCACCTTAAAAACTCATTAATTTTCCAGCTTTATATGGCTACTAATAATTCGTCCAATATTCCATACTACCGGACTGTATCTTTTGGGTAGTAGGGCGTCCAGCTTCCACTTGGGCAGGCTTGTAGCTGGAAGGACGCTCCCATCCTTCCAGTAAAACAATATGCTGGGTACCTGTGTTAGTTTCCCATGTGATATAGCGCTCTTGTTCCATATGTCGCAATGCAGCTGTAATTTCAGAGTCTCGCCTACCCGTTTTTGCTGACAATTCAGCCATTGTAGGCATATGGCGATGCTGGGCAAAATAATTATACAAAATACGTAGTAGCTTCCGTTCCAAATCCGGCAACATCGTTACCCCTCCCAAAGAACATATGTTCCCATTATAACACATAAAAATGCACCCTCCTACTGGAAGATGCATACGGGCTTGTATGCCCATGCTGAATTTAGTTTTTTTCCTTTTCCTGACGACCGATAGAGCGCAACCACCAAGAGATTCCTCCAACGCTTCCAAGCGCCAAAACCGTCAAGAAAATAATATAAAACAAATGAAATGTACGATCACTCATGGCAATCGCCTCCTTACTTTATGTATACACTTTCCAGCTAAGCCTGTAAACCTCTTTTTGATCCCACAATCACATTTTCGCCAAACATTTGACAATAGATACTTGCTTAGGATGCATCGGTGCACACTTATCAAAAATGGTTAATATCAAATAGGAGACAGATCAAGGAGGTTATCGAATATGAAGTTTCTATTGATCGTGATCATCATTGCGCTGATCGTTGTTTTGCTCATGAGAAGACGCAGATGAACGAAGACATCCTCTATGGTTAACTGAGAATACAAAAAGGGCTTTCGGTACATCACCGAAAGCCTTTGTTCATCTGAGGTTAAGGCTGAACTACGCCTTGTTCTTTTTGCTATATTTAATAAAAGCAATCACAAGCGCTATAGCAAACAATATTCCGCTGACTACCCATGTGGTCAGAAACGCCATACCCAAGCCGACATTAGCCCCCATGGTCGGGTGCTTCATAGCAGTAAACACCGAGCCCTGCATCATAAATATGGTACAGAACAAAACAACGGGTGCCAAAATAATTGTGCTTGCGGTCTTACGACTACCAGATACTGCAATTACACACAGAGCAGAAATCACCAAGATCACCCAATAGATAACTGCTTCCCAAATCGCTGAAGTGCCCACCTGTTCGACCTCTTTTCTATCCATCATATATACCTCTTCTATTGTAACAGACGTCACACAGTGAACCAAGCCATAATTTGATTAGAAAAGGGCTAAACCCTGCCGACAATGTAAATAATGTATAGTAGCAGACAAACCTACATAGAAGAAATGAAAGGAATTGATCTTATGAGAAGTGCAAGTCCTTTTGTCATTGTGAACGATGTGCAGCAGTCGGTTGACTACTACCAATCTGTTTTAGGCGGGAAAATCAAAGTACTGAACAAGCAGGACGGCAGGCTCTTACATGCCGAACTGCACCTGGGCAGCAGCCATATCCATTTTTCCGATTCCTATGGTAAACCACTGAAAGCACAGCATGTCCAAATCATTCTCGACTGTGAGAGTGAGGATGAGCTTAAACAGGCTTACCATGCACTATCCGAAAAAGGCACCATCACTGTAGAACTACAAGATACCTTCTTTGGTGCGCTGCACGGCGAAGTAACGGATCATCTGAATCAAATTGGATGGGTGATGAACTATTTCAAAAGATGATTACGTTTAGCCATAACTGAATACGTCTTGTAGCCGCCATCAACGTTTCTCACCCGATATCCGGATTGGGTTAGAATTCTGGCCGCTAGATAGCCGCGTAGCCCGACTTGGCAGGATACCGCGATCTCCAGATCAAGAGGAATTTCCGACATCCGCTCTCTGATCTCGGCCAGTGGAATATGAATAGAACCTGGAATCGCTCCTCCCTGTAGCTCCATCGCATCCCGGACATCAATAACAAGACCACCATTGCGGTAAAAATCGTCAACTTCATGGCACTGTATCGTCTGGACCAGCCCATCCAGGATGTTCGAAGCTACGTAACCCGCCATATTCACTGGATCTTTAGCTGAAGAATAAGGAGGTGCATAAGCAAGCTCGATATCTGCCAGCTCACGGACGGTTAAATGGCCGCGAATCGCCGTCGCAATAACATCAATCCTTTTGTCGGCTCCGTCAGCCCCAACAGCCTGCGCTCCGTAGATCATCCCGGTCTTCGGATGAAAGAGCAGCTTCATAGAAATGGGTGACGCGCCAGGATAATAACCGGCATGTGAACCAGGATGAATATGAATAGCCTGATAAGGAACAGCTAGCCGCTGCAATGTTTTTTCATTGTTACCTGTAGAAGCTGCGGTCAATGCAAAGGTCTTAATTACGGATGTTCCGAGCGCACCATCATAGGAAATCGGCTGACCATTAATATGATCCGCTGCCAAACGCCCCTGCCGATTGGCTCCCCAGGCCAGCGATACCATCGTTACAAACCCATGATTGCGGTCTTTGACCTGGATGGCATCACCTACCGCATAAATGGACGGATCACTGGTTTGCAGCTGTGCATTCACCTGAATAGCGCCGCGAAAACCTAGTTCCAATCCGCATTGCTTGGCCAACTCATTTTCAGGCACCACGCCAATCGCCAAAATAACCATATCCGTCTGAAGCATCTCCTCAGAGGTCAAACGTAGCCGTGTACCCTGTTCTTCAAAAGCTGCGACTCCTTCCTCTAAACGCACCTCCACCCCGTTCAGCTGCATATGCTGTTCCACCAGTTTGGCCATTTCAGGGTCAAGCGGATTCAACACTTGTTGTCCTTTATCCATAACGGTTACTGCAAGTCCACGCTCCCGCAAATTTTCAGCCATCTCCAGCCCAACAAATCCAGCACCAATTATCGTGGCATGCTTGGGTTGCCTTTCATCTACATATGCCTTAATAAGGTCGGTGTCATGAATGTTTCTTAACGTAAATACATTTGTAGCTTCATGTAGTCCGGGAATGTCTGGTATCATCGGTTTGGCTCCCGGCGACAATACCACAATATCGTACGCCTGCTCATCCATCTCTCCTGTGATCATATCGCAGTAACGGACAAGCTTATGCTCGCGGTCTATTTGTATTACTTCTTTCAGCACCCGAACATCTATATTAAATCGGTCTCTAATGCCTTGAGGCGTCTGGAGAAACAGCTTCTCCCGTGCCTGGATTGTCCCCCCAATATAATAGGGAAGACCACAGTTTGCAAAAGAAACATGCTCACCGCGTTCAAACAGAATAATCTCGTCTTCCTCATTCCATCTACGCAATCTCGCCGCAGCAGAAGCTCCACCTGCTACCCCGCCAATAATAACTATCCTCTTACCCATTTCTTCCCCTCCTCATATACCCTATGGGGTATAATATATACCTATGGGGGTATGATGTCAACAAACAAAAAAGGCAGAGGTTACCCCCCGCCTGCTCAAACCCTAAACGAAACCCGATTGGAATCACAAATCACTTGCGACTGCTGCAAAAATGCCTTATCTCACTGGGCTAACTAGCCGCCAACTACTGTTTATTACTGTTGACTGGCCGCGATTGCCTGCTCCAGATCATACAAAATATCGTCTATCGCTTCGGTCCCGACAGATAAACGTAACAGCTCCGGTTTGACTCCAGCAGCCACCTGTTCTTCTACGCTCAGCTGCTGATGGGTTGTGCTTGCCGGATGAATAATCAAAGACTTGGAATCGCCCACATTCGCCAGATGAGAAAACAGCTTTACATTCGCAATCAGCTTGCTTCCCGCCTGACTCCCGCCTTTGATACCAAAGGTCAAGATTGCCCCTTGTCCTTTTGGCAAATATTTTTGGGCCAACTCATAGGATGGATGGCTCGGCAATCCAGAGTAGCTGACCCACTCCACATCCTTGTGACTTTCGAGGTATTGCGCTACTTTCAGGGCATTCTGACTATGTCTTTCCAGCCGCAGATGCAATGTTTCCAAGCCTTGAAGCAGTAGCCATGAATTGAACGGAGAAATGGCTGCTCCCAAGTCACGCAGCAATTGCACCCGTGCCTTGATAATGTACGCGATAGGTCCCACCGCCTCGGTGTACACAACTCCATGGTAGCTTGGGTCCGGCTCAGTCAGTCCGGGGAAACGACCACTCGCTTTCCAGTCAAACTTGCCACTGTCCACGATTACCCCGCCAAGAGACGTACCGTGTCCGCCAATAAACTTGGTTGCCGAATGCACCACAATGTCCGCTCCATGTTCGATAGGGCGTAATAAATAGGGGCTTGGGAACGTGTTATCCACAATCAGCGGAATACCATATTCGTGTGCAATCGCTGCTACAGCTTCTACATCCAGCACATTTCCCTGTGGATTGCCAATCGTTTCGGCAAATATGGCCTTCGTTTTATCCGTGATGGCTTGGCGGAAATTCTCCGGATCATCCGAATCGACAAAATGTACTTGAATACCCAATTTCGGTAGTGTAGTAGAAAACAGATTATATGTACCGCCATACAGGCTGGAGGCCGATACAATTTCATCTCCAGCTCCTGCAATGTTCAGAATGGAGAAGGAAATCGCCGCCATTCCCGAAGCTGTGGCCAACGCGCCAGCTCCGCCTTCCAGTGCGGCAATTCGTTGCTCGAATACATCCGTAGTCGGATTCATCAGACGCGTATAAATGTTGCCGAATTCTTTCAGCGAGAACAAATCAGCCGCATGCTCGGCATCCCGAAATCCATATGAAGTGGTCTGGTACAACGGAACGGCGCGGGCAAAGGTATTAGGATCAATCTCTTGTCCGGCATGGACAGCGAGGGTTTCGAATGACAGCTTGCGTTCTTCTGACATGATTATTGCCTCCCTTGTTATACGTGCTGTATGAATCGTCTCTTCCTGTATGCGTAGTCTTGGATGATTTTTCAACTATTCTCGCACAAAAAGAACGATTTGGGAAGATAATTCTCATTATTCAGGTAGGATATTATTATTTTATTGAATAATCAGGTTTCGGATCGGAAGGTTTTGCCCAAATGCTCGCCCAGACCAAAATAATGGCGGAAATTATAGATGAGCGGACTCCACTTTGCTGGATCAATATGATTCTCTCCGAGGATCATATCCTGATGAACATGCACCTGTATGGCTTGGGTTTCGACGATCGCAAAATAAGGAGAATGGTCAGGAATCCGCATCTCCTTCACCTTGGCTTCAATTTGAATAGGGCACTCCCTGATTCGGGTGGGCTTGACTCTATTCGATTCAATCGCAGCCAGTCCGCTGATCTCATGCTTATCTTTTTGATATGAAAATCCATTTTTCTCTTTTTCCGCTGGAACGGGATTCTTGCCTGTAAAAGGAGCCAAACGCTCTACATTTTCCCACATGGAAGGCCCAGGAACATTGATTACACATTCGGGATGACGCTCTATATTTTCTAATGCTTTGCCACCTGTTCCAATACCTAGCACCACACAATCTCCTAATGCCCACGAGGAGGAAATAGGGCTAATATTGGTCGTTCCATCCTCATTCAGCGTGTTGAGTAAAATCACAGGGGTTCCGTAATATAAAATGCTAGTGTTTATCGTTTTTATGCTGGGGGTACGATTCATCTGATTTATTGGATTCATTGGGTCCATGTTTTATTCTCCTTCTGTTCAGATCTGCCTCCTTATTGTAAAATGTAAACATTTCAACCTTCATCGAAGTATAGATTACAAAGGGGGATAACCGTGCCATGAGCACCCAATCGAATGTAGCCATGATTGCTTCTCTCGTCAGCGAGCCTTCCCGTGCAGCTATTCTCACCGCTTTATTAGATGGTAGATTCCACACGGCAAGTGAATTAGCCCATATGGCAGGTATCAAACCGCAAACCGCCAGCTTCCATCTGGCTAAAATGACCGAAGCACAAGTCATTACTGTAGAAAAACAAGGGCGGCACCGTTACTATGGCATTCAAGACCCCGAGGTTGCCCAGGTGATGGAGTCACTTTTGTCCATAGCTCCACCTGTTCCAATCAAGTCATTCAAGCAAGCCTCCGAAAACGAGGCCATACGGTTGGCAAGAACTTGCTACGACCATGTTGCGGGTCATTTAGGCGTACAGATCATGAGTTTTTTCATGCAAAAGGGGATTCTTTCCGAGGATCAAGACGGACTTCATATCACCCAACAAGGAGAGATTTTCTTTGCTGACTTTCAGATCAACCTCAAGAATACAAGACAAAAGCGTCGCTCCTTCTCACATAAATGCCTGGATTGGAGTGAACGACGCCATCATCTTGCTGGTGCTTTAGGAAGTGCTCTTCTAGACAGATTATTCGAATTACATTGGGTCGAGCATCTGCCCACAACCCGAGCGATACGCATTACAGCCGAGGGTAAAAGAGGTTTTAAAGAGGTATTTTCGATAGAGATCGGCTAAGTAATCATAGTTCTAATGCTTTTCTTGTTTCGCATTGAATGTTATGACTGGAGACAAGGACCTTTGTTTTCTCGTCAATGGCCGGACATAGGCATAATTGTTTTTTGGGGCCTTTCCTTTTGCCACACCTGCTTTATATCCTCCAGCAGCAGCCGGAATGGCAACCAAGGTTCCATAGGTTCTCATCGCCCGTTCAATTGGGAAAGATACAGAACGCATTCCATCGGTAGATCCGGCAAAATGAACTGCGGCTGCATAATTGTTCAGCCGATCGTTACTGTCATTCAGCCATACGGAACCCGAATCTCCAGGTCCAGTTCGTCCCTGGGTAAAACGAATGACGGTTTGATCACGGAAAATCTCGATTCCCGAATCGCCCCTCACTCTTTGTTCCACGCCAATCGCCTCCACGACTCCTCTGGCGAAGCCGTTTGTTTTAGCCATTCTTTTAAACGTCATTCCCAGACGATAGCTCAATAAGTGCCCAGGCACGGTAATAAGACCACCACTTTGGTTAATCAGATACCTCGGATTAAGCAGACTATTTGAATTGGCAATAGCTATGGCAGAGTCCTGAAAGTTAACACCTGTCGTAGTAAGCGGGACAAATTGAAAAGCTCTCCCGATCTGATCCGCCGTTCTGCCGCCATCTGCCGGAGAAGGCTGAATGGTATTGTGAAATTGGTTTGTATTCGTCGGGACTAGGACATGGGCATTACTCAAAATAAACAAAGTATTATTCTTAATAACAATGAGTCCTCCGGTTCCTCCTGCAGTGGTGGGAACCGTTGTTCCTACACTGACCGCACCGGGCACGGGGCGCCATCTTTGGCGTGGGTTCGTTTGGGTAGGAGTCGCCGCTTCCCTTTTGAAGGAACCCACACCTAAAATTCGGATAGGTACCGCAGAAGCCTGACTTATATTATGGGTTACTGCCTGCAATTCGGTTTGCGTCACAGCCGAAAGATTTCTCAAGGTGTATACCACAATCGCCGCGCCCTTTGCCGGTCTATTGGGATCAGCATAACCTACTCCAATCCCTGTTACTCCGTTCCGTTTGAGCATCGTTCGCCATATCCGACTCTTCAGCTTGAAAGCTTGATAAAAGGTAGCCACAGCCACATACATCTCCTTTTCATAGTCAATGATGTATATACATATGACTAATCCGCACATCATGACTGTGCGTTTCCCCAGAACAGTGAAAAAGGTGTGGGCTGGAAGCAAACGACTGCTTTTATTGATCAGTCTTCCTAAAGAACTCTACCATTTCGATAAATGATTGCTGAGCTGAATGTACGTGATATCGGGGAGAGTACGGATCACTGAATCCGTGCTGTCCGCTGAATTTATGTACCCGGATATTATGGTTGTCTAAAGCTGAAATGAGCTCATCCACATTAAATGATATTTCTTCCTGTGGGAAAAAAAGTAGTGTTGGACAATGTGGAGTTATTTCCAAATAATTTCGAATACGAGAGCCATAGTATCCTACGATTCCATCAACATATTTTTCTTTGCTACACAGCCAGGCAATCGTTGCCCCGATGCTAAACCCGACGATAAATACCTTTTTATAGCGAGCTTGAATACTTAACAATAAACTTTCAATATGATAAGAAGCACGTTCGAATCCTATATTTTTTATGAAATGGGCATAGGCAGCTTCCTCTTGCGAATAGTCAAAAGGCGTTTCCTTGCCTATTAAATTTGGACAAATGACGTCGTAATTCTCATCCGATAATAAGCTGCAATAATTTTGTATATGCTGGTTAATTCCATAAATCTCATGCAGCACGACAATGAGGGTGTCCGACTTCTTATCTATGCTTATCATGTTGCCCCCCTAACCAGGTTTGAATATGGGAAAACAATTCAACCGGATACGCATATTTATACTCTTATATTAACAACCTGCAGAAAAGCCTCATCAGATATTGAAGGAGTACCTGCGATTGTTGTGGTCTGAGGGATGATTTTGGTTTCCATTTCCCGTCTTATCGAGTCAGAAAACTCATCAAAGGGCTTATTCTCTCTTGCCCGGGACCCTACGATATAAATCGCTATATTTCATCATTAGAAGTTCCCCATTCGAATATTCGCTCTTCGAGCACTTCGTAAGCATTATTCATACTTCCTAACCTCCCTTTTTTAGAAAATACTATATCCAATATGATCATTTCGCTATATATTTTTAGATGAAATCTTGAGAAATGCTACCTGGCATACACCACTCATCCAATCAATTCTACATCTTCACCCTATGATATAATTCTCTCAGTATTATCGTATGGAAGGAGGATACAGATGTCGGAGCAGCAAGTATACGTCCGGTTCCCAGAAGAAGTGGACGTCACAGAATTGACAGCAATGTACAAACGCAATCGGGAATTCTTTGATACGTTTTCGCCAAACCACCAAGAAGAGCACTATACGGAGGAGCACCAGCTCCAAACGATTATTAAGAGTAAGGCTGACATGGTAGAGGATCGGAAATATTCCTTCGTGGTGTGCCACAAGGAAGACAATCAGATTATAGGCAGCATAGGTCTATCTTTTGTAGTAAGGGGACCACTTCAGAGCTGTATGATCGGATACAGCCTAGACCAAGCCTATAACGGCAAGGGTTATATGACGGAGGCGGTGAAGCAGGTGGTTCGCTACGCTTTCGATGAACTAAAATTTCATCGGATCGTCGGAGAAGCCTCTCCTCGGAATCCAGGGTCCATCCGTGTGCTTGAGAAGGCTGGCTTTCACAAAGAAGGCATTTCTCGAAGCAACGTAAAAATTAATGGAAAGTGGGAGGACCATCAGGTTCTGGCGATTATCAATCCATCAGAGGATATCTAAGTTTAGTGAATATTGGTCTTGAAAGTTAATGGAAAAGAAAAGTTATGACCACCTATTAGAATGCGTTAGTTGAATGACAACAGCGACAGTCTAAGACTTTACTTTTTAAGTCTTGTTCTGCCGCTGTTTGAATTTTTGCTCAATCTAAAACTTTATTTCCAATGCACATTTTACAGAAACTATATTCGTTTTGCTGGGAATCTCAGTGCATGATTTCTTTCTTATTCACCTTAACGCCGGATAAGGACTGATCAAACATTTCGAGAATAAAGAGGAAGCGCTCAGCTTCACGAAATACATGATCAGCTAATAAAGGGTGAATAATGCTTTTTATTCGGCACTCGTCAATCAAATCACGCGCTGTTTTCTTAAAATCTCGCAAGGACTTAACAGAGATACGGTTTTCATCCACAAATTGACTCAGAAGTGGAACGGTCTGCGACTGTGGGCGCATATAACTTAAATCAATCGCTTGAAACATTAGTGTATCAAAGTCATTACTAAACTCCCTAGCTTGTTCAACCAGTTTGCGTTCGGATGGATCCAGCAAATGGCCTATGAATTTTGCGTGATCAGCCATGATCTTTAAGAAAAAAATATTTTCATCAATAATAGCATCAGGTAAGGGTTCAAGCGTTCCTGAATTGAGTTCCCCTAAACGATTTCTGAAATAATTCGCTTCCCGGCTTACATGATCTACCAGCAAGGGGAAATTGGTTTGTCCAGGAAGTTTGCATTGTAATATAAGCCCCAATACCATCCTCTTAAATGCCCAAATATTTGTCGCCGCATTCTGTACTTCCGTATTAAACTCTTTGATTGTATAAGGATCTGTATTGATATTAAATTCATACGATCTTTTCTCAATATCCTCAAAGATAGCGTAAAACCGATTGGCTTCTGTTTTAAGTTGAGTATCTTCCGCTCTAAAGCCTAACCCCAGAAAAAAGGAATGCTCCTTCATAATCCTGGACCAAAAACGTATTTCATCTAATGAGCGTGAAACAAATGCATCCAATGATATCCCTCCTCTAAATGAGCAAAAAAGTACTTACTTAGTCATATGGGATATGACAGGTCATTATGAATATCGAAGTTCAACGTCTCATACGAATCCAATTCCGAAATTGAGCCGGAGTTATTAAATCATTCAGGGTTTTCTTCCGTTACCAAGTCTACCCGAAATTCAAGCTGGTCTCTCATAAAAATTTTACCTGCTATCTTGACCGATTCTGGCTTAATCTCCTCTACTATTCCCCCATAATCCTCAAATGTCACGCGTAATTCCTCATCAACGGATACCACATATACATGCGCCTGGACCAAAGCGGCTCCGAACAGTTCCATATCTGTCTTCAATACTTTATATGTACGTTTCACAACGATCACCTCAAATATTTTCATTCGGTAGATTATATATAGATTCCTTCTGCAACAAGCATTTCTGCGTATGTTATCTCATGATCCTCATGAAAATTAAATTCCATAATATAACTCATATTTGAATATATATCATTTAATGTTTGGACAATTATCCCAATTCAGTTTTATAATTCACCTGTTAATACATAATTTTAGGAGGAAGTCATGAATAATATTATATTCAAAAAACTTGGAACAATAGTGTTAGCCCTACTTATTGGAGTTTCGGTGTTCTCATTGTTCCCTAACGTTACAAAAGCTGAGACTACAAATGTAACTTGGACAAATGGGTCTTTAGTAACTTCTCTTGGGAATGTAGGGCAAAGCGACAAAGCAACAGTGGGAAAAACAAAAGGGAAATGGTACTGGGAAGTAAAGGTTAACTACAGTATTTCATTAGTAGGAATAACAGGTGAATCTGGACCGAAATATCAAGCATACTACGGTTATAGTGGCCAAATTATAAATAACATTACATCAGACGTACGAACAGCTTATGGTCCTACATTTGCTAAAGATGATGTTATCGGTGTTGCACTCGATCTAGATAATGACAAAATTGTTTGGTACAAGAATGGTGTTTCCCTGGGAGCAAACACTGTTAAACCGTCTGAACTAGAAGGTTCGCAGGTTTTCCCGATGGTCATGAATGGTACATCTGGAATAATGACTTACGAAGCTAATTTTGGAGCAAGTGAGTTTAAATATCCAATCCCTGAAGGGTTTTTACCTTATCAAGCTACAGGTGGATCTACAACACCCGATCCATCAACAAAACCCGACCCATCAACAAAACCCGCCCCATCAACAAAGCCAGATCCATCTACAACGCCTGATCCATCAACAAAGCCCGACCCATCTACAACACCTGATCCATCTACAACACCTGACCCATCGGATACAGATGGATCATCGCAACCAACTGGTGACCGCGTCATTCTAACTGTAACGATGGACAATGGATTTGATAAAGAATTCGATCTGAGTAAAAAAGAATTGAATGCCTTCATCGCTTGGTACGACGCAAAAGATGCGGGTAGAGGTGCTTCATTCTTTGCCATCGATAAGCATAATAATAACAAAGGTCCGTTCAGCAATCGCAAAGACTACGTAATCTTCAACAAAATTCTCACATTTGAAGTAAGTGAGTATTCAACCAAATAAATATAGGGTTTGCAACCTGCTCATTTCAATAAAAAAGCGCAGCTTCCAAAAAGCATGGACGCTGCGCTTGTATTTAACTAAACTGCTCTTGAATGAGTGCAAAAAACCAACCTAGACTTGGCTTCCAACTTGGTTTGGATTAAGATCCATATTTTTAGTGTACACCTTGCTATTAATGAGACTGATGATGCTGTTAACAATAATTGAGGTAAGTATCGTTAACAGAATTAACCACAACAAAATCAAGATAGATACCTTGGGGAAGAAAACAATGCTCTGAAAATAATAATAACAAAAAAAGGTATGGGTTAACCAAATATTCATTGAATTTTTACCTAGGTAAGCGAAAGGTTTGGTTAGTTTTAATTTATTCATTAAATGAATACTAACGAGGATAACTATAGGGGCTATTATCATATCAATCGTTGTCTTCTCAAACCATTGACTCGTAGTACGAAAACGGAATAATAGCACAAGAACAATAACATCAAATAGTATATTATTGAAAATAATGGAATCATAAATCTTACTCATCCATGAGTACAATTTATATTTTGCAAAGAACAGCCCTATCATAAAAGGCAGCTGCCAATACATAATACTGTAATAGTTTCCTTGTGAATATGAATTATAAAAAACTAGGCCAGCAATTAGAAGAGTTACCCATGCGTTACGTTGGAAGGCTTGGAAGGTGACCGGAAAAATTAATAGCAGCAGAATATAGTCATATAAAAACCACCACTCACCATTATATGAACTGGACAGCGCTATAAAATTCCGCAAAAAATCCATTATTGAATTATGTTGAAATCTATCGGAAGTTCCAAAGAAGTATAAACCCACCGGAATAAAAAGCAAAAAAACAACCCAGTAGTTTATCATGATTTTGCTTAATCTTGTAAAGCTTTTCTGCATTAAATGCTGTGGATTCTGAACATTGCTCTTATATAAGCCATAGCCACTTAAAAATAGAAAAATAGATATTGCGATCTGGCCAAAATGCCCTAAATAGAACTCCCCTCTTTCATGAAATAAACTAAATAATGAAACATAGTCGTACTTTAGTCTGTCAGGAAAAGCAAAAAGATGATGAATCAAAAGTAGTACTACAGCAATCCCTTTCGCAATATTTGTTTCTACAAGCTTTAATTCCTTGTCATGGTGCACACAATATCCTCATTTCTAGTTGTAATGGAATAGAGATATATTAGCACAAACAAATAATATAAAATATTTATTTTTTTTAGCACCATATTACGTCCCAATTTTATACAAAAAATGCGATCTTCAAAAAGTTTGGAGCCTCGCTGTTAGCTAGATGGGCTTTCTTCCTTTGTCCGTATTTCGGTAGAGAATTGGATAGAAAAAAAAGCTTTCCATAGCCACCTTTGGGGTGATTATAAAAAGCTAATCTGCTTTGCAGCGTCTATAATGCTCGCTTAAAATTTTTCTGGAAACTGTTTGACAATTCCTTCTGTCAGGATATCCGCTAAATGAATCATATGGATCTCATTTTTATCGGTTGCGGCAATATCTGCTTTCCAGTCTCCTTTGATACAGTTAAGGACTATTTCCGTAATCAACTGAAGGTGCGTATACAGCATATCTTGTAGCGTTTTGAACTGCCAGTTCGGATTCGCTTCACTTAAAAATTTAGCAATATCGTCGGCGTTTGTATGCCAATCCGCCTCTAGCTTTTTCACGTCCGCCTGATTGCCCGCTTTGGCAGCCGCTACGATTTTCCCTGCGATCAAAATATGCTCTCTCAGAAGATCAGCCAGCTTATTCCCAGCAGCTTCCCCATAATAAGGCTTAATCACGTTGCCTATATCCTGTTGGTTCCGTAAAAGTCGGTCCAATACATCCTTTTGGTCTGGACGATTAGATATGGCGCTGACAATATAGCTTCTCGTCCATATCGTATGATCGATCCATACCTTCTGCATATCGACTTTCAGTTGCACCATTTTGGGACTTAGGTAAATGTTCCCCTTATCCTCCCCCGCCTTCGCTTGCACGACAACTAGTGGATTCATGCTAAAAACGAGCGCCAAGGTTAACGACAATGCCAGTAACCATTTATTTTTCACATTCTTCTGCTCCTCTTACGTTTGGATTAAACAGGCTGTCTTATTATGGTTGAAGTATCTAATTCTATACCACCCCTGCAATCATCTTACAAAAACTTGATTTCGTATTTCAACACACAAAAAAGGCCTGCCGGTGGTAAGCCAGCAGAGCCTATGACTCCATGGTCCAAGTAAAAGAAGCAATTCTGATGAATAAAGCTACGTCCTGGAGTACCCGTATAATCGTTTCGAAGCTAAATCCTTTTTGGAAAATAAGCCATGCTGATGGGCATAACCTATTTTGCCCGGTGGACCGTCAGGTTGACCCGATTCGTCTCACACATAAATGTAGAGAGATGAACGGGCTCATCGTTTGCATCAAAAGCAATTTTCAATATCCGGAATAAGTTCGCCCCGATATCACATTCCAGAAATTTCGCATAATCTTTAGTCGCACCGATCACATCAATGATCTTGTCATTGCTCACGATCTCGGTGTTATAATCCTCCGCCAGAATCTTGTAAGTCGATTCTTTCATTGCGATCTTTTTTTCTAAATCTGGAAACCGGGTGAGTGAATAATGGGCTATATCATAGAAAAGCGGGCGGTCATCTACATACATCAAGCGTTCAAGCTCCAACACAGGGCTGCCTTCTTCAATAAGAAGATGTCCAGCCACCTCTTCAGATGCCGGGATTACTTCGCTTCTTAATATCCGTGAGTTTGGAATCATGCCCAGCTGGTGGCTGAACTCTGAGAAACCGCTTACGGATAACAGTTCATTATGAAATTTATTGGAGGCTACAAAGGTGCCTCTACGAGGAATTCGCGTCAGGGTTCCTTCCCGCACGAGCTCCTCAATTGCTTTCCGTATAGTGATTCGGCTTACACTATAAGTATCACAGAGTTCTGCTTCGGTTGGAATCTGTTCATCCGGTTTGTATCGTCCGTCCTGGATATCGTTCTTCAACATTTGCCTGATCTGCATGTACAGCGGCTGCGGGGTTGAAGGATTCAAATTCATGGTAAATTCATCCTTATCCATCAATGATTATAATAAGTATTATACATTGATGATCATCTCCAGTCACCATGCACCGAAATAACCTATCGTCTTCCCAGCTGTAATTGTCCCAAGCTCCAGGCAGTCCTCCGCTGAAAGCCCTTTCAATCGGCCGTAAAGGAACCCGGCAATGAAGGAATCCCCAGCTCCCATCGTATCCACGACGTTCACCTTACCCACGCCGTGCGGAAAGAATTGTTCCCCATCGTAAGCAAGCGAACCGTTCTCCCCCAAGGTAGCTACAGCAATCTGCGCTCCTCTTTGCTTGACCTCTACCAAAAGTTGGCGGATATAATCATCATCCTGAGTGTACGAAAAGAATGGATAGTCTACATAGGGCGTTAACGTTTGTACCCGATCATCCTGCAACTGATCCGAGAAATCAAAGGAAGTGATCAGGCCCTTTTCCTTAAAGAGAGGAAAGTACGGATCGGCATGGCCCCATATCCCTGAGTGGACAAGCTGATAATTGACAGCAAAATCGATCTCTTCTGCTGTAAGGAAAAACTGTGCCATAACTCCCTCGTCGTATTCGCCGAACCTCCGGTCATTCTCCACCATCTCCACGTGGGTTACCGCTGTTTTTCCGTCCTTTTTTGAAATTCGGGAAGTATCCACACCCTTGTCCTGAATAGCCTGGATCATGATCTCCCCATAAATGTCGGTGCCCACCCAGCCCAGATAGGCCGTCTTTGCACCCATTTCAGTTAAATAGACGGCCACATTCACCGGATTGCCTCCAGGATAGGCTTTGCCGCTTGCTTGATAGACATCCATGCAATTATCCCCGACTGTAATGATTCTCATCTTGCTCCCGCCTTCCCTGCTATTAAAGAATGAGCACTACGAAGTAGTGCTCAAATCAAATGCATCAATATAGAATGAACTAAGGCTACGTATCTTAATATTCCATTTGGCGATAGTATCTTCTAAGTGTTAACGGATGATTTCTCTCACGCTCCAGGTAGGCGCTGATACGGCTTAGTACAGACCAGTTGATACTTACGGCAAAATGCTTTCTGAACTCCTCGCTAATGCCTTCCATGGCAAAGTCTTTGGTATCAATAATGGTCAGCTTCTTCGTAATCTTCTCAGCGAATCTTTCCACCCGGTCCATCAGAGGTCTTGTCTCATCTTCGCCTTTCAGCAGAATAACACTGGTATCTTCAACCACAAGCTCAAGCGTGCCATGGAAGAATTCCGCCGCATGAATCGACTTCGCATGAATCCACTGCATTTCTTCCAGGATACACATCGCGTAGGAGTACGTGTTCCCCCACAGGTTACCGGAGCCAACCATCATATGATAGTCAGTATCTTTATGTTCTTTTGCAAAAGCTTCCGCTTTAGGGTCAAAGGTTTTGACTGCGTCCAGAATCGCACGCGGCAATAAGGCAACTTCCTTCGTGAACTGTTCATATTGAGGGAACTCATTGTTGTTATACATGAACCGGAACACAACCATGTACAGGAGCATGAAGAATGTATCAAAGGAATGTTTCTCCGAGCCGGTTGTGATGCAGTGATCTACAATTTTGGTTAATGGAGTGTCCCTTTCTGCCACAAGTGCAATCGTAGTCGCTCCCCGTTCCTTACAGAACTCGGCTGCCGCAACAGTCTCCTGCGTGGTTCCCGACACAGATGTGAAAATACATACGGAATCCTTACTGAAATGTCTGTTGTCCATCACCATAAACTCGGCGGCAATCTCAGCATGCACATCAATGGTTGAGTTTGATTTCAGAATATACTCATATGGATACATCATCGCAATTGTGCCACCCGCACCAATCAGAAAAATGTTGCTGTACCCTTTCTTGGCAATCCCGTCTACAATTTCTTCAATTTGTCCTCTAAAGGCCAGGCCCTCTTGTTCCACAAGCTTAAGGAATAACTGTTCGTCAAAATTCAACATTTACGTTTCCTCCCTATACTGGAGCGGCTTCTCTCCAATATCATCCAATTTTATTTGTTATATAAAGCAGTATAACCAGGCATTACAATTATAACAACTCTTTTTGTAAACTCTGAAGGAAATCAGCGAGTCAGCATCGGCCCCCTTCAGTTCATCCGGACTAAGTCACTATATTACTACTGTCATGACTGCTTTTAGATCCATACTTCTTCTCCCAGTAGTAATACACAGGCAACCCCGTTGCGATGACTATCGCCGCGGCAATCATGCCCTGCACTGGAGCCCACGTAAAGGTTCCCCAAGCCAGCCATCCTGCCCCAAGGATAGCCAGGATAGTAGTTACTCTCCACATTGGCATGCGGTAAATCGGGTTATAATCCTCTCTCTTACGGCATTTATAGACCGCGGCAAAATCCAGAATGTTAATGACCAGCTGAATCAGCGTGAAATAACCCAGCAGTTCGGTTAAATTGCTGAAGAACACAAGAATACAGGCCAACGTAACCTGAGCAATAATCGAAAAGCTTGGTGTTTCGAATTTGGGATGAACTTTCGCAAAACGCTGAAAGAACAGCCCATCTTTTGCCATGGCATACTCCAGGCGAGGCTGAAACATAATGCAAGAACTCAAGGAACCCAGGATAACAATAATCGCGGTAACAGCTACAAAGGATGAGGCCATGCCGGATAATCCGGGAATGTACTTGACGGCGTCGGACACAGCGGAGCTGGAGGCCATCAGTTTATCGAACGGCATTAGGCCGGTGACGCATACCGCAAGCAGCGTATATAAACCCAATACAATCAGTACCGAACTAATTAAGGCCCGAGGGAGAACTTTCCCTGGATTTTTGAATTCTCCAGCCATAAAACAAATGGCGGCCATTCCCGTGTAAGCCCACGTCGTGGCAGATACGCCACCAATTAAGCTTGAACTTGTCGCTCCTGCGACGGGCGTGTAAGCAAAGTTGTCAAAGTTCATATACATGAGGCCCAGCACAATGACAATCAGGAAAGGGATGATTTTGACAGCTGTAATAATGACTTGAAAACTACCGCCTGCCTTGACACTCCGGTAATGAATGGACGTGATGATCAGAATGATCGCTACTCCTAGCAGTTTACCGGCAATTCCAACGAAGAAAGGGAAGAAGCTCGCCAGGTATGCAACAATGGCCAGAGCCATAATTGAAATGGACGGAGGATCGAGGGCCCAGAAGGTTGCCCATCCGTATAGAAAGGCCAAGGGCCTCCATCCTGCTTTATTCAAGTATACGTAACCGCTTCCATTTTGCGGGTAGGCAGTCGCCAACTCGGCCAGCACCATGACCTGCGGAATCGCAATAACTCCACCAATAATCCAGGCTAGAATTGAGATCGAAGGCATACCCGCAGCTTTTGCGACATCACCGGAAGAGACGAAGATTCCGGAACCTACCGTAGTACCAACAGCGATGGCTAGGGCCGACCAAAAGCCCAGTTTTCGTGTAAGAGAGTCATTACTCATAACGAGTTCCTCCAAATCAAGGTGATAAGACTTCCATTCCCCTTATTTTCCTGACTGATTCCCTAAGTGCTTCCTGTGGATTCTGATAATAATTGAACCCCATAATCTCTAGTGTACAAGCTCCCTCGTAATGATGGCTCTGAAGACTGGTTAGATATTCCCGCCAATTCAGCACCCCATCATCCAGAGCGAGATGCGCATCAGACGTGCCGTCACCGTCGATCAGGTGGAAATGGACCATCTCCGGGAGTAGGGAGTAATAATCTTCGGGTGTCTCGCTAGCGAGCTGCATCGCAACGGTGTCGATCATCCCTTTTAATGACGGGGAACGGATCTCCTCCAGCATCCTCTTGATTCCCTTAGCATCGATAATTAGATTCGATTCGAATCGGGTCAGAGGTTCCAACGCTAAAGTCACCCCTTCCTTCTCCGCCACCCTGGATATCTGATAGATGGAGTCGCTTGCATATTTCCATGATTCCAATTGTGATACAGCGAAGTCCCCTATTCCTGAAGTCACAAGCATCATGTTGGTCTCCAGCTCCAGAGCCGCGTACAGATTATCTATGAAGTATACGATACTCTTCTGCCGCAGTTGGGAATCGGAAGCAGCAATATTGAAGGGATAGACACACTGTTCCGGCGTATAACAGACGACCTTCATGTCTCGGGATTTCAGTTGCTGCCTTATGTGCCTCAAGTTGCCAAGAACATTCCGGTAGACGTATAAATGAGGCTCGCCCGCCCACAACTCGATGTGCTCGATCCCGAGTTCAGTCACGTGATCCAGGAAGTGCTCGAAAGGAAAATGCCTATACGTAATATTCATTCCCGCAATCTTCATTTGCTTCACCCCCTCTCATGTAAGCGCTTTAATTTGTTATGTCTTGTATTATAACTAAGGGTTACAAAGATTTCAATGCCTTTTTAAAAATAAATAAAAGCCATTCAGCCGGTTCTTAATGTGGGTTGCTCAGCTCCTATAGGGGCAAAAAAAAGCAAGCCTCGACGAGTACATTTGCTCGTTTGGCTTACTTATCATCCCCCTTATACCTTACACTTGAGATGTGGGGCGAATCACGATCTCGTTCACATCAACGTCAACCGGCTGCTCGATTGTGTACGCAATGGCACGGGCAACCGCCTCCGGTGGTAATGCGAACTGGTCACGAGACTCTTCGAGCCTGGCCTTCACCTCCAGATTCGTCACTCCTTCAGCGAAATTCGTCCGAACCAAACCGGGTGAAATGATCGTTACCCGCACCTTATCACCGGCTTCCTGTCGCAAACCCTCGGAGATGGCGCGGACAGCGAATTTCGTGGCAGAATACACAGACTGGTTCGGTACAGTTTTATGTCCCGCTGTAGAAGCAATATTGACGAAATGTCCGGAACCCAGCTTGCGAAAGACAGGCAGTGCTGCGGCGATACCGTACAAAATACCTTTAATGTTGACGTCGATCATGTTCTCCCAATCCTCTACGCGTAAGTCGTCAAGGGGAGAAACCGGCATCACGCCGGCATTGTTCACGAGAACGTCAATCGTGCCGAATCGCTCACATGCCAAATGGATGAGCTTGTTTACGTCCTCCCGCCGTCTGACGTCTGTGCTAGCATACACGACTTCACCCCCAGCCTCCGCGATGCGGGCCGCAAGAGCTTCAAGGCGATCAAGTCGTCGTGCCCCAAGTACGACTTTTGCCCCATGCTCAGCCAGTAAAAGCGTAGTCGCTTCACCAATCCCACTGCTTGCACCCGTAATAACAACAACTTTATCTTTGATTCCGGACAAGGTTGTATTCTGGATTATTCTCATAGCCGAATCCTTCTTTCATCTGGAAATTTGTCTTTCGCCTTGAATTATAAGAAATATCAAAATAAAGCAGGTAGACGATTCATACGCGTTCCTTGCCTAATCCTGTCTAGTTTGAGTTACAATATTCATATCAGCTTAAATGAAAAAGGATTGGTGAATAAGTTTGAACCAACTCATTACGGAGTTAGCTAAGCAAATTGCACGGCATACGTCTACGGACGGTTTACACCAAACTGCGATTCCAGAGCTTTGTTTCAGGCGCACATCCGCGGAAACGGAACCGACGCATACCCTCAACATGCCCTCTCTTTACGTAATTGCCCAAGGCTCTAAAACCGTCACATTTGTTGGGGAAAGCTTCATATGCGATTCGTCCAGTTATATGGTCGCATCCGTACATCTACCAGTGATTGGGAAAATTACTCATGCTTCTCCGCAGTTGCCGTACCTAAGTTTACAATTAACACTTAGCCCTGATGTCATTATAGATATAAGCAAGAAATCTAGTTCACAGAAAAAGGGAGACACAGGAAGGGGCATTTTGGTTAATCCGTCCACTTCCTTTCTGTTAGATGCGATTCTACGCCTCGTCAATCTTTTAGATTCACCCACGGATATCGAGATACTAGCCCCACTCTACATCCGGGAGATATTTTATCGTGTGCTGGAGGGAGAGCAAGGAGCGTTACTCAGGCAGTTCGTTGTGATCGGAAGCTATGCACAAGGTATTTCAAATGCAATACATATAATCAATCGTGACTATTCTGAACAGCTAGTCATTGAAGAGTTAGCAAAAAAAGTGAACATGAACCCAACAACCTTTCACAAGCATTTTAAAAGAGTAACGGGTATGAGCCCACTTCAGTATCAAAAGATCATTCGATTGCAGAGCGCACGTCGGCTGATGCTCAAGGAAGGCTACGATGCTGCTACGGCAGGATTTCGCGTCGGTTACGAAAGCCCTTCCCAGTTCAACCGAGAATACGCCCGCTTATTCGGACGCCCACCGATGAGAGATATCAGTCACCTGCGTGACATAGAATTCAATATTGGTTCTGCCTTAAATAATAAATAGCCCATCGCCCTGTAATTTGGAAGTAAAGTACACCGTTAAACTAACCGGCAGTAGTCCGTAACGGGTATCCTAGACCTCGGATTATAGGGTCTGTCCCGTAGATAATTCCCTAACTTGTCCTCTCTCAATTCTTACCCCGTTCCCCGTTCTTTGCCATAAACACAGGGACCAACAAACGGCGCCTACGAACCCAGGTGAATTAAAATTCTCCGTAACGTAAGCAATTTCTTTAATTAAAAAGCTCTGCTAACCATAAGGTTAGCAGAGCTCTCTATCTAATTTAATTTCGGGCAAATCTCGAAAGAAACTTGATGAATGCGGGATGTATACAGTCTTTTCAAAAAGTCACACCCAACATGATTTAAGGATGATAACCAAAAGGATATAGAGCACCAAGATTGCTGTTGTAGAAGTCCATGCACCGCAAACAGCTGGACCTGCGCATCCACTCATAACTTTAGCCCTCCTTTATTTGTCGTCACCATAATATATGTGTGAATACACACTGTGACTGGGCATGCAGGTAAATAGAAAGAAAATATCCCGCCACCAGTTAAGTTAGCGAGGAGTTGCTTTGCTTATGTTTAGGCTCCTCCAATGGTAACTTCGCTCCGTCACTCTCTAGCCACATCTGTTTTGCCTTGTCCCGCTCAGGACTCCGTTCTCTCGCCATGTTGCACAATCCCCCCCAACGAATGTAAATACAATTATTTGTTTATTTAATAATATGATGTGACCTTTGGGCAAAACAAAGAAAGCCCCGAACCAGAAAAGGTTGGAGCTTTCTTCCTTTGTTTGATAGCTTGGTTTAATTAAAGTTCATCTGGGGCACGGCAATAGCGGAAGTCCGCAAAAATGCCACGCGTGGCGGGCCACTATTCAGCCGGAGGATACGCTGATAATCAGGGGGACGTTACAGTATAGCGGCCGCAACTTCACCATATTTGGGCATTACTTCAACAATTGTTTGCTGGTTCGTACCTGCCTCTACTACAGGAGCTAAATATACACTCATTTCATCAATAGGTCCTTGCAGGTAAAATTCTAGTGCTTTCTAAATTGAAACTCCCATCCAAATTGCTATCTAAGCGTCAGCACCAACTCTATCAATCCACTATTTGTAGCGGGTTGAGTTTTTCTAATTGATTACTATCGATATTCTTTCTCATCTCCAGTATTTCCACTGTACCTATGGGCATGAGGAATTCTACCGTTTACTGTTGTATACCCTTCAAAATGATGGTAATGCCCACCACCAGTCAAGGGAATGGCTGGTCCTGTAGTTCCTCTAATTAAATGCGTATGTTGATCGTTAAATGATGTTTCTGCATAATAATTATGAACATGCGGAACACCACTTGGAGCTGGTTCTGTTACCCCAGCGTAATGATGGTAGTGTCCCACATCAAGTGATGTATTCCCTTTAAAAGGATGTACGTGAACATTAACTGGTCTACCATCCCACGAACTAATAAAAAGCTTATGCGAATGGTTAGAGCCGGAATCACCGGAATGAACAACAAAACCTGTTATTGGTATTTCCATCAGTAGCCTCCTCTCTTTATCAACTGCCATATACTATGAAAGAGGTAGTGTAAATGTTCAAAAGGCTATTGGAGTTGATTTCCACTATTCGAGGGGGTGGCTAATAGGCTGTCAGAGCGTGTGCATGCCCTCTCTCTGTTCTCTTCTGCACTCCTTCCGGCATTCCCATGTAACGGAAAGAGCACTCAAAATGGCTTACATCCTGTCGAATAAATGCAAAAGAAAAAGCACTCCGTTTAGAGTGCTCACTTTATTTTACATACAAATCGAACCAGCCAATCCTATTTGCGAGATGTTAGCTGCATTATTTGATATCATATAGAACTTCCCATTTTGGAAAACTAGATAAGTGAAGTCTCCATAAGTTGAGTTTTGAGGGTTAGTCTCGGGTGATACAGAATGTATAAAGACTCTACAAACTCTTTGCCCACTATTAAGTGTAAAGTCAACCGTTTGATTTATAAACGAGGCCACTTGATTTGGATTTAGTAGATACGTCGGTCCTCCTAACCCACGTTTCCCACTTTGTCTATTCTGATTTGCATTCTTCATTTTACCCACTCCCTCAGGAATTTTTTCGTTACGGTGTATGCTATTCAATTTTCCCTTAGGCGTTAATGCATAGTTAATATTTGTGTTTTAGCCCAGCTTTGGAATCCTTATCTGGCCGCTGCTCAAGCCGATGCTTATCTGCATCCATGTCTTTCCTTCATCGCGACACCGTCGTCATGTTGTTGTTATTCTTGGACCGTTTACTGGCTCCCCATCTTTCGGCGGTACCGTATTGACTTTGCTTTTGCGCTATTCATTCCACTTGGCAGCCATTGGTGCAACCCGCTTTCGGTATTCATCCACCATAAGAGAACGTTAGAAAAATGCTCGTTCCAACAAAAAAGCGCGACCTCCAAAAAGCCTGGAAGCCGCGCTGTACTTGAATTTTATAAGATGCTGGTGAAGGGAATTGAACCCCCGACCTAGGCATTACGAGTGCGTTCCGATACAGTTCCCATTAGTACCCACATACCCCCAAAGTCTGTAATTATTGAATTACGTTCGCCCTAATGCTCTCCAAAGTCCCCTTCTCGTCTCCTGCGAGCATGATGTTCTTTTGATTGTAATCCCAGCCCTCCAGATGACGATATCCCGTAGTATAGTTATCCGCCCCCATAAACCTAACTATTATGTCCTCTGTACGCTTCCACTTCTTTATCTCCAGCTCCTTAATAGATGGCATCTTACGGCTGTCTGCTGAAAGCTTGTAGACTGAACGGCGACGTTAAGCTAATGGACCTCTCCACAATATAAACATAGTTGCAATGGATTGGTAGGCGACCATCTTTTGACAAGAACAGTACATATAAACTGTGGAATAGCAGCATATTACAGTTGACCGATATCTAGAAGGGAACTATATGGCATGGTTGACAAGTTAAAAAAATGGCTGTTTAAACAGCCTTCACGATCTAAAAATGGCATGAACTCTGAACCAGTTAATGATGACGAAAAATCGACTAAAATATCCAAAGAGCTGAGTGGCACGCTTAAGGAAAATGTGACCATACTGAACCAGGAAATAGGGCATAGCGGGGATTTCATTCTTCGTTGTTTGAATGATAAGCAGGGCAATCCGGTTCTCGCTGTAGGTTTTCTTCAAGGCCTGATTGATCAGCAAATTTTAACGACACTGCTAGAGGAACTCACTGCAGGTATTCGTAATGGAGATGTCTCTGACCATAATGTCGAAAGTTGGTTGATGGATCGTATTCCTATTGGGGGTATAACTTGTCTTGACAATGAGCAATCGCTTATCCATGCCGTTCTTTATGGACAGGTGGCTCTCCTCGTCGAAGGCAGCACCAAGGCCTTTGCTGCTTCTATCAGCGGGGGGGCTAAAAGAGCGGTTGAGGAGCCAACATCGCAGACAGTAATTCGCGGCCCTAAAGAGGGGTTTACGGAGGATATATCCACCAATATTGCACTCCTCCGGAGAAGGATCAAATCAACTGAACTCCACTTTGATTCTCGAATTATCGGATCATACACGCAGACGAAGGTATCGGTGGCATATATTCGAGGCATTGCAGAACCAGAGGTAGTTAAGGAAATCTCCAGACGATTAGATTCCATCAACACTGATAGTATTCTCGAAAGTGGATATATCGAGGAATTTATTCAAGATGGGGTATGGACACCCTTTCCAACCATATATAACACTGAGCGCCCGGATACTGTTGCAGGCAGCTTGCTCGAAGGGTTAGTAGCGATATTGGTTGATGGGACTCCATTTGTACTGATTGCTCCCGTAACCTTATTTCGGTTCATCGCATCCAGTGAAGACTACTACCAACGTTATGATCTGGCATCTTTTCTTCGAATCGTTCGGATGGCATCCTTTTTCTTGGCATTGCTATTACCCTCATTCTTTATTGCAACAACTACGTTTCACCAGGAAATGCTGCCTACAACAATGCTCATCACTTTGGCTGCACAGAGAGAGAATACACCATTGCCAGCCCTGCTTGAAGCATTGCTAATGGAGCTGACCTTCGAGGTTATTCGCGAAGCAGGAGTACGAATGCCGCGCGCCGTAGGGCCTGCAATCTCTATCGTTGGGGCATTGGTTCTTGGACAAGCTGCTGTACAGGCGGGATTGGTTTCCGCAGCTATGGTGATTGTGGTTTCATTCACAGCTATCTGCAACTTTGTACTACCTGCGATCAATATGGCGGGAGCTGTTCGTTTGCTCAGGTTTGGACTCATGCTGTTAGCGGGTTTATTTGGATTATACGGTGTTTTGGCGGGCTTGGTTCCCATCCTCGTTCGATTAGTATCTGTGAATTCGTTCGGCATTCCTTATATGATGCCGCTCGCACCTTTCTATACGAGCAATATGAAAGACCTGTTTGTGCGTGTACCTTGGTGGAAGATGAAGAAACGGCCGGAAATGATTGGGGATGTCAATCCAGTAAGACAGGCAACGGAACAGGAATCATTTGCAGAACAGGCGGGGGAACACGGCCGAGATCCCATGGCGTAAGGAGGAACCGATATGTCCCAATTAGGCAGGTTTATTTTTGCTTTGGTCATATTATTCATTTTGGCGGGTTGCTGGAACCGAGTCGAACTGAATGAGCTGTGGGTAACTGCGGCTACAGGAGTAGATATGATGGACGACGGACAGTGGATGATGTCCTATCAGATTATTATTCCCTCCTCCCTTGCAAGTGGTACCGGAGGAGGAACGGGAGGGTCTTCTCAACCGGCATCCCATGTATTCTCAGTAAAGTCCAAAACCTATAACCAGGCCTTATCGTACAGCAATTTGAAAACATCAAGACAAATTTACTTAGCACATAATCGTGTTGTATTTATCGGTAAGAGAGCGGCTGAGAAAGGAATGGACCGTTTAATCGATTTTTATCTTCGTAATACAGAAGCGAGGGAGATGGTAAATATGATTATAACGGACGGACTAGCATCCGATCTATTAAAGAAATTGTTGCCGCCTGATAAACTTCAAGGCGCCGCCATGGCTGAATTGGTCGACAAAGAGAGCGATATTTTATCGGTATTTCCGAAAGTTAGGGTTTATGATTTCGTATTAAGCATGAACTCGGATTCCAAATCTATTGGAGTACCTGTCGCCGAGATGATCGGAGAAAGGGATTATCAGGATGAAAGGGAAGCAGAGAGTCTGGATGTCTTCAAAAAAACCTCGGCCCCGCTCAAGCTGGCACTGACTAAATTGGCGGTATTCCAAAAAGGAAAGCTCAAAGGGTTTCTCAACAAGGAAGAGAGTCTGGGTGTATCTTATCTGTCTCAAAAAGTTAACAACACCGAAATTTCGTTCCCATGCAGCGAACAACCCGGCAGGGAAATGTACTCTTCCATAATAGTAAACTCTGCTAATGTAAAGCTTACACCCAGAAAAACGAGTTCTCATTACACTATGCAGGTTAGAGTGAAAATTAACGGGACTTTAAATGAAACTACATGCACTAAGGATATGTCCAAGACGAAGACCATACATGATCTGGAGGAAGAGATTGCAAAAGAAGTGACCAGTACGATAAATGGGGGCTGGGCTAAACTTCAGGAACTTGGTGTAGACGCAACTGGTTTTGCTGACCGGATTCACCGGAGGTTCCCAAGGGAGTGGGAGACGGTGAAAAACAACTGGGATCAGGAATTCAAGAAGATAGAACTGGACATTCGAGTGGATGCACGGATTCAGCGTCCTGGCCTCCTACAGAAGCATATCGGAAGTCAATCCTAACCCATTTGTATAAAGGGGCTTAAACAGTATGAATAAAACCGTCACCAAGGTATCCGGGTTAGCTATCGCCTTTTCCTTGTTTCAGGTAGGCAGTACAACGTTATTCCTATTGGGAGCTAAAGCCAAGCAGGATGCATGGCTAGCCATGCTGATCGGTGCACTTGCAGGCTTCGTACTGCTTATGATGTACTTATACATGCATAAGCTTGACCCACACCGGGATTTGTACGAGCTCCTATGCCATTATTGGGGAAAATGGATAGGTAGTCTGGGGGGACTTATGTTCATCGGTTACTTTGCTTACGAAGCTTCCAGGAGTGTCAGGGACATGGGTGAGCTCGGAGCATTGACATTGCTGAACAGAACCCCTACTGAAATCATTACGTTTATAGCGTTAACTGTCTGTGCTGATGTAGTTTGGTTTGGACCGAGAGTCTGGTTCCTTCTATGTCATTTATTTCTGCTTCTGTTGGCGTTTGGTTACGGCATTCTACTAGTGCTTACTCCTTTTACAGGACTCATTCACTTTGAATTTTTGTTTCCTGTATTGGAGAACGGTTTAACCCCCGTATTGAAGGCTGCCATTCCCGAGATCGTGTCTTTTCCCTTCGGGCAGACGGTTCTTTTTCTTGTGCTTTTCAAAATCGTCACGGATAAGCGTAAATTAAAGCGGTCGATCGTCATTGCTTACTGGTTCACTGCTGTGTTCCTTATCGTAATGAATGAACTATCAGTCCTGGTTCTAGGTCCAGAATGGGCGGCATCAAGCACTTATCCCTTGTTTGAGGTTACTCAACTAATTCAACTTCCGAAAATCGTTGAGAGAGCTGATGTTCTGTTTACGATGATTCTATTTATTGGAATCGGAGTCAAAACGGCGGGTTTTATGTTTGGTGCCGTCATAGGGCTTCAAACGATAACCCCCTTTAGATATAAGCCTGCGTTACTGTTGCTAAGCATCATCATATATGCTCTTACGTTTCTCTCCCCAAGGTTAACTGAATTTTTGTGGTTCGGTCTCCATGTAGCTTTGATTCAGATCTGGCCTATCTTTCAGATTGCACTGCCTGTCCTCCTTTTCCTGACCATGCTAATCCGGAAGAAGAAGAAAAGGGCTTATAATTAGCAGCTGTTCTAGTTACGAACATGTTAATTTGCCGCAACGGTAGAAGTGGTCAGTAGAAATAGAAACATGCATGCCTATACCAGAGGTCAAGCATATCAGTGCACTAAAGACCAGACTTCGAGAAGTTACTTATTTTTCCCTTTGGTTAATAAGCAGGTTAATAAGCGGGGTTAATAACCATAACTATTGGGCTTGCGGGAAACGATGCTCAATAAGCACAAGGAGATAGCAGCCGATAATTGTAGCTGTTTCTGTTCTAAAATAAAACTAAAAGACCTTCATATCATTGAAGTGCACCAGACAGCTTATTTTGTATTATTTGTAATGCAGCATTGCTTTTAATTACACATAAATTTTTCACTTCTGGAAATCATAAATTTGTACAAGGGGTACTGTACAACATACTGTCCTTAGATTGTTCAACAAAAATCCCCGCCGACCAGTTCAGGTTAGCGGGGATTTGCTTTGCTTACGTTTAAACTCCTCCAACGGTAACTTGAGGCTGGATACGATGGTGGTGGTTAAAGGCTTGATTAGGCACAGTTACAATACACAACAAAAAGCTAGCCGCGATAATCATAAAGGCTGTTCAGAAAACGAATTAATCTCCGCTTCAAATCGGGGAGTATATCTCTACATCTATGCTATATTGGTTTACGGCAATTATAACATTGAGCAGATTTGATATCTTCTCGTTTTCGTTAGTCGCTGATGTCGCTACAATATATTCTAGTGTTTTTTCTAAATGGGCATATTTTTATAATTAGTACTAAGTACTATTATCAAGTGTTATAATCAAGCCATAAATTTTAATGGAGTCCACCCAGCACATAATCTCAGCAAAGGAGTACATTTATGAAATTTAATGATTTTTTTGTCGGACAAACATTTAAAACCAAGTCCATAAAGATAACTAAAGAGAATATCACGAGATTTGCAGCTGAGTTCGACCCGCAATACATGCACTTGGACGAAGATAAAGCAATGCAAGGAAGATTTAATGGAATCATCGCCTCAGGAATCCAAACGCTAGCAGTTTCTTTTAAGCTTTGGGTTGAAACAGGTATTTATGGTGACGATGTCATTGCGGGAACTGCTTTTAACAATATCAGATTTATAAAACCCGTGTACCCGGAAGATGAATTACATACAATTGTGGAGGTGACTGAGCTTAGGGAAAAACGAAGTGAAACAGGAATAGTTACTGTTTTGCTGACCACTTTTAATGACAAAGAAGAGAAAGTCTTTGAAGGTGAATTGTCTGCTTTAGTAAATAAATAAAGTGAAAGGCTGTTCTATCCTTTGTTGAGGAGACACTTGATAAAGGAATCACTGCTGAACCTCCGGATTGATAAAAACGGTTTGGAAGAGCCACAAATTTAAAAAGTTTTAAAGTATTTTGAAAAGGTGCTTCTCATTAAAAGGGGAACACCTTTCTTACTAAATTAATATATAAAAGAATAAGGTACCAGATAATATCTATCTGGTACCTTTAAATCAATTAGAGTTAATAAATAGGGTCTATCTATACATGTTTGATGCTGGTGAAGGAAATTGAACCCCCGGCCTACGCATTACGAGTGCGTTGAAATAGAGTTTTGATGGGTTTTTACAAAGCTCCTATAGCCTGTCCAACAATAAATAGGGTTCCATCACGTATTACAGATATCCGTATTTCGGTAGAAGATTTGGTAGAAGAAAATAATTGAGGCAACAAGTACAAGGCAGATGCCTTAATGGTCTCAAGTCCCTCCGTCTCATCTCCAGATCCTTCATAGCAGCATCCTACGGTCGCCTGCTGAAAACTGTAGGCTGAACCGCGACGTTAAGCTATACCAGCTAATAGCTTGTCAAGATTACCAGTAAAGTGATTCTAAATCATGTGGTATAGTTAAAATGAGC
>NZ_JAALFM010000088.1:0-440 GCF_011800295.1 Paenibacillus sp. EKM301P | reverse complement strand
CCTGATAGCTCAGTTGGTAGAGCACTCGACTGTTAATCGAGTTGTCACAGGTTCGAGTCCTGTTCGGGGAGCCATATGGAGAGGTGTCCGAGTTGGCCGAAGGAGCACGATTGGAAATCGTGTAGGCGCCAAAAGCGTCTCGAGGGTTCGAATCCCTCTCTCTCCGCCAGAATTATTCTATAGCATGGCCCGTTGGTCAAGGGGTTAAGACACCTCCCTTTCACGGAGGTAACAGGGGTTCGAATCCCCTACGGGTCATAGTAGTATGGAGGCTTAGCTCAGCTGGGAGAGCATCTGCCTTACAAGCAGAGGGTCGGGGGTTCGATCCCCTCAGCCTCCACCATTAATAGTATTAAGAAATATCTTTGATGTCGCGGGGTGGAGCAGTTCGGTAGCTCGTCGGGCTCATAACCCGAAGGTCGTAGGTTCAAATCCTGCCC
>NZ_JAALFM010000087.1:0-447 GCF_011800295.1 Paenibacillus sp. EKM301P | reverse complement strand
GCTGGCGCTAGCGGCGGTGCTGTACCTGGACGACGAAGCGTCGTACAGCGAGGAGCGGGCGAATGCGCCGATTGTCTCCGGCATGGTCTCCGGCAAGCTGACGGATGCTGTGGACGACGGTGATGAGAGCCATCAGAATGTTGGCACCAACAGCTTCCATGAAGCCCGTCCGGAGGATCTGGCGTACGTGATCTATACGTCGGGAACGACGGGCAAGCCGAAGGGCGTGATGATCGAGCACCGCAGCCTGGTGAATACGGCGGCGGGCTACCGGCGGGAATACCGGTTGGATCAGTTCCCGGTGCGGCTGCTGCAGCTCGCAAGCTTCTCGTTTGACGTTTTCGTGGGAGATATCGCGCGGACGCTGTACAACGGAGGCACGATGGTGATTGTGCCGAAGGACGACCGGATTGATCCGTCTCGTCTGCACCATTGGATTGAGCAGGA
>NZ_JAALFM010000086.1:0-463 GCF_011800295.1 Paenibacillus sp. EKM301P | reverse complement strand
CCAAGTCCTGATCAAATTGTCCCAAATAGTTAAAGCTGATCTCAGGCTGCAGGCTCCAGGAAGAGGTAGCATCATCCTGTGACATATACTTCAACATACCGTAGCCAATGCCCTTATGCGGTACATGCCGCAGGTCCTCTTTTACCCGTTTGATGCGCTGCCCTACTTCTGATGTTCCATCCACATCCAGCAGCACCGGATACTGACTCGTAAACCAGCCCACGGTACGTGTGATGTCGATATCGGGAACAATAGCTTCCCGGCCATGGCCCTCCAGATTGACCAGCACTCGCTCCTGCCCGCTCCAGTTGTACAATGCGGTACCGAGTGCGGTTAACAGCAGATCATTGACCTCGGTGTGGTATGCACGATGTGCTTCCTGCAGTAGCAGTCGGGTGTCCTGTTCGCTCCACGCCACGCTCACCGTCTCACTGTCTCTGACCACAAAATGCTGTCCTGCCGC
>NZ_JAALFM010000085.1:0-468 GCF_011800295.1 Paenibacillus sp. EKM301P | reverse complement strand
GTCTTTAATGGAGAGTTTGATCCTGGCTCAGGACGAACGCTGGCGGCGTGCCTAATACATGCAAGTCGAGCGGGGTTAGTTAGAAGCTTGCTTCTAACTAACCTAGCGGCGGACGGGTGAGTAACACGTAGGCAACCTGCCCACAAGACAGGGATAACTACCGGAAACGGTAGCTAATACCCGATACATCCTTTTCCTGCATGGGAGAAGGAGGAAAGGCGGAGCAATCTGTCACTTGTGGATGGGCCTGCGGCGCATTAGCTAGTTGGTGGGGTAAAGGCCTACCAAGGCGACGATGCGTAGCCGACCTGAGAGGGTGATCGGCCACACTGGGACTGAGACACGGCCCAGACTCCTACGGGAGGCAGCAGTAGGGAATCTTCCGCAATGGGCGAAAGCCTGACGGAGCAACGCCGCGTGAGTGATGAAGGTTTTCGGATCGTAAAGCTCTGTTGCCAGGGAAGAACG
>NZ_JAALFM010000084.1:0-471 GCF_011800295.1 Paenibacillus sp. EKM301P | reverse complement strand
AAAAGACGAATCCCCTTCTCATTCCTTGAATAAAGACAGCGAGCTCATGACAGTCACGTGGACAGCTCAAGAAACGGAGCAGCTGTTAAAACAAGCACATCGTGCCTACAACACGGATATGAATGATTTGCTGCTGACCGCACTCGGCCTGGCTATTCATCGCTGGGCGGGGATTGAACGAGTGCTCGTCAACCTGGAAGGCCATGGACGGGAATCCATTCTGCCAGAGCTGGATATTACGCGCACCGTGGGCTGGTTTACGACCCAATTCCCGGTTGTGCTGGATATGAACGCGGGGCAAGACCTTTCACAGCGCATCAAACAGGTGAAAGAAGGGCTACGCCGGATTCCGCAAAAGGGTATTGGCTACGGTATGCTGAGATACCTGTCCGCAGCATGTGAGCAAGAGCGTTTTGTAACCGAACCTGAAATCAGCTTTAACTATTTGGGACAATTTGATCAGGATATGCA
>NZ_JAALFM010000083.1:0-479 GCF_011800295.1 Paenibacillus sp. EKM301P | reverse complement strand
GCAAAGTACGTATGAAACGCTTCCCCGACAACCAGGAACAAGCACCAGCCGTCCATCAAAATATGATGGAAGCTCCACACAAAACGGTACGACTCCTCACCTGTACGTAAAATAGACACCCGCATCAGCTCGCCGGAGCTGAAATGAAAGCCTGCCGCTTTGTCACGTTCCGCAAAATCAGCAAGGTATGCGGCCTGCTCTTCTTGTCCCATTGAACGTATATCTTCAAACCGGAATCCAGCCGCTTTATGGCGGTACACTACCTGTAAAGGCTGCTCATTCCAGCCACTATAAAAATTCGTTCTGAATATTTGATGGCGATCCACCAGCTGGTTGAGGCTTTCGGCAAAAGCCTCCACTTGGAAGCTGCCTTGTAGATCAAATGTCGCCTGCTCAAAATATGCCCCGGATTGCGGCTCCATGAAGCCGTGGAACAGGATGCCTTTTTGCATAGGGGTTAACGAATAAATGTTTTCCAG
>NZ_JAALFM010000082.1:0-481 GCF_011800295.1 Paenibacillus sp. EKM301P | reverse complement strand
GCGGATGGACGAACTTCACCCAGCTGCTCGACTTGCTCCTCGACCGGATAGTTCTCAAACACCATAATGTGGTTAATCAGATTTTGCTTCTGCTCGGTCAGCGCCTGAATCTCATACAGCGGGAAGCTGTCATAGACGCCTGAAGCCAGCGCTTGCTCCTGCGTTTTGCGCATGATGTCCACAAACGTGGCATTTCGCTCACTTTGAATCCGCACTGGGATGGTATTAATGAACAGGCCGATCATATGCTCTACACCCGGAATATCCGTCGGACGTCCAGATACGACACTACCGAATACAACATCCTCGTTGTTGTTATATTGCTGCAAAATAAGGCCCCACACGCTCTGCATCAGCGTATTGATCGTGACTTGCTGCTGCTTCGCAATCCGGTACATGGCTTCGCTCCACGTTGGATCCAGCTCTACCGTTATTTTTTCAGAAACATATTTGCTGGTATCGCTTGTTGTCGTAGACAGAA
>NZ_JAALFM010000081.1:0-483 GCF_011800295.1 Paenibacillus sp. EKM301P | reverse complement strand
GCCTCTTCCTCTCTGGCTTCCAGCGTGAAGTCAAACTTCGCCGGTGTTTGCTCCAAGCCGTATGGACGGAAGCTCAGGTCTGCCAGTTGCAGCTCGCCTTCCTCCGTCGTTTGCAGGGTAAACATCGTATCGAACAGCGGATGGCGACTCATATCCCGCTTCACATTCAGCTTTTCCACCAATTCCTCAAATGGATAGTCCTGATGTTCGTAGGCTTGCAGGGCCCGAACCTTCACTTCTTCCACGTAGCTGCGGAAGGTATGTTCCGCTGTCGGATAGTTTCGCAATGCCAACGTACCGACGAACATCCCGAGGATTGGCTCCAAATCGGCATGCGGTCGTCCGGCAATCGGCGTGCCGACAACGATGTCCTCTTGGCCGCTGTATTGATGCAAGAGTGCGGTGTACGCCGCCAGCAGCACCATATACAGGGTAGAGCCTGTGTGCGCCGCCAGTTCCTTCAGGCGTTCGCTCACTTCGCGT
>NZ_JAALFM010000080.1:0-484 GCF_011800295.1 Paenibacillus sp. EKM301P | reverse complement strand
CATCCAGCGGCACATAGGCGCCTCCAGCCTTCCATACCGCTAGTACGCCGACCAGCATGTCTACCGAGCGTTCACTCCAAATGCCGACAATGGATTCGCGTCCAATGCCTTCTTTTCGCAGTCTGCGCGTCAATTGGTTCGCACGCTCGTTCAGCTGGCGGTACGTAAGCTGCTGCTCCTCGTACACCACCGCCACATGATCTGGCACAAGCTGTGCCTGTTCTTCCACATAGGCATGGAATAAGACTTCTGCTTCAGCCGCAACCTCCGATACGCCTACATCTCCAAAACCATAGAGGATTTGTGCCTTCTCCTCGACAGTTACCATATCCAGAGCTGCCAGTGGCTGCTGTGGATGAAGTGTAATGGCACGTACGAGTTCAGTAAAATGCTGTGCCAAGCGTGCAATGGTCTCCGGCTTGTACAGCGCCGTGCTGTATTCCAAACTACACAGAATACCTTCTGGCTGCTCTACGGCATCCAA
>NZ_JAALFM010000079.1:0-485 GCF_011800295.1 Paenibacillus sp. EKM301P | reverse complement strand
TCGGCCTGGCTATTCATCGCTGGGCGGGGATTGAACGAGTGCTCGTCAACCTGGAAGGCCATGGACGGGAATCCATTTTGCCCGAGCTGGATATTACGCGTACGGTAGGCTGGTTTACGACCCAATTCCCGGTTGTGCTGGATATGAGTGTGAGCCAAGACCTTTCACAGCGCATCAAACAGGTGAAAGAAGGGTTACGCCGGATTCCGCAAAAGGGTATTGGCTACGGTATGCTGAGATACCTGTCCGCGGCATGTGAGCAAGAGCGTTTTGTAACCGAACCTGAAATCAGCTTTAACTATTTGGGACAATTTGATCAGGATATGCAAAATCAATCCATTGGCGTGTCTCCTTACGCTAGCGGTGCCGAGCTGAGCGCACATGCAGCCAGATCGCACACGCTGGATTTGAACGGACTGATTTCAGAAGGTCAATTGCAATTGACGATCAGCTACAGCCATCAGGAATATCGCAAGGAAACGATG
>NZ_JAALFM010000008.1:0-221920 GCF_011800295.1 Paenibacillus sp. EKM301P | reverse complement strand
TGGCGCGCGGGTACTTGAACCGTCCGGAGCTGACGGAAGAGAAGTTCGTAGACAGCCCGTTCGCCGCGGGCGAGCGGTTGTACCGCACGGGAGACTTGGCCCGGTGGATGGAAGACGGGAACGTGGACTTCATCGGCCGGATCGACAACCAGGCGAAGATCCGGGGGTACCGGATTGAGACGGGGGAAGTCGAAGCGAAGCTGCTGAGTGTAGGTGGCGTGAAGGAAGCGGTCGTCGTCGTCAGGGAAGATCAAGAAGGTCAGAAAGCTTTGTGCGCTTATTATACAGCGGAAGAAGGCTTGACGGTGGCGGACCTGAAACGGGCGATCTCCAGCGAGCTGCCGGGGTACATGATCCCGTCGTACTTCGTCGAGCTGGAGCGCCTGCCTCTGACGCCGAACGGGAAAATCGACCGGAAGGCGCTGCCGGCGCCGGAAGGGGGAGCAAGCGCAGGCCGCGAATACGTGGCGCCGCGCACCGAACTGGAGGCGAAACTGGTCGCCATCTGGCAGGGCGTGCTCGGGCCGGTCACGATTGGCGTGACGGACAACTTCTTCGACCTCGGCGGGCACTCCCTGCGGGCGACGACGCTAGTCAGCAAGGTGCACAAGGAACTGAGTGTGGACCTGCCACTGCGCGATGTGTTCCGGCACTCGACCATCGAAGCGATGGCCGAGGCGATCAGCCAATTGGAGCGGCAAGAACACCTCTCCATTCCGGTTCTGGATAAGAGGGATTACTATCCGCTTTCCTCCGTGCAAAAACGGCTGTACATCCAGCAGCAGATGGAAGGCGCCGAGCTTAGCTACAACATGTCCGGCATGACGGTTCTCGTCGGGCGCTTGGAACGGAATCAATTCGAGGCGGCGCTCAATGGATTGATAGCTCGTCACGAAATTTTGCGAACCGGCTTCGAAATGGTCGACGGCGAACCGGTACAACGGATTTATCCGGACTTGAAGTTTGCCGTCGAGTATACGAAAGCGACGGAAAGTGAAACGAAGAGCATCGTAGACGGCTTTGTGCGCGTCTTTGATTTGGAGCGGCCGCCGCTGCTGCGTGTGGGCTTAGTCGAATGGGAAGCGGAACGGCATCTGCTCATGCTGGACATTCATCATATCGTCACGGATGGCATGTCGATGGGCATCTTCGTCGAAGAGCTGCTGCGCCTGTATAACGGTGAGACTCTGGAACCGCTTCGGATTCAATACAAGGAATTCGCCGCTTGGCAGCAGTCAGAACCTGTAAAAGAGCGGCTGAAACGTCAGGAAGCCTACTGGCTGGACGTGCTGGAAGGCGAACTGCCGACGCTTGAACTGCCTACGGACTTTGTCAGACCTGCCGCTCGCAGCTTTGAGGGAGATGTGCTGCCTTTCAGCATCGACAAGCAGATGACCGACAGCTTGCAGCGCATCGCCGATGAGAACGGTGCCACCCTTTATATGGTGTTATTGGCGGCCTATTCAATCCTGCTCAGCAAGTACTCGGGACAAGAAGACTTCATTGTAGGCATGCCGGTTTCGGGCCGCACACATGCCGACCTGGAGCCGCTCATCGGAATGTTTGTCAACACTTTGGCGATTCGCCATTATCCGTCCGGGGAGAAGGCGTTCCTCGCTTACTTGAACGAAGTCAAAGAAACGATGCTGGGGGCCTACGACCACCAGGATTATCCGTTCGAGGAGCTTGTGAAAAAGCTGCAGGCGCCGCGAGATCAAAGCCGCAATCCTGTATTCGATGTCATGTTTGCTTTGGAAACCAAGGAAGATAACGTTCAAAGCTTCGGGGATATCAAGATCGAATCTTATCCGGAAACTCATACGGTTTCCCAATTTGATCTTACCTTGGTCATTTCGTTGCTGGATGAGGGAATGAACGGGCAGTTTGAATATGCCACCAAGTTGTTTACGCGCAATCTGATCGACAATTTCGCTCAGGACCTGCTCGTAATCATCACCCAAATTTGCGAACAGCCTTCGGTGCTGTTGAAGGATATTTCCCTGAACGGGCAATCCGAACAGGAGCAAGATGTGCTAGAGGCCATTGATATTATTTTCTAATCCCTTACCCGGCTTGGGTGTATGCCGTATTTCTCTCGGCACGCATCCTGCCGGGTGTTTTTTTAAAAATGAAAAAGAAAAATCCACCACAGGAATCTGACGTCAAGTGCCACTGAGTAACTATTTCGATTTATTGGAAAATCGACAAAACACAACAGAAATCGTAGTTTACCTTTGGTATACTAAGAATCAAACCATTTAAACAGAGATAATTCCACCATAAAATCCGAATACCCGAAAAACGAAAAGAAGTAATTGCCGATCATTGCAGACGAGTTTAATTTTTTGACTATGACACCAGAAGAACAACAAAAGGCACACGAAGACTACAGGAAGAAATACAGATATCTAAAACGTGCGCCGCGGCTACTCGTTTACTACTAACTTGGAAGGATGTGCCGAATAGCTATTGGGCAGCGCGCGACATCGCAGCTGCTGCGATGTCTCTCAATAGCGCAACAAAAAACGAGTAGCAACCGAGAGTCGACAATATGACGTTTTTAAGAGGGGCTACCGCTATGTACTCGGTAGCCCCTCTTGTGAGCAAAAAGCCATTAATGTGTCATTCAATCGGGAAACTGTACCTGTCACTTAGAGCATCTTTCCTCAACTCGAATTTCTTCATCATAAAAGAAACGCCCAAGTGGAGAGCAACAAATCACCTGTAACCCCACTTACAGTTATTTCTTTCTAAGTATTACTCCAATAACCCCAGTTCCTTTTATACATTTGATCAGACTCTCCTAATACATGTCCATATATTGTTAATTTTGTGCCTAGGGGGACCAGATTGTATAATTCCATGACATCGTGGTTCCGCATTCGAATACAACCATGGCTCTGATGCTGTCCAATAGAATATGGTAGGCTTACCACAAAAAAACACTTTCAAGGTTGTGCCATATCTTACGACATGGTGCATTTTCTTGAAGGTGTTTTTCAGTCTCGCTCTATTTATTTTAAAAAGACAGCACTTCGGCATATGATCAGCCTTTCATGCCCTCGGAAAGTTAAGGATTATCATCCGGCGGTAAAGGGAATGAAGCTCGAATATAAGTTGTTGGAGCTATTTTTTGATGAACAGGCAACAACCGTTCATGTAGGTTCTTCTGGGATAACGATTTATAAAGTATAGATATAGCTGCAGCGGCTATCTGCTCAGATGGTATATCGATGGCCGTAATGGGTGGTGTAGAATACTGGGTAGCGTCTGGTCCGGTCATCCCGATCGATATGATAGCAACTTCCTCAGGGATTTTAATTTTCAAACGGTTAAATTCATGGATCATTCCCATAACGATAGTATCCGATTCACAGAATATCGTTTTAGGTCTATCCGTCATTTGAAGATATCTCTCTGCAGCTGTAACTCCTCCGGCAAGCGAATTCGGTGCTGTTATAATGTGTGATTGATCAACCACAATATGCTGCTTCCTGCACTCTTCAAGAAAAGCATTTATACGCTGGTTGGAAGCAACATAAGGACTTTCCACTGCGACTACTCCGATATGTTGTACCGACTGCTTAGTAAGCAAAGAAACCGCCTCTATTGCAACTTCGCCAGAGTCAACATAAACTGTGGAGAATTTTTTAGACTGGCGATTAATCAAAACGATTGGCATGCGGGGCGACAATGACTCCAAATACGCCAGATCTGCCTCGGAAGTAGCACCAATAATAATTCCATTATACGTATTATTCATGATCTCTTTAGCGTCTTTGGCGATTTGATCGTTCGTATAAATACGTATAACAAGCTCGAAATCAAATTGTTTTTTTTCTATTTCGGATTGAATCCCTGCCAACAATGCCGCCAGCATGTTCGTCCGGGCATCTAATGTCCAATATAAGGCAATGATCGGCTTGGCCCGATCTAAATTGCGCAGACGTCTTGCACTAACATTCGGCTGATATCCCAATTCATCTATGGCTTTCATGACTTTATTGTAGGTTGTCGAGGGAATACTTCGTTCCTTAGATTTGCCGTTAATGACAATGGAAACTGTCGAAACAGATACCTCAGCCAACTTAGCAACATCTTTCAGTGTAACCATCTTAGGTCTCCAATCTAATAACTAATTGGTCATACTTTCCTTAAATATAATCATAATCTAATTTTCTGTAAATGTGAACAATTGTGAAAAATAGAACATGTCCTTGATTTGCTCATTTTATTGATATAAAATGAATTTGTCAACGAGTACAACGTTATACTAAAACGTTGTACTCAACTTAATTTCAAAATGTGTCCGAAACCTTAGAAAGGAGAAGCGTGAATGCCTTATGTGTAGTGGATAGATAAGAATATTGATTTTTAAGTACAACGTTGTACTTACTGTGTAATCGTAATTATTGTTATGTTTCGGCAAATCCAAGGAATATAACGGTGATCTCTTTGGATGATTAAAAATATGATTCCGTAATATTAAAAAGAGAAGATGAGGTAGATGGCATACAATATCTCGGTTATTCATGGAGATGGTATCGGCAAAGAAATCGTTGACCAAGCGATCAAAGTAATGAATGAAGTCGGCAACGTATTTCATCATACCTTTCATTTTGAAAGATGTGAAGCCGGAACCGAGGCCGTTCAAAAATACGGTGAACCCCTTCCTGATAAGAGCCTAAGGCAATGTCAAGAAAGCGACGCGATATTACTCGGAAGCCTGTGGCTCGACAAGTATCCGGAATTGCCACAAGAAAAGCGTCCAAGCTATGTTCTTTCTCTACTTAGGAAAAAGCTAGAGCTTAAGATAAATCTTCGGCCGATCTCCGTGTATAAATCATTGGCGGAATTGAGCCCACTGAAAAACAGTATCATTGGCGAGGGATTTAATATTCTTATGCTTCGTGATCTGGCCGGCGGCATGCTCATGTCCCAAAGATACCGAGGAATCGGGGATTATGGCAAAGAAGCATTCGATAAAGAGTACTATAACGAAGAAATGATCAAAGCGAATGCTTGCGCTGCGTTTGAAATTGCTCGTGGGCGCAGCAAGAAGGTCACAAGTTTGGATAAGGCGGTCATCCTGGAAAGTTCGAAGTTGTGGCGTGAGGTTGTCCAAGAGGTTAGTGCAGATTATCGGGATGTAGCTCTGGTGAATCAGTACATTGATGATGCAGCCGCGCAGGTCATTACCGATCCTCATAACTATGACGTTATTCTAACGTCTGGCATGTTCGGAGATATCCTTTCGGATGAAATATCCGCATTGGCAGGAACACCGAATGTACTTCCGTCAGCGGAGCTCAATCGCCAGGGCAAAGGTCTGTTTACACCTAACCAAATACACAATAAAGATTATTCCATTGTAGGCAAGGATATCGCTAATCCAATCGGATCTATTTTATCCGGTGCGATGATGCTACGTTTTGCTTTTGGTTTGGAAGAAGAAAGCCAAGCCATCGAGGGAGCGGTTAAACGGGTACTAGATGAAAAATACGCAACAAAGGACATTTGCTTACCGGGAAGTAAACGGATTGGGACAAGCGAAATGGGGTCTATCATATCCGAAAAGATAAGAGAAATTGGGAAGGAGCTAGTTTGATATGACGATGATCGAATCCATTTTGAACGAAAAGTCCGGAGTAACCACAGTTATTGAACCGAACTATATCGTTTTAAGTGACAGTTTACCATTAGAAATTGTAAATGAATTAGAAAATATAAAGCGGCTTGAAGCGCCTGAGCGGGTGATCGTAATGCTCTATTTTGACACTCCCGCTGGGAATTTCATATCAGCTGAAATACAGAAAAAACTCATCCAGTTTACTCGCAAGCACGAACTGAAATTTGTCCAATCCCAAGGCATCGGATATCACATTCTGCTGAATCAATATGTAAAACCTGGTGACATCGTTGTTTCTTCAGGTAAGCATAACAGCATTTTCGGTGTAAAGCAGGCTCTCGGAATACATGTGAATCCATCCGAATTGCTTCATGTGTGCACAAACGGCAAGATGAATATAGTGGTTCCGGAAACCGTGTACATCGAACTTACGGGCCAACTAAAATCAGAAGCGTCCATCAAAGACTTCGTAATCTCCTTTTTAGCATCAAATGAACTTAAATACGCTGGCAAAGCCATCGAATTTTATGGAGAGGGCTTAAATTCCTTATCCCCGAAAGAAACAACAGATCTTTGCCAATTGGCTTCGAGAAGCGGTGCTGTGACAGCATTTCTTCATATGGATTTTCAAGGACCGGGCCAAGAAAGCTATGATTTAGGAGATGTGCAACCCATGGTTGCTCTGCCGGGGTCGATCCATCAATCGCAACCTGCGGCTGAATTGGCAGGTACTCCATTATCGGCTTGTTTCATCGGCGGATGCACAGGAGGCAGTATTGAGGATTTGAGAACAGCCGCAGCGATTTTGAAAGGAAAACGGATTCCCATAAATATGCGGTTATCGATTGGACCACAAACTAATGAAGTTTACAAGCAGGCTATTTCCGAAGGGTTAATTCAGACCTTTATCGATAGTGGTGCGCAAATTTTGAGCACAGGCTGTGCCAGCTGTGTGACAACGTCAAAAGGTGTTATTGCCGAAGGCGAAACGATGCTATCGGCTAGTTGCTGGAATTATAAGGGATGCAACGGCTCAAAGGACTCGCTGGTTTACCTCGCTTCCGCAGAATCCGTCGCTAACTCCGCGTTGAAGGGCTGTATCACATTAAATTCGAAGGGATGAGAAGATTTATATGGAAAAGAAATTTAACGGAAAGTTATGGAAACTCCCAGATGATGTCGATACAGATACTATTATTGCAGGTCGGCACGGAGTTATTCTCGATAAAAAGGAAATGGGCTCGCACTGTCTTGAAACCCTTCGCCCCGAATTTGCATCCCAGGTACAACCGGGAGACATTATTGTAGCTGGCAAAAATTTTGGCTGCGGATCATCGCGGGAAATGGCCGCCGAAGCGATCAATGTACATGGTGTTTACTGCATCATCGCTAAATCCTTTGCCCGCATTTTCTTTAGAAATGCGATCAATAACGGCATGCTACTGATTGAAAATGCAGAAATACCTGAGCACTGCGAAGAAGGGGACATCCTGACCGTCGAAGTGAACCAGTCAGTTACAGTCAACGGCAAGAGCTTCAGCATTCCCAAGGTGTCCAATAATTTGTTTGAAATTATTCAAGATGGCGGACTAATCCCCAATATCATTAAACGCATGGAAAAAGCCGAGGCAGAAGGGAGATAACAAAACAATGGGACATACACTGGCTGAAAAACTATTAATGAAAAATACGGGAGAACAAAGTCTGGCCCCTGGTGACATGGTAATCGCTCGGCCCGATCGATATATGATCCATGATATTTATACCTCGTTCCTGAAGCGCGCGTTAAAGGACATGCATGTGACCAAAGCGATCTACCCGGACCGCGGAGTAATCATCTTTGACCATTTGATGCCGACCAACCAGGCGGATACCGATCCTGCCCATTTTGTGGATGGACTTGAGCTGGCTGAAAAATTTCAAATTAAAAATGTTCATAAGGGCGAGGGAATCTGCCACTCTCTGATGCATGAACTAAGATACGCAAGACCAGGTGAAATCGTCGTAGCGACAGATAGCCATACAACGACCTATGGCGGAGCAGGTTGTTTTTGTACTGGCATTGGACATACCGAAATGGCAGCAGTTGTGGCAACGGGCGAGATCTGGCTCAAAGTTCCTTCGGCCATCAAGATTGTGCTTGATGGTGAGTTTCCGAAAGGTGTCGGAGCAAAAGATATTATTTTAAGAATCCTTGGTGACATCAAATCAGACGGCGGTCAGTACAAGTCGATGGAATTTACAGGAGCTGCCGTGCGCAGCATGAGTATGCAGTCACGATTCACTATAGCCAACATGGCTTTGGAAGCCGGTGCAAAGGTAGGATTATTCGAAGCAGATGAAAAAACAGCCGAGTATTACGACATGGACTACAATGATATTTCCTGGCTGAAAGTAGACGAAGACGCCAAGTATGAACAAGTTCTTCATTACGATGTCAGTAAGCTTGAGCCCCAATTGTCATGTCCGCAAGGCGTTGATAATGTTCATCCTATTTCCGAAATCGAAGGAACGAAACTGAATCAGGTTTATATTGGTTCTTGCACCAACGGTAGCATTGAAGATATGGAGACGGCAGCCAAAATTCTTGAAGGTAAAAAAATTGCTCCTTTCCTGAAAATGATCGTGATTCCGGCAACCATCAATGTTTACAAAGAAGCGATGGAACGCGGTTATATTCAAACCTTCATCGATGCCGGCGCCAGTGTATCGCACCCTTGCTGCGGATTATGTTGCGGGCAACCCTATGGTCTAATGAGTGACGATGAGGTGGTACTAGGTACTAACAATCGCAACTTTATTGGCAGAATGGGAACCAAGAAGTCGCTGATTTATTTATCTTCCCCGGCAGTGGCCGCGGCATCCGCCTTAACGGGGGTCATCACTCATCCAGCTAAACAATTTGCGCTACAACAATAATCAGATGGGAGTTTACTATGGATAAGCAAATTGGGGTTACCGCCATTCCGCCGAAGTCGAATTTCATAGCTCAATTTAAAAAAATAAAGATTTCAGGATTGTCGCTAAAATATTATATTCCCTTTTCTATCATTATATTGCTTGCGGTCTATACCGGGAATTTGAATAAAGATATTATCGGTTCGATTGCATTTCTCTTGATGGCTGGTGGTTTGTTCTCATATATTGGGGGCGTCATTCCTATTTTCGGCAGTTGGATGGGAGGGGCGATCCTCCTGCCGTTATTTGGCGGTTCCGCACTCGTGTATTTTGGTCTGATCCCGGATTACGTACAGACGAATATTTCTGGTTTAATCGGATCGGGCTTTGTTAATTTATTTTTGTCGGCAATCATCATCGGTTCGATTCTTAGTATGGATCGGAAGGTGCTTGTCTCCATCTCATTACGGCTATTACCGTGCATTATTGGTGCTCTGGCCTTTGTATTCATCTTCTTAGTTCTAGGATCGCTCTTAACAGGCTCAACGTTGCTGGAAGGTCTGTTTATGATCGGTTTGCCGAATTATTCTGGAGGCTCTTCTGGTGCAATCGCCGTTGTTCCGTCCATTTACAGCCCAATTTTTCACAAGCCGGCAGGAACTTTTTCGGGGCAGTTCCTAGTATACATGAACATTTCGAACCTGATTTGCGTCATTTTCGCTGGCTTGTTGCATAAACTTGGTAAGCGTTATCCTTCGCTAACAGGTAATGGCGAATTGCTGAAGAATGTGCGCAAAAGTGCAGACCAACCTGCACAAGAAAAAGCTAAAGTCTCGAGTGATTTGAAAAAAGATATTACAAAGTTAGGTACAGGCTTGTTTGTTTCGGTTGTTTTTATAATCGCCGGTAACATTTTGCAGAGCCTTATACCACAGCTTAACTTTATAGCCTGGGCTGTAATTTTGGTCATTATCGTGAAAGCAACAGGCTTTTTGGATGATACCTTGTGCCAATCTAGTGACTATTGGCAAGGATTTATGGTTCGAAACTTTTTACCGTTCCTGATCACGGGGATTGGGATTGCATCGCTTGATTTGAGCCAAGTGTCCTCCTATTTTACAGTTTCGAATTTTATCATTATCTTTTTTGGGGTTATCGGTTCTGTGGTAGGTTCATTAATCGTCGGCAAGTTTATGAAATTCCACCCCATTGATTCGATGATCGCCGTAGGTCTTAATTTAGGAAATCTGGGAGGAACCGGCGCTATCGGGGTATTATCAACTTCAGAGCGGATGGGGATGATGCCATTTGCAACGATCGCCAACCGGATCGGCGGAGCCATAATGGTTATTGTTATCAGTTTGCTGTTGCCATACTTTTTATAATGCACCAATTAAAAATGTTTCCGCTATTCGGCTGACATTGGACGATATATGGGCAGTATTAATGTGAAAATGTTCACAATTTACTGCCCGATAATAACGCATTTCCATTTTCCATTATAAGGCCAATCACCGAAAGGAGTTTTCACCTTGAATAAAATCGTAGTTTATCAAGCTCGTCCTGACGAAGCGGCATACTTCAAAAAATTTGGGAATGAGTTTGATTTGGATATCAAATATGTGAATCAAGAGTTAAATGCCGAGACCGCAATTCAAGCGCAAGACGCTGAGGCTGTAACGATACAAGGGAGCAATAAAGCGGATCGAGCAACTTTGCAAGCTTTAAGTAAGATTGAGGTCAAGTATCTCGCTTTAAGAAGCGCCGGATACAATTATGTAGATAGAGCTGCAGCTAAAGAGTATGGCATTCGCTTTTCTAATGTTACCTACTCGCCCAATAGTGTCGCGGATTTTACTACGATGTTAATTCTAATGTGTGAACGTAAAGCACAACAGATTTTAATGCGAGGCACCGTACAGGATTACACTTTGGCAGGTATTCAAGGTAGAGAAATCAGAAACTTAACTGTGGGAATTATAGGTACTGGCCAGATCGGAGCTACTGTTGCCAGAAATCTTTCTGGATTTGGATGTAACATTATAGGTTACGATATTTACGAAAATGATAATCTAAGGGATTTGATAGAGTATGTTTCGCTGGAAAAGCTAATCTCCACTAGTGATGTGATCAGCCTGCATGCACCATTATTCGATAGCAACTACCATATGATTAATCGGGAAAGCATCGCTAAAATGAAGGATGGCGTCTGCATCGTGAATTGTGGGCGGGGACCACTAATTGATACCGAAGCGCTGATTTATGGCATTGAGACAGGCAAAGTAGGGGCTGCAGGACTGGATGTCATAGAAGATGAATTGGGAATATTTCATGAGGATCACCGTTTGAATGTTCTGAACAATCACCAACTGGCTATTTTAAAATCATTTCCCAATGTCATTGTAACGCCACATATGGCATTTTATACTGATCAAGCGGTGAGTGATATGGTAGAAATTGCGCTAAAATCGCTCAACTCTTTTATGAATAATGGCACGAGTCAGTGGGAAATCAAGAGTTAGTTATCTTGACTCAAGTGGTCATTTTCATTTTGGGTAGTACCAGCGCCGTTGATACCACTCGCAAATGTGTGGGTTAAACTAGGGATTTATTAAACACCTAATTATATTCAAGCTACGCATCGGTGATCGCCAGCTTTGAATAGACTTTCAGCGATTTTCTTTACGGACGGAGCATGGCTGAATCAATGCATCAAAAAAAGCAGCCACTACAGGCTGCTTTTATATTACAGGCTAATTGCTCGTGTCTTTACCTAAAATTCAATATCTATTCAGAACTCGTTAAGCCAAGCTCCATTTTGCCATCGTTAGTAAGATTGACATTGTTGGAACGCCAAGTGCAATTAAACATGTTCCCATTTGAATATCCATCCGCTTTTTTCATGCTTTTTAGTGATTATGAACTGGAGCTTCTATCTGTAGGTAAGTTCAACTGAAATATAAATGTGTTATTGGTGTGATTGAGCGTTAAGGTGCCTTGATGTAACTCAACAATATTCCTTGCTATGGAAAGCCCCAGCCCTGCTCCTGTTTGGATACCTTCGCTGCTTCTTGAGTGGTCAACTTTATAAAAACGGTCAAACAGCTTCTCTTTTTGATCTTGCGTGAGAGGAATTCCTTCATTTTCGACCTCAATCGTAATTTGCTCAGGAGTTGCTTGTAGTCGAATGCAAATGCGTCCCGGCTTTAAGGAATATTTTAAGGCGTTCATGAGAAGATTATCGATTGCTCTGGCCATTTTATCGCTGTCAACGGAGGTAATGATCGAGGAGTCACCGATATCCTTTACGATATATACACCGTTTTCTTGAGCAATGGGTTCGAACTCGAACAACAATTGATCCAAAAGTTGAAATAAATTGATCCTTCTCAGATTTAAATGGGTATCGACCGAAGTGAGCCGTGTATATTCAAACAAGTCATCCAGCAACTTCTTCAAATGAATCGCTTTGTTATAGGTGTTCTGAACAAAGCGCGTATATTCATCTTTATCTTGATATGAGTCTGTTCTTAAAAGCTCGATATAGCCGATAATGCTGGTCAGAGGCGTACGCAAGTCATGTGAAATACCAGTGATCAGCTCCATCTTGGATTTTTCTATTTCACGTTCCTTTACAATCTGCTGCTCTAAACGTTCGGTCATTCGATTGATGTTGTGCGCGACCCGTCCAAGTTCATCTTGCCGAACCACAGGTACCCGATAATGTAAATTGCCTTCAGAAATAAATTGAAGCCCTTGCTCCAATGTAATTAAGTCTCTAACGATTCGTCGTGTCAAAACTAAAAAAGTAAAGATAAATATTACCATAAACAAGGGGGTAAGAAGATAAGGAAAAAAATTGCGAAACCAATGCCATTCCGTTATACTGCTAATTTTCTTGAAAAGTTGAACAAGAAGGCTATTTATAGCAATAGCGATAATGAGACTCAGCACCATCCTGATTAAAATGTTGACCTGGATGCGTTTTTTTCGTTTTGGCTTTTGTATATGTTCATTCAATTTTGTAGCCAACTCCCCACACCGTTTTAATATATTGTGGATCTCTTGGGAATTGCTCTAATTTTTCTCGTAAATTACGAATATGAACCATCACCGTATTGTCAGAGAACCCGTATGGCGCTTTCCATACATTTTCGTAAATGTGCTCTGAACTAAAAACCTGTCCAGGGTGGCTGGCAAGCAAGATCAGGATAGAAAACTCTAGAGGAGTCAGTGAAATTTCATTCCCCTTTAACTTTACCGAATGTTTACTCTTATCAATCACCAGGTCCTTAATAAGGATAAGCGAATTAAATTCTTCTTTTCCTATTAATGACTGACGCCGTAGCTGCGCTTTTACGCGAGCAAGCAATTCTAACGGATTAAACGGTTTGATCATGTAGTCATCGGCCCCGGTAGTCAGCCCATTGATTTTATCAATATCTTCTTCTTTGGCTGACAGCATGATAATCGGAATATTCGAGATTTCCCTTATTTTAAGACATGCTTTGATCCCGTCCATTCGTGGCATCATGACATCTAGGATAACCAGATGAATTGATGTTTTCTTTATAGCATTCAGAGCTTCCTCCCCGTCAGCCGCTTCAATCACCTGGTATCCTTCATTGCGTAGATATACATGAATGACATCTCGAATTTCGGAGTCATCATCCACAACAAGGATTGTACTCATTACTGATTGCTCCTTTTTTAAAAATTGGTAGAATTAAGATATTTAAGGTGCCATATTAAATTGTTATCCATAATTAGCCCACGTTCATTCCACCGTTTACATCGTTTCCCTTTTACGACAGACGTAAACGAAAGCAGGAGGGATATTGAGAGGCACCCAATCAATTTTTTCGATGATAAATTTTTCGGAAAGCTGCTTTTTCATTTGAAGCGAATATTGAAAGGCGATAAATAAGCCTCCAGGTTTGAGAGCTTTATAAATCTGTTCAACCAAGGTATCTCTCAATTCACGCTCAAAATTAAAAAAAGGTAGCCCGCTAAAAATACAATCCAACTGTTGAATGTTCTCTTGCTTCATTGCGTCTACTAAACGTGCAGCGTTCGGATGACAGGAGAAGTCTGGATATTCTGTCTGTAAATTATTCCTCAACGTCTCATCCATCTCAAATAATAACACTTTTGTTGCCTCACTTACCTGGGTATTGATACAACGCGTGATGGCACCAGTACCCGAACCGAGCTCTGCGACTGCCCTAACCTCGTTCCAAGGCGCTTGTTTAACCATTTTGGTCGCCAGAAACCGGGAGCTTGGTATAACACTTCCCACATTTTTTGGACTGTGAATAAAGCTTCGCAAAAATAAAAGATTTTCATTGAGTTTCAACTGATTATCCTCCATTACGGTTTATATACACAAATCATATTGAAAAAAACTAAGGATTTTATGAGTATATTTCTAAAGAAAATCTAAAGAATTCATCTATGGAAGGCTTAAAGTCTATGTCATCCAACCCAAAAAGCCTTACCAATCAAGTTGGTAAGGCTTTTTTATAAGAAGAAACAGTTAATTACTTTAGAATTTCTTTAGAAATATCCCTATAATCTCCTAAGATTTTTATACTAATATACTCTCATCGACATAACGAGGAGGGTTAGAACATGATTAGCGATATCGTCATACAGCTAGTCAATCAGTATGGATATTTGTTTTTTTTCCTAGCCTTCTGCTTAGGCCCATTCGGGATCCCAGTTCCTAATGAGTTAACTATACTAACAGGTGGAATTTTGAGTAACAACGGAGTTTTAAACCCGTGGATTGTATATATGGTTATCCTCGCTGGTTTGTTTGTAGCAATTACATTTGCTTATTTTGCAGGCAGAATTTTTGGAGAGAAATTCAAACCCAAGTTTCAAAACAACCGTCATTTCTTGAAAGCAGAGAAACTTTTTGAGCAACACGGAGATATTGCAATGTGTCTTGGAATGTTAATTCCAGTCGTTCGGTATATTCTGCCTGTATTTGTTGGTCTCAACGGTGTCTCGTACAAGAAGTTTGCTTTGATTTCGTATTTGAGCGCGTTTGCTTGGACCACTACATTCTTTGCTTTTGGCAAATTCTTTGGACATCATATATTAAATTTGCTAGATACAATCGATCCTAAATTAGCCGTGGCTGCCCTAATAATAGCCGTTGGCACTTTTATCATAACGAAGTGGTTCAAGTTGATCTTTACTGCATGAGACGATAAATGAAATAAATAAGACAACACGGTTTGATTTTTTGAAACGATATAAGGAGAACTGTAATCAATGAAAAAAGTAAAGAAAGAAAAAATATTGATTCTTACCGGAAATTATGGAAATGGTCATAATCAAGTAGCCCAAGCACTGCAAGATGCAGTGCAGATTCGGTTTCCTCATATGGAACCTGTCGTTATTGATTTTATGGAATGGATTCATCCCTATGTGAATCATTGGAGTCGATTGCTTTATCTGCAAGCCGTCAAAACATTCCCCCAAGTGTATGGATATCTATATCAGAAAACACGGAGGCCAAACGCTCTATCCCATATCGTAAAAATCGTTTTCTCTACTGGAATCGGACGAATGATGAAATTAATTGGTAAAGTACAACCCACTATAGTAATAAGTACATTTCCTTTGGCCGCAGGCGTGATGTCGAAGCTAAAATCATATGGATTAATCGATATTCCTACTGTTACTACGATTACCGATCACACCGATCATAGCTCATGGATCTATCCCTATACCGATCAATATATCGTAGGCTCCAAAATTGTTCGTGATTCTTTGATTCAGTTAGGTGTTGAAGAGATGCAGATTTCGGATACAGGAATTCCTATTCGGCCGCAATTTTCTCAGTCCATGGAAAGAGTGAAAACGGCAAAGAAGCATGGTTTAGATCCTTATATGCCTACTGTGCTTGTGATGGGAGGAGGTTGCGGCATGATTGGCGATGGGAGCTCTACGATTCAGGAATTTGATCAATTGCCTCAACCTGTACAATTCATCATTGTTTGTGGGCATAATGAAAAGCTTCGAATTAAATTGAGTGAGAAGCTGAAAGGTTCCAAACATCGCATCCATTTAACAGGTTATATTCATTATGTTCATGAATTAATGGCCGTATCTGACATTATGATTACTAAGCCAGGAGGAGTTACGACTTTTGAGGCGATTGCTATGGAACTGCCGATGCTACTTTGTAAGCCAATTCCTGGTCAAGAACAGGATAATGCCGATTTTTTAGTTCGCTCCGGTGTAGCCATTCATGCAGAGACATCTCGGGATTTAACAAAGCGGCTATCGAAATTGCTAAATGATGCAAAACTTCTTCAGGAATTGAAGACAAATACTAAACGGTTCCATCCTAAAGAGTCCGCGTTTGCGTCATTAGAAGTTATTTTTGGAATTGTGAAAATGAACAATAGAGTCAATGGAATAAATATATGCTCCTAAAGAAAGACAAGCATTGATTCATTACTGTTAAAAAGGAGCAGGATTATGGAGCAGACATTCATAATTATCATCAGTGGATTACTCATCTACACGATTATTCCAACCCTTATGGTTCGACTATTTGGAATCGGGGTTTATAAAAGAGGAACGAGCAAGCAGCCCATTGCTTTGACCTTTGATGACGGTCCAGACCCAGAATATACACCTCTTTTGCTTGATTTATTAAAGAAGCACAATATAAAGGTAACCTTTTTTGTTCTTGGTCAAAAAGCGGAGCAATACCCCGATCTAATTCAACGAATGCACAGTGAAGGACATCTTGTTGGAATTCACAATTACGTGCATTGGTCCAATGCCTTGATGAGTCCAAAGAAGGTTCGAGAGCAGGTAAACAAAACGGCCAACGTCATTGATCGTATTATTGGGAAAAGAACCTTTTACTATCGGCCCCCATGGGGAGTTATCAACCTGTTTGACTTTTTTTTGATGAGGAAATTTCGTATGATTCTTTGGTCTGTTATTGTAGGTGATTGGAAAAGCTCTGGCGGCAAGCAAAAAATTAAGCAAAGGCTGCTGTCCAAGTTAAAGGGGGGAGCTGTCATTGTTCTTCATGATAGTGGACAGACGTTCGGAGCAGACAGGGAGGCACCTGCATATATGTTGGAGGCACTAAATGAATTTATCACTGAAGCATTATATACAGGGTATTCCTTTCATAGAGTAGATGCTGATCGTTAAACGGGCTAAGTACATGAGTTCGAGAAAAATTGAATCGAAAGGTTCTAAAATAAAACTTAAGCCAGGAACATATTTTGTTCGGGCTTAAGTTTTTTTACTTAGGTCTTTGATGAGGACCATAGGGGTGTCAGACATTTTCCATATTTTAATACAGGCCTGGATACTATCCGTTCGTAGCATCTTAATATCTAGGATGACCAGTTCGAAAGAGATTGATTTAACTAGATTTAGCGCTTCCAGACCATCTGCAACTTTTATGACAAAGTATCCCTCATTGCGCAAATATGCATGAAAAACGTCTTGAATCTCTGAATCGTCAGCTACAACAAGTATTGTATCCATTACATGGCACCTCTTTTTTGCGACAGATATATACAAAAGCAGGAGGGAAATTGAAGGGCACGAACTCAATTTTTTCAATAGTTAAGTCTTCGGCAAATCTTTTTTTCATTTGTAACGAGTACTGAAAAGCAACAAAAATTCCTCCAGGTTTTAGTGCCTTCATAATCTGATTAAGTAAAGTTTCTCGCATTTCACTCGTGAAATTAGAAAATGATAATCCGCTAATAATGCAGTCCAGCTGGCCGATGTCATCGTGATTTAATTTTTTAACTAATTGGCAAGCATTAGAATGGCACACGAAATCCGGGTATTCTGCCTTCAGATTTTCTCTCATTTTCTTATCTCTTTCGAACAATAACACTTTTGTTGATCCAGTTAATTGTGTCTTCATGCAACGTGTGATAGCACCTGTACCTGACCCAAGCTCTGCAACTGTCTTTACCTCATCCCAGGGTACAGACTCAACCACTTTAGCTGCCAAAAATCGAGAGCTAGGTATGAGGCTTCCCACTCGTTGTGGATTTGTGAGGAAACCTTGCAAAAAAAGTAGATATTCTTTGAAATTCATTTGTTTCTTCTCCATGATTTATTTTCTCCCTATTTTTTTCGTTTCGATATAAAAATAGTAACGAAAAAATCTAAGGATTTTACGAGGATATATCTAAAGAAAATCTGAAGAAAGAAACCCTGATATACGCTCGACGGGCTCTATAAAACTTAAGGAAATCTAAACATAATAGAGTTTAATGTTTAATTTGTCGAGTTTTTATGTAAACGCTATCATTATATAATTTTACTTAGAAAGGAGGTGAAAGTAAGAAAACACGGAATATGGTACACATAAGCGATGTACTGCAACAGAGAATCGAATGAAAAGCAGGTGTAGAATGCAAATATAAAAATTTCAGGAGGTAAAGTATGATTAAATTTAGTAAGAAAATGTTAACGGTAGTTCTTGCAGCTTCCATGAGTTTTGGGGTGTTTGCAACAACCTCAAGTGCAGCGACAGACTATTGGCAAAATTGGACCGATGGTGGTGGGACGGTCAATGCTGTTAATGGATCAGGCGGTAATTACAGCGTAACATGGAAGGATACCGGGAATTTTGTTGTCGGTAAAGGCTGGACTACTGGATCGCCCAACAGAACGATTAACTACAATGCCGGTGTCTGGGCGCCGTCTGGTAATGGATATTTGGCTCTCTACGGGTGGACGAGAAACTCACTTATCGAATACTACGTCGTGGATAGCTGGGGAACTTATCGACCTACCGGAACGTATAAAGGTACGGTGACCAGTGATGGAGGCACATATGACATCTACACAACAATGCGATACGACGCACCTTCCATTGAAGGCCAAAAAACGACGTTTATTCAGTACTGGAGTGTTCGACAGACGAAAAGACCGACCGGGGGCAACTCCACGATCACTTTCAGCAACCACGTGAACGCATGGGCGAGCAAAGGAATGCATCTGGGGAACAACTGGTCTTACCAAGTGTTAGCAACAGAAGGATATCAGAGTAGTGGAAGCTCTAACGTAACGGTGTGGTAACCACTCAACTGCAAACGGTTCAACGAACGGGAGCGATTGGCATTTCGTCACGGGGAAAGCAGGATGAGGGCACATAACCGTATTACAACATAAACAAGGTAATAACGCCGGAGACAAATACTTATCTGGAAACTGGAACTGGGCTATCATAGAGAGCAACAATAATAAAACAAAATCGATCGGTACACGAAAACCCAACGAGTTAGGAATTTGCGATATGTCTGGCAATGTAAAGGAATGGTGTTAGGATTGTTACGGAGACTAAAGGGATACGGTAGTTAATGAAACAGCGACAGTTGAGGACGATTTCTCGTCTACGGCTGTCGCTGTTTTCATGTCTGAGAAGCACATAATACCTAAGGTTGTCGAAAAGATGAGGAGGGGGTATAGTTTATATGTATGTATTTTGCTCGGAAAGAGGTTTATATGGCAACAATTCATGATGTGGCGTTAAAAGCGGGCGTGTCGGTCACTACAGTATCTCGTGTAATGAATAACCGGGGCTATATCAGCGAAGTTACACGCAAAAAAGTGTTCGATGCAATGGAAGAGCTTAATTATCAACCAAATGAAATAGCACGATCCCTGCTACGCAAGCAGTCCAATATCATCGGTCTTATTATTCCCAATGTCTCGCATCCTTTCTTTAGTGAGCTTGCTAATCAGGTGGAGTATTACGCCTATCAGCAGGGGTGCAAGGTTCTACTCTGCAATTCGCATATGGACCCTGTGAAGGAAAAAGTGTATATCGATATGTTAAAACGAAACCGGGTAGACGGCATCATTATGGGTAGCCATACCTTGGAAGTAGAAGAGTACCGACATTTGAATTCACCAATTGTGACATTTGACAGACAGATTGATCCACAAATCCCGTACATATCTTCGGACAATTATCGCGGAGGTGAGCTGGCTACGGAACTGCTCATTCGCAAAGGGTGCCGGAAAATTGCGCATATATGTGGAAATCTGGAGCTGAACATGCTGTCCAATGAGCGGACCACAGCTTTCCGGGATGTCGTGAACAGGAATAGTGTCGAGCATGTAATCGTTCAAACAGACCTGAATGTGTTCGACCAAAAGGAGTACGAGCGATTGATTTCCAAACTCGTTCATGAACATCCAGATGTGGATGGGGTGTTTGCAACAAGCGATATTATTGCAGCTTTTGCGCTGAAAGAATATATCCGCGCCGGACGGCATGTACCGGAGAATGTGCGTATTGTAGGCTTCGATGACGTGAGCGCTGCTTCCTGGCTGACGCCTGAACTTACATCGGTAAGACAGCCAATTGCAGAGATCGGCAGGTTGGCGGTCGAGCTGATTCGTAGACAGGCCGAGGGAGAGCAGGTACAGCCTGTTAATCGGCTGCCTGTTGAACTGATTGAGCGTGCAACGACCTGAATGAAATCTGTTCCTCTAACAAGGGGAACAGATTTTTTTTAGAGAATGTTAAAGGTTTAACATGTCAAACGATTGACATAGAATGATTCTTTGACATATAATCCGTTTGTAAGCGTTTTATTTAAGCGTTCAGAGCCATTACAGAAATAGGGGGATGACAACAGTGAGGAAATTCAAAAGAGTTCAATGGATGGTAATGCTGCTTCTTTTGGTTATGGTGGTGTCTGCATGCGGCGGCTCCGGAGGAGAAGGCAATTCAGCTTCTGGAGGGGGATCAGCGGATTCAGGAAATGTGAAAATTACACTTTTGAACTCTAAGGGTGAAATCCTTTCACAACTGGAGGATGCCGCCAAGGCGTTCCAGAAAGACAATCCCGGCATTACTGTTGAAATCCAGCCGGTTCCGGCCGGTGGATCGCCTTTTGAGCGTGCCTCTGCATTGTATGCATCCGGAAACCCGCCGACCATGATCATGCTTGATACAGGTGATGTGGAAAAATTCAAGGATCGTATCCTCGATCTAAGCGGAGAAAAGTGGAATGCGGACACTGTTGAAAACGCTACCACAACGACGACGTTTGACGGTAAAAATTACGCGTTTCCGCTGGCTGTTGAAGGCTACGGATTCATCTATAACAAAGCGGTTGTTGATAAAGCGGTAGGCGGAAGCTTTGACCCCACCACAATTAAAACCCGAAATGATCTTGAAAAGCTGTTTCAGCAAATCGAGGCATCTGGGAAGAAAGCATTGGTGATTTCACCAATGGATTGGTCCCTAGGCGCTCATTATTTGCCACTTGCTTATGCAGGCCAGAACAAAGACATGGCTGAAGTGGACAAATTTATGGCATCTCTGAAAGCGGGCCAGGCTAACTTGGCTAGCAATCCAGTATTTAACGGACTTATGGATACATTCGACGTCATGATGAAATACAATATCGATCAGGCTTCCCCACTGGCAGGCGCTTATGAGCGTGGACCAGAACTGCTTGGCAAAGGCGAAGTTGGTATTTGGTTCATGGGCAACTGGGCATGGCCGCAAATCAGCGGTTTTGATACGGCTAACAAAGAATATGGTTTCTTGCCTGTACCCATCAGCAACAATGCTGATGACTACGGCAATCAGGAAATTTCATCCGCTGTTTCCAAACGTATTGTCATTGACAAGGAGAAGAGTACGCCGGAGCAGCAAGAGGCAGCGAAGAAGTTCCTGAACTGGATCGTCTATGATGCGAAAGGTCAGGATTTCCTCGTAAACAAAGCGAACATTATCCCAGCGTTCAAAAATATTACACTGCCTGCGGCCGATCCACTTGGCAAATCCATTCAGGATTATATTGCAAAAGGCAAGTCAGAGCAGTCGATGAGCTTGCTGCCGGCCGACCACTGGTCTAAGCTAGGATCTTCCATGCAAAAATATCTGGCGAAGCAGGGTGATCGCGCAACACTGGCTAAGGAAATCGAAAACTACTGGAAAAGCGTAAAATAAGGCTTATTTCAAATTACCCGGAAATAGAGAGAGAAATCCGAAACAAAGAGAGGGATCACCATGATTGCGGAAAAAGGAGTATGGAACCGGCTACGGTCACGGCTGCTGTTCACCGGACCAACCTTGTTTGCCTTCATAACGGTAATGATCATTCCATTTTTGTACGGCATTTATTTGACGTTCACAAACTGGGATGGTATTTCCACGACACTAACGCTGGTTGGCATCCAAAACTATCTGGCCGTTTTTCGGGATATTGAGTTTTGGAAATCGTTCGCCTTGACGCTCAAATATGTATTTTATACCGTTGTTCTTATCAATGTCATCGCTTTTATGCTGGCTTATGTGCTGACTAAAGGGTTAAAAGGACAGAGTATTTTCCGGGCAGGATTTTTCCTGCCCAACCTTGTCGGCGGTATTGTACTCGGTTTTATCTGGCAGTTCATCTTCAACAACGTGCTGGTCTATTTGGGGCAACATGCCGATATTCAAGCGCTCAGCACGACTTGGCTGGCTGATCCTGACAAAGCGTTCTGGACACTCGTGATTGTAACCGTGTGGCAGAACGCGGGTTACATGATGGTCATTTATATTGCAGGATTGACGGGTGTACCGAATGATATTATGGAGGCTGCAAGCATTGACGGGGCGAGCAGCTGGACCAGACTGCGGAAAATGGTGCTGCCCTTGATGGTTCCTTCTTTCATCGTATGTATATTTTTGTCCCTGCAGCGTGGATTTATGGTCTATGACGTCAACCTTGCGCTCACGAAAGGTGGACCGTTCAGTAGTACTCAAATGGTGTCGATGCATGTGTATGAAAAGGCATTCCTTTCCCGTGACTATGGTGTGGGGCAGGCAGAAGCATTCGTACTGTTCCTGATGGTTGCTCTCATCACTCTGCTCCAGGTTTATTTTAGCAAGAAGTTGGAGGTGGAGGCGTAATGGCAAGCAAAAAAATCGCTTCCTCCATGATCAAATTCATTGTGCTGACGATCATACTTATATTGTTCATCGTACCGTTCGTCTTTCTGCTGATCAATTCGTTCAAGGAAAATATAGACATCACCTCGAATCCGTTATCGCTTCCAGAGAGCTTCAATATGACCAACTATATGAATGCATTTGATAAAATGAATTATATCACTGCATTCACTAACTCATTGGTCATAACGGTGTTAAGTGTCTTGTTTATCTCCCTGTTTGCGGCGATGACGGCTCATTATTTTGTCAGAAACAACACCAAGTTCAACCAATATACATTTATGCTGATGGTAGCTTCCATGATTATTCCATTCCAGGCCATCATGATTCCATTGGTGAAAATTTACGGCTCACTTGATCTGCTGAACAGCAAATGGTCGCTGATTTACATGTATATCGGTTTTGGTAGCTCGCTGGCCGTCTTCATTTATCATGGATTCGTAAAGAGTATTCCGAAGGAATTGGAGGAAGCAGCGCTGATTGACGGCTGCACGCGGATTCAGACCTTCTTCCGCATCGTGTTTCCGGTATTGATGCCTACGACGGCCACTATTTCCATTCTCAATGTACTGTGGATCTGGAATGATTTTCTGCTGCCTTCGCTCATTCTGGTCGATCCTGAGCAAAGGACACTTCCGCTGTCCACATACAACTTTTATGGAACCTACACAGTGGATTATGGGCCATTGATGGCAAGTTTGGTACTCACGATATTTCCGATCATTATCATCTATCTGTTCGCCCAGAAATATATTATTCAGGGTGTTATGCAAGGTTCGATTAAATAACTGTAGGAGTAGGATGCCTTATCAAACATACTAGAGTGTATACGAGAGAAAATGCTGATCAATTTATTTCCCAATCCAAGCATATGCTTCGGCCGGATTATCGGCTGAACTATCATTTAATGGCTGAATTTGGCTGGATGAATGATCCGAACGGTTTCATTCAATATAACGGGCAGTATCACTTGTTCTATCAACATTATCCGTATAAATCGGTGTGGGGACCGATGCACTGGGGACACGCAGTCAGCCGCGATCTTATGAAGTGGGACTATCTACCGGTTGCTTTGGCCCCGGACGGTGAGTTCGACCGGGATGGCTGCTTCTCCGGCAGTGCGGTTGAGCAGGACGGGAAGCTTGTCCTGATGTATACCGGACATGTTGTAACTGGGCCTGACAAGGATCAGGATTACAAGCAGTCACAGGGAATTGCAGTATCAGAAGACGGAGTGACATTCGAAAAGTGGGAGGGCAACCCAGTCATCGGTTATGACGCCATACCGGACACGGTCAGCCGCAAAGATTTTCGTGATCCTAAGGTGTTCAGACATGAGGACCAATACTACGTCGTGCTTGGGTCTAATGATGCCCAAGGGAACGGGCTTGTACTGCTTTACCGATCTGAAGACCTGAGAAGCTGGACGTATGTCAATGTGCTGGCTGTGAGTGACGGACGCTTCGGTGATAATTGGGAATGTCCAGATCTGTTCCCGCTCGGCGATCGGCACGTATTCATGCTGTCTCCACAGCGCATGCCTGCTCAGGGAGAAGCATACCGTAATCTGCATTCCACCATGTACGGTATAGGTGATTTCAATGCGGAGGCTGGAACATTTACGGCAGAGCGGTATGCTCAGGTAGATCACGGATTCGATTTCTATGCCCCGCAGTCAACCTTGGATGATCAAGGGCGGCGTATCATCATCGGATGGATGGATATGTGGGAGTCGGAGATGCCAACCCAGCAGGGACATCATTGGGCAGGTGCGATGAGTCTTCCGCGGGAAGCGGTGATCGACCACGACAGATTGCTGTTCCGTCCGCTTGATGAGGTGGAAAATTACCGATCCAATCTGTTCGAGCAGCGGGATATCTTGCTGACAGGCGAGCAGATCATGGACACGTTCGGAGATAGCTACGAACTGAAGGCGGTATTTGAGTTCGAGGCTGGTCATACGGAGGAATTCGGCTTGAAGCTACGGGTGGGCGACGAAGAGGAAACGGTACTGTCGTATCGTCCCGATGACGGTCTATTCCGTTTTAACCGTGAGCGTGCCGGTATCGGACCGGGCGGAGAGAGAAGAGTGCCCTTGGGCTTACAAGAGGGGCGTCTGGAGCTTCGGATTTTCGTCGATAAAAGCTCTGTGGAAATATTCATCGGTGACGGTGAATACGTCCTCACAGGAAGAGTGTATCCCGGAATGGAATCAACAGGTATTCGTGCGTTTGCGAGCGGAAAATGTACGATGGTCTCGTTCCAGAAATGGGATATCCTCACATAGAATCGCATGACAAACAGGAGCCTGACCGTTGATGGTCAGGCTCCTGTTTTTTGTGGCCATTTTGCTCGTGGGATTTTAGGCGCGCTTATTTTGCAGATAAGCATCAATTTTGATGAGGGCTTCTTCTGTACCGCCGGATTGCTGGAAGCTATTATTTATTTTTTGTACGCCCTCTTTATACGCTGCGTTTGACACGACCTCACGTACGGCATCTCTTAACGATTGTGCATTGATTTGATCTTTAGTTATTCGATAGCCAGCCTGAAGTTCCGTTAACCGCTGTGCGACCATGGGCTGATCTTTGTCCTGAGGCAGCACTACCAAGGGGACATTAAAGTGAATTCCTTCATTCACACTGTTCATTCCACCATGAGTAATAAATACATCTGTATGACGTAATACCTCCAATTGAGGTACATAGGGTGAGATGATAAAGTGCCCAGGGGCAGGATTAATTTTCGTAAAGTCAGCTTTTTCGCCAGCTGCAATCACGACGATGCCTTCAAAATCGGAAAAAGCCTCAATGCAGGTGTTAAAAAAGTCCTCAGTATGGTCTAGAACAGTTCCCATCGAAATATACAAAACCTTTTTACCCTGTAGTCTGTCTAGCGGGAATGAATTTTCTCTTTTGCGCTCCGGGAAGCTGGGGCCAATAAAAAGATGCTCGTCCCCAAATTGTTCACCATTCGGTTGAAAATATCTGCTCGTATATACGACATTCAAAGCTCCTGAATTGTTCATAAATTGAACCAGATCTTTGGGAGCAACACCGAACCTTTCTTTCATGAGATGCAGTGATGATGTGACTTGTTCATCAGGCTGAAACGGTACTTTAGCGTCGGAGCGGAAGAGATTGGCGGCCATCAGATGATTTGAAATGAGAAAAGATGGGGATGAAGAAATGCCTGGAATATTCAAATAATCTCTTACTAATTCACCAGCTCCGAATCGATCATAGAACACCAAGTCAAATTGAATACGCTCGGACAGCTCCTGAGTGATGGCTAAGATGTCCATCGAAGTCTGGATATGAATATTCAAAAATGCGTTCAGTCCTGCCGGAGTGTTGGTATCAATGGAAGCAGTCCTGACCAGATCAGGATGCAGGTGAACCTTCGCTCCAACTGCTTCGAGTCTATTCTTGTATTTCTCAGTTGTAATGTAATGAACCTGGTCCCCTCGTGCTGCAAAGGCTTGTGTGATCCCAAGCGTGGGGTTTACATGTCCTTCTGCCGGAAAATTAACCATTAATACATTTAACATCCATCCTTACTCCTTTCCTTCTCTTTCATTTAAGATGCAGTTTTAACTGAATCTCTCAATCCATAATAACAATAATATTTATTTTTTCAAATGATATCCTTTCATGATTGCGTTTTAAAACAGTCAATATAATTCAAAAGAATAAGACAAGGACATGTTGGCATGAAATGTGTATAACAAATATTTACCTCGTGCATAGTAAAGACGAACCTATTTAGCGAGGGAGGTTTTTTCTAAATGAATGTCCAAAGAGCACAAGAAATAGCGTCCTCTTCCATCATGGCAAATGTGTTGTGCGATGGGTTACCCATCTACATTCAGCATGTGAACGAACAACGTGAGACGGCACGGATCTATGCGCTGAACAATCCGGAAGAGGAACGGGAAGTACCTTTGTACGCGTTAACAGAACGAGATCAAACCCTTGAATAGAAAGGAGCGACATGAAAAGTGAAACCCAATCAACAGAAAGAGATCGAGGCAGATCGTTTGAATTTTCGTGATCAGACGGACGATGTGGTCAGAGAAGTACCGGCCACAACAGATGCCAGCGAAGCTGTTGCAGCAATGACCTCGCATATCAATAAATATGATGTACCAGATGAGTTGGAAGAAGAATAGGGAGTGGACAAGCGCGCACAGGATAACCTGTTGCGTGCTTTTTATATGACGTATAATTGGATCGTATCGAACAAAAAGTATTCAATGCCCAAACGTACAAGTGAAGCTGCCCGTGTGTACGTTTTTTTCTTTTCGTTTTTTTGTAAAATAAGTTATACATGATTTCTGTTCAAAATGGACCAGCTGCTCATAGCGGCATTGTCTCTAATAAGTTGAAAAGCATGAATTCAGAATTGTAGGAGGGAATTATGAACGATGAATTCAATGTACAGGTTCAAAATCTAGATCCGGAAATAAGTGAAGGTGAAGTTGAGAACAAGGATATTTCGAAAATATTAACTATTATATGGATTTTTATAATTTATAGTGAGTCTGTCATTCTTCAACATTTGTTCGGTGGTTTATATCTGTTGCAAAGTTCCTTGTTTACTGTAATCATCATATTGCATATCCTCTTGTACTTGCATGCTCATAGAGTTGCAAAATATTTTTCATGGGTTTATTTTGTTGTACAAGGGGGCTTGATCTTTGCAAGTGCATTTCTTCTACCTGACAGTTTCTCCATAGTACTGGTTGGGCTAATGCCCGTTTTGGTGGGTCAGAGTATAGGTATTTATTATAAGCCGCTCAAGGTTATTCTTGTATTTTTGATCTCCTATGTGCTTTTTTGTGTGGCTGTGGTCTCTCACAATGAGGGCAGGCAATTTGTGTTGTTCATCCCGCTATTTTTTCTAATTGTCGTTGTTATAGTAGCTTATGCGGTTCTTTTTCTCAAACAAGTCAAAGCACGAATCCGCACGCAAAATGTTCTGAAAGAGCTTGAAGCCGCACATCAAAAGGTGGAAGAACTTACAATTGCCAATGAACGACAACGTATGGCTCGTGATCTGCATGATACGCTGGCTCAAGGGCTTGCTGGGCTAATCATGCAGCTTGAAGCCATTGATGCTCATCTGACAAAAGGAAGTACGCAAAGGGCTCAGGAGATCGTCCAACAATCGATGTCACAAGTGCGAAGAACATTGTCTGATTCGAGACGAGCTATAGACAATCTGCGTTCGAAAACCATCTCGGAAGTTGATTTTGCAGAGGCCGTGGAGGAAGAAATACAGCGATTTACTATGGCTACGAGCATTCGAGTAATACGCAACATCAAAATTAAAGCTTCCGTCCCCAGACTGTTGTTCGAACATGGATTGTTTATAATAAGCGAATGTTTAACCAATGTAGCAAAGCATTCACATGCGAATACCGTATGGATTCATATTTTAGATAACGAAGGCAAGATTGAAATCGAGATTCGCGATGATGGCAAAGGATTTGATAAGGATATTATTGCCAAGCAGACAGGACATTACGGAATTATAGGTATGCATGAACGTGTACGGATGCTGGGTGGAAACATAAATATCAACAGTATAGTTCAAGAAGGTACAGCTATAAAAATAGAGGCGCCTCTTACTAAAGGAGACCTATCATGAAATACAAGATTTTAATCGTCGATGATCATTGGGTCGTTAGAGAAGGGTTAAAGCTGGTGTTGGAGACCAATGACAGCTATGAAGTTATTGGCGAGGCCGGAGAGGGTATAACAGCTCTTAAATTAATCGAAGAACTTCAACCGGATGTTATATTGCTGGATTTATATATGCCACAAATGAGTGGTTTGGAAACTATGAAAGCCCTCAGAGAAAAACAAAATGAAACGCCAGTCATTATCCTGACTACCTATAACGAAGATGATCTCATGATTAAAGGACTTTCTTTAGGGGCAAAGGGATATTTATTAAAAGATACCAGTCGGGAAAACTTATTTCGCACGATTGAGTCAGCACTTAGAGGCGAAACGTTGCTTCAGCCAGAAATAACAGCTAGGGTGTTCGCTGCAACGAATAAGAAAGAAGCCAAGCCAGAGCCGCACGAAAGTAGCTTAGTTCTTACTGATAAGGAAAGGCACATATTAAAGTCGGTTGCACACGGTTTTAAAAGCAAAGAAATTGCATTTGATATGGGAATCTCCGAGCGTACCGTCAAAGCGCATTTAACGAATATTTATAACAAGCTTGGTGTTGATTCTAGATCCGAAGCCGTTGCCGTTTCGTTGGAGCGTGGTATTTTACAGCTTTAGAGATGTTAACTAAATATATGTTATTTCATTGCCCAGTCGTACATAAGGTGCTTGCCCCTTTGTACGATTTTTTTGTGTGTTCATTGTTATAACATGAAACAAGAAATGAAAAAGTTTACTTGACCCACGGGTTGCTGATAGCACCTTTAGAAGAGAGAATCAGGGAGGATGACATGAAGTTGAAGAGAAAAGGAATCAGGATCATGATTACAGGGATTGCATTAGCTATAGTAGCTTCCGGTTGCTCCAGTGCAACGGAGAACTCTGTAACACAAGCCAGTCACCCAGTAAAAGTAGAGAAACTTGTAATGAAACCTTTGGCCAATGATTTTAATTTGGCGGGAACATTGCAGGCAAGTAATGAAGCTAGTGTTTCCTTTGAAGCGGATGGACGTATATTGAACACTATGGTGGAGGTAGGGGATTCCGTAGAAAAAGGGAGCGTCCTTGCGAAGTTGGATACATCTGCTTACCAGTTGCAGCTGGATCGGGCCAAGGCAACCATGGAGAAGGCAAAGGCTGGTCTTAGCCAAGCGGAGGCTTCCATTCAATCGGCACAGGCGGGTATTCATAGTTCGCAATCCCAGGTCGATGCGGCCCAATCGAAATTGCAGGAATTGAACAATGGCGCCAAAAAACAGGAAATTGCCCAGTCACAAAATGCGGTTACTGCGGCAACCAATGCTTACAATAAGAAGAAGGCGGATGCCGCACGGACGCAGAGCCTGTTCCAGGCAGGCGCAGCATCATTGTCGGAAAATGAGAATGCACAGCTGGAATTAACGAATGCACAAAAAAGTTTAAGTGACGCACAAGAGCAGCTGTCTCTCTTGCTTGCAGGCGCCTCGCAGGAACAACGTACCCAGGCTTCAGCTGGTATAGAGCAGGCCAGAGCAGGGCTGGAGACCGCTATTGCTACGAAACAGCAAGGGCTAGCCAGTAAAGCTCAAGCGCAGGCTACCTATGAGGATGCATTGGCTGCTTATGAACAGTCATCCTTGTCACTTAAAAAAGCGACTTTAACCTCCCCGATCACTGGCGTGGTCATTGAAAAAAAAGTAGCCGATGGTCAACTGGGTTCCAGTGGAAGTGAGGCATTCATTGTCGGGAATATCAAGACCTTAAAAGTACTTCTGCCCGTACCGGATAGCGAAATCTTATCATGGAAGAAAAACCAAAAAGTAAATATTTCTCTCTATGATGAAATTAGAACAGGGACTGTTACTCAGATCTATCCATCCACGAATACCAAAACGGGCAGTATTAATGTGGAAGTCAGCATTCCTAATCCTGAACTGAATTGGAAACCTGGTCAAGTCATCAGCGCATCTAAAAGTGTGAATCAAGCGGAAGCACTGTTAGTGCCTGTGGAAGCCGTGATTAGCAATGGAAGTGACCCTTATATATTTAAAGCTGTGAATGGTAAGGCTGTTAAAACCACGATTAAAGTGGGAAAAGTGACGAATAATCAATTCGAAGTTCTCTCCGGACTACAGGCAGGCGATCAAATCGTTACACAAGGAGCAGGAACCTTATTTAATGGCGATTTAATTGGGAATGATGTGCTTGGGAAATCGGAGGAGTCGTCCGAATGATTAAATATATTGTTAAAAAGCAGAAAATTACGCTTATTTTCTTTGGCATGTGCATACTGCTAGGGCTCTTCAATTTTACATCATTACCCAAACAGGAGCAGCCTGATGTTATTCCTATGACAGCTAGTGTTACAACGATCTATCCGGGTGCCTCACCTGAAAGAATCGAGCAAACCATTACTAAGATCATGGAACAGAAAATTAAAGCTGTACAAGGTGTCAAAACGATTTCCTCTACTTCATCGAAAGGCCAATCCAGTATCATCATAGAAGCTTTGAATGATGCGGACCCGACCAAAGTATGGGCTGATCTTCGTACAAAGGTGCAGGATGCACAATCTGAGCTTCCAGAGGACGCGATGCAGCCTATGATCAATGATAGCATGACTAGCTCTTTCATTGGTTCATATGCGATTACTTCTGATAAGGTTGAGGATTTATATTCGTTAAATGAATTAATGAACAAATGGAAAGATCAATTAAAAACAGTCCCTGGTATTTCGCAGGTCAATATTCAAGGGATACCCGAGCAAGAGGTACGAGTTAGTTTAGACACGCAAAAGATGCAACAATATAACCTCTCCTGGGAGCAGGTTGTCCAAGCGATCAAGGATGAGAATGATAGAGTACCTACAGGAAGTATGGATTTCAATGAGCGTACTTATCAGCTGACGGTAAATGCCTCAACGGACCCATCGATTCTGAATAATGTCCAGATTTCAAGCAATGACGATGGATTTCCGATATCTTTGAAGGATATAGGTACTGCCTCGCTTGTTTTTAAAAAAGCAGCTAGTTATACGTATGTGAATACCAAGCCTGCTATTTCGATCAGTGTGAGTGGAGATATAGGCACAGACGTGCCTACAGTTTCCAAGGCAACAACAGCTAAAATCAATGAACTTGCGAGCAGTTTGCCGAAGAATGTACATTTTGAACTGCTTTTTGCACAAAATGATCGAGTGAGTGAAATATTTGGAAATCTGACCAAAGAGATGATTATTGCTATTTTATCGGTCATTGTGATATGTACTTTAGGTTTGAATTTGCTAACTTCTGCATTTGTAGCGTTGGCCATTCCTGTTTCCATCGCCATCGGCTTTATTTTCTTGCCCATGACAGGAACTACGCTGAATCAAATATCAGTCATCGGACTCATCATCGTGCTAGGGATATTGGTTGATGATGCGGTCGTGGTCAATGACAACATTGAACGCCGACGCTCTGAATTTGGGGAAAATGCTACGGAGGCAGCCATTAAAGGAACCAAAGAGGTGTCCTTATCGATCATTACAGCTACGCTAGCTACGGTTGCAGCATTTGCCCCGCTGCTATTTCTGCCGGGTAATATCGGAGACTTTATTAAACCGATCCCTACCGTTATTTCGTTAACCATGCTGGCTTCCATGATTATGTCGCTAACGATTATTCCTATTTTCCGCCAATGGTATGATCAACGTCGTAAAGGAAAAGAGAGGAACCAAACCGTTAAGCCACCTGGGCTTCTGGGGCATCAAATCCAGTCTCTATCCAATGTGTACTCTAAAAACTGGATGCCAAGAATACTACGGCGTCCACTTTTAACAGCGCTGGTTGGTCTTATGATTGGTACAGCCGCTTATGGACTACTTGCGGTTGTTCCCATTCAACTATTCCCAGAATCCGATCAAGCAGATGCCACCATCAGCGTAACGATGCCAGAAGGAACGTCGTTGCAGGCAACCAATCGGGTTATTAACGAGATTGGCATGTGGGTCAAAAAACAACCAGAAACAGAACGGTTGTCGGCAACGGCAGGTGGAGGAGCGCCTCAGATGTATAGCGATGTTGCAGGCGGTCACGGCTCCGGGGGAGCGGTCAACGGTCAACTTGCTGTCGTTGGAAAAGAGGGGCTATTCGATCTCCAAAAAACAGTGGATAGCTGGACTCATACGCTTCAAGCCAAATATCCATCTGCATTGATCAGCATTCGGGTTCCTCAATTAGGTATCCCGGTCGGCAGTGCGGTGTCTATCCGTATGAAGGGAGAAGACATTGATAAACTGCAAAACATGACAGCTAAAGTCAAAGAAATGGTTGCGGCGACCCCCGGAGCTGTAGATGTGACCGATAATATGGGAATGCAAAGCTATAATCTGAATTTCCAAGTCAATCCACAAGCATTGGATAAATATCGGGTTAGCTATTCCAATTTGACACGTACGCTGCTGTTAATGGGTGACGGAGTTAATGTAACGGATTTTGATACAGGTAAGGAACTACTGGATATCAATATATACATGAATAAACCAAACGATGATCCTGAGGTATTGTTCCAGCAATTAAGTGTAACCAATGCGGCAAAAGAGCAAATTCCCTTATCCCAGTTAGTCACGATGAAACCGGACTTTTCCATTCAGCAAATCCACCGCTATGATTTGGAGCGGACAGTAACGATCTCAGCCAATGCAAATGGGCGTACGGCTACAGAACTCACTAATGACATCCGTAGCAAACTAACCCATACACAGTTTGAACCAGGCTATACCTGGGAGATGGGCGGAGAAACATCCGCGCAATCTGATATTTTTACAGATCTGGGCAAGTTAGCTATTATTGTTGTATTTCTCATCCTGCTCTTGATCACGATGCAGTTTTACTCCGTCTCCACACCGCTCATTATTATGACCACTGTGTATCTGGCAGCGGCAGGTGGAATTCTTGGAAGCTTTATTTCAGGCATGCCAATTGGATTCATGAGTATTATGGGTATCATTTCACTGGCCGGTATCGTCGTGCGCAACGGTATTGTGTTGATAGAGTTTATTGAAGATGCGCGGCGTGAAGGAGCCGAACTGACAGACGCAATTCTTATGGCATGTTCTGCCCGTTTCCGTCCGATCTTGCTTACTTCGCTAACTGCGATTGTGGGTATGATCCCTATTGCCACAATAGGGGAAATCCTCTTCAAACCGTTGGCAACGACCATTATTTTTGGACTGATCTTTTCGACCATTTTAACCTTGTTTGTTGTACCGACTCTGTATATGGTCGTAGCTCATCTGAAGCTGAAGCGGAAGCAGAAGCAGGAAAAGTCTATAAATACCGATAGCTCATTGACCATGTAGGTAAATACAGATAAGAATATACTGCAATTTTTCTTATAAATACGGATCGTACATGAGGCGAATGTCTTTATGTACGATCTTTTTATTTGTTGACAGAGTCAACAAATATCATTACTATAATTGTTGCAAAAGTCCACTAAATAGGGGGAGTTATGGTCAATATCGATGCTAATATCATAGCGGATATGAGGCGTTTTAATCGGTTCTATACGAATTTACTTGGTGTTTTAGACAGACATGTGCTGGATAGCGGATATTCCTTTACCGAGGCACGTGTCATTATAGAGATCGGGTTGATCGAACCGTGTATTGCGAATACTCTGGTCGAATCTCTTCAAATTGACCGCAGCTATATGAGCAGGATCATTGCTAAATTTTGCAAAGAGGGCTTTCTTGTTAAGGAAAATTCAACGTTGGATAATAGAACAAATCTAATTCGTCTGACACCCAAAGGAAAAACGTTCTACAACCAATTGAATGAAAGATCTGATGAACAAATTCTAAGATTAGTTCAAGGACTTTCAGAAGAAGAGATTACAGAATTACATGCATCTATGTTGTTAATTCAGAAGAAATTGGATATTTCGGAGAGGATACAGAATGATACGATTTGAATGCGACTATACCGAAGGTGCTCATGAGCGTATTTTAAAGCGACTACTGGAGACGAATGAGGAACAAACCCCAGGCTATGGTGTGGACGATCATTGTGAAAAAGCCAAATCTTATATTAAAAAAGCATGTGACTCCGAAAATGCGGATGTACACTTTTTGGTTGGAGGTACACAGACCAATACAACGGTCATTTCTTCGATTTTGCGTCCGCATCAAGGCGTCATTGCGGCAACTTCTGGGCATATTGCTGTGCATGAGACCGGAGCAATTGAGGCTACTGGACATAAAGTACTGACATTGCCAAGCGAGGATGGGAAAATCCGGGGTGAACAGGTAAAGGAACTGTACGACGCTCACTGGGGTGATTCTGCTCCTGAGCATTGTGTACAGCCCGGGATGGTTTATATTTCTCAACCTACCGAGAATGGAACGATTTATAGCCGATCCGAGCTGGAAGTGCTAAGTGGAGTGTGTCGTGAATGTGGTTTACCACTGTTTATAGACGGGGCCCGTTTAGGCTATGGTTTGGTTGCAGAGGATAGTGATGCATCCTTGGCAGATATAGCCAAGCTGTGCGATGTATTTTATATTGGCGGCACTAAAATTGGAGCAATGATGGGCGAAGCCGTAGTTATCCTAAATGATGCTTTGAAACAAGATTTCAGATACATGATCAAGCAAAAAGGAGGGCTGCTGGCTAAGGGGAGAATGCTGGGCATTCAGTTTGAAACGCTGTTTGAAGACGGTTTATACTTTGAGATTTCCAAACACGCCATAGATATGGCCATGCTGCTGCAAAAAGGATTATCCGAGCAAGGATTTTCTTTCCAATATCATTCCACAACCAATCAGCAGTTTCCGATTATAGCAGATCGTATATTACAGGCATTGAGCGAAAAATATACTTACTCCTTTTGGGAAAAGGCTGATGATACCCATACTGCTGTTCGATTCTGCACTAGTTGGGCCACAAAGAAAGAAAATATTGAAATGCTGCTACAGGATATCAAAGCATTACAATAAAGATCATGGATAAACGATGAATATCATCTTGAAATTATAGAATGGATGATGTAATAGGCCATACTTCGTTGCATACATTGCAGCGAAATATGGCTTTTTTGTTGTGTAATTTGCTTAATTCAAGTGGCTTGTCTTTAGTTCCATGAAAGAGCAAGCAGATATAAAAATGGAAAAACAAGACAAGAGTGGATGTATAAAATTAACGCCTAATTATTTACACTGAATACCTATCGAACCTGTTTACGATATTGAAGAGGGGAGAGTCCGGTTATTTTTTTAAAGATTTTATTAAAATGGGAGGCATGACCGAAGCCGACATCCTCCGCAATGTGCTGGATTTTGTCTTTGGTGGTTCGCAGTCTGGTTTGAGCCGCCCTGACCCTCACTACGCGGATGTACTCGCTGAAATGAAAGCCAGTCAATTTTAGAAAGATGCGGCTTAGGTAAGCCGGACTAATAAAAAAGCAGGCGGCCACTTGTTCGAGAGTTAACGGCTCATTGAAATGGTCCTGAATAAAAGACGAAATTTCTGTGATTTTCTGATGCATGGGATGAGAGGAAACAAGTTCACTACGCTCGGCCGCTTCCGATCGGTGCACCAGGATAAGCATTTCCAGCAGCAAATGCTGTACACAGCGGTCATGCAGAGGCTGCTTATTCCTACATTCGGTATTCATTTGTAGGAACAGCCGTTCAACTTCGACTTGCTCTCTAGCCGGTAAGCGAAGCAACGCAGATTGCTGGTACGGCGGTAGATCCAGAATGTCATGATCCTGCTGTGGGAGAAACGTCGGGGAAAAATGAATCAAAATGCGTTCTGTTTCCTCCAATTGTGTACTGGCGGTAGAGTGTAAGTCATGAGGGAGGATGAATATCAGATCGCCCTTGCGAGCGGTGTATACCTTGCCGTTCATAAAGTAGATGCGTTCGCCCTGCAGCAAAAAATACAGCTCATAGTTGTCATGAACATGAGGTCTGGGCATAACGGTGAAGCCGGTACGGTAGATGTGATGAATGGAGAATTGTTGTTCTCCGATGACATATTTGTCTTCCTTCATTTCATTCATGTGCTTCTTCCTTTGCCAATTAAGATAAGTAAGCGCATTCATATATCCATAGTATATATGACACCTGCCCACGGTAAAAGCGGAAAAGATTGATGAAAGGAGGTGAAGACACTTCTGAACGTCTCGGATCATTCTTTTATAAAAGTATGCGCTGATGTGAGAGAAAATCTTAGGGAGGAAACAGAATATGAGCAAGCAGCGTACATGGAGAAAGGTGCTATGTAATGTGGTTGTGGGTTCAATGTTGTTGACCTTGTGCCCACCATTGATCCAAGCAGAGACTGCGGTAGGGACAGAGATGGGGAAAGTGGAGAAAGTAGAAAATATAGCGACGAATATTCCGGCGTTTCCGGGGGCTGAAGGTGGCGGTAAATATGTTACCGGTGGACGCGGAGGTGAAGTATACGAAGTTACCACGCTGGCAGACTACGGCAAAGGTGAGCAGGTGATCCCCGGATCTCTTCGTGCAGCGGTCAGCTCCGATAATCGGACGGTCGTATTCCGGGTGGGTGGAACCATTCATCTGAAGGAGCCACTTAAAATCCTGGGCAACAACCTGACGGTTGCAGGTCAGACAGCTCCTGGCGACGGCATAACTGTAAGCGATTACACAACAGGGATTGATGCAGATAACGTCATTCTCCGTTACCTGCGTTTTCGATTAACTGATCGTTACCCCAGTGAGGATGACGCGTTAGGAGCCAGGTACCATAAAAACATTATGATTGATCACTGTTCCTTTAGCTGGTCGGTGGATGAGGTACTAAGTCTGTACGATAACGTGAATACGACAGTACAATGGTCTATTGCATCCGAAAGTATGCTAATGACTACGCACCAGAAAGGCCGCCACGGCTATGGCGGTATATGGGGTGGTCGGAATTCCACCTATCATCATAACTTGCTGGCTCACAATGCAAGCCGCAATCCACGGTTCCCAACCGATAAAAAACAAATCGATGCTGTGGAAATGACTAATAACGTCATTTATAACTGGGGATTTTTCTCTTCCTACGGTGGCGGTGAAGGATCGTATAATGTGCTGAATAACTATTATAAGTTTGGCCCCAACACATATAAGGACGTGCGGAGTCAAATCTTTGTAGACGTGGGGAGTAAAAAATATAAAACACGCATTTATATTGGTGGCAACTACATGTACGACAACGAATCGGTTACTCAAGACAACTGGCAGCTTGGAACATCCATTGGATCGATTATTGACCCTTCCACTCGTTTGGCAGAGCCGATTGAAGTCAGAGGGGAATACGACAACGGAATTTCACCAGATGCGTATGGACCATATCAGGCGACAGATGCACAGACCGCATATACTGAGGTGCTCGCCGGCTCAGGAGCCACGCTGCCAAGAAGAGATGCGGTGGACGCTCGAATTATGAATGATGTGAAGAATGGAACGGGTGCGTTTATCAACTCCCCGCGTGAAGCAGGCTGGATTTACGATGATTATAGCGTAACCACCACGGAGCTTACTGACAGCGATCATGATGGTATACCGGATGAATGGGAACGCGCTCATGGGCTGGACCCCAATAATGCAGATGACCGCAACGGTCAGGAGCTTGCCGGTACAGGCGAGTATGCTCATTTTGCCAAGGGCTATACGAATCTGGAAGTTTATTTAAATGATCTCATTGAGAAGCTGTCCAATGGCAGTGAGGTGGATAATCCGGAGGCCTTCGTTCAGGTATCGGATGAAGGTGGACGTTCACTGAAGCATAACGATATTTTGGAAGCCGGACGTGATGCGACCATAACTGCAACGGCCAAGGATCAAGATGGCATTGCTCACGTTGAATTTGTCATTGACGGTAAACTTGCTGGAAAAGTAGAGAGTGCGCCTTATCAAATCAGTTGGAATCATGTGACGGACGGCACCCATTACATTATTGCACGGGTGACAGACCGCAAGGGGACTGCTACATTTTCCAATCCTGTTACCATCCATGTCAACACGACTGCACCAACGGGGAACTGGCTCAGCGAAGAGGTTGGCTCTGATGGTAACGATGGCTATATCAAAGGGCATACTCAGGTATTAAAAGAAGATGCAAACGGCAGCAGTATCCGACTGAAATCCGCGGGGGATATTGACGGAAAAGCTGATCTTTTCCATTATGCTTATCAGAAATGGGAGGGAGACGGTGAAATTACAGCTCGTGTGGAGAAGATTACCCCTGTGGATGATAATGCCGAGGCAGGGGTAATGATTCGTGAATCGCTGAAGCCTGGATCAAAAATGGCCTTTATGTCTTTAGCATTTGTTAAATATGGTAAACAGGGGATTCTTATCAGTCGTGATCAAACAGATGGTAAAACCACGCGTGCGTCAATGGAGACGTTTATTCCAACGCCATATTCGGTTCGTCTGGTGCGACAAGGGCAAAAGCTGACCGGATGGATATCCGCCGATGGTTTAACCAATTGGGAAAAAGCGGGTGAAACTATTGTGGACTTTCCAGATAATCAACCGCTATTGTTCGGGCTAGCTACCGATGCATCCAAACAACAAAACGATGTGTGGAATTACAATACGTCGGAATTCAGCAATGTCAAGGTCCGCAAGCTAACAGACTCAGGAGGAACTTCTCCCACTAGTGTGGTTGTATCGACCTATGGCCCTGCTGACTATACATCTCTGCAGGCAGCTATTGATGCAGTCCCTGACAACAGCAACACAAGAACTGTTATCCATCTCAAAAATGGTACGTACCGCGAAAAAGTAAAGGTAAATTCCTCCAAAAAAAATCTGAGTATTATCGGGGAAGATCGGGACAAAACGATCATTGCTTTTGATGATACGGCCAAGACCGTAGTGGATGGAAAAGAATTAGGAACGAGCAATAGCTATACTATGCGTGTGCAAAGTCCTGACTTTGTGTTGGAAAATGTGACGGTCGCCAACACAGAAGGGACCGGGCAGGTGCAGGCTGTAGCGTTATATGCCGAAGGTGATCGTGGAAAGTATCACAATGTCAAAATTACTGGCCTACAGGATACACTGCTCGTGAACCGTGGCAGACAATATTTTAAGGACAGTTACATCAGTGGCAGTGTAGATTTTATATTTGGCAATGCCCCTGCCGTGTTTGATAATTCGATCATACACAGCCTGCGTGCCGGATACGTAACAGCCGCTTCAACGGAAGAGAACCAGCCAGGTTTTGTATTTATTCAGTGTCGTCTGACAACCGAAGCTGGCTTGACAGGCAAGGTGGATCTTGGGCGACCATGGCGTCCTTACGCACATGTTACTTTTTTGAAAACCTATATGGATGACCATATCAAGCCAGGTGGTTGGAACAATTGGGGTAAGGAATCCAATGAGCAGACTGCAAGATTTGGAGAGTACGATAACTTTGGACCAGGTGCAGAAAGTAGCGGGCGTGTACCTTGGGCCAAACAGCTTACGGCTGACGAAGCAAACCAGTACACTGTTGAAGCTGTTCTGAGCGGGACAGATCATTGGAATTGGCGTCTATAATTGTATATTCAATAGATAAGCGGGGGATGCGCTTCAAGCGTTTTCCCCCGCTTATGTGCGTGTTTGTGAGCAATTTTGGATGTGATGCATACATAATCTAAAATTGAAACCATTTGTTTTTATGGTAAATATTTTATATATTGAATGAGGGAAGTGTGTAAATCATCAAGGACAAAACTAACATTTTTTCTTAAATACATTATGTTGTCGGAGGTGTAGGATGGCACGTGTGTTGGTTGTGATCACGCCTGCTGAAGGCCATGTTAACCCGTCATTAGGATTAATTAAGCAATTGGTCGATAGGGGAGAGGAAGTAGATTATGTGTGTTCAGAGGAATTTGGTACGAGAATTCAACAAACGGGAGCAAACCTGATCACCTATCCATTTAGTGTGGATGCATTTATTCACAATCCTGTATTAAAGCCGGCTGAATATAAACATCATTATCAATTCGTGAATATGATCGTTAAAGGTTTGATTGAACCGATTATTCCAAAGGTTATGAAAGCAATTGAAAATAAGGTGTATGATTATTTGATTTATGACTATTTGATGGGTTGGGGAGGCAAAATTATAGCAGAGAGGCTGGGAATACCTGCGGTATGTACGGTCTGTTCGTTTGCTTTCGTAGAGCCTCTGGGTTCTGACCAAGGCGGGGATGATCATGACATAAAAGTGAGAGCGCTTTATGATGATACGATGAAAGTAGTACATCAATTAGCTGAGGAGTTTCAGGTTGCCGTCCCTGCAATTGATGAACTCGATTCACATTCCCACAGCCTAAAGGTCGTATATACAAGCCGTTATTTTCAACCGCAAGCTGAAAAGCTGGATGACAGCTATATTTTTGCAGGTCCATCTATTGTACCTCGTAAAGATGCGCCCTCTTTTCCGTTCGACCAGCTTCGTGCTTTGTATCCGCAGGTTGTTTATATATCATTGGGAACTATTCTTAATAGAGATTTGGAGTTTTACAAGCTTTGCTTTGAAGCATTTCGTGATTTGCCTGTGCAATTTGTACTCTCATCAGGCCAATATGCGGAGATGGAGTTATTGGCGGATGGTATCCCGGACAATTTTATGATCAAGCCCTATATTCCGCAACTGGAAATGCTCCAGCGTGTAGATGCATTTATCACACATGGGGGAATGAACAGTGCAAGCGAAGCCTTGTATTACAACGTGCCAATGGTTCTGGTTCCCATGACATCGGATCAGCCGCTTGTGGCCAATCGGGTCCAAGAGCTGGGAGCAGGGATTGCTGTGAATAAAAATGAGCTTACCCCTGCTATCTTAAAAGCTGCTTTGGTAGAGGTTTTAAATCAAGCCATCTATAAACAACAGGCGCATGTAATTGGCGAATCACTCCGTCAGGCTGGCGGTTATACGTATGCGGCCGATGCAATTATGAGCCGTTTCTCTACTATAAAAAAATAGGGTGTGTGTGCGTCAGCTCCTGATTATAACCAATTCGGGCTACGCATGGCAGGGTAGCATAATAAAGCAGCACGTAATCAGACTTTAGGTTCTCGTCCAGATTACGTGCTGTTTCTTTTATTGATGGTGCTCTATAGGCTGTGATTTCTTTCTTGTAGAGCAGCCGATTGGTCAAACTCTAATTTTTTTGATATCGCCAGCAGACCAAGGCAACAGAGAATCAGGAATAAGCATATCCAATAGGAGTTTCGATAACCCATCCATTGAGCAAACAATCCGCCCATCAAGCTCCCCGCCAATCTTCCGATCGTTGTCGCATTGGAATACAGTGTCGAGGCGTATCCGGGCAGAGATGGCAACAAATCCTGCATATAGCTAATACCAATGGCTGATATCACTGCAACAAAGAAGGCTAGGAGAAGCTGTCCCGCAAATAGTTGCCACATCTCCGTAGACATAAGAACGAGGAGGTAATAGACAACGCCTGTTAAAGCCCCTAAAAATATAAGCAAACGGTTGGAGTATTTGGCTGCTAGTACGCCCAGCATGAGCATCAGGGGTATTTCTAAGATTGCGCAAATACTGGATACGAGGGCAACGTCATTCGTGTCACCTTTTAAATTGTGAATGATGAACAAGGAAATATTTAAACTATTCATCCAGTGAGACGTATAAAGCAGAGTAAGAACTACAAAAGGGATCAGGATTTTCATATTTTTATGTAATGTAATGTGATGAAGTGAAAGTTGATCCTTATTTTTAGCCTGAACAGGACGCTGCTTGATAAAAAAGAATAGAAGAACGGCAATAAGTACAAAAATAGAGGTCGTACCAACAAAAATACCTTTAAAGCCCGTATGTGCAATCAAGAAGGAACCCAAGAGCGGCCCGGTAATAAAGCCAAGAGAAAACATAGAACGAAGCGTTGAATTCGCAAAGGCATGATCCGCAGATTTACTGCGATCTACTGCTTCACGTGCACTGGCAAATAACTGCGGCATCCCAGGGGCGCCAATCGCTGTAAAGACAGTCATATAAATAAAAAGTACATAAAAGTTTTGGATTACAAGATATCCTGCAAAGGCGACAGCATTAAATAACGTACAAATCACTAAAATTTGTTTGCGATCCAATCCGGTATCGGAGCGTTTGGCAATAAGGGAGCTGATCCATATACCACAAATCAAAGTCACCGCTGTAAACACACCAAAGGTTCCCACCGATACGCCAAGTGTACTTGTAAAATATACAGCTAAAAAAGGTGCGCTTATGGAAATAGCCATACCTTGCAATAACATGCAGATCATGAATAGTGGGTAGTTAGGGATAAAGAAAAGATTTTGAATACGCTTTAGCATTTCATTTTTACACCCCTTTAGATTTAGAAGCAGAACTTACATACCTATCCAACCTAAACTATATATGACTTTAGCATAATTTGTATATTTACATTGTATAAAATATTATATAATTTTTTTTACTTTGATGAGCAACTCATATGCAAGGCCATATACAGACAAAGATATAAGATCAGGAGTGGGATGTAGATGTGTATGCGACTTTTCCTGTAGGATGTGCCTTAAAGGCTGAAGCGTTCTATGAACTGCTTGATCAGTTCATTCAATGATCCAGCGGCCTTCGTAGGAAGGCGGTGATCGGCTTTTTTAATGAAAACAAGCTCACTCTTCGGTAAATGCTGATACAATATGTTGGCATATGGATGAAAGTGTTTATCCTCTTCACCATAAACGAGCAGGACAGGAAGATGGATTTCCCCTAGCCGTGAGGTACAGTTATACTTCAAGCTGTAACGATAATATTGTTCGACATTCCGAGGGTTTCCCTGCTTCGCGTCGTTGAGTAACTTGCGGAACAAAGATAATTGTTTCGTTTGTGACCAAGCATTAGAAAGCGCAATCGTACCGACTGCGCCGATTTTGGATAGCGCAATGCCCAAAGAAATTTTGTTTCTTAGTCGCCATTCGTTTACCTCCGACATTCCGCTGATAACAATGCCCCCCCATGCCCGATCTGGATAAGTCAGGAGAAATTCAAGTACTATTGAACCTCCGGTAGAATATCCACACAAAAATACTTTATCCAAGCTCAATCGGTCCATCAAATGCTTAATATCCTGGGCGATGAGAGGGTAAGTAACCGTTTGTTCGGAAGGCTGACTTTTACCGTGTCCTCTGATATCAAAAGCTATAGTACGAAAATAGGGCGTTAGCCCTTGGATTTGGTATGTGAAATTTGAGCTTGTGAGTACCGGAGGGTGAATGAATAGGATGGCCGTTCCTTCTCCGGAATCTATATAGTGCATGGAATATTCGTGTATGTTTGTTGTGGTCATTGCTATGCTCTCTCCCTGAATGATTTTGATCTTAAATTTGGCTTATTAGATTCAAAAAATTCATGGAGTTGTAACTTTGAATGCAGGAGTTCTCTCTTTTCCCGAAGATCCAATGTAGGAATAATTTTTTTTGTATATGAAAAAATAAGAGGATCAAGGGCACTGTTTTTCTAAGAAGGGGACACACACATGAGCATGAAAAATAAAGTTACCGTTGTACTAATGTTAAGTTTATTGTTGTTGATCTTGGGCTGTAGAGCGGACTCCAGTCAAAAGCTAAAGCAACAGAGCGTGAACCCACATCACACAGCAAATCAAATGGGCAAAAAACCTGTCATTGTAATCTTGATTGATTCTTTAATGGATAAGCCTTTGCAAGAAGCGATTCAAGAAGGCCGTGCCCCCGCAATGCGATTTCTCCTTCATCAAGGGCAATATTTCCCGCAGGTAGTCAGCTCATTTCCCACAATGTCTGTGACCATCGACAGCACATTATTAACGGGAACGTATGCAGACCAACATCATGTGCCTGGACTCGTTTGGTACAGTGATCAAAAGAAACGCATGATTCTCTACGGCAATGGTGCCAAAGAAGCCTTGAAAATCGACCAACTGCAAGTATTTAATGACGCTATTTACCAATTAAACCAAGTTCAATTGAACAAAAAAACGAAAACAATACATGAAGCATTAGCTGACAAAGGAAAAGAATCCGCGTCCATCAATGCTATTGTTTTTAGAGGAAGAACGGAACATTCCTTAAAGGTGCCTCGTTTTATTGCAAACAGTAACCGTGTGCCAGAACAAGTGAAAATAACAGGACCTAAATGGTTTTCATATGCAACTTTTGCTCAACTGGATCCGGGGAATAGCTGGAATACTTCTCCGTGGAAAAAATTTGGGATGAACGACGAATTTTCTGCAAAAGAAACCGCTTTTCTAATCAATCAAAAAAAACTTCCAAACCTAACCATCACATACTTTCCAGGGAATGATAATTTGGCGCATAGAAAAGGCCCGACTCAACTGGAGGGAATTGAAAAAGCCGATCAAGCACTGCAAACTGTGTTGAACGCATACGGTTCTTGGGAAGAGGCTGTACAAAATGCTACATGGATCGTCTTGGGGGACAGTGGGCAAAGTGCGGTTTATAATGATCGACAGGCAGCCACTGTTGATATAAGGCCTCTTTTGGGCCATTACCGGATTGCGAAATTAAATCAACCCGTAACAAACGATGACCAAATCGTGATTGCCGCTAATGAACGGATGGCCTATATCTATGCAATTGACAATAACGTAGATTTGTCTGACGTGGTGAAGCTTTTACAGCATGAGAATAAGCTCGACATTATTGCTATGAAAGACGGTAAAAATAATATCCAGGTTACAAAGGGGAGAAATGGTAGCCTGTTTTCTTATCATCCCGGTGGAAAATTTACCGATGAATATGGACAATCATGGACATTATCGGGCGAAACGAATCTTGTGGATATTACGTTAAATAACAACCGGATCAAATATGGAAAATATCCAGACGTTTTGGCGAGGCTACACGGGGCAATGAATTCACATGAAGGGAGATATGTTGTCATTACGGTTCAACCTGGATATGAACTGGTTAGTGAAAGTTCCCCTACCCACATCGGAGGGGGAGCGCATGGATCGCTGCATGAACAAGATTCCCTTGTTCCGTTAATAATTTCTGGGACGAATACAAGGCCCAAAACACTGCGAATCGTGGACATAAAAGACTGGATTATGCAATTGGTGAAATGAATAAGTATCTTCGTTCTTGATATTAAAGTTAAGATTTATTAGTATATAAGCATATTGTTATATTTAATTGGAAGGAGGTCATACATTGGATCAACTAGGTTGTATAGCCGATCATTTAAAACTATTGGGGGATAAAACCCGATTGATCATGTTATCCCTGCTAAGAGAAAGAGAATGGTGTGTTTGCGAATTTGTAGATATTTTTGATATGTCGCAGCCAGCAATCAGCCAACATCTTAGAAAATTAAAGTCGCAAGGAATTGTAAAAGAAGAACGGCGAAGTCAGTGGGTATACTATTCCTTAAACGTAGACGACAAACCGCATATTCAAGCTGTTCTTGAGAGCATGCCAGGCTCCAAGCATATTTTGAAATCGCTAAATAAAGAGGAACCGATCGCATCTTGTGGACCGGATGCCTCAGCTTGTTCATCCTAAAGCCTGTTCCGTTTATCTCTTTGTGGTGTTTTTAATATAAGTATATGTTTATAAGGTAATGTAATGGAGGTTTAGAACATTGATTTTGTTAGCATGCATTATATTCTTAGTTACTTTAGTATTGGTGATCTGGCAGCCTAAACATCTTTCCATTGGATGGTCTGCCTGCGGCGGTGCCATACTCGCCTTGCTGGTAGGTGTAGTGGATTTGCATGATGTTTGGGAAGTGACTCAAATTGTCTGGAATGCCACACTAGCTTTTGTCGCCATTATTCTGATTTCGTTAGTCCTTGATAAAATCGGCTTCTTCGAATGGGCAGCACTTCACATGGCACGGATAGCCCGTGGAAGCGGAACCCGGATGTTTGTCTATGTGAGCCTGCTGGGTGCCGTAGTTGCTGCCTTTTTTGCCAATGACGGTGCGGCCTTAATTTTGACACCAATTGTACTGGCGATGGTTCGGGCACTGAAATTGGATGAGAAAATGGTATTTCCTTTTATCATTGCGAGCGGATTTATTGCAGATACGACGTCGCTTCCGCTTGTAGTCAGCAACCTCGTTAATATTGTGTCAGCCGACTTTTTTGGAATCAGTTTTATGGAATATGCGAGTCGTATGATTGTACCTAATCTGTTTTCCTTATTGGCTAGTATCGTGGTACTGTATCTCTTTTTTCGCAAAAGAATTCCTAAAACGTTTGATACGACACAGTTAATCACGCCTGCAAATGCGATAAAAGATCCAAAGATGTTCCGTATGTCCTGGGTTGTTCTCACAATATTGTTGGTTGGCTACTTTGCAAGCGAATTTTTAGACATTCCCGTCTCGGTGGTGGCCGGTATCATTGCCATCTTTTTCTTGCTGATGGCTAGAAGAAGCCCTGTGGTACCCATGAAAGAAGTCATCAAGGGCGCTCCATGGGCCATCGTGTTTTTCTCTATCGGAATGTATGTGGTGGTGTATGGTGTGCGTAATGCCGGTTTGACGGATCTGCTGTCCCATGTGATTCAAGCGGCTGCTGATCAAGGTATGTTTGTGGCCACCATGGTCATGGGATTTATTGCGGCGATTATCTCGTCGGGTATGAATAACTTACCTACGGTCATGATTAATGCGCTTGCCATTGATGCCACCCATACAACTGGTATAGTCAAAGAGGCACTGATTTATGCTAACGTTATAGGGTCGGATCTCGGACCGAAGATAACCCCAATTGGTTCGTTAGCCACCTTATTGTGGTTGCATGTGCTTCGTTCGAAAAACGTGAAAATTTCATGGGGTACTTATTTTAAAACAGGCATCGTCTTAACTATTCCTACACTTTTTATTACCCTACTGGGCTTATATCTGTGGTTAATCATTTCATAATGTACAATTGAAGGAGACGCTGATGATGGATAAGAAGACAATTTATTTTTTGTGCACTGGTAATTCTTGCCGCAGTCAAATGGCAGAAGGCTGGGCTAAACAATACTTGGGAGACCGTTGGAATGTATACAGTGCGGGCATTGAAGCACACGGCCTCAACCCTAAAGCGGTGCAAGCGATGAATGAAGTTGGGATGGATATTTCCGGTCAAACTTCAGATATTATTGATTCTGTTTTGCTGAATAGTGCGGATTTAGTTGTGACCTTATGCGGAGATGCTGCCGATAAATGTCCTACTACACCTCCGTACGTGCGCCGCGAACATTGGGGATTTGATGATCCGGCTAAAGCACAAGGAACAGAAGAAGAGAAATGGAGTGTATTCCAGCGTGTACGGGATGAAGTCGGGGCTCGTATTCGCAAATTTGCGGAGACCGGTGAATAAACCAGTGCACGGCTTAGGAAGGGCGAACTCAGGCATACTTCCTTAAAAGGGCGGTGTTTGTTTGGCATTTTTGAAATAGAAGATCTTCATGTTAATGAAAAAGGGTTAAAGCTCGTTAGACGACACTTAACCCTTTTTATTTTACAGGCGAGACTCTATCCTTTTATAGGCTCGTGCATAGGTGCTGATGGTGCCCCTTGCATAGATAACCCGCCGCCAGTTGAGCTTGCTGGAATAACGGGATGTGGCGATCCCTTTTCAGGAGCAGCGCCTGCAGTCTGCTTGGTCAGCTTCTGTTTTTCCCACAGTGCTCTGGCGATCACCAGCATGGAGAGTACACCGACATATAGTAACAAAGATCCGAGTTCCGGAAGCATCTCCTGAAAAGATGCACCGCGCAGTCCCATGGTGCGGAGGAATTTGTACATCCATACGAAGGGAAAGAAATCACCGATTTGAATCGCTAAAGGTGGAAACAGTGATCTGGAAAGAACGGCCCCCGATAGTACAAAAGCAGGCATGAGCACCATCACCATTCTGCCAATGGCAATCCCCGGATGTGCAGCGCCCCATGCAACCAGAACATTGAAGCATACGGTACCGAATACATACAGGACAACCGGAATCATGAAGAGGATCGGATTGGCTTCGAAACGACCTCCCCCAAACATTTTAAGCATCCCGAGAGAGAAGATTAAGCCAGCCGTCGAAAACAGCGTATAAGGAAGAATACGCAGTAGGATGTTGAACGGATTTTGCAGTTCGGCAGCCAGTCTCTTGGAAACCCTTAGTCTGGCGACGATAGGTAAGCTATTGATATTGAGTATCATAAAAGAGAACATACAAGTGAATGCAAGTATCGTCGTATTCTGATAATCATTGGTTGGGTTAAACAGGGAACGCACCTCCAAGGCAATACCATTGAGAGCTCCCTGAGCCTGTTCGGCGTTCATCCCCGTTTTCAACATAGCTGGAACAGACAGTTCCATATTCTCAGAAACGCTAATTTCCTGCATAGCTGTACGAATGGAAGTAATAGATTGAACGTTGGTATTATCAAGAATGAGACCCACGCGACTGGAAAGGGAACGATGGTGATTGTCCTCTAAACCGTGCGGCAGGGAAATAACGGCTAAATATTTTTCGTGATAAAAATACTGCTCAGGATTGTCCGTAAACGAAACAATCTCTGCTACGTTCATATATGGAGAAGCATCTATCTTCTGGATCAACTCACGGCTGTAGTCTGTGTTGTCCTGATCCACTACTACCACGTTAGCATCGTTAATTTGGCTGCTTGGGAGCAGCAGGGAGTACCCCAGCACTGCAATCAGAGGGAAGATGATAGCTATGATCGGATACTTGGAGTGAACCAGATACGTCCATTCATCACGAAGTGATTTCATTCGTATTCACCTCAACTGTCATGCCTGGTAGCAAAGCGGCTTCTCTTGTTACATATACACGTACTTGGAATGTGGCGGTATCTGCCTCACCTTTTTCACGGGACATCTTTACATTAGCGAATTGCGGCGCAGCGGTCACATAACGTACGGTACCTTTCAAGTCCTTGTTGAGAGCAGATACTCGGGTTTTAACTTCTTGATTGGCCTTGAATTTACCCGCTTGTTCCTCATTGACATACAGATCGTAATATAAATCGTTGGTTTCCAGGGTAATCACAGGCGCTCCTTGCGCGACATTTTCCCCGACTTTTGTACTAATCGAAGTAACCTTGCCATCCTGTGGTGCCTTTAATACCAGTCGCTCTTTTTTGAGCAGCAATGTTTTAAGCTGAACTTCCTGTGTGTCTTTTTGTTGCTTTAAAAGGTCGATAGCCAACTTCTGATCTGCCAACTGTTGACGGCTTTGCTGAATGGTTTCCAGTTGGGTTCTGGAACGATTGACGGACAATTGGGCACCACGGATTTCCTCCTCGGCTTGTTTTACCGCAACCGCTGCTTGTGTGGTCTGTTCACTGGCCTGCATACGTTCTTCAGGAGTAGCGCCATGGAGCAGCTTTTGAAGAGACTCCTTTTGCTGGCTCAACTGATTTGTCGCTAAAGTCAATGAGGATTCAGCATCATCTAACACTGCTTTGGATGCACTTCCTGCATCATAAAGTGCTTTATTACGTTTGTAGTTAGTCTGAGCCGTCTGAACGTTTTTGGTGGCAGAAGCTACGGCAATTCGTTGCTGCTGAACATCTTCATCCCGAGCACCATTATTGACCTGTTGTTCCGCAGCAGTGGCTTGACGCTCAGCTGCCTGTGCCCGCAGCAGTGCCGCTTGGCTTTTGCTCTCAGTGACTTGAGCTTGCGCGATATCCAGCTGTGCTTGTTTTTCCTGAGTTGTTGCTCGTGTGTACCCTAATTGGATGGATTGTTGCTGTTGGCTGATCTGTGTATTGAACTGCGCAATTTGTGTCCGCAGCTGCTCAATTTGCAAATCCACATCTTTGGAATCCAAAGCCATAAGGACAGTTCCTTTTTTCACTTTCGTTTCTTCTGTTACCGGGATGTTTAGGACTTTGCCGCCTACTTGTTCAAAAGATACATGAATGCTATCAGCATTGAGCGTTGTGCCTTTAACGGATCGCGAAGCAGTGACTTGATCTTGTCCGTTAGTCTGAAGCAGGAACCCCCCGCCGATCAGACAGGCAATAGAAATGACAGGGATGATAAGGCTGGTGACTTGTGTGCGATTCATGGGTAATATGCTCCTTAAGTTCATAAAATGGATTCAACCTAGACTCGAATAAATATCCTGATTATGTACATTTTATTTATTCTATTATTTAATAATTTAGATGTTAGCCGGCTAACTAAAATGCAAAAATTAAAACTTACTCTGGCTTTGCTGCTTTATATATCTCTTTTGCTTCAGGGATGCCGCTTTCTATTTTTTTCAGTAATGTCAGGAGCAGTTCTTTTTCATCGTTGGATAGATGGCTCATCAGTGTGGAAGTGCATGTAAAATGTACAGGCAGCAGTCTCTCCATCATTTCTGTTCCTTGTTCGGTCAGTTTAACAATACTCATACGGCGGTCGGAAGGGTGAACGGATCTCATAATAAGCCCATCGCGTTCCAGACGGTCAAGCAGACCGGTAACGGTAGGCTTGCTAACCCCTACTTTCTCCGCAAGCTCTGTAGCCAGCAACCCTGTTTGAATGTTGCGATACAGGAGAATTAATATTGAAAATTTTCCGTGAGATATACCAAACTTCTCAAAGCCTTCAAAGCTGACTTTAAAAAGACTGGAGGATACGCGCATAAAAAATAGCATCGCTTCTGTCGCTCTTACATCAATCTCTGGGATACGCATAGAAAATTCTTGCAGCGCTTCACGAGTGGGCAAATCCCGTAAATCAAAATCCATGAGGTTCTCCTTTCTTCTTACATTGTGTTCCAGTCGACAAATTAGTTAGTCGACTAATCTTAATCGATTCAAAAATGAATTTCAAGCTAAATTTTGTTAATCGTCATGCAGATTTTTCACTATATGGAGGTTGTCCGTGCAGTAGTTTAAGCTATTCACTACATTGATATTTACAGTGAAGTGCTTGATAATAAGTGGATATCGCACGAGACAAAGATACCCAAAAGTGAGGGACCTGACATGGCGACAAAATTATATTACACCGCTCCAAATCTTACGGAGTGGGACACTCATATTACACAGAGCATGGAAAGAGACGGAGCATTTTTTGTTATGCTCAAGGAAACGGCCTTTTATCCGCATGGCGGAGGTCAGCCATGTGATACAGGAACGATTCAGGGCATCCGTGTATTAGATGTGGTTCTTGAGGATGGGGACATTTGGCATCAGGTAGAACGTTTGCCAGAGGAGGAGAAAGTGGCCTGCCAATTGGATTGGGAGCGCAGATTTGATCATATGCAGCAGCATAGCGGGCAGCATTTGCTGTCAGCGATTTGTCTGGAACTGTTGGGTGCGCGTACAGAAAGCTTTCATTTGGGACAAGAGTACGCCACAATTGATGTCAACTGTTCTGATATAACATCCGCGCAGCTATCGGCAATCGAGCAGGAAGCAAATCGGCAAATCTACAATAACCGCAGCATAAAAAGTTATTTTGTAACCCATGAGCAATTGAAGGACATTCCGCTTGTGAAAATGCCTAAAGTAACAGAAAATATTCGGATTGTTGAGATCGAAGGCATTGAATATAATGCTTGCGGCGGTACACATGTGGCTCAGGCCGGGGAAATCGGGATGATTAAATGCTTGAAATGGGAAAAGCAAAAAGGGATGGCAAGAATCCATTTCAAATGTGGTGCTCGCGCACTCCAGGACTTTAATGAGAGTGTTCGGATTTTGGACGTGTTGTCTGCGAAGTTCAATACTGGGCGAAAGGATATTTTGACTCGATTCGAAAAATGGGAGCAGGAGCATAAGCAGCTCAAGGCGCAAGTGGAGTTTCTACAAGAGGAAAATGCATCGTACCAAGCGAAAGAGCTGCTGTCTGCTGTACAGGGGCATGTTCTTGCTCATGTATTTGAACAAAAATCCATTCAGGAGATGCAGCAATTGGCTGCCAAGCTGACAGCTGAGCATGATTTGCTTGTTTTATTTGCCACAACAGCCGAAAACAAAATCATTCTGGCACATAATGGTAGCCAATCCGTTAGCTGCGGAGCGTTTTTGAAAGAGAATCTGGGCGCGTTTCAGGGCAAGGGGGGCGGTAGCAACCAATCTGCTCAGGCAGCATTTTCGTCCCGCGAGAACCTCTTGAATTTCTTTGAAACGGCCCAGCGGCAGTTCATTCAGGGCTAATATAATGGAGGATTAGTGACGCAGCGGTAGCTTCCACTTTTCCTCTTCTGTAAATAAAATAAAAGAAAAAATAAGTGCAACAACAGCGCCCCAAACGGCTTTATCCCCAATCGTCAAAGTCAGAAATCCCCCCAGCAAGGCTCCTACCAAGAAGGCAGCCAGGATGACACCATAACGCATCGCTCGAATGGCAGCGTTCGTGTCCTTGGTCGTTACAGCGACATACACAGCCTCGATAGCTGATCGAAGGTTACCGGTGCTGACCGTGGAGGTGTACGGCACATCAATGAGCTTGCGGAAGGAAGTCATTTGCACGGAAGCGACGAATGAGACGATCACCACTACTACCGTATTGGGAACTCCTTGCGGAATCAATCCCACGATGAAAAAAATCGCGATTTCCAGTAAAAGAATTGTGCGGGTCCAGTCTGGAGTTAAACGGTGGGTTGATTTGCGTTTAATCCCTTCAGCAACAAAAACCCCCAGTGAAAAGGCGATCAGAGGCGGGATATAGGATAATGCCTGAACCCAGTGCCCCTGAATGACTTTGACAGCCAGCAGGACGATATTGCCTGTCTGTGCGTTGGCGAAAACACCGCCTCTTCCAACAAAGGTATATGTGTCCAAAAAGCCCCCTACTAATGATAGTAAGGCGCCCAGTCGTAACGATTCGGACGTTACCTGATGTAAATGGATTTTGCCTTTCATAAACACGGCATATAAGCCTCCTATACTAAACGTCGATTCTTTAAAGCTAACACGAAAATCCAGGACCATACAATTAAATTAATCACTTAAGCATGAAAATGACACAAAGAAGCCACATCAGGTCCCATACAATAGAAAGGACGCGATGCGGCTTGTTGGAGTGCTGCTTAAAGTGCCATCTGGAACTTCGAGAATATGCTTATTGCAGAGCTTGAACGAGTGCTTTACCAAACTCCTGTGCACCATCTGGGCCGTCGGCTGTAATAATATCGCTATGAGCGACGACATGCTGAGCGACATAGTCGGCTTGATGCGATTGGAGCTGATCCTTTTGCACATCCACGGGGTAGCATGTAGCCGTTCTGCCAGAGAGCAGGCCGGTTTGAGCCACAGCTACAGAGCCTGCGCAGATGCCAGCCACTAAAGTCTTTTGCTCATGAGCTTGTTTCAGCAGAGCTTGGAGATCCGCGTTATTCCACAGATGATCATTTGTTCCTGATCCGCCGATTACAGATACCACATCATACTCAGCCGGCACAGCGTCTGTAAAGACAAGATCAGCCGTCGCTTTACCGTTGTAGTCACCCATGATTTCGCCTGTTTTTGTACTGGCTAATGTTACAGTAACACCTGCTTGCTCCAGCGCTTCTTTTGGTTTAAATAATTCATCCTCATTAAAGCGCTCTGGGGGTATAATAAAAAGAGCTTTTTTACTCATACTCTATTCCTCCTTGAGTGTGTAACGTTATTTACTATTGTAGGGTGGCTTCGTCGGGCTGTGAAGAATGCACTTTCAAGTACGGAGGTTACCTGCAGGTTACTATTCATGTGGAAGATCATGATGATTTCGAAGGAGTTAATTGATATATGTCTGATACGCTGAGAGAAGAAATACGGGAGAAAATTGTAAACGGAGACTACAACTGCGAAAAGGAATTAACGCTATCTGTGCTGAGCGGGAAATGGAAGGTCGTTATTTTATGGCATCTGGGTGTCGAAGGGCCGCACCGGTTCAGTGACCTGCAAAGGTTGTTTCCGAAGCTGTCGCATAAAGTGCTGACCAACCAGCTACGGGAGTTGATGGAGGACGGTATTGTACACCGGGAAGTGTATCCCGAAGTGCCTCCAAAGGTGGAGTATTCGATGACTGAGCTGGGGATGACGATTTTACCGATTGTGGAGATGATGTATGACTGGGGGAAAAAACGGGTGCAATCCATCCGTGAGGAAATGCAACGCAGCAGTGAGGGAAATGTTTAAATCTTGGATGCGATCTTAGATGGACCTTTAACACTCCGTCATATAAAAAAATAGAACGCCTTGCACGATGAGTACGAATTGTACCTAGAGCAAAGGCGTTCTTTGGCACGTTAGCAGTCTGTGTGTCTTGATCATGTTAGTCTAGGAAAAATAGCTGTAGCCCATATGGATCATTGCTGTTCAAGGGCTGGTAAAACCTCAATCCAGCGTGTAGCCCAAGTACCAATATGGTCAAATAAAGGAGCTAAATCGCGTCCCTTATCCGTAAGGGAGTATTCAATCCGCACAGGCTTTTCAGGATAAACCATACGTTGAATGATTCCTTCTTCCTCCAGCTCTTTCAAACGGTCCGAAAGGACTTTTCCACTTAAGTTAGGAATTGAATTCTCAATAGCGACGAAACGCTGCGGACCATTCGTTAGTTGAAATACGATCAACACCGTCCAACGCTTGCTCAGTAGCTCCATAGCCTTTTCAAACCGTGGGCACATCTGCGGAATATTCATGTGATCACCTCATGCTCCTATTATTAACGATTCACTGTTAAAAGTAAATGATTTTACTTTACATAAATTTATTACTTGACGAAATCGAATGATATAAATATACTTTGTTACATAAAGTAACTTGTTAGCTTTGATACGGAGTTTAAGATGTAAATGCTTAAAATTTGAACTTAATTTGATATGATTAATGATGTAATTAAATGAACAGATACGGACGAATCGTTGAGGTTATGGTTTGGGTGCAGGGGGAAGTCGGATGAAGCTAGAATGTGAAGTGTGCGTAGTTGGAGGGGGACCCGCAGGGACTTTGTTATCCTGTCTACTGGCGGAGCAGGGTGTTTCAACGATATTGGTTGAGCGGCAGAGCGTGCCCGGAAAGGCTTTCCGCGGTGAAATTTTAAACGATGAGGGTCAGGAAGTGATCCGCAAACATAAACTGCTCGAACAAATTCATGAGGATCATATTCTCGCCTCCACAAGAATCGAATATTGGCAGCATCAGCAGCAGGTCAAGACGGTTGAGCCAGCTTCAATCCATGGTAATGTAGGGGTGCATATTCCACAACCTCGATTTTTGGAAGCTCTGCTCAAGCAGGCGTCCACCTACGAGTCTTTCCGTTACCTGGCAGGTACAACTGTGAATGCGTTGGAGGGTGACAGCGAGCAGGGGTACACGGGCTTGACCGCCCGCGATAAGAACGGTCATGAGATTACGATTCACAGTTCTTTGATTGTGGGGGCAGACGGACGCTATTCGACTGTGCGCAAGCTAGCGCAGATGCCTGTGACGAACATTCGCCACGGCTATGATCTGCTATGGGCCAAAATCACGGCACCTGCCGGGTGGGAGCCCATCACTCGTCTGGCTCTGGTCAACGGAGGTCAGTTGGCTTTATTCTCGCAGGCTGAGGGTTATATCCAAATTGGCTGGAATGTGGAGGAGGGGAGCTTTTCCACCCTGTTTAAGCAATCTTTTGAACCATTTATACAGCTGTTTACGGAGGCTTTTCCGGATTTAGAGCATAGTGTGCATGATCACATTCGTTCATGGAAGGACTTCGTACCGTTGGATATTTTCAGCAGCCGTAGTGACACATGGGCACAGAATGGACTGGTCCTGATTGGAGATGCGGCGCATACCATGACACCTACGGGAGCTTTTGGTTTGAACGCTGCTTTGAAGGATGCCGATGTGCTGGCCAGTGAGCTTCTTCGTTTACGCCAGCAGGTATATACGGCAGAAGACCTGAAGGCTTTCGAAGACGGACGACGGCAGGCTGTCACCGAGCTTCAGGAGCGTCAACTGATCATGGAGTCCACGTTTCATGAACATTTTTTACACATAGTTAAATGATATAAAACCCTGACAACAACGATTAGCCTGAGAAATGCGAGGCATTTCATATATAGAGTTTATATAAAGGATGGTGCAGAGAGATGAACATTAAAGATGTAGCTACGCTACTTAACGATAAAATCCAAACTGTTCGTGGAGAGCAATCCTCGACGATTTTGGTAGGACCGATCAAGCTGCCAGTTAATTTGGAAGGGGAAACGGTTGTTTTTCAATGGTATTGCTGGCTACCTGTACGGGACGAGGAAGATCGCCAGAACTTACTGAATGCCAATGCTGAGACGATCGTGAAGCGATTGTCCACACTGAACTTGGCGGAGGGACAACAATCAAGTGTATTGGTGTACGGGGATCTCCAACAGTCCGAAAATGCATTAGTTCGCATGCATAGTATTTGCCATACTGGAGATATTTTTGGTAGCAAGCGTTGTGATTGCGGATTTCAACTCCACCAGTCGATGAAAATGATTGTGGAACATGGAACAGGTGCATTGTTCTATCTGGCAAATCATGAAGGTCGCGGAATCGGTTTGTTTAGTAAAGCCATGGCTTATATTCTGCAAGAAGAAGGCATGGATACCGTCGAAGCCAACCATCAGTTGGGTTTTGAAGATGATACACGCAATTACGCGGATGCCATTAGTGTGCTTCAACATCTGAGACAAAAACCAGTAACTCTGATTACAAATAACCCTAAAAAGCTGGATGCCTTGAAGAAGTCGGGTATGAATGTGGCGGGACGTATGCCGCTCTGGGGCGATGTGTCACAATATAATGAACGGTACTTGAATACAAAAGTAGAACGATCCGGCCATTTGCGGGATTCCGATCTCAGGGAGGTTCTATGAACACTCACGAAAAATATATGCGCCTGGCACTGGAAAATGCCAGAAGTGCCAAAGGGCAAACAGAACCGAATCCGCTCGTCGGATCAGTCATTGTTAACAATGGCCGTATCGTTGGGATCGGCGCTCATTTGAAGCCTGGTGAGCCACATGCCGAGATTCATGCCTTGCGTATGGCGGGGGAACACGCTCAGGGAGCGACGATCTACGTAACGCTGGAGCCGTGTTCTCATCACGGCCGGACAGGCCCATGCGCGGAAGCGATTGTGAAGGCAGGCATTCGCCGGGTGGTGATTGCAGCCCTGGACCCAAACCCGCTGGTTTCCGGCAGAGGGGTACAGATTTTGAAAGATGCGGGCATTGAGGTCATTGTCGGCGTATGTGAGCAGGAATCGATCCGCATGAATGAAGTGTTCAATCAATATATCGTGAGCAAGCGACCTTTTATTACAATCAAATCGGCAGTAACGCTGGACGGTAAAATTGCAACTCGAACCTCTGAAAGCAAGTGGATCACATCTGAGGCTGCACGGGAGGATGTGCATCGTCTTCGTCACGAGCATGTAGGCATCCTGGTCGGTGTACAGACTGTGATTCATGATAATCCTCAGCTTACGACTCGTCTACCAGAAGGACGGAATCCGATTCGTATCATTCTGGATAGTAAGCTTCGAATTCCATTGGATGCTCGTGTCATTACAGATGGAGAGGCGCCGACCTGGATATTCACAGGGCGGGCTTATGATGAAGGCAAGCGAAGCCAGCTGGAACAGCTCGGTATAAAGGTTTATCCGACACAGGATGAAAACAGTGAGCGGGTCAACCTTCCGCAAATGCTGGACATTCTGGGGGCGGAGGAGGTCTCGTCCGTATTCGTGGAAGGTGGGGCCGAGGTGAACGCTTCGTTCGTGCAGCAAGGCCTGGCAGACAAGCTGGTGCTGTATATGGCGCCGAAGCTGGTTGGAGGGCGCGCAGCCCCGGGCTTTCTCGGGGGAGAGGGCGTGTCTGCGATGAGCGATGCAGTGGCCTTGCAGGATTTGAGCGTAACACAGGTTGGCGTGGACTGGAAAATAGAAGGGTATTTTGGGCGAGGAAAATGAGTGAGTTGTTTCGGGTGGAGAAGGACGCTCCGCGAAGGGGTTGATCTTCCGATCGCTGTTGCAGTGGGATTCTACGATTGTATAAGAGATTTAAAGGTAAGAATCCCACTGCAAAGGCGAACGCTTCCGCTTCTCCAGATTCAACCCCTCCGCTCCGCTGCTGCCTACCGCAAAGTCACTCATTTTTCGAAATGGTGTGGAGCATGGGAAGGGCAGGAGAAACTAAACACTTAAAAGCTCAAACTCATTGATTCAAAAACTTATAAATTCAAAAGAACAGAGGATCTGAAGGGCTAAAGGCCTGGAGGGTCTTTTTTATATACTAAACGGTTAGTAGGGTGAATGGTTAATGGGGTGAATAACTCATAAGGTGAACGTCTTATGGGGTGAAATCAAAATGACATAATTACTTAATACAAAATGACATAATTTTCGGGTTTTTCGTCCTGGTTTCTTGTGTATTTTTAGAGACTTTCGCCTCGTTTAGTTAGATTTTAGAAATATAAGGATTGACCTGGAAATAGAGATCAAGCACAATGAAGTTGAATTCAGCTTGGAAGAAAAGGGAAAAGCCTTGCAAGGAAAGGGATAAGAGAATTCAAAGGAGGATGTTGGTTGTGAAAAAAATGATATTATGCTTGTTAAGTGCCAGTCTGATATGTTTAGCTGCACCGGTTTCTACTAAAGCCTTTTCGGGTGAGGTCACACAAGGCACAGGCTCCTATTCAACCACACTACCTGCCGGAGCAGCTACACCGCAAAACGAAATTTACAAGACAGCGAATGTAACTAGCCCAATGCCTACCAACGACTGGTGGAGCAGCCTGGCCTGGGTGCCCCACTCCGAGGCTCAATATCCACATCCGCTTGCCTTGAAAAATCAGCAAAATGGTTTACGCATCTTTAACCCAAGCGGAAAAATTACGGTGAATCCGGGATACATTGCAGGCTGGATGGATGATGTGAATGATTTTACCATCGGACATTCTGAAAGCGCTTCATTTCCGGATGCCAAGGTGGATGGCTTCAGTGACTGGTTTGTCAAATCGTTATTTCAAAGCGGCAGCAACAAAATGAGTGCTACCTATGGGCATGGCTCTCCTTATGTTTTTTTCGAGTTTGGCGGCGGTAATCCCAAGCTCTCGTTCAATGAGGTACCCAAGGTCTGGTCTGGCTCAGCTACTTCCCCTGTGCTTGGCATTACGATCAATGGCTCACACTATGGTCTGTTTGCTCCTTCCGGCAGCACCTGGTCTGGTCTTGGGACGAGTACTCTGATCAATCAATTGAACGGGAAAAACTATTTTACAGTGGCGGCTTTGCCTGACAATACAACGGCGACCTTGGACAAATTTCAGCAATATGCCTATTCTTTTGTTACAAACTCCAAAGCACAGTACAGCTACAACGAAGCTTCTTCCGAAGTAACAACCAACTTTACCGTTACAACAACCGCGAAGCAAGGTACACAAGCGGGTACTATTTTTGCCTTATATCCACATCAGTGGAAAAACTCATCACAGTCCCTGCTGGGCTATACGTACAATTCTGTACGTGGTCTGATGAAAACAGCGGAAGGGGCTTCTTTTCAAACGAAGATGAAGTTTACAGGCGTGCTCCCTTCTTTGCCCGATTTGGGGTCTTATGATAAAAATAAGCTGAATAGTTATATAGACGAAGCGAAAGCGGAAGTCTATTCTGGCGATGGTGACACATACTGGACTGGAAAACGTTTGGGCAAGCTAGCAGCCTTGGCGCCAATTGCTGACCAGGTGGGCAATACTGCAGCAGCGACCCAGTTCCGCAATGAGATTAAAAGTCGGCTACAGGACTGGTTTAAGGCCAGTGACAGCTCAGGAAACCTGAAAAGCTCAAACCTATTTGTGTACAATAGCAATTGGGGGACATTAATCGGTTATCCCGACAGCTTTGGCAGTGCGGTAGAATTAAACGACCATCATTTCCATTATGGATACTTTATTAAGGCTGCGGCCGAAATTGCACGGGTGGACAAGAGCTGGGCATCCAATTCACAATGGGGGCAGATGGTGCAGCTGCTCATTCGCGACATTGCCAATACAGACAGGTCTGATTCTAAATTTCCGTATTTACGTAATTTTGATCCCTATGCCGGTCACACCTGGGCTTCCGGTCATGCCAAATTTGGCGACGGCAACAACAATGAATCCTCCTCGGAAGCGATGAATGCCTGGGCCGGTCTGATTTTATGGGGCGAGGCGACGGGAAATACCCAAACTCGTGATCTGGGCATCTATCTATATACAACGGAAATGAATGCGATTAACGAATACTGGTTTGATGTACAAGGTACAAACACCCCTTCAGGGATGCAAAGTGCGACGGCAAGTATGATCTGGGGTGGTAAAACGGTGGGGAATGCTACATGGTGGACCAATAACCCCACAGAGGTGCATGGCATCAACTGGCTGCCGATTACTTCTGCTTCCTTGTATCTGACACAATATCCGGAATATGCGGCTAAAAATTTTAGCAATCTGCTGCAAAAAAGCGGTGGGAATTTCAGTCCGTGGGAAGATATCGTGTATATGTACAGAGCGATTTCGGACCCGTCCGATGCCAAGGCCAAATTCAGTACACGCGTAGCGGCGATGACACCGGAAGCTGGGAATTCCAAGGCGAATGCCTACCACTGGATTTATAATTTGGATGCTGTTGGCAACATCGACCGTAGCGTCACTGCCAATTCACCTATTTATGCTGTATTTCATAAGAACGGTGTAAAAACCTATGTGGCCTACAACTTTACCAACCAAGAGAAAATAGTAACCTTTTCAGATGGACATAGTATTACCGTGCAGCCGAACAGCTTTAATATCGGAAATGGAAACGGGGGCGGCAATCCACAACCTGATATAGAGGCCCCAACCAGCCCGGCCAATGTGCGAGCTACGGCCAAAACGGCTTCGGCGGTTACACTGGAGTGGGAGGCAGCTACAGACAATGTTGGCGTTACGGGATATATCGTGTATAAGGACGGGACTCAGGCGGCAGAGATAAACGGCACTTCCGCTTCAATTACAGGACTGAATGCAGCGACCGCTTATAGCTTTACCGTCAAGGCTCGTGATGCAGCCGGTAACCTGTCTGCGGCAAGTCGTGCTGTATCGGTAACTACGGAGGCAGCATCTGGCGGCAATGAGGGTGGCGGAGAAACGGAAGATTACACCGTACGGGCCCGCTTTGTCAGCGATCGTGAAGCACTGATTCAATTTACCCCTAAAACAGCCTCAGCCTATGTTGACGTGCATTATACTTTAGCAGGTGGGCAACAGCTCAACTACCGGATGACCAACAACGCCGGTGTTTGGGAGCAGCGGGTTAAAGACCTCACCATTGGAAAGGCCGTCAGCTATTGGTTCACCTATGAAAAGGCGGGATTGCAATACGAGACCCCTTCATTCAGCTATACCCACCCGACGGCCTCTACAACGACAGGGGTTTCCGAAATTTCCGCGACCGAGGCGTTGGACACGTCCCAGCCCGGGCTTGCTCCTGAATAAATTTGAAATTATGGATATGATAATTATAGAGGAGATAAAAGTATGACAGAATTTTGGGAATCAAGCTTTATAGAAAATCAAATGATGTGGGGCTTTGAACCTTCAGACTCAGCAATTCTGACCAAGGACTTTTTCATTGAAAAGAACGTTAAGAATATATTGATACCTGGTATTGGATATGGTAGAAATGCCAAGGTTTTTATGGACAACGGAATACATGTTACAGGTATTGAGATTTCAAAAACAGCGATTGATTTGGCAAGACAAAAAGGGCTCAATATTAGTATTTTTCATGGCTCCGTAATGGATATGCCTTTTGATAACAAGCTTTATGACGGCATATTTTGTTATGCGCTTATTCACTTATTGAATAAAAGTGAGAGAGAGAAATTTATTAAGGATTGCTATCATCAGCTAAAGCCAAATGGATATATGGTTTTTACGACTATTTCAAAGGAAGCTCCGATGTTTGGAAAGGGAAAGCAGCTAGGTAAAGACTATTTCGAGATCATGGAAGGGGTAAACATGTTTTTTTATGATGCTGACTCGATAGAACAAGAATTCGGAAAATATGGATTAACAGAAATTTCGGAAATTGTTGAGCCACATAAAAATATGGAAAGCAAACCTCCATTCAAATTTATCATGGTAAAATGTCACAAAGAGCTGTAAGGTGAATGGTGAGAGAACGACACGAGGGAAGCACATATGCTTCCTCCGTGTCTTTTTTTGTTTTTTATGGGGTCGTAATACTTTCGCCATGTTCGTGAGTGCAAGGGTGCGCAATAATGATAAAGGCTGATACAGGAAGATATTACCGAGGCGAGGATTTCCAAAGGTCCCGCAGTGCCTGCCCTAATCGGATCAGGTATCCTGTAAATCTGATGTATCCACCAACAATTAGGGTTCGATTCCCAATCGCCTTCCAAGCGACTTTTGGTAGAGTATTCGAATGGACGAATAAAACACTGAAAAGACCCCGATAAGAGTATCCCATGTCTGGTCTTGATGACAGATGCCGGAGCGATGGCTATGCGGTCAGCGGATACCGGAGAGAGCAAGCGCCGACAGGACCCGAGGCTACAGGAATACGGATTCACAGTCGATGTTGGGCTGGTGAATTCCATCCCCGAAACACGGGAACAGGCGGCTCCTTTCTTTTTCCTTAAGCTTGGCCCCGCCCTCCACACGGAGGGATGCTCTGCAAGGGTCACTAACCCACTACAACAGATAAAAATAAAAAATCCTCATTTTAAAAATGTGTTTTAACTCAACGTGCGAATAAGCGGAGCCGCCATACATACGAAGAAGCCTATTTTTAAGTTGAGGATTTTAAATACTAGGAGTGATACGATGTTTAAGAAGATAACGATTAAAGCCGATGAGCGCGGACTGTTGTTCAAAAAAGGAAGCTACCACAAGTTGTTGCTCCCAGGTACCTACCTATTGAAGACATTTCAGCAGGAAGCTGTTGAAATTTTGAATGTAGCCGAATCATTTTTTGTACCAGATCATGATATTCGTTTGTTTTTGACAGATCCTCTATTGCTGGAGCAATTGACTGTCATCGATGTAGAGGATCATGAATATGTGCTGCATTATGAGGATAATCGGTTTGTAGAGCTGCTGACAGCCGGGAAATATGCATTTTGGAACATGCTCAAGGAGCATCGTTTTGTTCGTGCAGATACCCGGCAGCCTGCCATTGATAAGGCTTTGGGGCAAGCATTCTTGTCCAAGACACCGGGCTTCTGGAAAGCCCTTCAGGTGGCCAGTCATGAATTGGGCTTTTTGTATTACGATAATGTGCTGCAAGGTGAACTGAAACCAGGCAAATATTATTTCTGGTTGTCCACGGTGAATACAGAGATCAAAACATTAGATATGCGACAGCAGCAGATGGACCTGATGGGGCAGGAAATCATGACTGAAGACAAAATCACGCTGCGTCTTAACTTCGTCTGTCAGTACCGGATCATTGAGCCGCTACGGGCGTTGGAATTCAGAGCATACGAGGAACAAATATACATTATGCTTCAACTGCTGCTGCGTGAATACGTGGGCACAATGAAGCTGGATGATTTGCTGAAAATGAAGCAGGAGATCGCGGAATATGTCTTGACACGACTGAATGAGCAGAGCGGTGAATATGGGGTTACTTTTACATCCGCAGGGGTGAAGGATATTATTTTGCCGGGGGATATCAAGGATATTCTGAATACGGTGCTATTGGCAGAGAAGAAGGCACAAGCCAACCTCATCACACGACGTGAAGAGACGGCATCCACTCGTAGTTTGCTCAATACGGCCAAGCTGATGGACGAAAACGCCACCCTCTATCGTCTCAAAGAGCTGGAATTCATGGAAAAAATCTGCGAGAAGATTGGTACGATATCGCTGACTGGCGGAAATACGCTGCTGGAGCAGCTAAACACGTTGGTTCATATGAAAGAGGGGCAGGGACTCCAATAACGGAAAATACTCCCGAACGATGAGTGCAAGCTGGCTCAAGGTTCGGGAGTATTTTTTTAGTTCGTCTTGGTGGATGCGAGAAAAGCGTCCATATCGATCACCGGAATGAGAGTACCCCGATGCTCCATCACAGTAGGAAACAATTCGCGTTGCCATTCATCCTCATTGCTTTGTAGCTGACTGTCTTCAGCAGATGCCGTATCCTCCACCTGATCGACAAGCAGGGCAATCTTCGCACGACTGAGCAAAATCATTTTGTCCTCGGAGGAGTCGCTTGATGCGGGGAGAAACAGTTTCTTGCGTAGGTTAAGGATTGTAAATACATCGCCACGAATGGTCACCATTCCTTCATGCCACGCCTCGGAAAAGGGGAGCGGTGTCCCTTTTTTGGCATTCATGACTTCTTCGACTTCCAGAAAGTTTAACGCGAACTTCTTGTCCGCCAGACTGCACACAATATATTCAGACATAACAATTCTCCTTACATATTCAGATAAGTCCATCACAAGTTGTGAACTAGCGATAAATTGGGTTAACTATTGCGTTTTAACAGACGGAACGATAAAGTGGAGGATGCGGTAAATGGTTTTAGTTAATCACAGAATATCACAAACGAGCAGTTAAATCTTCCAAAATAACAACCAACCGGACAAGGCGTGGCTTCGAATTTCCCTTCATATATAGTGTTTGGAGCTGAGGTCGTGTCCGATGCACTACATTTTAAGATAAGCGGGTTGAGGTAGAATGGATCATGAAAAGCAGCGGTTAAGTATCGAGGCAGCCAGATTATACTATCTGAACGACTATAGCCAGCAGGATATCGCGGTCAGACTCGGAGTTTCGCGGCCTACGGTATCGCGGTTACTTCAGGCTGCCAAGGAACAGGGATACGTGCGGATCAGTATTGTGGACCCCATGGAGGATATGGACGCGCTCGGAGAGCAGGTGAAAAAGAAATACGGGCTGGATACCGTGCTGGTCTGTTATTCGCCATTAAATGAATATCAGGAGATCAAGAAGCATATTAGCAAAAAAGCAGCCGATTATTTGCATGAAACGGTACAGGATGCTGATATTATTGGAGTGACATGGGGAACAACCATGCATGCGGTGGCGCTTCATCTCCAGCAAAAGCAGGTCAAGGGAGTTGAGGTAGTTCAGCTCAAAGGAGGCGTAAGCCATTCACATGTCAACACTTATGCCGTGGAAACCGTAAATTTGTTCGCAGAAGCCTTTAACACCATAGCTCGGTATTTGCCGCTGCCTGTAATTTTCGACAGTCAAGCTGTTAAGAAAATGGTCGAGGAGGATCGGCATATCCAGCGTATCATTGAACTTGGCAAGCAGGCGAACATTGCGGTGTTTACGGTGGGGACGGTCAAGGAGGATGCGCTGCTGTTCCGATTAGGCTATTTTAACCATGAAGAGCAGAAGCTGCTGCAAAAAATCGGCAAGGGCGATATTTGCTCGCGCTTTTTTGACGATGAGGGCAACATATGCAGTCAGGAAATCAACAGCCGCACCGTTGGAATTGATTTACCTGAGCTGCGAAAGAAGGAGAAGTCCATCCTTGTAGCTGGAGGCCAGCGCAAAGTAGAGGCCATTCGGGCATCACTGCGTGGCAAGTATGCGAATATCTTGGTGACGGATCAGTTTACAGCACAAGCACTTTTGCAATAGAACCTGTGGAGCTCAATTCAATTAAACATGGTTACGGAGTGTGCCTACAGGGTAACATGAATTGTAGGTGAACGGCCTGTGTACAAGCGTGAACATAATTTCAAAATGTGTTTTACATATGTTCAGAGCCGTGCTATGATGGTCTCATCACAGAGAAATAATCGATTCATTTTCTTCACACTATTTATTAAATGAAGGAGCCTTTAGATATGAACATTGCAGCATTAATCGACCATACATTGTTGCGTGCAGATGCGACGAAGGATGAAATTACAAAACTGACTGCTGAGGCAAAAAAATACCAGTTTGCTTCCGTATGTGTGAATCCGGCGTGGGTAGCTTATGCAGCCGAACAGCTTGCAGGCACAGGCGTGGCTATCTGTACGGTTATCGGATTTCCACTGGGAGCCAATACATCGGCAACGAAAGCGTTTGAAACCAAAGATGCTATTGCTAACGGTGCAACTGAAATTGATATGGTAATTAACATAGGCGCTTTGAAGGCGCGCGATGTACAGCTTGTCGAGCAGGATATCCGTGCGGTTGTGGAAGCGGCTGCGGGTACACTGGTAAAAGTAATTATTGAAACCTGCCTGCTGACAGACGAAGAGAAGGTACTGGCGTGTGAGCTGTCCGTCAAAGCCGGAGCAAATTTTGTGAAAACTTCGACGGGTTTCTCTACAGGTGGAGCTACTGTGGAAGACGTAGCGTTGATGCGCAAAACAGTAGGACCTGATATTGGTGTTAAAGCTTCTGGCGGCGTACGCAGCCTGGAGGACGTACAAAAATTAGTAGAAGCTGGCGCAAGTCGGATCGGTGCAAGTTCCGGTGTGAAAATCATCGAGGGCGAGCAATCAACATCTTCCTACTAAGTTTATTTTAAAGTCATGGAGGGATTCGCGATGAAGGATCAATTGATTCAGAAAGCGCTTGAGGCGCGTAATCAGGCATATGTTCCGTATTCGAATTTTCAAGTGGGTGCTGCGGTTCTTGGGAGCGATGGCACGATTTATCACGGATGCAATGTGGAAAACGCCTCCTACGGCTTATGTAATTGTGCAGAGCGGACAGCGATTTTCAAAATGGTATCCGAAGGCTGCCGAAAAATTGATTCGATTGCGGTAGCAGCTGATACGGAAGGACCTGTGTCTCCATGTGGGGCCTGTCGTCAGGTCATTTCCGAATTTGCTCATCAAGATACCAAAATTTATCTGACAAACCTTCATGGCAATACGGAAGAGTGGACGGTGGATCAATTACTGCCGGGTGCCTTTCGACCTGCGGATCTGGGGAAATAAAAAAAAGAATGCCTCTTTGGGGCGCATTCTTTTTATGGGCAATGTAAGCGCTTAATGTAATGAGGGGGAATTGAAATGAAATATGTAATCGCTTTGGTGGGATTGCTCGTTGTATTTGCACTTACTTACGTTGCCAGCAGTGACAAGCGTAAAATCAGGTATCGTCCGCTGATAGTTATGGTTGTTCTGCAAGCAGCGCTTGCTTTCGTATTGCTGAATACAGAGATTGGTGAAATTCTAGTCAAAGGTTTTGCAAAAGGTTTTAATAGTCTGATTGGTTATGCTATGGAAGGGATTAACTTCGTTTTTGGCGGAATTGCGAATGAAGGAGCAGCACCGTTCTTTATCGGTGTACTGCTGCCAATCGTGTTCATATCCGCACTGATCGGGATTTTACAATATGTAAAAGTGCTTCCTTTTATTATTAAATATATCGGGCTTGTCTTGAGCAAAGTAAACGGAATGGGTAAACTGGAATCCTACAACGCTGTAGCTTCGGCTATCTTGGGTCAATCCGAGGTGTTTATTTCCGTTAAGAAACAAATTGGTCTGCTGCCAAAACATCGGCTGTATACATTGTGTGCATCTGCGATGTCTACGGTGTCCATGTCGATTGTGGGAGCCTACATGCAAATGTTGAACCCCAAATATGTGGTTACCGCATTGGTGCTGAACCTGTTTGGCGGCTTTATTATCGCTTCCATTATTAATCCGTACAAGATTGAGAAGGAAGACGATTTACTGGAGGTTCAAGAGGAAGAGAAGCAGTCCTTCTTCGAAATGCTCGGGGAATATATTATGGACGGTTTCAAGGTTGCTATTACGGTAGCTGCGATGCTGATCGGTTTTGTGGCGCTGATTGCCATGGTTAACGGTATTTTCTCCTGGTTGTTTGGGATCAGCTTTCAGGCGCTGCTTGGCTATGTGTTTGCACCGTTCGCCTTTGTTATGGGGATTCCGTGGAATGAGGCAGTGCAGGCGGGCAGCATTATGGCTACCAAGCTCGTATCCAACGAATTTGTGGCCATGCTGGATCTGACCAAACAAACAGGCTTGTCCGAGCGTACGGTCGGAATCGTATCGGTATTCCTCGTATCTTTTGCAAACTTCTCATCCATTGGTATCATTTCTGGGGCTGTGAAGGGTCTGCATGAAAAACAGGGAAATGTAGTGGCCCGTTTTGGTCTGAAGCTGTTGTACGGAGCGACGCTGGTTAGCGTGCTGTCGGCAACGATTGCAGGGTTGTTTTTGTAAAAAAAACAGCGAATCAGGAAAGGATTTTTATGATGTCTAAATTTAAACGGATTCACTTGGTCGTTATGGACTCGGTTGGTATCGGCGAAGCACCGGATGCTGCCCAGTTTGATGATTATGATGTAGATACACTCGGTCATATTGCGCGCGAACGCGGCGGTCTGAACATGCCGAATATGGGTAAGCTCGGTCTGTCCAACATTCGTTCCATAGAAGGGGTACCGGTGGCCGATAAGCCACTCGCATATTACACCAAAATGCAGGAAGCCTCCAACGGCAAGGACACAATGACAGGTCATTGGGAAATCATGGGGTTGAATATTGCAGTTCCTTTCCGTGTATTCCCGGATGGGTTTCCAGATGAGCTGATCCAGCGCATTGAGGAGCATACAGGTCGTAAAGTTATTGGCAACAAGCCAGCCAGTGGCACGGAAATCATTGACGAACTGGGCGAAGAACACGTCAAAACAGGTGCACTCATCATCTATACCTCAGCAGATTCAGTGTTGCAAATTGCGGCACACGAGGAAGTTGTACCTTTGAAGGAGCTCTATGAGATTTGTGAGTTCTGTCGTAAAATCACGCTGGAAGATCCGTACATGCTGGGTCGCATTATTGCCCGTCCGTTCGTAGGTGAAGCAGGGAACTTCTCTCGTACCTCCAATCGACATGACTATGCGCTCAAGCCATTTGGTCGTACCACAATGAACGAGCTGAAGGATGCAGGTCTGGATGTAATCGCCTTGGGTAAAATCTCTGACATTTATGACGGCGAGGGTGTAACGAAAGCAGTGCGCACAGTGTCCAACATGGACGGCATGGATAAGCTGGTGGCTACGCTGGACGAGGAATTCACCGGATTAAGCTTCTTAAATTTGGTGGACTTTGATGCTGTATACGGCCACCGCCGTGATCCGCAGGGGTACGGTCAAGCCTTGGACGATTACGATGCCCGTCTGCCCGAGGTATTCGCCAAAATGAATGATGACGATCTGCTGATCATCACCGCAGACCATGGGAATGACCCAACATATCGCGGAACGGATCATACTCGCGAATATGTGCCTTTGCTGGCATATTCCCCTCGTTTTGCTGCTGGAGGCAAGGAACTGGCGGTTCGCAAGACGTTTGCGGATATTGGGGCGACCGTAGCGGATAACTTTGGTGTAAAACTGCCTGAACACGGAACTAGCTTTTTGGCAGAGCTTCAGTAATCTAGACGCCAGCAAGAGTGCAGGCAGGATGATTAGTAACGATATGAGTAACAATATGAGCACGGACAAATGGGACGGAGGAATAAAAACATGAGTGTACACATTGGAGCCAAACCTGGAGAAATTGCAGAAACGATTTTGCTACCAGGAGACCCGCTACGGGCAAAATTTATCGCTGAAACGTATCTGGAGGACGTGACCTGCTACAACGAGGTACGCGGAATGCTCGGATTCACGGGAACGTACCAAGGCAAACGTCTGTCTGTACAGGGAACCGGGATGGGGCTGCCTTCCATCAGTATTTATGTCAACGAACTGATTAGCGAGTATGGTGTGAAAAACTTGTTCCGTGTGGGTACTTGCGGCGGAATGAAGGAGCATGTGCACGTTCGTGACGTCATTTTGGCACAGGCATCCTGTACAGATTCCGGCATGAACCGCCATATCTTTGGCGGCTATGATTTCTCACCGATTGCCAGCTTCCCTCTCTTAAAGGGCGCTTATGATCGCGGTGTTGCCAAAGGCTTGAACATGCATGTCGGCAACGTATTCAGCTCAGACAGCTTCTACCGTGATGACAAATCAGTGGTACAAAAGCTGATGGAATACGGCGTGCTGGGTGTGGAGATGGAGACTTCGGCTTTATACACGCTAGCAGCCAAGTTTGGTGTAAACGCACTGACCATTCTGACGGTAAGTGATCATTTGCTGACAGGTGAAGAAACGACGGCAGAAGAACGGCAAACCACGTTTAAAGAAATGATGGAAGTTGCACTGGATACAGCAGTATCCCTGTAAACGATCATACGCACAGTGAGGAGAAATGACATATGAGAATGGTAGACTTGATTGAAAAAAAACGTGACGGAAAAGAACTGAGCACTGAGGAAATTAACTTTATTATCCAAGGCTATACTCAGGGTGAAATTCCTGATTATCAGGTCAGTGCATTGGCGATGTCTATTTTCTTCAAAGATATGAACGAACGGGAACGTGCTGATTTGACCATGGCAATGGTTCATTCAGGAGATACGATTGATTTGTCCGCAATTGAAGGTGTAAAGGTAGATAAGCACTCCACTGGTGGTGTGGGTGATACGACCACACTGGTACTGGCTCCGCTTGTAGCAGCCTTAGACATTCCAGTAGCGAAAATGTCAGGTCGCGGCCTTGGGCACACGGGCGGAACGATCGACAAGCTGGAGGCCATTGCAGGCTTTCACGTAGAGATCACTAAGGATGAATTCGTAGATTTGGTGAATCGCAGCAAAATTGCGGTCGTCGGACAAAGTGGCAACCTAACTCCTGCGGATAAAAAATTGTATGCTTTGCGTGATGTTACAGCAACGGTAAATTCGATTCCGCTGATTGCCAGCTCGATTATGAGTAAGAAAATCGCTGCCGGCTCTGATGCCATCGTACTGGATGTCAAGACAGGTGCGGGGGCATTCATGAAAACAGTAGAAGATGCCAAAGAACTGGCACATGCCATGGTAAGCATCGGGAACAATGTGGGTCGCAAGACTATGGCGGTTATTTCCGACATGAGCCAACCGTTGGGGCTGGCCATCGGGAACTCGCTGGAAGTTAAAGAAGCAATTGATACATTGCGCGGCGAAGGCCCCAAAGATCTGGAAGAGTTGTGTATGGCTTTGGGCAGTCAGATGGTATTTTTGGCCGGGAAAGCAGACTCTCTCGAAGACGCTGAAGAGAAGCTCAAAGAGGTCATTCGTAACGGCAAAGCACTGGAGAAATTCAAAGAGTTTATTGCAAATCAGGGCGGCGACGCTTCTGTAGTGGATCATCCAGAACGGTTGCCACAGGCGCAGTATCTTATTGAAGTACCTGCAAAGCAGGACGGCGTGGTAGCTGAAATCGTGGCTGACGAAATCGGTACCGCTGCGATGCTGCTGGGAGCAGGTCGTGCGACCAAAGAATCCGAGATCGATTTGGCTGTCGGCTTGATGCTGAACAAAAAAGTCGGCGATGCAGTTCAAAAAGGCGATTCGCTGGTTACTATCCATGCCAACCGTGAAGACGTAGATCAAGTGCTGGAGAAAATCTACGCAAACATCCGTATTGCGGATCATGCGGAAGCACCTGTGCTGATCTATGGAACGGTGACAGAGTAAGCTGTAGCTGTATAGTATAAGGCGTTAGCAGATCAATAGTTATAGAGCCGGAGCCCTTACATTAGAGGGCTTCCGGCTTTTTTTGTTCTTAGCTCAGGCAACTGAGCGGTGGAATTAAAAAAGCGGTTGTCAATTTCTAGTGAGGGAACTATACTAAATTTATAAACTGACGACCGTTCGTAAGGTAATTGGAGGGAACACATGACACTACAGAAAATTAAAACAGCAAGCCTAAAGCAATTTGCGAGAAAGGGATACGATGCCGCCTCCCTACAATTGATTGCTGATGAGGTAGGAATCAAAAAGCAGTCTATTTATGCTCATTTTAAAAGCAAAGACGATTTGTTCTTAGACATATTTGCGGACGCGGTAGACCAAGAGATTTTGGAGCTGGATCGTTATTTTCAAGCTCAAGCTGAACAATCACTTGAAGCTGTACTGCGAGGATTGATTATTGAATTCAAAGAACGCTATGAGAGTGCCATGAATCTGCGATTGATTCTGTATGTCGGATTTCTGATTCCATCTGCGCTGGAAAACCAGGTTCAGGCTTTGGTTACACGCTATGTACAGCACAAAACCAGCTTGGTATATGAGCGGCTGGCAGCCGAAACGTCGGTTAAGCTTCGTGTTCCAGTTCAATCTGCCACTATAGCCTATATGAATTTGATTGAAGGGATGCTGGTAGAACTGGTGTACAACGGCACCGCTGGTTTTGATCCGCGTCTGGAAAGCTCCTGGGATATTTACTGGCACGGCTTGGTTCAGGTCTGATCATCTAAGCCTTTAAAGTAAATATGATTGTATTGGGGGAAGAGAGCTGTGTCTGTGAAAGAAACCTTTTGGTCCAGAAATTTTATATTTTTGATGATATCCAACGCTCTATTATTTATGGCATTTGAAATGCTTATGCCCACGTTGCCACTGTTTGTGGAAAGTCTTGGCGGCAGTCCATCACAGATTGGCTTGGTGACAGGCGTGTTTATGTGCTCAGCTATATTGATTCGTCCATTCTCCGGCACACTGATCCAGCTTTTGGACAAGAAATATGTACTGATTATTGGAGTTGTGATTTGTATGCTGGCAACAGGAAGCTACATGCTTTCCACCAGTTTGGTATTGCTGTTAGTCTTTCGGCTAGTACATGGTTTTGGATTCGGTATTGCGAGCACATTGTATGCCACCTCAGCCTCAGATGATCTGCCTCCTCATCGTATGGGGGAAGGAATGGGCTACTTTGGCGTAGGTGAAACCGTAGCGATTTCAGTCGGCCCCCTGCTCGGCATATGGATGCTTCGCGCGGCAGGATTTAGCGGGCTATTTTCCACGGGGGCTATAATTTTGCTGCTGTCGCTTGTGATGAGCATATTGGTTCGTCGCCGTTCTGCGAACCCCACGACGGCAGATACAGCAAAGGACAAAAAGAAGGTTCCCTTTAAATTATTTGAAAAAAGAGTGCTGCTGCAATCTGGTCTTGTGCTGCTAATTGGCGTGGTGGCAGGGGGAGTGATGTCTTTCGTGGCCTTATTTGCCAAGGAGCAGGGTTTTAACAATGCGGCCTGGTTCTTCTTTACGGTGGCAATGGCAAGCTTCCTCGTTCGGCTGGTGTCCGGTAGGATTTTTGATACTAAAGGTCCAGCTTATATCTTGATCCCCGCAGGAATTGTGCTTATCGTCGCCATCGTTTTGGTGGCTTCATCACGGACCGAGCTACAATTTTTGGTTGCTGCTGTGCTGTATGGTTTGAGTTTTGGCGCTATTTTTCCAGCTTTACAGGCTTGGGCTATCAGTGTAGTCGGAGAAGATGAGCGAGAGGATGCTGTAGGCTCCTTTTATAATTTTTTTGATTTAGGGATTGGTGGCGGTTCTTTGATTCTAGGGATGATTGCCGGATTAACCTCTTATAAAACAATGTATCTATTTTCCACTTTGCTGATTGCGGCTTATTTAATTATCTTTGTGGTGTATAGTGTGCTGGATAAGAAAAAGTCTCGTAACACGTTGAACGTGTAATCTACTAATATGGATGATCTAGATAGAGAGCCACCGTATGGATTCCTTTGAACAAGTTTGAAAAATATGACAGCCAGACTCATAATAGATATGAGTTTGGCTTTTTTTATTGTTAGGGTGCAGGACAGCACAGAGGAGGAGAGACATGTTCCGATTATACAGCGATGTTCGTGGGACAGCTTATGAAAGACTGATTGATTATGCTATGGAACGGGCAGATACATTTATGCTAGGCGTACATAACTGGGTAACTGAGGATGACAATGGAGTCGCCGACAAGGATGTTTTGTTCGAGAAATTGTTACAGCAATTGAATCCTTTTTTGCTGTCCACGCACTCCTATGAGGAAATAAGGGGAAAGCATTCCATTGCCTACACAGCCGGAACCTTTTACCAGTACCAATGCACGCCTGAGGCTGGAAGAGTATTAAAGCATGCGGCGTCCAGCCTGTTTTCCTGACGGTGACAAATGACTTCATACAGCATAGCTTCAGTATATTTTGTGAAGGAGGGACATGAAATGGTGGAAAAATGGGTTTGGATGGGTGTGGCGGGGGTGATCGTAGGCTATGTCGCTTTGGCCAATATGAGCGTTCCAACGAACACCTATACATCAACGGGGGGTGCAACGCACCAGACAGCTCCGCTTAGCATGCAGAATAAGCAAGGGGAAACAGCGAAGCGTATCGTACATGACCAAAGAATGCAATTCGGAGGACAAGGACAAACAGAATTTAGATTTGAAGAGGGGCGCAAGCTGTATATCAGTATCAAGAATACAGGAAAGCAACCCGTACGATACAAGCTCAACAGTTCGAATGGATCAGACTTGCAAGGCACAACGAGCGGGTTTTCTAGCCGAACGTTACAGCCGGGAGAACGCCACGATCTGCTGTTTATCAAGCCAGAGGGGCAGAATGAGGCTGCAAATGGCTCCTTGAAAGAGCTGATTTTGAAAGTAAGTACGGACGACGGATCACGAGGAGACATCAAAACCTTCGCATATATTACACTGTAAGCTCCTTCCAGAATGGGCACGACATGCGGTCATTAGTCTACTTATGTTACAATAGAACGGTTGAAGACTTAATGAACAGAATAGGTCAGAGTAGAAAGCAGAAAGGATGACCCGTTGTGCCCAAAAAACATGAATCCGATAATCACAAAATGTCACGGAGGCTGTCACTTACAGCCATTTTACTTACACTTACATTTGTAGCTCTTACTGGCTGCGGCCAGGATAATAATGCTGAACCGAGTGATGCTGGAAGCAGTACAAGCATGATCGAGAACAGTGCTGGAGGCAATCAGAGCGGTTCAGCACAAAATGACAAAGCAGCTAAAGAGAGCGAGAGTGCAGAAAACAGCGGTACTGATGCGAAAAAGTCAGCTCCTTCCGTCCCAGCTCCTTCAAAGGATACATCTTCTGCTCCGGCAGCCTCCAATACATCTCAAAATCCTTTTGAGGTAGCAGGTATTCAAGATCCTAAAGCATTTTTGAACACATTCAAAGCGTTGCAGAAGGCTGTTGCCGACAATGATAAGGAGAAGGTAGCCAATTTTATTTTGTACCCTCTGCGTGTCAATGATAGTGAAAAGTCGCTAACGATTCCGAACAAAAAAGATTTTCTGGCTAAATATGATCAGATTTTTACGGACGCGATTCGTGAAGCGCTAGTGAACCAAAAGACAGATGAGTTGTTTGTTAATTATCAGGGAGTTATGGTGGGATCGGGTGAGCTGTGGCTGAGAAGAGCTACGGACAATCCGAAGCATTTTGGAGTCTTTTCGATCAATCTTGAAACGGTAGCCAACTAAGTCGTATTCCACGTGTGCCCATGCCCTCTAGGCGGTCGGAAACGTATACAATGTTTCTGACTGTCCCCCCTTGAAGAAAGCGATTTATAGATCATCCCATTCCAAAAAAAGGTTTGACATCCCTCATAAACTCTCGTATTATATCCATATAACTCATTAAACAGGTAGGAATTAAAGTGTTAAAGTATAACCTCGCCATTCTGGCGGAGAACCTCTAGGAACAGCAGGCAGACACTGTCCAAGCGACAGGTTTGACCTATCAGGGCTGCATCAGGGAATTCTCCGCCCTTTTTTTTGATTATGTCTGTAAATAACAGGCGTAAATGAATGGGTATTTACAAATTACATAGAATGAGGGGTGTCTTGATGAAGAGGAATTATAAAACTGGACTTATTCTCGGACTATCTTTGGTTTTAACGATGGTGCTAAGTGCTTGCGGGGCAAGCAAGGAAGGGACGCAAGCGGATGGTAGCTCTGCTTCCGGCTCCAAGGACGTGGAGTTGCTCAATGTTTCTTATGATCCGACCCGTGAGTTGTATGAGGCATATAATAAAGCGTTTGCCGCCCATTGGGAGAAGGAGAAAGGACAGAAGGTTACAATCAAGCAATCCCACGGGGGATCTGGCAAGCAAAGCCGCTCTGTGCAGGACGGGCTGGATGCAGACGTGGTTACATTGGCCCTGGGCTATGATATTGATGCGTTACAGGAGAAAGGGCTTGTTAAAGAAGGATGGCAAAGTAAATATGAGCATAACAGTTCCCCATACACCTCAACCATCGTGTTATTGGTACGTAAAGGGAACCCGAAGGGGATCAAGGACTGGGATGATCTAGTCCGCGGCGATGTACAGGTCATTACACCGAACCCTAAAACCTCGGGTGGAGCCCGCTGGAACTATCTTGCAGCCTGGGCCTATGCGCTCAAAAAGAACAACAACGATGAAGCCAAAGCCCAGCAGTTTGTACAGGAGCTGTATAAGCATGTGCCGGTATTGGATAGCGGAGCGCGTGGAGCGACGACGACTTTCGTAGAGCGTGGAATTGGCGATGTGCTGATCGCTTGGGAAAATGAAGCACTGCTGTCTGTGAAGGAGCTAGGTGCGGATAAATTCGATATCGTATATCCGTCGATCAGTATTTTGGCTGAACCTCCGGTAGCGGTGGTCGATAAAGTGGTAGATAAAAAAGGTACACGCGAGGTGGCGGACGCGTACCTGAAATATTTGTACAGTGAAGAAGGGCAGACCATTGCTGCCGAAAATTATTATCGCCCCACATTAGAGAGTGTGACGGCAAAGTACAAGGATCAATTTCCTAATCTGGAGCTTGTAACCTTGAAGGATGTATTCGGGACATGGAAAGAGACACAGCAAAAGCATTTTAGCGACAAGGGGATTTTTGACCAGATTTATGTACCTGGTAGTTCATAACATAAGTGAAGTGTAAAGGCGAGAGGATCAGTTGGCGCGAGTGCCATAGTCAAAGGATGCAGAGAGGGATGGACAGAACATGAGTCAAATGCAAGCCACCCGAAAACGCGTACTTCCCGGTTTCGGGTTAACGATGGGTTATAGTGTGCTGTATCTCAGTCTGGTGGTGCTGGTGCCATTATCAGCACTGCTCCTGAATTCAACCGGGCTGACGTGGGAGAAATTTTGGGACGTGGCGACGGATGCCAGAGTGCTGGCTTCCTACAAGGTGAGCTTTTTGTGTGCCGCAGCCGCGGCGCTGATCGATCTGTTTCTCGGTTTATTGATCGCCTGGGTACTGGTGCGTTATGAGTTTCCAGGGAAACGAATGTTTGATGCGGTCATCGATCTGCCCTTTGCATTGCCCACGGCGGTGGCAGGGGTTGCGTTGACCGCTCTATATGCACAGAACGGCTGGATCGGCTCACTGTTCGAACCGCTTGGGTGGAAAATGGCATACTCACAGACAGGGATTACGCTCGCGTTGATGTTTATTGGCATTCCGTTCGTCGTACGGACAGTTCAGCCGGTGCTGGAGGAGCTGGACAAGGATGAGGAAGAGGTGGCTGCTACGCTGGGAGCGGGCAGATGGCGTACCTTCCGCAGCGTTATTGTGCCGGAGCTGGTACCCCCGCTGCTGACGGGTTTTGCGCTTGCCTTTGCCCGCGGCATTGGCGAGTACGGATCTGTCGTCTTCATTTCTGGCAATATGCCGATGAAGACCGAGATTGCTCCGCTGCTCATTATGTCCAAGCTGGAGCAAAATGACTACGCAGGGGCTACGGCGGTGGCATTGATGCTGTTGGTCATTTCGTTCGTACTGTTATTCGTGATTAACAGTTTTCAGCGCTGGTCACGGCGCCGTGCAGTCTAACGCAAATGTCTAACGTTAGCATGCAGACAGCAGAGGCCTGCGCATTAACCCCGTGTTCAAGGAGGGATACATCATGTCACAAGCGATAACTGGGCAGGAGCTTGCTTCTGCACCAGTGCCTTCATCCGCACCGCCCAATAGGGTTACAACCGAAGCCCCTTGGGTCAAGTGGACGCTCATTGGTGCTGCTTTTTTAGCTTTGCTCTGGGTGTTGGTATTGCCGCTAATCGTCGTGCTTACCGAAGCACTCAAGCAGGGATGGAGCGTATACGTTGAAGCGCTACGGGACCCGGATGCCATGTCCGCATTGCGCTTGACGCTGCTGGTGGCAGCGATAACGGTTCCGCTGAATACGGTATTTGGTGTAGCGGCCGCCTGGCTGATCACAAAATTTCATTTTCGCGGCAAAGGTGTGCTGGTCACCTTGATTGATTTACCCTTTGCGATCTCGCCTGTCGTCGGAGGACTGATGTATGTATTAGTGTTTGGCGCACAGGGCTGGCTTGGGCCGTGGCTGGACGAGCATGATATTAAAATTATATTTGCTTTGCCAGGCATTATTTTGGCAACGCTGTTCATTACATTTCCTTTTGTTGCGCGCGAGCTTATTCCGCTGATGGAAGATCAGGGGCAGCAGGAGGAGGAAGCGGCGGTCACACTGGGCGCACGCGGCTGGCGCATTTTCTGGAAAGTGACGCTGCCGAATATCAAATGGGGTTTGCTGTACGGCATTATTCTGTGTAATGCGAGAGCCATGGGCGAGTTTGGTGCAGTGTCCGTCGTCTCGGGACATATTCGGGGCGAGACGAATACACTTCCGCTGCATGTTGAGATTTTGTATAACGAGTATCAGTTCTCGGCATCTTTTGCGGTGGCCTCGTTGTTGCTGCTACTTGCTTTGGCAACCTTGGTGCTTAAAAGCTGGTTTGGACGCAAACGCGTGCATTAATTAATAATTGTGTATATGATCCAACAGGGCCTCTCTTTGTGTCTATCGTCTGTTAACGGCGAGAAGATGGGAAGAGAGGCCCTTGTTCTAAGGTGGCTTATATGGATAATAAAATGATCATATCAAGGCACGTTGGTGTGCCCAGGAGGAGCGAAGGGAAATATGAAACATCCGTTTCAGTCCTACCGTCAGTTGTTTCCGGTGCTGTCCTCACATATCCATGTAGGAAGCTGTTCCCAGGGGGCGATATCGAGACCGGTTTCCGCTGCCATTGAGGAATATCATCGAAGCTTGCTGCAACACGGTCATAACGGCGACCTATCTATGGCACGGTTGGAGGAGGCAAGAGGACATTTTGCCAAGCTCATCGGGGCGGAGCCTGACGAAATTGCGGTGCTGTCCTCAGCCTCTGAGGCGATTGCTGGCGTGGCCACTGCCCTTTCTTATGTACCGGGAAAAGAAGGGATTGTGTATGCAGACACCGACTTTCCGACGGTGGGCCACATCTGGCAGGCACAGGAGATGTTCCGTGATCATATTTGCTGTATCCCTTCTACGGAGGGAGAAGTGACCCTAGAGCAGTATGAGGAGCATGTTACGGAGAATACTGCGCTCATTATGGTATCCCATGTGAATTATACCAACGGATTTCAGCAGGATCTCAAATCCATTGCACATATAGCTCATCGAAATCAGGCGTTACTATTCGTCGATGCCTATCAGTCTGCAGGAATGATTCCGATAGACGTAAAGGCGATGGGCATAGATATGCTGGTCGCGGGAGCACGCAAATATATGCTGGGGATACCGGGAGTGGCTTTTCTTTATATAAGTAAGGAGCGAATAGAACGCTTCAAGCCCCGTCTTACGGGCTGGCTTGGACAGGAGTCAGCCTCCCGGTTTGATATTGCTCATCCGGTTCCGGCGGCAGGCGCCCGGCGCTTTGAGACAGGATTACCTTCCTTCATTAGCATTTTTGCCGCCAATGCAGCCTTAAAGCTGCTGCTGGAAATTGGGGTCACGAACATTCAGACCTATATGAATGAGCTGTTGGACTTTTCTATTGAATATGGACGTAGCAAAGGGTTACACATACGTATACCTGACGGAGGAGACACATTACCAAGTCTGCTCGCTATTGAAGTAGCCGACGTGTCGGCGGTAGAGAGGCATTTGCGGAGCCGGAATATGATTGTGTCGGCACGAAAGGATGTCATCCGTGTGGCTCCGCATTTTTACAATACGGCAGAGGAAGTCCGGCGGGTCCTAGATGAACTAGGTGGGAGTTGTTGAACAGCAAAAACCTCTTCCGAGTCAATGGGAGCGTAGCATTTCCCTTTTACACAGGAGAGGCTTTTGTTAGGATAGAGATGTTTAATTATACAATCCGTTTGCGCAGCCAGCCGGATATCAGATCCGTCAAAATGATCAAGACTACAATACCGAGTAAAATGACGCCTACACGGTTCCAGTTGCGCATTTGGAGTGCAAACAGCAGCGGAGTACCAATACCACCTGCACCAACCAGACCGAGCGTGGTTGCGGACCGGATGTTAATTTCAAAACGATAGAGCGAATAGGAAAGAAACTGTGGAATCACCTGCGGCAGCACGGCGAAGAAAATGACCTGCCAACGGTTGGCACCGCACGCGATCAAAGCTTCCTGCGGTCCGTGATCGACGCTTTCAATCGTTTCTGAGAAAAGCTTGGCCAGCATGCCGATGGAGTGAATGCCGAGGGCAAGCACACCTGCAAACGAGCCGGGACCTACGGCTTTAATGAATAGAATGGCGACGATCATTTCGGGAAATACCCGAATGACACTAAGTACAAACTTCCCGCTGCCTGATAAGGGGCGTAGACGGGTCATATTGCTCGATGCCCAAAAGGCAAACGGAAGACAGACAAATGCGGATACGAAGGTTCCGAGCACTGAAATGACCAGTGTATCCAGCAACCCACGCAGCAAGTCCTCCCCCTCAGGGATGTAGACAAATGACCAGTCGGGATGAAGAAAGCCGTCCAATATTGCGACAGAGACGCTTTTGGCCGTCCCTTGTAATCCTTCAAACTGCATCCCGCGAAAAGCCCAAATGTAAATGATAATTAGCAGAATAGCTAACGCCCAAAAGCGCAGGCGGGAGCCAATAGGTCTGCGAAGCGTAGGATCATTCATAATAATTTCCTCCGTAGCAGGTTACTGCCGTAATCAATCGCAAGGACGATGACGAGGGTCAGTAGAATAATAATGCTTGCCCGGTCATATCGGAACAGCCCAAGGGAACGGTCAAGCAGCAGACCGATGCCGCCAGCGCCGACGAGCCCTAGAACAGAAGCTGCGCGCACATTAACCTCAAAGGTGTATAGCAAATACGACACAAAATAAGGCAGTGCCTGCGGAACCACACCAAAGGCGATGACTTGAATGCGGCTCGCACCAACAGCGGTCATGGCCTCCAGTGGCCCGGGATCAATGGCTTCAATCGCCTCAAAGGTCAGCTTGGCGATGATTCCGAAGGAGAAGAACAGCAGGGCAAGCATCCCTGCAAACGGACCGATGCCGAATACGGCCACAAAGATCGAGGCAAACAGCAAATCGGGAATCGTCCGTACCAGGTTCAGGATCGTGCGCATCGGCAGCGAGATTAGCTTGCGCGGCATCACATTATAGGCGCACAGCAACGCGACAGGGATTGCCAATATGGCTCCCAGTGTCGTACCGACAATAGCGATCTGGATCGTTTCCAGCATCGGTTTCCAGATGATAGGCAGGTAACTCCAGTCAGGAGGAAACATTTCTTCCAGCAATTTGCCCATCTCCGGTAAGCCAACGATCAATTGGTAAGGCGTGGCATCCGTATGAATGGAGCAGGCTATCAGCACCACGATAAAAATCATCCAGGTAGCGTAACGCTTATAACGTCCTGGCAAAGGTGGCCCTGCAGGCGGCTTGCTTGGCTGCGGTGGTCCAGCAGATGGTGACGGTTGCGTTGAAGAGAGCGGCTGGGCAGTAGAGTCGGGCTTCATGATCCCACTCCCAGCAGTTCATCATGCTTGATGGCCCGGCCGTAGATCTCCGCAAAGGCTTCATCCGTAGCCTCCTCCGGTGTGCCATCAAAGACGACTTCTCCCGCGCGTAATCCGATGATCCGTGTTGCATATTCGCGCGCCAGATCAATGAAATGCAGATTGACAATGGTCGTAATCTGCATTTCCCGGTTGATTCGCTGGAGATCGTCCATCACCTGGCGGGTGGTCAGCGGATCAAGCGACGCGACAGGCTCGTCCGCCAGAATGATTTTAGCCTCCTGCGCCAGAGCACGCGCGATGGATACACGCTGCTGTTGGCCACCGGACAGCTCATCGGCTCGGCTGTAGGCTTTTTCGCGGATATTTACGCGTTCCAGCGCCGTTAGTGCCAGTTCGATGTCTTCCTTCGGGAAGAGACCAAGAATGGTCCGCAGCGTCGAATGATAACCGACGCGGCCCGAAAGTACGTTGCGAAGCACCGTCGAACGCTTAACCAGATTGAAGCTTTGAAAGATCATGCCGATATCACGGCGAATGCGCCGCAGCTCGCTGCTTCCAGCAGACGTGACAGACCTGCCGCCTACAACGATGTCGCCGGACGTAATGTCATGCAGTCGGTTAATGGAACGCAGCAGAGTGGACTTACCCGCACCGGATAAGCCGACAATGACGACCATTTCTCCCTCTTGAATTGTCAAATTAATATTATTCAACCCTTTGGTGCCGTTCGGGTATGTTTTCGATACGTTTCGAAATTCGATCATATGCTCCCAACTTTCTCCCCGATGGGGTGGAATGAAAACAACACCGCCATGAATACATGGACGGTGCTGCCCTGTCATTCGTAAAGCCTGTTTCGTAGCTGTTACTTTACCGCTTGGCCGACAGCTTCGGCGTATTCACGCACAGAATCGAAGTTTTTATCGTCGCCCTTCTCATAACCTACATGGGTGTAAATTTCTTTAATGATTTCGCCGCCTTCAGGATCGTTGGCAATGTCCATAAAGGCTTGGGCGATTTTGTCTCTCCACGTTTGATCCATATCGGAACGTACGCTGACGGTGTCATTTGGAATTTTAGCTGTGTAATGAATGACACGTGTCTTTTCAAATACGTCCGGGATTTCCTTCTTCACTGTGTTACGTGCATCCTGGAAAACAGCGACAGCATCAACCTGACCGTTCAGCAGCGCCAGAATAGCAGCGTCGTGGCCTTTGATCGTCACACCCTGCACATCTGTGTCCGGGTCCACGCCAGCTTTTTTCAGCTCTGCTGCGGGGTACACATAGCCTGCGGAGGAGGTTACATTTTGCCAGCCAACCTTCTTGCCTTTCAGATCAGCCAGACTTTGAATCGGAGAATCCTTTTTCACCACGATCATTGCTTTATAAAAGTTTACTTTTTCAGTCGTGTCCTTGCCTGTAGCATCTTCAATGCCATAGCGTTGAGCTTGCAGGAGCAAGTCGGCCGCTTTACGGTTATCGTGTGCCAGTACATAAGCGTTCGGCGGAAGGAATCCTACATCGACCTGTTTGGAAGACATGGCTTCCACAATCGTATTGTAATCAGGAGATACGGTTACTTTTACCGGGATTCCGAGCTTGTCCCCCAGCAGCTTTTCGAGCGGTTTTGCCTTGGCTTCGAGGGTATCTGCATTCTGAGAAGGAACGAATTGTACCTTTAGCTCCTTAGGGACATAGGCTGTGCTTTCGTTTTTAGAGCCATCTGTACCCGGAGTGGAGGCGCTGTTGTTATTGCTTGCATTTGAGCCACAAGCGGCTAAACCCGCTGCCAGTGTGAAGGTCATGCACAAGGTCAGTGCTTTTTTGAACAAAATAATTTCCCCCTAAACATCGTAATAACGAAAATTTAAAAAACCTGTAAATTCAGTGACAAACCAAATCTTAACAGCTAGTCCTGCAGCTAGGGTAAAAACCACTCCTGACTTTGGTAAAAATGATGTAAAATTTATCATTTGCTAGAGACCATAAGCGGTATTTATACGAATTGCATATTTTAACATTCTCTTAACAGTGCTCTGTTAGACTTGTTCAAGCTCTATGACCGAAGCTGAGGGAGAGAACAAGATTGGATAATTTGGACATTAATGATAAGACAGAGCAGGAAAATACAGGTGCTGTGAGGGCGAAATTCCGCATTATGGTTACAACCGATCTGCATGTCAGCTTGTGGAATTATGATTATTATACAGATCAGGAAACGCTGCATTACGGTCTGGCGCAAACCGCTAGTCTGATTCACACGGCTCGGGCAGAGGTGCCCAATCACCTGCTGCTGGATAACGGAGATGTGATTCAGGGAAATCCGATGGGAGATTATGCTGTACAGCGGCTCCAACAGGACCCAAGCGAGGTGCATCCCGCCTATAAAGCCATGAATCTGCTGGGGTATGAGGCAGGCAGTATTGGTAATCATGAATTTAACTATGGGTTGGAATATTTGCAGACTTGCCTTCGAGGAGCACAGTTTCCTTATGTGAATGCCAACATCTATATAGCGGGAGAGGAAGAACAAAACTACTTTACGCCTTATCTATTGCTGGATAAGACGGTAGAGGATGAAGCAGGCCGTAAGCATCTGCTGAAGGTGGGGGTCATCGGCTTTGTGCCCCCGCAAATTATGCAATGGGACAAGGCGTGGTTGGAAGGGAAACTTATCGTCAAAGATATGCTGGAAACCGCAAGACGGTTTATCCCAGAAATGCAGGCGGAGGGAGCCGATCTCATCATTGCGATGCCCCATGCAGGCTTTGAGGATATTCCCGAAATTCCCAATATGGAAAATGCGGTGCTGCATCTGAGCAGGGTGGAAGGGATCGATGCCATTGTGTTTGGTCATGCCCATAAAGTATTTCCCGGCCCTTCATTTATAGGTATGACAGGTGTGGATACAGAGCAGGGCACCATCCATGGCATTCCAGCAGTAGAGCCGGGCTTCTGGGGAGATCATCTGGGTATCATTGATCTGGATCTGGCCCTTATTGGAGGGAAGTGGCAAGTGACTGCATCTGCTGCCGAGGTACGCCCGGTGTATGACCCGATACGCAAGGAAGCCCTCGTCCAACCAGATACTGCTATTCAGCAGGCAGTAGCAGCTGAACATGCGGGAACCCTAGATTACATCCGTGCACCTGTAGGTCAAACGACAGTAGCAGTGAACAGCTTTTTTGCCCAGGTGATGGATGATGCTTCGGTTCAGCTCGTCAATGATGCACAAATTTGGTATGTGAAGCAGCAGCTACAAGGGAGCGAGTATGAAGGGTTGCCCGTTCTGTCGGCAGCAGCTCCTTTTAAAACAGGTGGCAGATATGGTCCGGCGTATTATACCGATATTCCCGCAGGGACGCTGGCGATCAAGCATGTCGCCGACCTGTACAATTTTCCGAATACGCTGCATGTCGTTCGACTGAGCGGGGCAGAAATTCGGGAATGGCTTGAGTGGTCGGCCGGTCAATTCAGGCAAATTGACCCTTTGGCAAATGAGGAGCAAGAGCTGATTAATTCTGATTTTCCGAGCTTTAATTTCGATATCATCGATGGCATCACGTATCAGATTGATGTAACACAGCCAGCCAGATATGATGCTGCCGGGGAATTAAAGGACCTAGAAGCGCACAGAATCATTCATATGTCTTTTGAAGGGGAACCAATGGATATGCAGCGGAGCTATCTGGTTGTTACGAATAACTATCGCGCATTCTCCTCTGCGCTGGTTAATCCGGGTGGAGAGCGAATTATACTGGCTTCCCCGGATGAGAACCGACATGTGCTGACTGAGTATGTGCGGCATATGAAGACGTTGACGCCAAAGGCCGACGGTCACTGGTCCCTCGCCCCATGGTCGGGTCGTCCACATGTGACCTTCCTAACCTCGCCGCAAGCAACGAATATTGCCAATGCTTATTCTGAATTGCTTTATGAAGGGCTGACGGTAGAAGGATACGCTAAGTTTGCCCTTGATTTTCGGCGGTTTTAAATCATCTTGCAAGTTGTTATCCTCTAAGTCCACAGCATCAAAATAATAGAAAAAGACTGTCTCTCAGAGGACGGTCTTTTTTCATAAAAATGATTTAAAATCGTACGAAATTCGTGATTTTATATGTCCTGAGTCGTGTTTAAAGTTATTGACCTCTCGTATAATTAGACATATACTTTGATTAAACAAATTTTGGTTTAAAAGGTAATGAAAAAGTCACCATCATTCGTTTGAGGGGGTGTCCCTTTGGAAAAAAACACCACGATCCGCGCAGAGATAGAAAAGTATATTCAAAGTGAAGGCATTTCGATGCAATGTTTTGCAGATGCTTCTAAGGTAAATCCGGGTACACTTAGCGGTATACTTAACCGAAACCCACCACGGCCTATTTCAGTTAATCAGCTTGATCTGATTACTGAGGCGATGGGATTGGAAGAAGGATCTTTGTTCGAGATGTATGTTGATGAGTGTTTTATTCATTCCTTGCCACACTGGAGAAGGCTGCGTCCGTTTCTTCTTCGTTGCTCAGAGTTGAACAAGCTGGACTGTATACGCAGTGTGCTTGGTTATTTGATGGACGATTTATCGAATGTTCCGGCTATTTTTGAGACTGCAGAAGCGATGTTTGAGGATGGTCGACATGAAGCCTCCATGCTTTTGTATGATTGTGTCATTGAGAGTGAGAAGTATACCCACTCCGAACGGTTGGCGATTAGCTATTTTCGCATATTCCAGATTCAGATTAAGGATAACCAACGGAACTTGAAGGCTGCTGTACAATTCCATTTGTACCGTAGTCGTCTACCGGAAATTTATGCACTGGAAGGCTTACATATGCTATCTCAAGTGTTTGCTTTAAAAATGCAATGGTCCGAGATGGAAATGTATGCGGACGAGCTAAGAGAGTTGGCGCAGGCATTGTATCGCAATCGGAACCGCTTTGGAGATGAGCACCTGGAGCTGATTAAGCCGCTCGTTTATTACTATGCTCAAGGGCATCTGCTTAAGGCCAGCTGCTATGAGTTTCAGGGTAGATATGAGGAATCCAAGCAATGGATTGAAGGTTACGCAGATTTGAGCTGGTTTGAGGGTTTGGACGAGGAAGGTTGGAAAGTGGTCAACCTGCATCGTGTATATGCACAGGGCAACCGACTTTGTATTGAAATCAAAATGGGCAACACTTCTGCAATCTATGAATATATTACTTACCTGCGGGAGCATCCGGATGAGACACTGGAAGGCCTGAATACGTTGCTCGAATCGGCGAACCGGTTTGGCTATTTCGTAGATGCCGAGCTGGAGCTGTTCAACCAGCAACTCAAGAGATTCTGGGAGCTTGCACCGGAGCAATGGGACACACATTATCGCAAGCACTTTAATGCATTTCGTTTTGCTTCTTTTTGCAAGGTGTATGCGGAATATTATTTTCGAAAAGGCGATTACCCCAAGGGCTTGGGACAAACACTGCATTGCCTGCAATTGTCTGTCGATAACAGCTATACCGAACATATCATTGGTTGTATGGCTTTATTTGAGCAGCATCGAAATTTTGCTACCCCGGAACAGCAGCAGTTGTATCAGAGTCTTTGCCTCGGCGTACGGGCAAACGAAAAAAACCATGCCTATGATCACAGTGCTGGTGGGTATTTATAATTCTAAAATTCATTCAAATTCTTCATATAACACGTACTTACGAGGATGTTCTCATTTCAAAGGGGGATATTCTCGTTTTTTAGCTGTTGCTGGTTCTTGTGACTTTTCGTATGGAAAGGACCGTTTTGCGCGTTGACAAGTTTCGCATGCAGGATTAGGATAAATGCAGCACAGAAAGTGAAGGAGAGCATGTACTAATGACGATTCCCAAAACACTAACGATAGCCGGCTCCGACACAAGCGGCGGAGCAGGTATTCAGGCGGACCTGAAAACCTTCCAGGAGCTTGGCGTATATGGCATGACTGTATTGACTACCGTAGTTGCGATGGAACCTAAAACCTGGAACCATCTTGTATATCCTGTTGCGTTGGACGTGGTTGAGGCGCAGCTGCGTACTGTATTGGAAGGTATCGGTTTTGATGCAATGAAGACCGGTATGCTGGGTTCCGTAGATATCATCGAACTGGTGGCCAGCTACTTGAAAAAGCATGATCTGAAACGGATTGTGATTGACCCGGTTATGGTCTGCAAAGGCACGGATGAAGTGCTTCAACCGGAAAATACAGAGGCCATGCTGGAATTGTTGATTCCTGGCGCTGACCTGGTAACACCGAACTTGTTCGAGGCTTCGCAGCTGGCGAAGAATGGACCGATCACGACACTGGAGCAGATGCAGGAAGCGGCTGCTATTATCCACGAGCGTGGTGCTAAGCATGTACTGATCAAGGACCGTGGCAAAATTCGCGCTGGTAAAGCGATGGATCTGCTGTATGACGGAATCACTTTTGACTGGTTTGAAGCGGATGTTGTACAAACCAACTTTACACACGGTGCAGGCTGTACCACTTCGGCTGCGGTAACGGCTGGTTTGGCACAAGGGCTGACTGTGCGTGAAGCTGTGGATCAGGCCAAGAAATTCATTACACAGGCCATTGAAGGTGGCTTCAAGTTAAATGAATTTGTCGGTCCGACCCTGCATGTGGCACATCGTTTGCAAAATCAATAAAGCATGAAGGGCTGCCATATGAAGGAGACTTATAAATCTCCACCAGACTGTATATATATTGAGGTTACTTTAGATAACGACATCTATGATATATGGAGTTAGCCTAGGCTCAAAAGCCGCAATACATGGTATTGCGGCTTTTGAGGTTGTATTATTTTGGTATTTCAGCTTCCAGTTTGGTCTAATCGTACTGTATAATAGGCATCAGATTTATTACATTAAAGGGGGAAATGAAGCAATGACATTATTCAGCGAAATGGCTTACAGCCGGCCAGAGCAACCTGAAATTGAACAGCGGTTTAAAACGCTGTTGCAGCAGTTTCGTGAAGCGGACAGTGTAGAACGTCAAAATGAAGTTATTCATGCGATTAACAAGCTGCGCAGTAATGTGGAAACGCAATTGCAATTGGTGGAAGTTCGGCACTCCATTGATACGGAGGATGCCTTTTACAAAGCGGAGCAAGAGTACGCTGATGATTTCATGCCGGTTATTCAGGAGTATGTAACCGATTACTACCGAGCATTGGTGGATTCTCCATTTAGAGCCGAGTTGGAGAGCCAATGGGGCAGCCAGCTTTTCAGTATTGCCGAGGTAGCGCTCAAGTCGTTCCACCCGGATATCATTGAGGATTTGCAGCAGGAAAATAAGCTGACCTCGGAATATGCTCAATTGATTGCCTCAGCGAAGATCCCGTTCGAGGGGGAAGAACGCACATTGTCTCAGCTCCTGCCTTTTGAAATGGCAACCAATCGCGAGACCCGCAAACAGGCCTCCGAGGCCAAATATCAATTTATGAGTGAGCATGAGGATGAGTTGGACCGGATTTATGATGAATTGGTGAAGGTTCGTACACGCATGGCACACAAGTTGGGCTATGACAATTTCGTAGAATTGGGTTATGCCCGCTTGGGACGTACAGATTACAATGCAGAGATGGTAGCCAATTTCCGCGAGCAGGTACTGAAGCACATCGTTCCTCTGGCGACCAAGCTGAAAGAGCGCCAACGCGAGCGGATCGGAGTAGATCAGCTTCGCTATTACGACGAGGGCTTCAACTTCTTGTCAGGCAATCCTACGCCCAAAGGCGATCCGGACTGGATTCTTCGTAATGGAGCACGTATGTATGAGGAGCTTTCACCGGAAACACATGAATTTTTCAGTTTTATGGTTGAGCGTGGACTGATGGATTTAATCAGCAAAAAGGGTAAGCAAAGCGGAGGCTACTGTACATTTTTGAGCGAATATGGCACGCCATTTATTTTCTCCAATTTCAATGGGACATCCGGTGATATCGACGTATTGACACATGAGGCAGGTCATGCCTTCCAGGTCTATGAAAGCCGGCATTTTGAAATTCCCGAGTACCACTGGCCAACCATGGAGGCGGCTGAAATCCATTCGATGAGTATGGAGTTTTTCGCATGGCCTTGGATGAAGCTGTTCTTTGAGGAAGACACGGACAAATATCACTTTGAACACCTATCTTCAGCGCTGCTGTTCGTGCCTTACGGCGTAGCCGTAGACGAATTCCAGCATGCTGTATATGAACATCCAGACTGGACCCCGGCCGAACGTAAAAGTGCATGGCGTTCCATTGAACGCAAGTATAAACCGCATCTGGATTATGAAGGCAACGAGTACCTCGAAAAGGGCGGATTCTGGCACAAGCAGGGACATATTTTTCAATCTCCGTTCTATTATATTGACTATACACTGGCACAATTATGTGCATTCCAGTTCTGGAAGCGTATGGGCGAAGACCGAGTGGCAGCGTGGGAAGATTATTTGAAGCTGTGTCGTGCCGGAGGAAGCCGATCTTTTACCGGATTGGTTGAGCTGGCTGGACTGATTTCGCCTTTCCAAGATGGCTGCATCGCCTCTGTGATCGGAGAAATTGAAGCATGGCTGAACAGTGTGGATGATAAAAAGCTGTAAGTACAGCCAAAAAGGGCATTTCGCTTGCCTCTCAAAGCTGGAAAGCTTGTAGATGAGATGCTTTTTTAAATGAAAACAGAGCAATTACACGAAAAAAGCCGGGAACCTCTACATGATGTAGAAGTCCTGGCTTTGTGTGATTCTAGAGCAAATATACCCTATTAATGCTTGGTGTTGAGTGGTTTGAGATTGGCTTCAATCGATGCACGGCGCGACTCCAAGAATGGAGGCAATGCCAGAGATTCGCCCAAAAACTCCAATTCCTCGTCGGTGTCAAAGCCGGGTCCATCGGTAGCCAATTCAAACAGAATGCCATTTGGCTCACGGAAGTACAAGGAACGGAAATAAAAGCGATCTACAAAACCAGAGTTGGAAATTTGCAGCTGCCCAATACGGTCTACCCACTGTTTGAGCTCTTCCTCGGTTTCAACACGGAAAGCGACGTGATGCACACTGCCGCGTCCTGGTCGCTCTTGTGGCAGATCGTTGCGCTCTTCCAGATGAACTTCAGTTCCTGTACCGCCTTCACCTGTTTCGTAGATAACCACATCCGGTTGTCCGGCAACAGGGGAAGGGTAGGAGCCTTTTTTACGGAAGCCCATCACTTGTTCAAGAATAAGAATGGTATTCTCCGCTTTGGGAATGGTCAGATGAACCGGACCAAGTCCAACGATGCCGTATTCCGCAGGAACAGGGCTTTTCTCCCAAGGCGTACCGCCGCGCACTCCGTTGTCATGCTCATCTGAAACGAGGAAGAAGCGTTGTCCTTCAAAATCCTCGAACGAAAGCGCCAAGCGTCCTGCTTGATCTATAATTTCGCCATGCTTCACATCCAGCTGCTCGAAGCGGTTTTTCCAATAATTCAACGCCTTGTCGTTCGGTACACGCAGAGAGAGCGCTGAAATACTGTTATTGCCTGTACGCGTTTGTCCCGCATGTGGAATTTCAAAGAAAGTGACTTCCGTACCCGCGGTTCCACGCTCATCTCCGTAAAAGAGGTGATACACACTAACATCGTCCTGGTTCACCGTTTTCTTGATCAACCGAAGTCCCAATACCTGAGTATAAAAATCAACATTTTTAGCCGCTGCCGCTGTAATCGCCGAAACGTGATGCAATCCTAACAGTTTCATGTTATTTGCCCTCCTTGGTTTTTATATGATTAGGTTTGTCAAAGCAAAATAAACCGTCGTCGTAAATTTTTCTTTATATTTATTATCTTGATATTAAGATATATTATTTTTGATTGTTTGTCAACATGAATTGCGATCTTGCTACAATACAGTTTCATGATGAACAAAAATTGAATCCGAAATAATGCAAAAGCAGATACAATAAGGGATCATATAACCTAACATAGAAATGAGCATTTTATGATTTAAAGGGGTGTGCGCGATGTATACGGATAGGAATTTAACGATTAGGCCTGTTACAGAACAAGACCTACATGCGCTGTGGACGTTAACTTATAAGGAAGAAGCACCGGAATGGAAGCGATGGGATGCACCCTACTATGAACATAAGACGCTTTCTTTTGACGAGTATTTAAAAGAGAAGGAAAAGCGAATCGGGCAAGATGACTTTTGGATCATTGAAGTGGAAGGCAAGGTCATTGGATCTGTGAGCTACTATTGGGAGCATAAGCCTTCGCAATGGCTTGAAATGGGAATAGCTATCTATGATTCGGGGTATTGGAGCGGTGGCTATGGTACGAGAGCACTTCGATTGTGGATCACGCATTTGTTTAATACATTGCCTTTAGTAAGAGTAGGTTTTACAACCTGGTCAGGAAACCAGCGGATGATGAAGGTTGGAGAGAAGCTGGGCATGACGCTGGAAGGCAGACTACGCAAATGCAGATATTATAATGGAAAGTATTATGATTCGATCCGAATTGGGCTTTTACGGGAAGAGTGGAGTCGTCATGTTCTGTGAAAAAGACCTTTCTAGGCATAAAAAGATGACCTCTGAATGTGATCAGGAGTCATCTTTTTGACGCTCATGGTATTTTGCTTGCTTATTTTTAGGTGCAACTACTCTGATTCTCGAAGTCGCTCCACAATACTTTGTTTGTTATTCATAGAATAGACTGCTACTGGTATCAGTATCCCAAGCAAGAACAGTAAAGGCAACAAGACCAGAAGTGGCCAAAGTATAAAGTGATAGCTTAAAAGCCATAGCAAGCTGCAAAACGGTTTTACAATCAAAAGAGAAAATAAGACTGCCAATAGAATAGAGGTCAGGCTAGTGGCGAAAACATAATACAGTCCTTCATAAATCAGCATTCCCCGCAATTGCCGTTTAGTCATGCCTATGCTCTGCAACATAGCAAATTCATTGCGCCGGGTCAGTATGCTGGTTAAAATCGCATTTACAAAGTTCAGGATACCTATCAGGCCAATAATCAAGCTAAGCGTGCCACCGATCAACTCAACAGTGGTTTGCATACCTGATAAAGCGTCCTTTGACGTAATTTTGGATTCGTAGTTCATCATCGGTTCGATTGTTTCAGTATAGCGCTTCAAAAAGCTCTGCATTGACGCTTCCTGATTTGAGGATACATTAAAGGCGTAGCTCATCACAGCAGGCTCTTTTACAAGTGATTTGTATATTTCCGCCGGGAGGTAAAAGCTATTATAGCTCGAAAGGCGATTCGAATTGGTGGATTTGATACCCACATGACCAAGCACTGTAAACTTTTGTGTAATATACTCTCTACCCAATGGAGCATCATCTACTGTTCTCACATAACTATGCAAAGTAACGGTTTCGCCCACTTTATGATGAATGCTTTCCATGTAAGGCTTGTCGTTATCGTTCAGTTCGACTCCCTCCAGGATATACTTACCGGAAGCTAGTTTCTTAAAATCAAGCTCGCTATCAATCAATTGCAGCCGATGCAAGGGTAAATCTTCGAGCCCATACACGTCTACAAGGAAGTTGCCGCGAGCGTCAGTGTTCTGGGTATCATCCGTGATTCCCTTTGTATTCTCGGCCGTGAAAGCTGTTGGGTCACCGTACAATCGACCGCCTTCTTCGAAGCCTGGTTGTGCCTGTACAGCCTTAATAAAACTTTCGGTGGTCCCATTTTCTTGCCCACTAAAACTGGTGGGAATCTGGAAATATTCAGCATGGGCAATGAGAAAATCGGTATCATTAAATTTGGCTAAAAATTTATCCATATCAAAGCTCCGAGATAGTGTGAAGGCAGTGTTCAGAAGGACCAAGCTTAAAGAAAGACTAATAACCACTAGAACGGTGCGTTTTTTATTACGCCCCAAATTGGAACGAGCCATGAGGTGTATTTTTGCACCTCCGGTTGATTTTTTCAGCTTACCATTGCTCTTGTTTACTCCACCTGTGTATCTGACTGCTTCTACCGGCGATACGGACGAGGCAACTCTGCCTGGCTTGAAAGTGCTGATCATTACGGTAATGAGGGCGAACAAAGCCGATCCTATAAAAATCCATGGGTTGGGGGATACCGATACCTCGGTACCGTTATATACACTCATATTTATGATAAAAGGCACGAGTGATTTACCAATAAAAAAACCTGCTATCAATCCGATCGGGATTCCTAGCGCTGATAGAATCAGTGCTTGTCTACGAATAATCCGGCGTATTTGCTTACGGCTTGTACCGATCGTCTTTAAGAGACCGTAAAAACGGATATCTCGCATCACTGATATTTGGAAAATATTATATATAATCAAATAACCAGTAAACATGATCAGTAACAGGGCAGAAGTTAACGCTATGATGGTCTCTGTATCTAAACTAAAATTAGTCGAGATGTATGCCCAATTTGCATTATTTGCGATATAGTTCGGTGCATCTTCGTCAAGTGAATAACCGCTTTCGGTAATCACTTTATTGAGCTTTCCTTGCAAATCAAAACTGTTGTCGAACATCATATATGCACTAATGGTTCCTGTATGGAAGTGATCCTTTTTATAGTTGCTTTGTAATTCCTTGGCATGAGCATCGACATAGGCTTTAGAAGCGCATATTTGCCCTACGTTAACCACAGGATCACTTTTCCACCAGCCGGAGAGGATAAAATCACGCTGTACTTCTTTACCTCGCAAGTCAAGTTTTAGCCTCAAAGGTGCTCCAACCTCCAGTGGAACCCCCAATAGCTGCAACGTCTTGGAGTCTGCAATTACTTCGTTTTTCGCCACAGGCTTGTGCCCCGCATTAAGTTCAATTAAACCGAGCTTCAACCCTACATCATCGTAATACCAGAATTCCGTATGGCGTTTTAGGAATTTGTCGTTTATAACTCTGTCGCTTAATATACGGTTATAAGCTATTTCCTTGATCAATGGATGATCCTTGACATGATTAAATTCATCATCCGTTATATATTTGAGTACGGCATGTCCATCTCCACCGGACTGTCGCATAGTTGCCCGCTGTAAGTTTTCCATAGCACCAAGCCCCAAGGTGTACAACGTCGTAAATAACAATGAAGTGAGCGCTATGGCAACAATGGCAAAGAGGTTACGGGCTTTGTTTACTTTGAAGCTCTTATCTGCCAGATTACGAATCGTTTTTTTATTTCTAACCTGAATCATTTGCCTTCACCACCGACCATTTTACCGTCCTCAATCCGTATAATCCGGTCTGCCATTTGCGCAATTTCCTCGTTGTGCGTAATCATCACCATCGTTTGGTGGAACTGTTGACTGGATACTTTGATGAGCCCCATCACATCCAGACTGGTTTTACTATCCAGGTTTCCAGTGGGTTCATCTGCCAGGACAATGGCGGGTTTGGCTGCCAGTGCTCTGGCAATGGCTACACGCTGCTGCTGGCCTCCTGAAAGATGGTTGGGCAGATTATTCAGCTTATGGTCAAGGCCCAAGGTATGTACAATTTTATCTATGTGGGTTTTGTCCGGTTCTTTACCATCCAGTTCAATAGGAAGCACAATATTTTCGTAGACATTTAAAACAGGCACTAGGTTGTAATTTTGAAATACGAAGCCAATTTTCCGTCTGCGAAATATAGTCAATTCTTCATCTTTCAATGTGAAAATATCTTTACCGTCAATCGTAACGTTTCCACTTGTCGGACGATCGAGTCCACCCAGCATATGGAGAAGGGTAGATTTGCCGCTCCCGGACGTACCGACAATGGCCACAAATTCTCCGCTTTCCACCTCCAGGTTCACCCCATCTAGGGCATGAACAGCAGTATCCCCGTTACCATAATACTTCTTCAACTCCTGAGTTTTTAACAGAGTCATTCATTTCTCCTCCATGAAAAATAGTCTGTATCACCATACTTCGCAATACAGACTTTACCATATGAATCTTTCTACAATCTTTCTGAAATCTAACAGTGTTGTAAGAATTACTTGTCTATGGGGAGAAAAATCGAGAAGGTGGAACCACTGCCGCGGCGTGACCATAGTTTGATGTATCCGCCCCCAGCTGAAACAATTTCTCTTGCTAAAAATAGTCCAATCCCGACACCTTCTTGCGAGATTACAGTTTGTGACCGATAGAAACGCTTGAAAATCTTGCTGTGTTCTTCTTCTGCAATCCCAATGCCATTATCAGTAATATCAATCCGGCAGAATAAATCATAAGCACTCACTCTAATAAATATATTCCCGCTCATTTCTGTATATTTGACGGCGTTATCCAAAATATTATAGATTGCCTCAACCGTCCATTTTAAATCAAAAGAAGCCTGAATTTCTTTACTCTCCATAGTAATCGACATCCCTTTAGCGTTTGCCTTCGGCATAATTTGCTCCAGTGCAGTAGTTAGTAGCCTTTGAACTGACTCCTGCCTTGACGACAATTTGATAATCCCTGTTTCAAGCCGTGATGTTTTTAATAAGGAATGGATCAGGAAATGAAGCTTTTCGGCTTGTGTGGATAAAGCTTTTACACAAGTGGAACCTTCCGGTGGCAAATCATATTCACTAAGCAGTTGTGAGTAGAGGAGGATGTTAGCAATAGGTGTTTTCGTTTGATGCGAGATATCAGAAATAAGCTCGTTTATTTTATTTTTTTCTGCTAACAAATTTTTCGAGGAAACGGAGCAAATGGAAAGAAATTGCGCAAGCTTGGCCTCTACTGCTGATATGACGGATTCGTCAAAAACATGCTCTGAAAACTCTCCACTAATTGCAGCTTCAATCATATGATCCATAGTTTTCATTGTTTTATGTACGTTCTTACGATAGAGAAGAATGGTAACCCCGGCTATGAAAAGAGCAGTAATAGCACTTCCAAAACACGCATAATTCAGGATCGTCATTCATTTCACCGCCCAAGTGTAGCCGATACCGTACACAGTCTTAATGTACAGAGGAGAGGAAGGATGGTCCTCCAGCTTGTCACGTAGCCTTTTTATGGTGACTGACAACGCATTTTCGCCCACATACTCAGCGCCATCTGTCCAGATGCTGTCTACCAAATGATCACGCGAAACGGTATTTCCTCGATTGTTGATTAGGATGCGCAACAATTTTTGCTCCGTTTTACTTAGTTCAATAGGTGTACCATTCTTAATAAATTCCATTCTCTCGAATGAAAAAGAAAAATTGTCTAGCTGAATGGAGTCCGCAAGCGAGTATCTGGATTTCTTTAGCTGAACACCAACCCTTGCTCTCAGTACCATCAGACTGAAAGGCTTGGTGATGTAGTCGTCAGCACCCAGCTCAAGACCAGTGACAATATCTGTTTCCATATCATTTGCTGTCAGAACGATGACGGGAATCATTGTTTTTTTTCGTAAATGGGTTAAAAGATCAAGCCCGTTTCCATCTGGTAAATTAATATCAAGAATGACTAAATCAAAAGCAGTGATGTTCAATTGTTCTTTTGCAGCAGCAATTTCATACGTTTGTGTAAATACATTGTTAGGTTCTTTAAGAGCAAGAACAATACCGTTACTCAAGGCGATATCATCCTCGACAATTAATATGTGATTCATCATTCTCCTCCTATTTTTTAATTCATCAAGTTAATGAATCTCGAATTCCAAGAATTGCTTACAGTAAAAATGAGAAACGGGTAATCCTAAATCTTCCATCCTTATTTTACAGGATATTGCTCTTATTTGCTCATTCACTCTTCAGACTATTCAGGTTTTGCTAACACCTTTTTTGACATGGCTTATTCATTGCAAAAAATTTGACAGATACAATATCACTGATATAATTTATCCTAGTTGTTTTGATAATGATTATCATTATTGGAGGGGAGGACAGGGCCGAAGCTTGGTACAGGTTATTGGACAGGCTCCCTTAGTTAGAAATGAAATTGCGCTATTTAATACTGGCTTTTATCGTACTGGCCTTCGCCTCGGTGTTTATCGGTGTGCATGATGTAACTCCACTTGATTTGTTCCACTTATCCAACGATCAAGCGCAGGTGCTCCTGATTAGCAGATTCCCACGTTTGGTCAGCATCATTATCGCAGGGGCGAGTATGAGTATTTGCGGGCTCATCATGCAGCAGCTTACCCGGAATCGGTTTGTTTCGCCGACCACCGCAGGCACGATGGATGCGGCACGATTAGGTGTGCTGATGGCTATTATGGTGTTTGGAGCGGCAGGATTTTGGACGAAGATGCTGACGGCTTTTGGATTTGCTCTAGGGGGAACCCTGGTTTTCATGAAGATACTGGATAAAATCCGTTTTAAGGACCCGGTATTTATCCCGCTTGTCGGTTTGATGTTTGGAGGCATTTTAAATTCGGTGACGACTTTTTTTGCTTACAAATACAATCTGATTCAGGGCATTTCTTCGTGGATGCAGGGGGATTTTTCTCTCATTATGAGTGGTCGCTACGAAATGCTGTATCTCAGTGTTCCTTTGGTCGCGTTGGCGTACATATATGCGAACCGTTTTACAATTGCAGGCATGGGTGAGGATTTTGCAGCCAATTTGGGCGTACATTACAAGCGCACTGTCAATGTTGGTTTGGTGATCGTGGCTTTGGTGTCCTCTGTTGTCATCTTAACTGTCGGGACGATTCCCTTTTTGGGACTGGTTGTACCCAATCTGGTCAGTATGTACATGGGGGATAATCTGAAAAAAAGCCTAGCACATACAGCGATCTTGGGTGCCGTGTTTGTGCTGTTTTGCGATATTTTGGGACGGGTGATCATTTACCCATATGAGATTTCTGTAGGGCTTACGGTTGGTGTAATCGGGAGCGCGTTGTTCTTGTATTTGCTGCTGAGGAGAAGGGCTTATGAATCCTAAATTAAAAATCGGAATATTAGCCGCTGCCGCACTTGTGTTGATTGCTGCTTTTGTGTTTATAGATCTTCCGCACACCTGGCATTACGCGCTGCCACGACGATTGAAAAAGGTCGCAGCCTTCATTCTGACCGGTGGCTCCATTGCTTTTGCAACTGTTATTTTCCAGACGGTCACGAATAACAAGATTTTGACCCCGGGTATTATCGGGCTGGATTCACTGTATATGCTGATTCAGACGACAATACTTTTTGCATTTGGTTCCGTCCCGCTGATTTCGACCAGCAAAGAATTAAACTTTTTGCTGTCGGTGGGGATGATGGTGCTGTTCGCTGGATTGCTATACAAGTTAATTTTCCGCAAAGATGGACGGGGAATTTATGTGCTTTTACTGATCGGTCTGGTGTTTGGTACATTGTTCAACAGCCTGTCTACCTTTATGGAGGTGCTAATTGATCCGAACGAATTTGCGAAAATTCAGGACAAGAGCTTTGCCAGCTTTAGTAATGTAAACACCGAACTGTTATGGCTTTCTGTATTCGTGCTCGTGCTCGTATTTGCTTATGCGTGGAGATTCATTAAGTACCTGGACGTGCTGTCGCTCGGACGGGAGCATGCGATTAATTTAGGTCTTCCTTACAGTTATATCATCAAAAGATTGCTGATTATTGTAGCGATTCTCATCTCCATATCTACGGCACTTGTTGGACCGATCACATTTCTTGGATTAATTGTGGCCAATGTGGCTTATCAGGTGATGAAGACGTATCAGCACCGTTATATAATTCCGGCCTCCATCTGTGTTAGTGTCATCGCATTGGCAGGATGCCAACTGCTGGCAGAGAGAGTATTCGACTTGTCGACAACAGTCAGCGTCATTATTAACTTTATCGGGGGGGTGTACTTCCTGTACCTTTTGCTGCGGGAGAATAAATCATGGTAGAAGTCAAAAACGTAACCAAACGCTACGGGAATAAAAATGTGGTGGAGCAGGTATCCGTCACTGTACCTAAAGGCACCATTACCTCCTTTATTGGACCTAACGGCGCTGGAAAAAGCACCTTGTTGTCGATGATTAGTCGCCTAACTGACAGTGATGAGGGAGAAATCCTGATTGACGGGCAGGCCGTGAACCTGACGAAAAGTGAGGAGCTAGCCCGGAAGATATCCATTTTAAAACAGACTAATGATGTCAACATCCGCTTAACCGTAAAGGAGCTGGTCAGCTTCGGCCGTTTTCCGTATTCCAAGGGCAGATTGAACAGCGAGGATCGCAAAATGGTGGAGCAGTCTATGGCTTACATGGGATTGGAGGATATGAAGGACAAGCATATTGATTTGCTCAGTGGAGGACAGCGGCAACGGGCTTTTATTGCTATGATTCTGGCACAGGACACGGAATACATCCTGCTGGATGAGCCGCTGAACAATTTGGATATGAAGCATTCGGTTCAGATTATGAAGACGCTACGCAATTTAGTGGATGATCTGGGCAAAACGATTCTGGTGGTGCTTCACGATATTAACTTTGCTTCCTGCTATTCGGACCATATTGTCGGGATGAAGAATGGTAGATTGCTAAAACAAGGAACGGCTGACGAGATGATAGATAGTCAGGTATTAAAAGATTTGTACGATATGGATATTCCGATTCAACAGATCGGTGATCATAAAATTTGTGTGTACTTCACTTAGGGGGAATGTAAAATGAAGAAAAATTTGATGTTTTTAACACTGATGCTTGCATTGGTACTGATCGTATCGGCCTGTGGCAAAGCGGCTCCGGCAACACAAGAAGCGACTGGGAACGGCTCCTCGACTGCAACAACGGAATCCAAAACCGTCTCGGTCAAACACGCACTCGATGAGAATCCAGTCCAAGTCAAAGTTAATCCGAAAAATGTCGTTGTTTTTGATTTTGGTTCATTGGATACGTTGGATAAGCTAGGAGTAGACGTTGCGGCGGTAGCGCAGCAGGATCTTCCTACGTATTTGAGCAAATATAAAGATTCCAAATATGCAAGTGCGGGTACGCTGTTTGAGCCGGATTATGAGAAAATCAGTGATCTCTCTCCTGAACTGATCATTATCGGCGGCAGACAAGCTGATGCATATAAAGAGTTGAGCAAGATTGCACCGACTATTTCGATGGCTGTAGACACCAAGGATTATATCAATTCCTTTAAGAAAAACGTTGAAACCTTGGGTCAAATCTTCGATAAAGAGGATGCTGCCAAACAGGAACTGGCTGCGATTGATAGCTCCATTAAGGCTGTACATGACAAGGCGGTAGCGAGCAAGGCTAAAGGCTTGATCGTACTGACGAACGAAGGAAGCCTGAGCGCATATGGCTCACAATCCCGCTTCGGTATCATTCATGATGCTTTTGGCGTAACTCCTGTAGATCCTGACATTAAAGTATCCACGCATGGACAAAAGGTTTCTTTTGAATATGTACAGCAAAAAAATCCAGATTATATTTTTGTCGTTGACCGTGGGGCTGTGGTGGTCGAGGAAGGCAAGGAACAGGTTACAGGTAAACAAACCATTGAGAATGAACTGGTGAAGAAAACCAATGCATATAAAAATGGACATATTGTATACCTTGATCCTAACTACTGGTACCTTTCAGGTAATGGTCTGGAATCCGTATCTGAAATGATCAAGGAAATAGATGCTGCACTGTAATGCTACATTCACATCATGGGGGACTGCGTAAGATGAAAGGTCATGTAGATGAAATTTCATTAGATGGGTATCTTCTACACATCTATACACCTCCCGTATCTGTGAATCCTAATGAGCTGTATCCTGTGCTGTATGTGCAGGATGGCAGCTCTTTATTTCTAAACGGGTTGGATGAGCTGGAAAGAGGTATTTCTACGGGAGAGCTGCCCCGTGTGATACTGGTGGGCATTCAGCCCGTGAATCGGCTGGACGATTATACGCCTTGGAAGGCAGCTGCTTTAGTAGAGGGAAGACCTGCTTTTGGCGGTGGCGGAGATGCCTATCTGGCGTTTGTGGTTACAAAAGTAATGCCCTATGTCGAGGCAAAATATCCAGTGCAAACTGGGCTGGAGCATACCGGGCTGATCGGTGCTTCGTTGGGTGGACTGATTTCCATGTATGCGGCCTTCCAGTATAAGCACATATTTGGACGCATTGGTTCGATCTCGGGCTCATATTGGTTTCCCGGTATGATCGATTATATGCAATCTGCATCATTTGCCACTGTAATGGCTGGGACACACCGGGTATATATCTCTGTCGGGACCCGTGAAGGGGAAGGGAAGACGAATGTACAAAAAGACATGGTTCCGCTGACCCTTCAGGCACACGAGGTGCTCCTGGCACAGGGACTTGACACAAAAGATGTGCTGCTTGAGCTGGATCAAGATGCGGTGCATCGTGTAGATTGTTTTCAGCGTCAGTTTCCTAAGGCCATTCAATGGCTGTTCGGATAGCTTTTAAGGGAATACGAATTTCATACAACAACTTCAAAGGATTGGAGAGCGTGGAGTCTCTATGTCTTTGGGGTTGTTTTTTTTGTATGTATTTTTCGTATAATAGAGAAATGTTAAAAATTTAAAGTTATACGTCATTGAAGTGAGGGGAGACAACGATGAAAAAAAACCGTCTGGGAGCTTCGGATTTGCTGGTAGGTGAGATTGGCTTGGGATGTATGTCGGTCGGTACGGAGGAGCAGCAAGCTGTTTACTTGATCCATGAAGCGTTAGACAGGGGCGTAAATCTGTTGGATACGGCCGATTTGTACCAGCATGGACGCAATGAAGAAATTGTGGGGGCAGCCATCCGTGGACGGCGCCAGGATGTCATCCTGGCGACCAAGGTCGGCAATCGGCGTATACCGGGGCAGGAGGGCTGGGGATGGGATCCGTCCAAGAAGTATATCCTGTCAGCCGTGAAAGAGAGTCTGCGCCGCCTGGGAACGGACTATATCGACCTGTATCAGTTGCACGGAGGGACGATTGATGATCCGATCGATGAAACCATTGAGGCTTTCGAGCAACTACAGCAGGAAGGTGTCATCCGTTACTATGGTATTTCCTCCATTCGCCCGCATGTCATCCGTGAATATGTGGAACGCTCGAATATCGTTAGTGTTATGAATCAGTATAGTTTACTGGACCGGCGTGCAGAGGAAGAAGTACTGTCTTTGCTTCAGGAGCGGGGAATTAGTGTGATTGCACGTGGACCCGTGGCGAGCGGCGTATTGGCTGACAAGGGGGAAGAAAAGGCAGCGAAGGGATACCTAGACTACGAAGAAGCAGAGCTACTGGACGTGCGTAAGCAATTAAAGGCATTTGCAGGGGCGGACCGTAGTATGGAGCAGACAGCGATCCGTTATAGTCTGTCTCATCCGGCTGTCGCTGCTGTGATCCCGGGTGCAAGCTCTTTGGGGCAATTGGAGCATAATATTTCCGCTGCCGACATTGCGCCGCTAACTGAGCACGAGCGAGAGACGCTACAGCATATCAGCCGGGCCAATCGTTATGATGCGCAATACCGCTGATCCGAGCCACAATAGTATAAGTACATGCTCAAACATGTACTCATTCCAGTTGCAATATATAAAAGAATCATTACAATATAGGAATAAGCCTGATTTATCATTCATATGTGAATGTGAAGATATTATCAATTCACTCTAGGAGGGACCAACGAATGGAACGTATCGAATCTGAGCAGCAATATCAGGATTTAATTAACGGTGACGGTCTAACCGTCGTGAAATTTGATACCAGCTGGTGTCCAGATTGCAAGACGCTGGATAAATTTATGGACGGCATTATGAAGGAGAACGCGGATAAGCGTTTCTTTGCGCTTGATGCCGAGAAGTTTCAGCCGATTGCTGAAGAAAATCAAGTACGCGGCATTCCGAGCCTGCTCGTGTTCCGTAATGGCGAGAAAATTGCTCATTTGCACAGCAAATATGCCAAAACGCCAGCTCAAGTTTCGGAATATCTGACTACGCTGGAATCCAAACAGTAATCAGTACGCATGGTAGATAGATCAGGACGATCTACCCAAGCTCGCAAAATAGCAAAAGGGATATCCAAGGCTGACCTTAAGGCCACTTGGATATCCCTTTTTGGTTATAGGATACCAAACAATGATTACAAAATAATGAAAAAGAACACAGCCGCCAACACGAAACGATAGATGGCAAACGTAGTCAAGCTCAAGCGTTTGAGCAGACCGAGGAACGTTTTGATTGCCAGCATCCCGACGATAAAGGCAGTAATAAAGCCGGCTGCGAACACCGGGAAATCACTCATAGACAGATGATCCATACTTTTAATCATATCAATCCCCGATGCACCCAGCATGACCGGAACAGATACGAGGAATGTAAATTCTGCGGCTGCCGTATGGCTTACACGTGCGAATAGGCCCCCAGACATAGTTGAACCTGAACGAGAGAAGCCTGGCCACAGAGCTAGGACTTGGAACACACCGATGGTAAATGCTTGTTTGTACGTGATCTCATCCAACGTATGTGATCTAATAGGCGGATGGAATTTTTCAGCCGCGATCATGAGCAAGCCCCCGATAACCAAACTGTACAAAACCGTTTCAGGACCAAACAAGTATTGCTTGATCACATCACGGAACAGTACACCAATTACTCCCGCAGGGATCATGGCTAAAATAATATGTAACAGGTTTAGACGTGGCTGGGATGAGATTTTGCGTCTGAAATCAAACAAGCTAAGGAATCTGCGCCAGTATAATACAACGACCGCCATCACAGCACCTAATTGTACGATAACCTCAAATGTTTTGACCGTATCATTCTCGGTGTTCAACCCTAGAAGATCAGCCGTAAGGATCATGTGACCCGTCGAAGAGACCGGCAAAAACTCTGTCAGCCCTTCAATAATACCCATAATAATAGATGATAAAATATCCAATTTACTAGCTCCTCCTTACACGCATGTAGGGCAAACAACCTGAGTCGTTTGCCCTAAAAATATGTCATTTCAGTAGGAGTGAACGCAAGTGCCAAGTGCAGTATGCTGGTCGCTCAGATCACAAAGTTCACTCCTGGGAAGAAGTGTCCGACTCCATTTCCGAGATCGGGGATTTGTGGTGTAAAATAATTTCCACCCGACGAATACGATTTTTACCCATTTCACGAATGATAAATTTCACATCATCTTCTATGAATTCCTTGCCCTGTCTCGGTTCCGGAACCCGGCTATACACCCACCCTCCGACAGTATCCACGTCTTCATCGTCCAATGTCAAGCCCGTCAGATCACTCAGATCGGAAAGCATCACTTTACCATCCATCAAATAACTGTTCTCCGTCAGTTTCTCGATTTCCTTCCGTTCATCCTTATCAAATTCATCCCGAATTTCGCCAACAATCTCCTCCAGAATGTCCTCAATGGTAATCAGACCAGAGGTTCCACCATATTCATCGACCAGGAGAGCGATATGAACCTGCTCCTTCTGCATACGTTTCAACAGCGTGTTGACGGGAATAACTTCCGGAACGGTCAAGATCGGTTGAATCAGGCTATCGAAAACAAGCTCGGGATTGCGATCATACTCAAGGAATAGCTGCTTGGTATTAATCATACCAATGATCTGATCCTTGCTGTCTGTCGCTACCGGAAAACGGGTATACTGTTCTTCGTGAATAGTCTGCATGTTTTCTTTGAGCGAGCGATTCGTAAACAAGCATACCATATCTGTACGTGGCACCATAATTTCTTTGGCAACGGTCTCGTCAAAAGCGAAGATACGATTTACGTAGCCATATTCGGTGTTATTGATCTTACCACTTTCCACGCTTTCGGACAAAATGATCTGAATTTCTTCCTGAGAGTGCGCTTCTTCATGCTCAGTAGCCGGTTGAAGACCGAACAGACGAACCAGGCGATTGGCCGAGCCGTTAAGGAGCCAAATAAACGGATACATAATCCGGTTAAACCACACGATGACTGGAGAGGTTAACAGGCTGACAGCTTCCGCTTTGCGGATCGCCAATGTTTTGGGAGCCAGTTCGCCGATCACCACGTGCAGGTAAGTTACAATGACAAATGAAATAATAAAGGCCAGGATATGTGAAAACTCCCCATTGATGTTGAGCTGTTGAAAGAGAGGCTCCAGCAGTTTGACTACAGTTGGTTCACCGAGCCAACCGAGTCCTAACGCTGTAATCGTAATACCAAGCTGACAGGCAGACAGGTAGCCGTCCAGATTATTGACGACTTTTTGTAGCGCCAGTGCGTTTTTACGGTTCTCCACCACCAGCTGATCTACCCGGCTGGAACGGATTTTAATAATCGCAAACTCGGTAGCCACGAAGAAAGCACTAAATAAAATCAACACCGCAAACAAAAATAGACTGACACCTATACCCATATAATTTTCACTCATCCCTTTTTCGTTCAATTTTTTAAGGAACTCTATTTTGAGTTCACTTGAACTTATTTTAAGAACTTAAAAGAAAATATACAAGGTTCATATGGAATCGTAGCAGGTCACCTACCTCTAATTTACACGAAAAATAAGGCATAATAGTACCCGCACGGCTCATTGCTTCACTTTACAAGCCTAGTTTAAGGGCGTATGATGAGTTCGAATGAACTTGAAATGTAATAAAGGGAGGAAAGCAGATGGAGTCTTTTACCCTCACTCGCCGTGATATGGCCCATTTGTTGCTGGCCATGGAAGGCCGCAGCGAATTGCAGCCTTTGGCTGTTCTTCAGGACGCCTGGAGGCGCACTCATAGCCATCTTGCCCGTTCCGGTAGTACCATGCCGACATTTCTATATACCGAAGTGACGCCTGTGCTGGATAAAATCATCAAGGGCAAGCACAGCGCAGCCTTTTCGCTGCAGGAGATCGTTTCTTTAGGCCAACTGGTGGAATATAGCCATGTCTCACTGGCCTCTATGCAAAATTGGGTCAAACGTGATTTCAAGGAGTTCCTCGGCGCTCCGAAAATCGGCAAAAAATACTCAGTCAACCAGGCTGCTATATTGCTCATCGTGGAAGATTTAAAATCATGTCTTGATTTTGAATCTATCCGTCAGCTATTTTATATCCTGTTCCAACAGCCAGAAGATGATACGGATGATCTGATTCAGCCGGTCGATTTGTACGCTGCATATTCAACTTTATTTGAAGAGCTGGATGCGAACGGAGACCAACTGCTTGATGTGGCAGGAGCAGGGTATGCAAAAGACAACGGAAATTCTGCTACAGGACAGAAACGTCAGGAAGCTGCGACAGAAGAACTGCTGGTACAAGCCGCAGATCAATATACTTGTCGTTTGCAGCATTTGACCCCTAACCAGTGTGAAGCAGTGCGTAATACTTTGCTGGTGGCAGCGGTATCGGTGCAAAATAGTTATTTTTTGTCGATGGCACGTCGATATGTGAATGCCACATTATTTTTGGATTTTCAAGGGTAGATTAGGATTGGCATAAGAAGCCGATCCTATTTTTTTGCTCTTTTTTGAGGATTGTCTACCCTTTTGGAGACTGAAAAAGTATACAAAAGAGGTATATACACTCAAACGCTGTCAAAGATACAATAAACATATATAATCCAGCAATTGGAAAAACTTTGAATATCTCTTCCAAAGCATCTGGATACACACACAGGAGGTAATGGCATGTCCGATGTCTCCATCATCATTTGTACCCGCAACCGGATCGAAGACCTGACACGCTGTATACAATCTATTGCTGCACAGCAACAATTGGAGCATACAGCTGTAGAACTGCTGATTGTTGATGACGGCGATATTTCCGACCAACAGATTGAACAGTACCGTCACATGGTGTCCGGATTGCCTCAAGGTGTTCTCAAATATTATAAAAAAAGTCGTCCCGGCGTTTGGTTATCCCGCTATGAGGCCTTGTCTCTCGTACGGTATGATATTGTGCTGTATTTTGACGATGATGCCGAACTGGACGATAAACTCTATATCCGGCGCTTGCTCGATACCTACGAACAGGATGACACGATTGTAGGTGTTGGAGGGATTGCAAAGGGACTACATTCAAGCCGGGCAGGAAAGCTGCTTGGCGTTTTGACTTTTCAGATGTCTTCTTCCCTTGGCAAGCTCTCGCCCAGTAGTCTGGCAGGTTCTTTGCTGCGTTGGAGCGAAGCAACCGAGACTTTTGACACTGAATTTTTCCATGGCTGCAATATGTCATTTCGGAGGGATGCGCTTCGGGACATGAAGCCGTATCCGTGGATGACCAGCTATGCGGTGGCTGACGATTTGTACATGTGCCAGTTAGCGAGTCGTTACGGCAAACTGGTGATTAATCCCGACTTAATGATCATCCATCATGAATCTCCAAGCTCGCGCGATAAGGCGGGCAAAGTAGCCAAGGCCACAGCGATTAACCACTATTATTTTCTTGCCCTGAAAAAGGCAGGATTTATCCAGTATGGAGCTCTTTTATGGACCTTAACCTACTTGATGCTCAAAGAAACGCTGCGCCGTAATTTTAACGCAGCAGATGGATACAAGCAGGGGGTGTTGTTCATTCTGAACCCGCGTAAGCAAAAATATAACGAATATTTAGGCCCGGCGGTTCAGTAATCTGCTTAATACACATTGACAGGATAAAGGGGGAGTATGATGTTAAGCTTGTCCATTGCTCTGTGCACCCGCAATCGGGTTGACGATCTGACCCGATGCATCAATTCAATTGCCATGGGGGGAGCACCAGAGGCATGTGAAACCGAGCTGTGGATTATTGATGACGGAAAACTGCCAAAGCATGTGCTGGAACGTTATGAGCATCAGTTGAGCAGAGCGGGAATTGCCTACCGATATCATCGTAAGGAGCAGCCCGGACTATGGTTATCACGTGTAAAGACGGTGGAGCTTGCGCAAGGTGACATCATTTTGTTCCTTGACGATGATGTTGAGCTGCCGAGTAACTACTTGAATGAGTTAATACGCACCTATGAGGCGTACCCGCAGGCAGTTGGTGTTGGCGGCATAGCACAGGGAATGAGTAACAGCTTCATGGGTACAATTCGCTGCTTGCTTTCGTTCCAGCAATCTTTGTCCAAAGGGAGATTGTCCCTCAGCGGTCAATCCGGCTCGATGTACAACTGGCATAAGGCCAAGAAGACGTTTAAGACCCAGTTTTTTCATGGTTGTAATATGTCATTTCGCCGTGATGCGATTCTAAGTCTGGAGCCGGTACCTTGGTTGCAAAGCTATAGCGTCGGCGAGGATTTATTACTTTCCCGTATCGCCATGAAAAGCGGTCCATTGTATATTAATCCGGCCCTTACGCTGCTTCACCATGAATCGCCGTCCTCGCGCGACAATATGGAACAGGTTACTTATATGCGGGTGATGAATCATATTCATCTACTACGTGACGAGGGATCTGGGCCGATCGGTTATGCAGCACTATATTGGACGACGTTGTATCAGATTTTAAGGGAGAGACCCAAAAAAAATCATAAAGCCATTCAAGGCTATAGAAGAGCACTGAAAGAGATTTTCTCAAGTACGAAGGAGCCTGTTAGCGGAGGACAGTTGTCTGAACGCAATTCCAAAAAAACGGTAGGCTGATGGAGGTGCGTCAAAAGACGCGATGTGAGCATAGAGACGAGAGGCTTAATAAGGAACAGGAGTTGGACGTAACATGAGCACATGGACAGCAGCAAGGAAAGTATTCACGGGTGACAGTCTCGCCAAAACGATCATGCGCACGAGCTTTAACAATTTTTTTGTGCTAATCGTCACGACCCTGACTTCCATCCTGACCGCACGTATGCTCGGAGTAGAGGGGAAAGGTGAACTGGCGGCTGTTCTGTTCTGGCCTACGCTGATCGGCAGTGTATTGAGCTTCGGCTTGCCAACCTCGTTAATTTATAACCTTAAGAAGAAAACAGGCACGACGGAAGAACTGCTGGCGTTGTCGCTCTGGATTCAGTTGCCTGCCAGTCTGTTGGCGGGAGCGGTGGCCTGGATATGTATGCCGCTGTGGCTGAATGGCTATGGTGCAGACATTATCCAACTGTCGCAGATTTATTGTGCGGCAGCAGTACCGTTAGCTGTGCTTACAGCACTTACGACGGCATTATCGCAAGGACTGGATCGGTTTAGCGTATATAACGGCCTGCTGTTTTACTATCCGTTACTGAATTTCATCGGTCTAGTGACCCTGTGGCTGATGGGCTTACTCAATGTGCAACTGGCGGGGGCAGTGAATTTTGCCGCGAGTTTCCTTGCGCTCATGTGGGCGTTCCTCCGATTGCGCAAGCATATGAACCTACGCGCATTTCGTCCGTTGACCAGCCGCCAAGTGCTGCGCCCTTATTATAGCTATGGAGCGCGGGTGTATGGGATGGAGTTGATGGGAACGCTGTCCACACAAACGGACAAAATCGTCATTGTGGCGCTGCTGTCACCCAAAGCGTTCGGTCTGTACTCTGTTGTCTACGCCTTGTCCCGTGTGTTCAATGTGGTGCAAAATGCCGTCACTAATGTAACCTTCCCGAAAGTGACAGGGATGGAACACAGCAAAATTGTCGAAACGGTGGGTCGTGCTTTTCGCATCTCCATGGCTGCGATGCTCATCGTCATTGTGCCAGCTCTCTTTATTGGTCGATACATGCTGGGTTTGCTGTACGGGCCCGCTTTTCTGGAAGCATCGCTAACGTTCTACCTGCTATCACTGGAATGTATTATCGGTGGTGGCTCATGGATTCTGGCTTCGGCTTTTAACGCACTCGGTCGTCCGGGACTGGTATTGTTCCGGCAAATTGTGGCCTATGCGATCACCGTCGGTCTGTTTTTTATTTGTACACCGATCTTCGGTCTGGACGGCATTGCTATTGCTTTGCTTGTAGGTGCTTGTGTACGGTTGGCGTTCTCGCTGTTCTCGTTCCCAATGTTTTTCAATGTTCCGCTATCCCGGATCATTTTTGATAAAAGTGATATTACATTTGTCTTGCAGACTATACAAAAGAAGCGCAGGAAGGGAGAACTGAAAGATGCCGAATTCGCATCCCATGGCTAAACTGAAAAATAAGCTGAGCGTCATTCTCGACGTAGTCCCTCAAGGTTCGAACATTATTTATGTCGATTATCCCGTCTATAATAACGGTGGGGACGTACTGATCATGAAAGGCACCGAAGCGTTCTTTAAGGATAATGGCATTCGTGTCCGTGCCCGTTATAGCGCCATGGATATTCCCGATCAGCTTCATATTCCGGGCGACTGGATTATCGTATGCCACGGCGGTGGCAACTTTGGCGATCTATATTCAAATCACCAAAATTTGCGGGAACGCATCGTTCGTGATTTCCCTAACCACCGAATTGTAATCATGCCGCAGACGATCCACTTCCAGTCTGAACAGAAGGCTAATGAGGTGGCGGCTCTGTTTAATGCCCACCCGGATCTACATATGTTTGTGCGGGATACACGCTCTTATCAGTGGGCTAAGGATAAACTGAACCAGTGCAGTATCACATTATGTCCAGATATGGCACACCAGCTTTGGCCATTGAAGCCGACTACGGAAACCGTGAAGGACGTATTGTACTTCCTGCGTACAGATATTGAAACGGTAGGAGGACAAAAGAAATTCGATGACGAGGCTGATGCCTCTCACCGTCTGGACTGGGATACTTTATTCACTCCGCTGGAAGTGAAGGGGATTGTCTATTTCCAAAAGTTTTACCGTCTGAATAAGAAAATCGGCGGCCCGTTGCCTACGCGTACATTCTGGTACAAGTACACCGACCATCTCATGAACAAGGCGGTTACGCTGTTCAGCTCTTACCGCGAGGTTCGCACTTCACGGCTGCATGGTCATATTCTGGCCTGCCTGCTTGATATGCCGCATGTTGTCATCGATAATTCTTACGGCAAGAATTCGCAATATTATAATACCTGGACACAGCCGAATCCGAAGGCGAAGCTGTTCAGTGAAGCACCCGAAGCATTAGAGCAACCGTCTTAATCGTAAGAAAAGCTATGTAAAAACCTCCTGAACACTTCAGTTTAGGAGGTTTTTGGTTCAGTGCTATAAGAACATAAGTATAATTTAATTAGATAAACAATTAAGGCAGTGAATATTTAATGGCTTTATATAGAGAGGGCGCATCATGGCTTCTCTCTCCCATACCGCTCTATTTTGACAATTCATTTCATGAATAGATATAATTTATGGGATAAAACTTGCAGAAAAGCGGGGAATTCTCCAGCTTTTGCTGTACATCACATGATCGTAATATTTATTTAAATGAATCGAGGCTGACGAATGAGCAATCAATCGATGGACATGCTTCTCACGAAGGATATCGTGCGTGAAGGGGAACCGATTTTGCGCACAAAGGTTGATCCGGTATGTCTGCCGCTGTCTGAAGAGGATCTTCAACAGATGCAATGGATGCTGGATTACCTGAAAAATAGCCAAAATGAAGAGCTGGCCACCCGCTATGAGCTGCGCCCGGGTGTAGGGCTATCCGCCAACCAGGTTGGGTTGAATAAAAGAATGTGTGCTATTTATTATGAAGATGGAGACAAAACGGTAGAATATGGCCTATTTAATCCGAAGCTGGTCAGTCACTCTACATCCATGATTTACTTGGAACAGGGTGAGGGATGCTTGTCTGTAGATCGGTACATACCCGGATATGTACCACGTTACGAGAAGATTCGCATCAAGGCCAATTTACCGGACGGAACTCAGGAACTGTTAACGTTTAAGGGTTATGCAGCGATTGTCGTGCAGCATGAAATGGACCATCTGGATGGCATTATGTTCTATGACCGTATCAACCCGGAAGATCCGTATAAGCTGCCACAGGGAGTGCATATCGAACCTTTTGTACGTAAATAGTTCGTGATCCGTAAAGTGTGGTGACTCCGTTCACCACCTTTTTATTTGGCAAGAAAATATGGATATAAATGTTGTGAAGCTTTAAACTGAAAACATGTAAGCGCTTATCTCACAGGAGGGATGGCATGTATCGTGGAGTAAGGCATCTGATGAATAATATGCGTATGCGGAATAAGTTGCTCTTCTCCTACGTACTGATTGTCATGATCCCAGTGCTGTTGGTGGGCGGCTGCGTTATTTTTTATTTGCGGGAGCAGGCACTGGACAGTGCGATTGCCCAGACGGTAAATAATGTGGAAAAGATTAAGAGCCAGACAGCAAATTTATTACGTGTACCAACAGATATTTCAAATGGGCTAATGTTCGATAAAAGGCTAAAGGAGATGGCGAACCGCCGTTATCCCGGCATGGTGGAGCTCATGAATGCGTACCATCAGTACAAGGATTTTAATGAGTACACCCAGCAATATAGAGAGGTTGCTACTATCCGGTTCTATTCTTACAATCCGACGTTGGTCAACAATCTGGAGTTTATTCCTGTGGACGCTAACATTGAGCGGCAGCCGTGGTTCCAGGAGGCTTTGAAGGGGACGGCGATTAACTGGTTTTACATTCAGGATAAGGAGGATAACCCAGTTAATCGCCTCAGCCTGGTACGGCAAATTCCTTTTCCCGAATACAATTCTAAGGGAGTTCTGATGATTGCACTGAGTCAGACCGAGTTGAATCATATGCTGAGCAAGGAGCCCTTTGAAACCTTGATTACGGATCGTAACGGAATTGTGGTCGCAGCTACCCATCCGCAGTCAGTAGGTCGGACGTTGACGGATTTACATTTAGGCTTTGATGTCCAGCGTGCAGGTAAGGGGATATATGAAGCAAAAATTAACGGAACCCCCTCGAACATTATTGTGGATGAGCTGCTGCCAACCTCAAGTGTGAGCGGATTGACGATTATTTCGGTGTTTTCAACGGAACATATCGTGCAGGGGGCAAACCGGGTCAGCCTGATTGGTGCATTATGTGTACTAGCGGTACTCATCATGGCGCTGATTCTGATTACCATCATTTCCTGGCTTATTACCAAACGGCTTCAGCGGCTGAGCTATGAGCTGGGTCAGGTAGCTGCGGGTGATTTTCATGTGGTATCAAGTGTGGAGGGAAGGGACGAGATCGGTGATTTATCCCGCCGTTTCAACTATATGGTGAGCAGTATCCGCCAGCTTATGGCCCAGGTCTATGAGACGAGTGAGCATAATAATAAGCTTGAATTGGCACAAAAGGATATCAAGTTAAAAATGATGGCAAGCCAAATTAATCCGCATTTTCTGTTTAACGCCTTAGAATCCATTCGAATGAAAGCACACCTGAATGGGGAAGCGGAGATAGCAACGACGGTTCGTTTGCTTGGCAGGCTGATGCGCAGGAATCTGGAGATTGGCAGTGGTAAAACAACCGTATTACAGGAGCTGGATATGGTGCGATCCTATTTGCAAATTCAGCAGTTCAGGTTTGGAAATCGTTTGGTCTATGAAGTGAATTTGGAAGAAAGCGCGAAGGACATGTCGATTCCTCCCTTAATCATACAACCGTTAGTGGAAAATGCAGTCATTCATGGCCTAGAAAATAAGGAAGAACCAGTTACCGTAAAGGTAGATATCACAATAGAACAAAGAGAGCTGCACATTAAAGTGGCTGATGATGGAATTGGCATGGAGGAAGAGCAACTGACCCGTCTGTTGGATCGGATCACGGGTGCGGAGGAGCCGGAAGGGAGCAGTATTGGTCTACGCAATGTTCATCAACGTCTGACATTGATGTATGGTGAACGTTATGGTCTGCATATTGAAAGCGCATTACAGGTAGGAACAACCGTATACTTTTCCATACCAAGGGAGGAAGCGCCGAATGTATAAAGCGATGATTGTAGATGATGAGCCTGCGATCCGTGAAGGACTGTCTTCCATTATTGACTGGGGAGATTGTGGCTTTCGCATCGTCGATACGGCTGAGAACGGACGCGAGGCTTTGGAAAAGTTCGGAGAGCATCGACCGGAACTGGTCATTGTAGATATTCGTATGCCTGGGATGAGTGGGTTGGAGGTTATACAAAGCATACGCCAAATGAATGGGGAGCCGTATCACTTTCTCATTTTAAGCGGATATGCAGACTTTAATTATGCTAGGCAAGCCATGGGATTCGGGGTGGATGGTTATTTATTGAAGCCCGTTGATGAGGAAGAAATGACGCTGGAGCTAAAGCGAGTACGGCAAAGCATTGAAAACGAAAAGGGAGATGGAAAGTGGGGGAGTCCGTCTTCGCATGAGCGCGATTGGATCGAAGCATTGCTGTTTCCGGTTCATGGAGAACATGCTCGTAATGCTGTAGAACCCAGCCATCGTGCATCCAAGCAGGCTGAACACCAAAACGGCGGTGGAAAACACGGACAACAGCCAGCGTTACCAGCCTTGGACTGGAGTAGCTATCAGGTGATTCTGCTGGATTTGCGTATACCTGACTGGGATCGGCAAGCCCGGCAGTTGGCAGCAAAGCAGCGGCTGGCCGAATTGTGTCGTGAGCAGGGTAGAGGCATTGTGTTTGAGGCTGGAATATATACGGGCCTATTGCTTCCCGCCATGTTAAAAACGGAAAAAGATGCTGTTCAGTTGCTGGCTGCATGGCGACAGGAGCTAAAACCGTGGGTAAATGAAATCTATGGGGCTGCCGGCGCTCCGGTAGACATTCTTAAGGAGATCCCCAAATCTTTTGAGCAGGCGTTACGATTATTGGAGCGTACGTTTTTGTTCCGGGCAGAAAGAGTCATGCTTCCCGGCGACCTACATGAATGGGAGACAGTCCCTGCTGAAATGGATGAAGCGTCTGACAGAGCATCAGATGATCCCATGCGTTATGCAGAAAAGCTGTACTACGCGCTGGATATGGCTAATGGTAAAGCGGCGACCCGTGTCATTAAGGACATGGAAGTCCAATTTCCCCAGATTTATCGTACAGAATCTGCAATTAAGGCGGCCTTCGCTCAGACGTTCACACTCGCACTGAACAAATATGCAGCTGGACAGGAACACAGCCGGACCGTGCTGGAGGAGCATTCCAACTTGATTACCAATGTATATGCCTATTCAACATTGGGCGAGCTGGTGGATCACTCGCTCGAACATGTGTTGCAGTGGATTGGCCAGACTGATACGGGTGGCAAGGAGATCATCATGAAGCAAATGATTGACTTTATACATGGTCATTATGATGAAAATTTGCGACTGGAGTTACTGGCAGATATGTTCAATTACAATAGTGGGTATTTGGGCAAACTGTTCAAAAGTCATACAGGCGAGGCTTTTAATGCCTACCTGGATAAGGTAAGGATTGAGCGAGCAAGGGAATTGCTTGCACAGGGGATTAAGGTACACCAAGTGGCGGGCCGTGTGGGATATGCGAATGCAGATTATTTTCATAGTAAATTTAAAAAGTATGTTGGAATGTCACCTTCCTCCTACCGTAATCAGGTCCAAAAGAACGGAGGAACAGATGGCTGTTGATCGATTCCCTAGGTTTAACGTTATGAAGTCTCTCTTGCAGATGTCGGAGGTATATCCTCCGCATGAAGAGAGGCTCTTTTTTTATATATTGAAAAAAGACGAATCAATAGAAAATGTCACATTGATTATGGATTTTAGGGCATTTTCATAAAAATGCCATCGTTATGACACAACTTTGACACGATGTTCACATTTTTGATTCTATTTCATTTAAATTTATTCTATATAATGGGGATAATCTGAAGCCCGGTTATGGCAACCATGGGGAAGTTAGCTAAGTGAGTCATTTCCTAAAAAAGTGACGGTTTCATATGTAACAATGTGAATACAATCACAAATATAAAAGACTTCAGATCACAAACATTAAATCATTGTTAAGGGAAGTACAGAGGAGGAGCAGCATCATGGACGTATTGGATTTGGCACGGTTGCAGTTTGCAACCACTACGATTCTTCATTTTGTTTATGTGCCAATCTCCATTGGATTGTCATTGTTGGTGGCAATTATGGAGACTATGTATGTTATCAAGAAAAAAGACTTGTACAAAAAAATGGCTCAATTCTGGGGAACGTTTCTGCTGATTAACTTTGCGCTGGGCGTAGTTACCGGAATTTTGCAGGAGTTCCAGTTCGGAATGAATTGGTCGGACTTTTCCCGTTTTGTCGGTGATGTATTTGGTACACCGCTAGCGATTGAAGCATTGCTTGCATTTTTTCTGGAATCAACCTTTATCGGCCTATGGGTATTCGGCTGGGAAAGACTATCCAAAACTGTCCATTTAGTTTGCATGTGGCTAGTAGCGATTGGTACGATGCTCTCGGCTTTGTGGATTTTGGCTGCTAATTCATTCATGCAACGTCCCGTAGGATATGGGGTTGTAAATGGCCGTGCAGAAATGCAAGATTTTGCTGCTTTGTTAACGAACGAGCAGCTTTTGTGGGAGTATCCTCACACCATCTTTGCTGCTATTGCAACTGGAGCTTTCCTCGTAGCTGGGATTAGTGCTTGGAAGCTGATGCATAAAAAGAATATGGACTTCTTTAAACCTTCTTTTAAATTGAGCATTATTGTTGCATTAATCTGTGCCATTGCTATTCCTTTGTTTGGTCATGGACAGGCTCAATATTTGATCAAAACACAGCCCATGAAGATGGCAGCCAGTGAAGCTCTGTGGGGAGACAGTGGCGATCCAGCGCCTTGGACGATTATTGCCAATATTGATCCTGATAAGCAGGAAAATACCTTTGAGATTAAGGTTCCGTTTGCACTGAGCTTTCTGTCGTATAGCAAGTTTTCCGGCTCTGTGCCTGGTATGAAGGAGCTTCAAGCACAGTATGAAAAGACCTACGGTCCGGGTGATTATATTCCGCCTGTCCGTACGACCTTCTGGAGCTTCCGCATTATGATTGCGGCAGGCTGTGCCATGATTGCACTTGCTCTGTACGGAGCTTATCTGAGTTTTCGACAAAAATTGGAGGGCTCCCATCGTTGGTTCTTCCATCTTATGCTGTGGGGGATATCGCTCCCATTCATTGGCAATACCGCGGGCTGGATCATGACAGAAATGGGACGTCAGCCGTGGACTGTATTTGGTTTGCTGCAAACAAAAGATTCTGTTTCACCTACCGTTGTAGCAGGAGAAGTGTTGTTCTCACTGATTGCATTTACGACGTTGTATCTCATTTTAACGGGTGTATTGGCATTCCTGTTTGCTCGTACCGCTCGTAAAGGCCCAGATATGGAGCCGCATCAGCATACGGTAATTCATGATCCATTTGCTCAAGGGGGTGACAGCATTGTCGTTAAATGATTTATGGTTCTTATTGATCGCTGTGCTGTTTACAGGCTTCTTTTTTCTAGAGGGCTTTGATTTTGGCGTAGGGATGGCTACGGGATTAGTGCCGCGTAATGACCAACAAAAACGTTTGATGATCAATACGATTGGTCCATTCTGGGATGCCAACGAAGTGTGGCTGATTACAGCAGCAGGTGCGATGTTTGCCGCTTTTCCGCATTTTTATGCAACGATGTTTAGCGGATATTATCTGGTATTTGTATTTATTTTGCTAGGTTTGATCTTGCGAGGAGTCTCCTTTGAGTTCCGTGGCAAGGCCGAAGGGAAAGGGTGGACAGGAACGTGGGATGCTTGCATTCTGATTGGCAGCTTCCTGCCGCCGATGCTGTTTGGCATGGCCTTTGCGGCTTTGGTGAAGGGTGTACCTATTCAGCAAAACATGGATCTGAAAGCCGGATTCTTGGATGTGTTCAATGGATACACCGTATGGATTGGACTGACCGTGGTCGGAATGTGCCTTATGCACGGGCTGACGTTCATTTCTCTGCGGACGATTGGTGAAGTAAGGGATCGTGCTCGTGTGATCGCGTCCAAATTTCTTCCGGTGTTGGGGATTTTGCTTGCTGGTATGGTGGTATGGACTTATTTTGCAACGGATTTATTTGCACGTCGCGGTCCCTTTATGTATGTTGCGGTTGCAGTGGGGATGGTTGCCTATGTGCTAACATGGTATTTCCTGAAGCAGCGCCGTGAAGGATGGGCTTTCGGGATGACCGGTGTCATCATTTTGCTAAGCTTCGTTTCGTTATTCGTTGGCTTGTTCCCAAGATTTATGGTGAGCTCGATCAACAGTGCTTTTGATTTGACGATATATAATGCAAGCTCCAGTCATTACACACTGAAAGCCATGACGATTGTTGCAGCAACGCTTTTACCCTTTGTGTTGGCTTATCAGGCGTGGAGCTATTTTGTTTTCCATAAGCGTCTCAGTGAAAAGGATCATCTGGAATACTAATGGATAAAGCCTGGTTTGAATTAAAGGGCATTCGGCCAGTAATGCTGCTGCTGGCCGCCCTTTCCCTGCTCCAGGGAGCAGCGGTAATTGCACAAGCCATCTTTTTGGCAAAGGCTATTACGATTTTATTTAAACAAAATCCCCTAGTAATGGCTTGGCCATCGCTGGCGTTGTTTTTCGCGGCTTTTGCAGTGAGGCATACGATGATCTGGCTGCAACGCCGGACAGCCGGTTGTTTCGCCGAAGCAGCAGGCGCTTCCTTACGGGAGCGTCTGCTTGCGCGTTTGTTTGAGCGAGGCCCGGGTTTTGCTGCGCGGGAAGGAAGCGGCAAGTTGGTGACGCTAGCGCTGGATGGCGTGGATCGGGTTCGCAATTATTTGGAAATATCCATTCCTCGTATGATAGACATGATGGCTGTAACCTTACTTGTACTTGTGTATGTTTTCACATTAGATCTGATTTCAGGTGTGATTTTGACGACTACGATGCCGATTTTGGTGGGCTTCTTTATTTTGCTCGGCTTGGCGGCGCGCAAGCAGGCAGACAAGCAGTGGCGTTCCTATCGTCTGTTATCACATCATTTTACGGATTCGTTGCGTGGACTACAGACACTAAGGTTTTTGGGACGCAGTCGGGCGCATGGGGAAACCGTAGGGAAGGTCAGCGACCAGTATCGTACAGCCACGATGCGTACGCTGCGGGTAGCGTTTCTTTCTTCATTTGCCCTCGATTTTTTCAGTATGCTGTCGGTCGCTTTTGTAGCGGTAGGCTTGGGTCTGCGTCTGATTAGTGGTTCAGTGGGACTGGAGGCAGCGCTTGCGGTGCTTATTCTGGCACCGGAATATTTTATGCCTATACGCCAGTTGGGATCAGACTATCACGCCTCATTGGATGGTAAAGAGGCTTGGGGAGCGATTCGCTCGATTCTCGGTGCAGAAGAAGAAGCGACGGAGACGAATGCACAGACAGCTAATGATAAAGGATTAGACATCACGGGGCAGGACATCCTTATGCTGTCTGATGTGTGTTTACTGAATGAAGACGGCTCTACCCGGCTTGAACATGTGTCTGCAAGTGTTGAACCGCACATGAACATGATCGGCATCGTCGGAGCGAGTGGTGCAGGCAAAACGACATTGCTTAGTCTGCTTGGCGGCTTTTCTGACCCGACTTCAGGTGAGGTGATCCTTAATGGATGCCGATTATCTGCGGATACCAAAGCTGAATGGCAGCGGCATATTGCCTATATTCCACAGCATCCTTACCTGTTTAGCGCTACTTTGGCAGATAATATTCGCTTTTATGAGCCGGAGGCATCCAACCAGCAGGTAGAGTGGGCGATTGACGCGGTTGGACTGCGTGAGCTGGTGGACGGTCTTCCGAGTGGGTTGAATGAGCCTATTGGTGAAGCAGGCCGGACATTGAGCGGAGGACAGGCGCAGCGGATTGCCTTGGCGCGCGCTTTGCTCAGTGACCGTCCGATTATTTTATTGGATGAGCCTACGGCACATTTGGATATTGAGACAGAATGGGAATTAAAACAGACCATTTTGTCCGTATTGAAACACAAGAGGATGTTTCTTGCCACCCATCGACTGCATTGGATGCCGGATATGGACTGTGTCTGGATGATGAATCAAGGTCGTCTGGAAGAGGTAGGTTCCCATCAGCAACTGGTTGCCCAGAAGGGAGAATATTATAGATTGCTGACGGGAATGTCGGAAGGAGGGGGCGGGCGATATGAGAGCAACGGACAATAGTAGCCAAGGCTGGTTTTTACCTTATCTGAAACACTATTTTTGGGTCTTTCTAGCAGCAGCTCTTTTGGGGGCGCTGTCCATTGGGTGTGCAGGCGCGCTGCTCTTTACGTCCGGCCATCTGATTACTCGTTCGGCCTTAAAGCCTGAAAATATATTAATGGTGTATGTGCCCATTGTGCTTGTGCGAACGTTTGGTTTTAGTAAAGCCGTTATTCAGTATCTGGAACGCTTGGTAGGTCATGATGCTGCGCTGCGGCTTGTGTCTCGTATGCGGGTACGCTTGTATCGGGCAGTGGAACCGCAGGCGCTGATGATTCGCAGCAAATTTCGTACAGGGGATCTATTGGGATTGCTGGCAGAGGATATTGAGCAGCTTCAAAATATCTATCTGAAGCTGGTTCTGCCTGCGTTATCGGCTTTGCTGATATATGCAACAGGCATCTTGGCGCTTGGCTGGATGGATGGAACATTTGCCTTGCTGATGGCGCTATATGGGGGATTTTTGCTTTTTATCGCCCCAGCTATCTCACTTTGGACCTCACTCGCCAAACGGCGTACGTTCAAGCAGGAACGGAGTAAATCTTATCAGGAACTGACGGATGCTTTGTTCGGCATGAGTGATCTGGTGCTGAGCGGACGAACTGGGCATTTCCTTAGCACCTTTACACAACGGCACAAGAGGGCTGCCATGGTGGAAAATTCACTTCGCCGGAACGAGTGGTGTTCTCATTGGATCGCACAATGCTTTGTAGGTGGAGGAATTGTAATTATGACTGTGTGGGCCGGAGGACTGGTAGCACAGGGTCGCATTGAAGCGACATGGCTGGCATCCTTTGCGCTAGTAACTTTTCCGTTGCTGGATGCTTTCGTTCGCGCTGGGGAAGCGGTGGTTCATGCGCCGGAGTATCAGGATTCACTTCGACGGCTAAAGGATTCCGAGAAAGGTACATCTGCACTTGCAGCAGGATCAGATGCAGGACAACCAGCAGTAGACGATGTAGCAGATACTAAAAAGGAACAGGCTACCGCTCAGCGATTAAGCCACGGGGGAGACCTTCTGCTGAACAACGTAAGCTACCGCTATGCGGCAACGCAGGAATGGAGTGTGCGTAATATCTCCCTACACGTACCACAGGGGGGCAAGGTTGCATTGCTTGGCCGCAGTGGTGCGGGTAAGTCTACGCTGCTGAATCTGATTCAAGGAGCATTGCAGCCTGATGAAGGCAGCGTCACTGTCGCAGGAGTGCCTGTATTTACAGGTGGAGCATACTCCAGTCTATTTGCGGTGCTAAACCAGCAACCGTATTTGTTCGATACGACGGTAGCAAACAATATTCGATTGGGACGACCCGACGCCACGCTGGATGAGGTTCGTGCAGTGACGGAGCAGGTAGGGCTTGGAACCCTGATTGATTCTTTACCAGAGGGTTACGATACAAGAATGCAGGAGACGGGTCTTCGCTTTTCCGGTGGAGAAAGACAGCGCATTGCACTGGCGCGGATTTTGTTGCAAAATCACCCGATTGTTTTGCTGGATGAGCCGACCGTGGGGCTTGATCCGCTGACGGAGCATGAACTTATGCAGACGATGTTTCGCGTGCTGGAAGGCAAAACATTGATCTGGATCACTCATCATCTCACAGGAATGAAGCATATGGATGAGGTGATCTTTATGGAACAAGGCACCATCTCCATGCGAGGCAGTCATGATGAGCTGTGGCGAGATCATACCCGATACCGTAATCTGTATAAGCTGGATCATCCGGGTCTGGAAAAACAGTAATGATCACCGTGTCGGATAATATGGTTCATCTGCTATAAGCTTTGAAACAAGGTATTTAAAATTTCGATTAACTTTTATATACTGGTTAGAGTTGATGCGTCACATGCTCATTAGACATTCAACTGGAGGGGGCTGAAAGAAATGAAAACACTCATCTCTAAACATTGGCATTTGATGCTGATTGGTTTTGTAGCCCTGATCATGGGCGGGTTTGTCTTGTTTTATTTTCAAGGGAGCGTGTCGTCGTTTCCGGCCAATCAATCTCAACAAGCTCAGGAAGAGCCAGATAAAACCAAATACGAGATTGTTACAGTGGGTGTAAAAGGGGACGGTTTCTATCCTAAAAATATTGAAGTGAAAGCCGGCGTTCCAACCAAGATCAATTTCAAAAAAATGACATCCTTTACTTGCATCGATGAAGTACAGTCGTTGAAGATCGGAATGGACGTTTACCTGGATCACGAAAATAATTATTTTACCGTCAAGGATTTAAAACCGGGGGTATATGAGTACAATTGCGGCATGTATATGTACTACGGGACGATCACGGTAAAATAAATCAAAAAAGCTTTCTGGCACATGGGGACTGACCCCATGGATGCTAGAAAGCTTTTTTCTTCCAACTAGGTGAATTGCGACAGTAAGTGTATATATACCATCACCCACCTGTGGTGCAATAAGCATTATCCTTTACCTCTGATCAGCTTACATTGCTGATCTTTTGTTTTTTACAAGACTTCTCTCAGAGAATTTACATGAGAACGGAGCAGGCGGAATGGTGCTGGACAAGCGATAGCGGTCGCCTTTGTCCCTGGATTTCTACCTTTGTCTGCTTATTCAAGAAATCCGGGGACAACAGCGATGGGAAGCACCATCCGCATGTGTAGTGGCACGAGTGTAATTCTTAATCCACTCCCCATATATCTAATTTTGAACTGATTTTTCTCCTAATTCGTCGGGTACCCGCTTTTGAGCCAGCAAAGTATGATAATAGTATCTAGAGATGAGGAGGAGCTTGTTATGGGATCTTCAACTGAAACCGCTTCCAATGCTGATGCTGTGATTCCTGAATCCAATCGGGGAAGACCGCGTAAGGCTCGCGGATCGAAGCCCGAACGCGGTGAAAAAGGCCTGTGGAACAGTGTGAAACAGCAAAAGTACCTTTATTTTATGTCCATTCCTTTCGTCATATGGGTGTTTGTTTTCAGTTATTTTCCACTATGGGGATGGACAATGGCGTTTCAAAAATATAAGCCAGCCAAATCGTTTTGGGATCAAAAGTGGGTAGGGTTAGACAACTTTATTGAGCTTTTTCAGGATGAACGTTTTTATCTGGTATTACGAAATACGCTGGCAATGAGCCTGATGGGTATTGTTTTTGGTTTTGTTGTACCGATCTTTTTTGCAATTCTGCTAAATGAGTTGCGTGGTATGCTGTTCAAGCGAGTTGTGCAGACAGTATCCTACCTCCCGCATTTTGTATCCTGGGTAGTTGTGGCCGGATTGGTGACGAAAATGCTGTCCATTGACGGTGGAATTGTTAACGATATTTTGGTAGCGCTTCATATTGTGGATGAACCGATTCAGTTTATGGCTAAGGGGAGTTGGTTTTGGTACATTGTAACCGCTTCCGACATATGGAAAGAGACAGGTTGGAATACGATTATTTATTTAGCTGCCATCACCGGAATTGACCAGGAACAATATGAAGCTTCACGTGTGGATGGGGCCAGCCGCTGGAGACAGATGTGGCATATTACATTGCCAGGTATCCGCTCGACCATCGCCATTCTGTTTATTATGGCGATTGGACATCTGGTCAGCAATGGTTTTGAAAAGCAGTTCTTACTTGGCAACAGTCTCGTAACGGATTATTCGGAAGTGCTGGATTTGTATGCACTGAATTACGGGATTAATCTGGGCCGCTTCTCTTACGGGACGGCAATAGGCATTTTCAACTCACTGGTTAGCATTCTGTTGTTGTTTACGGCGAACGGTATATTCAAAAAACTGACCAAAGAAAGCATCATGTAGGGAGGGAGAAGCGAAATGACGAATAAGGCATTTAATGCTACACGGTCAGAAAAGCTGTTTGACCTGTTCAACTATATCCTCATGGCTCTGATCGTGGTGTTGACGCTGTACCCGTTTCTGAACGTACTAGCGATTTCCCTGAACAATTCGACGGACACGGTTCGTGGCGGTATTTATATATGGCCTCGTCAGTTTACACTCGAAAATTACAAAACGATTTTCCAGTACGATGGCCTGCTTCGGGGTCTGCAGGTATCGATTTTACGTACAGTAGTTGGAACGGTGCTGGGACTCATCTGTGCTTCTATGCTTGCATTTACGCTGAGTCGGGTCGATTTCCGCGCGCGCAAGTTCATATCCACGTTTCTGGCGTTGACGATGTATTTTTCCGGCGGAATGGTGCCTGTGTTTATTTTGATGCGTGATTTGCATTTGCTGGGCACGTTCTGGGTGTATATTTTTCCGGGGCTGATCAGCGCGTTTAATGTTTTTGTCATTCGTTCCTTTATGGATGGTTTGCCGTATGCGCTACAAGAGTCTGCCAAGCTGGATGGAGCCAATGACTTTACAATATATTGGAAGATTATTTTACCGCTGTGCAAGCCTGTGCTGGCGACAATTGCCCTTTTTTTAGCGGTAAATCAATGGAACGCATGGTTTGATACGTACTTGTACAATGGAACCGCCGCGCAGTGGACAACGCTGCAATTTGAGCTGATGAAGATACTGCAAAGTACGCAGCAAGGCGGCGCCAATATGGCGAATAGCAACGATATGGCTAAGCAAATGGCTCAAATTTCGCCAGAGTCGATTAAAATGGCAATCACGATTACCGTCACGCTTCCTATTTTGCTCGTATATCCATTCCTACAAAAGTATTTTGTAGGCGGTATGACACTGGGAGCTGTTAAATCATAACAATCAAATCGTTACAGTCCATTCACAACGGTAAAATCCTACAAATGCAGGAGGTCTTGAACATGAAAAAACACTGGTCCAGATTTGCACTGATTCCCTTGCTCGCCGTATCGCTTGCAGCACTCGCAGGTTGCGGTGGAAGCGATAAAGCAGCAAAGGAAGGCTCATCCAGCGGCACAGATCCGATTACGTTTAGCTTCTTCGGAGCAGATACAAGCCCGCAATGGAATGGAATGAAAGATGAAATAGGCAAGGAAATCACCAAGAAAACAGGTGTAACTTTGAATGCGGAATTTGATGTCAGCGGCGGAGGTGGAGATGACCGAATTGCTTTGATGGCAGCAAGTGGGGAATACCCAGACCTGGTCTCTCCTAAAGCAAATATTAACAAGCTTGTGGATGCGGGGGCCATGATTGATCTGACCGATCTGATCAACGATCACGCACCCAATCTCAAAAAGCTATACGGCCCCTATATGGATCGGCTGAAATACAGCAATAAGGATCAAGCCATCTATGTTATTCCTACGTATGCAGGGGTGGGACAGGAGAGTTTTGACGCGACGGGGGGATTTGAAATTCAGCATAAGGTGCTCAAGGAACTGGGATATCCCAAGGTAAGAACATTGCAGGATTTTGAAAACGTGCTCAAAACCTATGTAGCCAAACATCCGACGATTAATGGCAAAAAAACGATCCCTCTCACGCTGGATGCGGACGACTGGAGAATTATGATTACCGTAACGAACCCTGCCTTCCAGACAACTGGAGCGCCGGATGATGGTGAATATTTTATTGATCCCAAAACTTTTGAAGCCAAGCTTCATTACAAACGTCCGGAAGAAAAAGAATATTTCCGTTGGTTAAACCACATGTACAATGAAGGGCTGCTCGATAAAGATTCGTTTGTGCAAAAAAGCGATCAATACAAATCCAAAATTGCCAGCGGTCGTGTTCTGGGTCTGATCGACCAGGAGTGGGGTTATCAGGATGCCGAAAATGCATTAAAAGCGTCAGGCAAGGCTGATGCCAGCTACGCGCATTTTCCAGTTACACTCTCAGAGGAGTACAAGGATCATTCCTTTCAGGATACGGGCTTCGCGTCCGGTTATGGTGTAGGTATTACGGAAAGTTGCAAGGACCCGGTGCGGGCTATTAAATTCCTGGATTATTTAGCTTCCGATGAAGGACAGGTGCTAGTGAACTGGGGGATTGAAGGCAAGCACTATGAAATCAAAGACGGCAAACGCGTCATTCCTGCCGATGTATTGGATCAAAAAACGAACAATACAACCAGCTTCAATAAATCCACTGGAATAGACTTGTACACATTAATGAGCGGACACTATGGGGACGGAGTGAAGGACTCTACGGGTAACTACTACACTGCCAAATTCCCGGAACAAATTATCGCGGCTTATTCGAAGCCGGAGAAAGAATCACTGAAAGCGTATGGCGTAAAAACGTGGAAGGAACTGTTTCCAGGAAAAGAAGAATTTGATGTGAAGCCTTGGGGCGCAGCCTATAACCTGACGACAGACAATGAATCCAACTATAACGTTACATTTAAAAAGACGACAGACATAATCCGCAAACGTATACCGGAAGCCATTTTAACACCAGTTTCCAATTTTGATACGGTATACGACAACATGATTAAAGAACTGGATGCCGCCGGAGCTGTCCAAATGGAACAGCAATACACGCAACTGGTAAAGGACAGAGTGGAGTTATGGAGCGGGAAGGCTGCTAAATAACGAGTCCATATTTTCCAAACTTTGAAATCTCGGAGTGACAGAGCGCATGCGCCATGGGCAATATGGGTTCAGCGCTTTGTCTGACCTTGATGAGGGAGGGTTTGAGTTGACGAAAGGCGAAAGACCACAGTCCCTACGGTTATGGTATCGCCAGCCTGCTGAGGTATGGGAGGAAGCATTGCCAGTCGGCAATGGACGGCTGGGAGCTATGGTATTTGGCGGAATCAGAGAGGAGCATTTGCAATTAAACGAGGATACGCTCTGGTCCGGATTTCCCAGAGATGGCGTTCAGTATGATGCATTGCGATATTTAGAGCCTGCCAGAAAGCTGATTGCAGATGGAAAATACAAGGAAGCAGAGCAGCTGATTACTTCGAACATGCTGGGTCGAGATACAGAAGCCTACCAGCCTTTAGGAGATTTGTGGATTACACAGGAGAACCTAGGGGAGATTGCGCATTATGAACGGGAACTGGATATGCAGACCGGAACGGCAGTGGTCACTTTTCAGAGTGATGGAGTCCACTATACTCGTGAAGTTATCGCTAGTGCACCTGATGGAGTCATAATGGTGTCACTGACTGCGAATAAGGTCGGAAAAATCCATGCATCTGTGCGTATGACTACCCCCCATCCTTGTGAGGATGAAGTTGGAGAGGATGCGCTTGGTGATTCCTCCAAAGGGGCCAACGATAACGATCCATCCGAGGAACCGACCAGGGACTTCATTACGTTGACTGGACGAGCGCCCAGTCATGTGGAATCTAATTATCACGGTGATCATCCACAGTCTGTCGTTTACGAAAATGATTTGGGGATGGCTTTTGCAGTTCAGGCGAGGGTTATTCCCGAGGGAGGAACCTTGACGACGAGGGATGACGGAGCGTTGATCATCTCGGACGCGGATAAAATCACGGTGTATTTGGCAGCGGCTACCGGATTTCGGGGATTTCAGGCTATGCCGAATAGTGATGCAACAGAGTCGGCAGAAGCATGCAAAGTCATTCTAGACGGAGCGATTTCGCTAGGAAGTGAGCAGGTGCGGCAACGCCATGAGCAGGATCACCGGAAGCTGTTTGACCGTGTTGCATTAGAACTGGGAAGTGACACGCTAACTGACGAGTCCGTTCTCCCGACGGATCTGCGATTAGAACGCTATCAGAAAGGTCAGGCAGACCAGGGGCTGGAAGTGCTGTTATTCCAATATGGACGTTATTTGCTAATGGGCAGTTCACGTCCGGGCAGTCAGCCCGCCAATCTTCAGGGCATCTGGAATGACCGGGTACAGCCGCCGTGGAACAGTAACTATACAACCAATATTAATACACAGATGAACTATTGGCCCGCAGAGGTGTGTAATCTTGCCGAGTGCCATGAGCCATTGCTGCACATGATTGGAGAAGTCGGTCGTACGGGACGCAGGGTCGCTTCCATCAATTATGGGGCTCAAGGATGGACAGCTCACCACAATATTGATGTGTGGCGAAACGCCGGACCGTCAGGTGGCCATGCCAGTTGGGCATTTTGGCCGCTTGGGGGTGTATGGCTAACCGCTCACCTATGGGAGCGTTATCTGTTCACCTTGGATACAACCTATTTGGCAGAACAGGCTTATCCGCTTATGAAGGGGGCGGCGGCCTTTTGCTTAGACTGGCTTGTGGAGGGCCCGGATGGTCGGCTTGTAACGTCCCCCTCCACTTCGCCTGAAAATAAATTCATCACGCCCGAAGGCGAGGATTGCAGTATATCCATGGGCTCTACGATGGACATGACGCTGATTCGGGAGCTATTGAGCAACTGTATTCAGGCCGCGGAACTGTTGGAGTTAGACGATGAGTTCCGTAGACGCTGCGAAGAGACACGGGAACGATTAATACCCTATCAAATCGGCCGTCACGGTCAGTTACAGGAGTGGATGGTCGATTTTGAGGAAGCGGAGCCTGGGCATCGACATGTTTCGCATCTTTTCGGGCTTTACCCCGGCCGACAGATCCATATCCGCGATACTCCAGAGCTGGCTGAGGCGGCTCGCATATCGCTACGCCGCCGGCTCGATCATGGTGGCGGTCATACCGGGTGGAGCTGTGCCTGGTTGATTAACCTGTACGCCCGGCTGGAAGATGGCGACACTGCGCATCGGTATGTTCGCACGTTGCTGTCGCGATCGACCTACCCTAATTTATTCGACGCTCACCCGCCTTTTCAGATCGACGGTAACTTTGGTGCGACGGCAGGCATCGCAGAAATGCTGCTGCAAAGCCGCCCGGGCGAGCTGACGCTATTGCCTGCCCTGCCATCGGCATGGCCTGAAGGACGGGTCAGCGGCTTGAAAGGGCGTGGCGGAATTACGGTCAGCATGGAATGGTCCGGTTCGCGGCTCGTCCGTGCGGAGCTTACCACATCGGTCCAGACGGGAAGCTGTACGATTCGCAGTGCACATCCGTTTAGCGTTGATGATCGTCGGGCTCAGCCTGATCCCAAGCACGGAGGATTTATTTTGTCATGGACTTTTACCAAAAAGCAGGAAACAACCAATGAATATACGATTATAATTGAGGGAGAGGAAGAGACACAATGACTATTTTTCAATTTCCGCAGGACTTTATGTGGGGTACCGCAACGGCCGCCTACCAAATCGAGGGGGCTTACCAGGAGGATGGAAGAGGGTTGTCGATCTGGGATACCTTTGCCCATACGCCTGGCAAAGTGTTCAACGGTGATAACGGCAATGTAGCTTGTGACAGCTATCATCGTTACGAAGAAGATATCCGTCTCATGAAGGAGCTGGGCATTCGTACATATCGTTTCTCGGTGTCCTGGCCACGTATATTCCCTAGTGGTGATGGTGAAGTCAATCAAGAGGGATTGGACTATTATCATCGTGTAGTTGATTTGTTGAATGACAACGGAATTGAACCGTTTTGTACACTGTATCACTGGGATCTGCCTCAGGCGCTACAGGATGCCGGAGGATGGGGAAATCGTCGCACAATTCAGGCATTTGTCCAGTTTGCGGAAACGATGTTCCGTGAGTTTCACGGTAAAATACAGCATTGGCTGACATTCAATGAACCGTGGTGTATCGCCTTTTTATCCAATATGCTGGGAGTTCATGCCCCGGGTCTGACGAATCTCCAGACTGCGATTGATGTAGGACATCATCTGCTGGTTGCGCATGGCCTATCTGTACGCCGATTCCGCGAGCTTGGCACCAGTGGCCAGATCGGTATCGCCCCAAATGTCTCCTGGGCTGTTCCTTACAGCACTTCTGAGGAAGATAAAGCGGCTTGTGCACGCACGATTTCCCTGCACAGTGACTGGTTTCTCCAGCCTATTTATCAAGGCTCGTATCCTCAGTTTTTGGTAGACTGGTTTGCGGAGCAGGGAGCCACCGTACCTATACAAGATGGAGATATGGACATTATCGGTGAGCCAATTGATATGATTGGTATCAATTATTATAGTATGTCGGTTAATCGATTTAATCCGGAGGCAGGATTTCTTCAATCTGAAGAAATCAATATGGGACTACCTGTAACAGATATCGGCTGGCCGGTGGAGTCACGTGGGCTGTATGAGGTACTACATTATTTGCAAAAATACGGTAACATCGATATTTACATCACAGAGAACGGGGCTTGTATCAATGATGAGGTCGTAAACGGAAAGGTGCAAGATGATCGTCGAATTTCCTACATGCAGCAGCATTTGGTGCAGGTGCACCGGGCAATTCATGATGGTCTTCATGTTAAAGGCTATATGGCATGGTCACTTTTGGACAATTTTGAGTGGGCAGAGGGGTATAATATGAGATTTGGCATGATTCATGTCGATTTTCGCACACAGGTCCGCACCCCCAAGGAAAGTTACTATTGGTATCGAAATGTAGTAAGTAATAACTGGTTGGAGACTAGACGCTAAACAAAGAGAAATGATCTGAATATAAAGCAAATTTAGGTCTGCCTCCGCTCCCGTTTGTTTAAATAGGAGGTCCTCTGGGGTAATAATAGCCAAGATGAATTACAGATGGTTCTAGTATATAGAGACCGGCAGGAATAAAAAAATAAAAAATGTGCATACTGAAAAAAATACCTGACGAGGGCACTTTTTAAACCATTTTAGACTAGAGGGAGTGGAGGGTATGGCTTCGAATTTTAGAAAATCAGGATCAAGGGATAACCAAATGAGCCGCACGGTATCTGTTATTTCTTTGATCGCTTGCATTGTAGGTATTATTCTTATTTTGCTTGATATAGGGAATTTAACTGATCGTAATATCTATCTAATGACAGGCATTGGCGCCTTTGCTGCCGGAATTTTCATTTTTCTAATCGGGAAATCATTTGTCATTGCCCGCAAGAAGGAAGACCAAGAGAACGGACATCGTTAATACAATTGAAAAGATGATGTAAAACTGATAACGAAAACAACAGCGCGGGGCTTCGAGCAGTGTAGCATGATAACTGTAAGGAGTCCCGATTTTTGCTTTAGTATAGCTTTTTTAAGATACTTCAAGATGCATAATTAACGTTTTTATATGTCATTTTTGAATTAAAAAGAAATTTTGAATTTGCAAGAGAAATTTTATTTTTAGAGATGTTTTTCACAAAAATCGGACAAATAATCGACAATTCTGTTAACAATAAAAAAAGTGGCCGCTTTTCTGCTATCTTATATAAGGGCAACATTACAGGAGTTCGTTAGTTTTGAGTAATTTACTATTTTAAGGAGAGGGGAACAACATGAACAAAAAACCAAAAGCGATTATTGCGTTGGTTTTGACCGTGCTCACGGTAGCATTGCTCATCTGGACGTGTTTTTATGCTGGCGGAAAATACGTTGTTTTCGATCCGAAAGGACCAATTGGGCAAGCACAAAAAGAGCTGATCATTCTTACAACTGCATTGTCTGCGCTTATAATTGTACCGGTTATGATTTTGACCTTCTTCATCGTTTGGCGGTATCGCGACACCCCAACAAACAAGGTGAAGTATCAACCCCATTGGGATGACAGCAAAAAGCTGGAAACCACATGGTGGGCTATTCCGATTATCGTTATCTGTATTATTGCGGTCATCACTGCGAGATATACCTACATGCTAGAGCCTTCCAAGCCGATTGCAAGCACGCAAAAGCCAGTAACGATTCAAGTAACCTCATTGGACTGGAAATGGCTCTTTATGTACCCAGAGGAAGGTATAGCTACAGTTAACCAAGTTCACATTCCTAAAGGTGTTCCAGTCCGTTTTGAACTGACTGCTGACGCTCCGATGAACTCGTTCTGGATTCCGCAATTGGGCGGTCAAATCTACACCATGTCAGGCATGGCCATGAAACTGCATTTGCAGGCCGATCACGAAGGAACTTACTTTGGCTCGGGTGCAAACTTTAGCGGTGAGCATTTTGGACAAATGCGTTTTGATGTAGAAGTCCAGTCGGATGAAGAGTATAAAAACTGGGTCGCTGACATCAAGAAGCAGTCTAAGCCGCTGACGAAAGACGGCTATTTGGCGCTTGCAAAACCAGGTTTGTCCCAGCCTGATGAGTATTCTTCGATTCCAGACGGCTTGTTCAAAGAGATTGTCAACAAGTATGTAGTGGAAGGCTCTTCTAACCCCCATGCTGGACATGGTGAAGCTACATCCACAGAAGATTCATCCAAGACCGGCACAGAAGAGCATGCCGAAATGGATATGAGTCATATGAATATGAGCGGACACAATTAAAATGATTATAGGGAAGGAGGCCCCCAATGCTTGACAAAATAAAAGAGTTTGCATCCACTTTCTTCGTTACTGGAGACCCGATGATCTATGGAGCGGACGTTTCCATCGCACTAGCAACGATCGGGATCGTGTTTGTGCTCACTTATTTCAAAAAATGGGGCTGGCTTTGGAAAAACTGGTTGACTACGGTTGACCATAAAAAAGTCGGTATTATGTATATTCTTGCGGCCATCTTGATGTTATTCCGCGGAGGCGTGGATGCATTATTGATGCGTATTCAACTTGCTACACCTGATGTGACACTCTTACATCCTGAGCATTACAACCAGATTTTTACAACTCACGGCACAATCATGATCTTGTTTATGGCGATGCCGTTGATGTTTGGTTTGTTTAACATCGCCGTACCCCTTCAAATTGGTGCGCGCGACGTTGCGTTTCCTTTCCTGAACGCATTGAGCTTCTGGCTTTTCTTTATGGGTGCGATGTTGTTCAACTTGTCCTTCGTTATTGGCGGTTCGCCAGATGCAGGCTGGTTGAGTTATCCACCGCTCTCAGAACTGCAATTTAGTCCTGGCGTCGGTCAGAACTTCTATATCTGGGGTATTCAGATTTCCGGTATAGGTTCATTGGCTACAGGGATCAACTTTATTGTTACCATCATTAAAATGCGCGCACCTGGTATGACTTGGATGAAAATGCCTGTCTTTACGTGGTCCGTATTTTCATCATGTGTTATTATCATTTTCGCGTTCCCGATTCTGACGGTTACTTTAGCTTTGCTATTCCTTGACCGCTTTGGAGGAGGACACTTCTTTACCCTTGATTTCGGCGGTAACCCGATGATGTATATCAACTTGATCTGGATGTGGGGTCACCCTGAGGTATACATTGTAGTATTGCCAGCCTTCGGTATTTATTCCGAGGTTATCAGCGTATTCTCTAAAAAGAAATTGTTTGGTTACAAATCCATGGTTTACGCCATGTTCATTATTGCGATCCTGTCCTTCTTCACGTGGGCGCATCACTTCTTCACAATGGGATCAGGCGCAGATGTTAATGCATTTTTTGCGATTTCGACGATGGTTATCGCAATACCGACAGGGGTTAAAGTATTTAACTGGCTGTTCACGATGTACCGGGGTAAACTCGAATTTAAAACTCCGATGATGTGGTCTATTGCATTTATTCCGAACTTCCTGATTGCAGGTTTGACGGGCGTCATGTTATCTGTAGCGCCTGCGGACTTCCAGTTCCATAACAGTTACTTCCTGATCGCTCACTTTCACTCTGCTCTGATTGGTGGGGTAGTGTTCGGTTACCTGGCAGGTCTGTACTACTGGTGGCCAAAAATGTTCGGTTTCACATTGCCTGAAGCGCCTGGTAAATGGGCTTTCTGGTTCTGGAATATCGGGTTCTATGTATGTTTCATTCCGCAATATTCCCTCGGTCTGATGGGTATGACACGTCGTCTGAGCACTTACGGCTGGGATACTGGCTGGCAGCCGCTTAACATGGTGTCAACCGTTGGGGCATTCCTGATGGGGATTGGTTTCTTGTTCCAGGTTCTTCAAATTCTTCTGGGTATCAAAAATTACCGCAAGCTGAAGGATACAACTGGCGACCCTTGGGGTGGTCACACGTTGGAATGGTCAATTCCTTCACCTGCACCGGAATACAATTTTGCTACCATTCCGCAAGTAGAAGAACGCGATGACTGGTGGGCAGAAAAAGATAAACGTGCAAAAGGTATCTTCAGAAAGCAACCGCCAATTGAAGCGATTCATATGCCGAAAAACTCGGCGATTCCATTCATTATGTCGGTATTCTTTTTCATTGCAGGTTTCGGTTTCGTATTTGGATGGTCGTTCTTCTATATTCCAGGGCTGATCGGCGTAGCAATTTGTATGATTTGCCGTTCGTTCTTCTCTTATGATGGCGACTACTATATCCCTGCGGATGAAGTAAAACGCACGGAAGCGGCAATAAGGGGGTCTGTATAATGGCACAAGCAGCAGCACATCACAGCCATGATCATGACCACGGGCATCACGATCCGCAAGAATTGAAGATGCTTGGTTTTTGGATCTTCCTCGTAACGGACGTAATCCTGTTCAGTACCTTGTTCGCAACCTTCGTCGTCCTTCGGAACAACACAGCCGGAGGACCAGGTGGCGCAGAGCTGTTTAACATGACGGGCGTTATTATTGAAACGTTCCTCTTGCTCACAAGCAGCTTCACAAGTGGTCTGGCTGTGTTGGCTATGAACAAAGGAAGCATGAAGGGATTAATCAACTGGTTAATCGTGACGGCAATCCTGGGTCTTGGTTTTATCGGTTTTGAAGTTTACGAGTTTGTTGAAATCGTACATGAAGGTGCTAATTTTGGAACCAGTGCGTTCTTGTCGGCATTCTTCACCTTGGTCGGAACACACGGACTTCACGTTTCGTTAGGTCTGGTTTGGATGATTGGACTTATGTTCCAGTTGAAAAAACGCGGACTTACTCCAGAGACGAAGGGCAAAGTTTCGGCATTGAGCTTGTACTGGCACTTTTTGGACGCTGTCTGGATCTTCTTGCTGACAGTTGTCTATTTGATGGGGGTGATGTAGATGGCACAGCATCAATCAGGAGCAGGTTCGCATGGTCATGATGATTCTCACGGTTCAGTGAAATCCTATGTTATCGGATTTATTCTGTCCATCGTACTGACCATCATTCCTCTCGGCGTGGTTATGAATCATATGTTGAGCCGCACTTCGACGATGGTTGTTATTTTAGCCGCGGCAGTGCTGCAATTTCTGGTTCAGCTATTCTTCTTTATGCACATCCGTGAAAGCAATGGACCACGTTGGAATGTGATGACTTTAATCTTTGGTATAGTGATCCTGTTGACCGTCGTTGGCGGTTCTGTATGGATTATGGAATACAACATGGTAGCACACTAATAAATAACACAAAGAGGAAGCGGCTCTATGCCGCTTCTTCTTTTTTTGTAAAGGGCCTGCTGAAATTAAACTGTGGCTTCTTGAACTCAAGTTTGCATGTGTGTAAAATGGAATTGTATAACAGAAGAGTGAAAAAGATAATACTAATGGAGAGTGAGGAAAACGTCATGAACACCGAAATATTGTTTAAACCTTTTAAGATAGGTAACTTATCGCTTCCCAATCGGATCGTTATGGCTCCCATGACACGAAATTTTTCTCCCCAAGGTGTTCCAGGACCTGAGGTTGCTGCGTATTATCGTCGTCGTGCGGAAAATGCTGTTGGATTGATTATTACGGAGGGAACGGCTATCAATCATCCCGCAGCTGTGGAGCACACAGGCATCCCTAACTTTTATGGTGAAGGGTTAAAGGGGTGGGCCAAGGTAGTAGAGGAGGTCCATGCGGCAGGTGGAAAAATTATACCGCAGCTTTGGCATGTGGGTACGGCCCGGAAAATAGGTGCGGATAACCAACCGAATCCCGAGGCATTGCCTGTCGGTCCTTCGGGTATTTCTCCCGCCGGTGAAAAGGTAGTTGAGCCATTGACGGAGGCGGAAATTGCGGATATCATCGCAGCCTTTGCTCAGGCCGCTACCGATGCCAAGCAGGTGGGGTTTGACGGCATTGAACTTCATGGAGCGCATGGCTATTTAATAGATCAATTTTTTTGGGATAAAACCAATAAGCGTACCGATCAATATGGAGGCGATTTGGTTCAGCGGACCCGGTTTGCGGTCGAGGTTATTGAAGCTTGTCGCCGTGCAGTGGGTCCGGATTTTCCAATTGTACTGCGATTCTCCCAGTGGAAGATGTACCATTATGGAGAAAAGCTGGCACAGACACCACAGGAACTTGAACAGTTTCTTGCACCATTGGTACGAGCCGGGGTGGATGTATTCCATTGCTCAAGCCGCCGTTTCTGGGAACCAGAATTTGAAGGATCAGATCTAAACCTAGCAGCTTGGACCAAAAAGATAACCGGCAAGCCAGTGATTACAGTGGGATCAATTGGCTTGGAGAAGGCCTTTTTAAGTGATTTGGAGAAAAATGATAATCGTCAGACTGAGCAATCCAGTAATGTAGAGGCCAGATTAGAGCAGCTCGTGGAGTTACTAGAACGAGAGGAATTTGATTTGGTTGCAGTTGGACGTGCATTGCTGGTTGATCCGGCATTTGCAGTAAAATTGCGTGATCAACAGATAAAAGAAATAATTCCTTACAGTGATGAAGTATTAAAAACGTTGAAATAAGAAAATTTCCGTTACAGGGCAAGCTGTAATATAAGCTATTCGTAAATTCTACGAATTTGCTATAATAGAAGCATCAAGTCGAAATACACGGGGTGAAAAGGATGAATTCTGAAACGGAAGCTTTGGATTGCGAGCCGGCTTGTCACGGTTCAGATCAGGAAATTGAGCGCATAAAATCTTCCCTTGTTGAGGATTCCATCGCATACAAAATGTCGGAGCTGTTTAAGGCGCTAGGTGACCCGACACGGATTAAGCTGATTTATGCCCTGGCCCAAAAGGAACTGTGTGTTCATGATTTAACACAGGTGTTGAACATGGGCCAATCTGCGGTATCCCACCAGCTTCGTTATTTGCGCAACCTGCGTATTGTCAAACGACGCAAGGAAGGCAAGACAGTGTTTTATTCATTGGATGATAATCATGTGGAGCAGATTTTTTTGCAAACCCATCAGCACATATCACATCAATGATTTTTGACAAACCAACAGCAGGGCGCCAAGCAATTGGCGCTCTTTTGGTGCTTGTCCATTGAAGTCGATTTTTTTTGTTAATAAGGGCTATGATCATTGACTTTTACCCCTAAACCTGAATATAATGACCTTAACAAATAATATATGAACAGTTGCTCATATATAGCTAATTGGAGGCCAATTATTATGGATGCTCTAAAAAGAAATGAACGGCATGAATGGATTTTGGAAGGTTTGGATTGCGCCAACTGTGCTCTTAAGATTGAAAATGGAGTCAGTAAAATAGAAGGGGTCTTGGATTGCTCGGTCAATTTTGTAACAAAAACGTTGACGATGACCACAACTTCGGATCAAAAAGAAGAGGTTTTTCGCCAAACGGAACGGAAGGTTCATAGACTTGAGCCTCATGTTCGGATGGTTGCCAAAAGTGCCGGTGGACGCCTGCGCGAAGACAGCCGAAGCAGCGTTGGTGCCGCACAGGCAAGCTGCACAGAGGATTGCGCATGTGGTCATGAGCATGATGGTGAAGGACATAATCACAATGATGGACAGCATGGTGCTCACAGTCATGGTGGCCACAGCCATGAAGCGCATGGCGCGCACGATGGGCACGACCACGGTAATCATACACACGTACATCACAATCACCATGCAGTGCACGATCATGGTGAAGCTACCCATGCTCACTCACATTCGCACTCGCATGATGATGATAGCCATGCCGGGCATACGCATGATCATGGTACGGACGGTATGCGCCGTATGATTGCGCGTCTGTCCATAGGAGCGGTTATTGCAGCTGTTGCCTGGTGGTTACCTGTTGAAGGTGTGGGCAAGCTGGCTCTATTTTTAGTGGCATATATCATCGTTGGCGGTGATGTTGTCTTGCAGGCTGCACGTAGCTTGGTGCGTGGAATGGCCTTTGACGAGTATTTCCTGATGACGCTGGCTACGGTGGGTGCATTTGCTATTGGGGAATACCCCGAAGGCGTAGCTGTCATGTTCTTTTATCAAATCGGAGAGCTATTCCAAGGCATTGCGGTTAACCGTTCACGCAAGTCCATCAGTGATCTGATGGATATTAGACCAGACTATGCCAACCTGAAGACCGCTGAGTCCGTACGGAGGGTGTCTCCAGAAGAGGTCCGTATTGGAGATTTGATAGTGATCAAGCCGGGTGAGAAGATCCCGCTGGATGGTAAGGTTGTAGAAGGTAAATCGCATGTTGATACCTCGGCGTTGACCGGTGAATCTGTGCCTCGTACCGTTGAGCCGGGAAGCAGTGTGATGAGTGGATTTGTGAACACGAATGGACTTCTGACGGTAGAGGTCAGCAAGGAATTTAGTGAATCTGCGGTCTCCAAAATTTTGGAACTGGTGCAAAATGCGAGTGCCAAAAAAGCGCCGACTGAAAAGTTTATCACGAAATTTTCCAGATATTATACTCCTGTAGTAGTTATTGTAGCGTTGTTGTTGGCAGTTGTTCCTCCGCTTGTTGTGCCGGGTGCACAGTTTGCAGATTGGTTATATCGTGCGCTTGTCTTCCTCGTTATTTCTTGTCCGTGTGCGCTGGTGGTGTCCATTCCACTGGGCTTCTTTGGCGGAATCGGGGCAGCCTCCCGTTCAGGTGTGCTGATCAAGGGCGGTAATTATCTTGAAGCCCTGAATCATGTAAAATACGCTGTTTTTGATAAAACAGGTACGCTCACCAAAGGTGTGTTCCACGTGACCGGGATTTATCCTGCCGAAGCTTTTGCGAAGGAAAGTCTGCTGGAGACTGCTGCATTGGCCGAGATGCACTCCACGCATCCTATCGCAGCTTCCTTGCGTGAAGCTTATGGCAATGAACTTCTAACGGAGCGAGTGCAGCAATATAGCGAAATATCCGGCCACGGGATTCAGGCCCAGATCGACGGGCACAAGGTATTGGCCGGAAACGCTAAGCTGATGGAGCGGGAGCGTATTGCTTTTAATGTGGCGCAGCAAGCAGGGCCAATGGATGAAGGAACGGTCGTACATGTGGCTGTAGACGGAACGTATGCTGGCTGCATTCTGATATCGGATGAGGTTAAGGAGGATGCGGCCAAAACGATTGCTTCGCTGAAAAAGCTGGGGGTGGTCAAAACCATCATGCTAACAGGTGACAATCGGACAGTTGCCGAGGCTGTAGGACGTCAGTTAGGTCTGGATGAAGTACGGGCAGAACTGTTGCCTCAGCATAAAGCCGAAGCCATTGAGCAGTTGTCTGCAAGTAAAAAACCGAGCGATAAAATCTTGTTTGTAGGCGATGGAATTAATGATACACCTGTACTTGCCTTGGCAGATGTTGGTGTAGCGATGGGCGGTTTGGGTTCGGACGCTGCGATTGAAGCAGCAGATATCGTAATCATGAACGACGAGCCTTCAAGGCTGGTGACGGCGATTCATATTGCCCAACGCACACGCTGTATCGTATGGCAAAACATTATATTTGCGCTAGGTGTCAAAGCAGTATTTCTCACATTGGGCGCGTTTGGTATTGCTACTATGTGGGAGGCTGTATTCTCCGACGTAGGTGTAACATTGCTAGCCGTATTAAATGTGATGCGTGTGCTGAAGGTTGGTTCTGACGAATAAAAAGGGAACACCCCCGTTAACATTGGATGTAGACATCCTATGAAAACAGGGGGTGTTTTTATAGCAGCCTTTTTTGTGTAGACATGTGCTTTCAGCAGTATAGAGACCTATTTTTCTCATATATCGTAGTTGTGCAGAGATGTATAAATGTGGGGAGGGTCTAATACGTTTAAGGTAGGGACTTTATAAGTAAGACCCATGTAACATTCGGTTGGTCAGTAATTAGTAAGCGTTTTCTTTATTTGGAGGGGTACTCGAATTCGTGTGTGCCAACTTGCTGACGAAAGAAAGGATGGATTACTAGCATGGAGGCTAAACTGATGCATGTATTCGCAGAGCTGTTGGGTGGCATAAACAGCCGGGATTGCAACGTTCCAGAGCCAGGTATGGAGTCTACTACACGGAGATTGGCTATGGAGACGCTAAGAGCAGGAAGCCATCAAGTATCTGCTGCACAGGAGGAAGATCCATTGGGCTGGCTTGTTAGTTTAGCCGAGCAGGGTGCAATCAGTCGAGCGGAGGCATTGCTGGCTGCAAACCCGGAATTACTTGGAGAACCGATGCTGAGTAACGGCAATGATACAGTGCAAGCCATGGACACACTACTAAAATGGAGCGATGAATACAGCGATACCTCCATACGGCTTTATGCGGATGCTCCTGCAAGTGTGAGTCGTAAAAGTACAGAAGAAGCATCAGGAATAGGCAGTCTTGACGGTTATAGTCTGCTGCATGGTCCATTGTCACTGGCATCCGGCCGCGTGAGGGAATTATGCTATGCCTATTTGGAAGCGGCAGAGTCTGGACAAAAGGTTTATGCCCCTGATGGTGAGCCCGATCCCATCCTTGTCCCCGGTTCCCGTGCATCCGAGACGTACACATCATTTAATAAAGCATCTGGTTTGCCTGGATTGTGTGAGCATCTGTCCCGACGAATCATTGGCCTGCTGGAAACAGAGTACGAGGGCTTGTTTGAGTTGCTGGGCGGATTGCCGCTGACTATAGCTTTGACTGAGCAGAATAATACAGTGGGCATCGGAAGCCTGCAGGATATGCAGCTGGAGGCATTACTGCGTGCAGCGTTGCGGAGTATGCGACAAGGGGGAGAACCACGGCTGGAGATTATGGTGCGCAATCCGGCTGACGTAAACCAGTTTCAGACTATCCGAGACTGGATTGACGGCGTTGCCGAGCAAACGTTGTGTGGGCGCCTGCGGTGCGTTCCATATCGGGTAGGCGTACTTTTGACGATTGATGCAAGTTTGGTGCCTGATGCAGGCCATACATGGAGTGAGCAATCCGCACAGTCCGAGAAGTCGGCCAACGCCGATAACATGTTCGAAGTGAGCGTACGACAGACCAAGCAGGCGGCTCAAGCTGCAGATTTGGCACGCTTTGCCGATATGATCATTTTAGAAGTCATACCAGTTCCATCTGATGACAACAGAGCTGGGGATTCGCTGATTCCATCCGTTGTTGATGGTCATGAGAATGCTAATGATACGATAAAACGCATAATGGAAGCTGTTCGGCGTGTAAAGCCCGAGCTTCCTATATGGGTGGCGATAGATGAAATTCACCAGTCCCTGGATGGGAATTGGATTTGGGAGAACAAACTGACGGGGGTCATTTGCTCGGATTCAACAGTTCCTGTTGTACGCCTCGCGGCTGCGCGTTGGAGACTGCAACAGCAAGCCAATCGTCAACACACTTCAGAAACTGCACACACCCATGCGTGGAAGTTTCCACTATAGTCTGAAGATAACCTGAATTCATGTAATAGAGGATTTTGCAAAGATCCAGTAAGCGACTTTCAATGAACAATATATAGATCGAAATGGTCTAGTTCGTCTATATATTACACTTTGGAGCGACTGGAATCGAATTTTGCAAATCCTGAATAAAACGCTTTGTAATATAGAGGATACCTGCGTTGTTTGCGCGGGTATCTTTTTTTATTTAGGCTATTAGCAGTTTACAAGTGGAAAAGAAAGGGTATATAATAAAACAAAAGTTTCTCTAAAGCAAAATAATTGTATAGATGCAAAAATGATTATCATTCTCATTGCCAAACATGCTGCTTCGGGCTTCCCGAAGCAGCATGTGCTATTTTAGGGCACTTAACAATGGATATCATTCTCAATGAGATGCAAGTACAAGGAACCAAAAATGGAAAGGAACGTGACAAGATGCAAGCAGTTCAACGATTACAAGATACGTTGTCTCCCTCTAACCGAACACTTTCAAAAAACAGTGGCAGCGGACGACCCGGTCCCAATCGCAAACCGCAATTTCAGCTCAAAAGCATGCTGAAAAATAAGGAGATGCAGGCTGCTCTAGGCAGTGGAATGCTAATGCTGATGGCATGGGGAGTCTCACATTGGTGGCAATGGCTATCCATCATTCTCTATGTAGTGTCTTATGCCCTTGGAGGCTGGTCCAAAGCCAGAGAAGGGATTGAAACCCTGATCCGAGAACATGATCTGGATGTTAATTTACTTATGATCGCTGCGTCTTTAGGAGCTGCGGCCATTGGCTACTGGAATGAAGGAGCCATGCTGATCTTTATTTTTGCACTCAGCGGTGCGCTTGAGAGCTATACCACCGAGCGCAGCAGTAAGGATATTTCCGAGCTCATGGCGTTGAAACCGGAAACGGCTTTGCGCTTGTCTCACGACGGAACAGAAACGGTTGGCATTGAGCAGCTGTTACCAGGCGACCTGCTGCTGGTTAAGCCCGGCGAACTAATTCCGGCGGACGGTCGAATCTCCAAGGGCGTGTCAGCCGTGAATCAGGCATCCATTACCGGGGAATCTGTTCCGGTAAACAAAGAGGCAGGTGACGAAGTATATGCAGGCACCATTAATGGAGAAGGCGTGCTATATGTAGAGGTCAGCCAGTCCTCGGAAGATACTTTATTTTCAAAAATCATTCGTATGGTAGAAGAGGCCCGGACCGAGGTTCCCGATTCCCAGCGGTTTATTAAAACATTCGAATCGGTATACGCCCGAATTGTTGTTGCCGTCACGCTGATCGTCATTGTGGGTGCACCCCTAGCATTAGGCTGGACGTGGGCAGCGGCTTTTTACAAGGCGATGGTGTTCCTTGTCGTAGCCTCACCTTGTGCGCTCGTGTCATCCATTATGCCGGTGATGCTATCGGCCATTTCCAATCGTGCCCGGCGGGGCATCCTGTTCAAAGGTGGCGCGCATGTGGAGAATATGGCATTAACTTCGGTTGTTGCTTTTGACAAAACGGGCACGTTAACGAAGGGCTCACCTGTGGTCACGGATTGGATTGTCGCCCCAGATTACGATGCTGATGAGCTATTGCACATTGTCGCGACAATCGAAAGCTATTCCTTACATCCGCTGGCGCGAGCGATTGTAGCCAAAGCCGAAGCTGAATTGGGACAGAGAGAGCTGCTCACAGCCGAGCAAGTGCAGGCCCTTACCGGATGGGGGATGGAAGGCATTATAGGTGGGGTAAAATGGAAAATCGGTCGCACGAACGTGCTGGATGAACCTGGTCTTCTGACTGAGCCAGAGTGGGTGGAGAGTCGAGCACGACTGGAAGCCGAGGGCAAAACCGTATCCATCATTCTCGCGGATGATCGGATTGTCGGAATGCTGGCGCTACGTGACGAGCTGCGTCCACAGGCACGAGAATCTGTGAAACGCCTGCAAGCACAGGGGATTCGGGTCGTCATGTTGACCGGAGACCGCCCGGAAACGGCAGCCGTGATCGCGGCACAGGCTGGAGTCGACGCCGTATATGCCGGCTTAATGCCGGAGGGCAAAGTCAGTCATATTCGCATGTTGCGGGAGCAATACGGGCATGTCGTCATGGTCGGCGACGGTGTGAACGACGCTCCGGCCTTGACCGCAGCAACCGTAGGGCTAGGCATGGGGATGCATGGCAGTGGAGCAGCGCTAGAGGTTGCAGACGTGGTGCTAATGAACGACGGAATTGAGGAGATTGCTCCGACGATATCACTGGCGCGCAAGGCGCAGCGAGTGATCAAACAAAATATGATCTTCGCGGTAAGTGTCATTGTGCTGCTGGTGATCAGTAATTTTGTGCAAAATATAGCCCTGCCATTTGGGGTCATTGGGCATGAAGGTAGTACACTGCTTGTCATTTTGAACGGCCTGCGCTTATTGCGGTCATAAGACTATAAACCAATTCACAAATCACAAGATTACAAACAGTCAGGAGCATTCAACCCTCTTACATCCAAGGGGGATGAATGCTCCTTCTTTCTTTGGTAGTGTTAGTCTATTTTGTATGCAAGGCAAAGTTTATCTCATACTTCTAATCGCGACTGCTGTACGCCTATCTACGACGCGGTGTAGACCGCCGCAAGAACAGGGAAAACAGTAATCCCGCCAGTGCAATTCCGGTTGCAATGATGAAGGCATCATTAATACCATGGATCGTCGATTCTGTAACAGCCCTTCCGTATACCTGTTGTATCGCGAGTGCAGAGCCGCTTTCCGCAGAAATACCCGCTGTTTGTGCGAGGGTTTGTCCCAGTTGTGATACGCCTTCCGTTACAGAGGCATTGGCTGTGGTAGCGACATTCGCATAATCTGCCATATGAACCGTAGTCCGGCTGCTCATTACAGTAATGAGCCAAGCGGTACCGATAGATCCGGCGATTTGCCGTACTGTATTGGACATGGCAGTACCATGGCTGCCGAGATGTGGAGGCAACTGGTTGAGCCCTTCCGTCTGGACGGACATCATCAGCAGTGACATCCCGAAGCTGCGAATCGTATAGATGATCATAATATGTCCATAGGTGGTGGCATCGGTCAGCAGACTGAATTCCCATGTCGTGACTGCCGTAATGATTAGCCCGATGATCGCCAACGGTCTCGCGCCAATACGATCGAATACTGCCCCTGATATCGGTGACATCACACCCATCAGCAGTGCACCCGGCAACAGCAGCAGACCGGATTGCAGCGGTGTAAAGGCGCGTATATTTTGCAAATAGATCGGCAGTAGCAGCATCCCGCCGAACATGGTCATATTGACCGTAGCCCCAACCAGCGTAGATACGGTAAAAATATCATATTTAAATACACGGAATTCCAGCATAGGCTCCAACATGTTCAGCTCACGCACGACAAAAAACACAATAAATACGATCCCAAAAGCGAGCGAGAGTATAACTGTATTGCTGCTCCAGCCCTTGTCTCCAGCTGAACTAAAGCCATACAACAGAAGGCCAAAACCAAGGGTGGAAAAAATGGTTCCCAGCAGGTCAAAATGCGGTTTTGTCAGCTTGGACACATTTTTGAGCCAGCGCACAGCAAACAGAATATCAATGATCGCCAGCGGAATTACTAACAAAAATAGCAGCCGCCAACTGTAGTGCTCCACAATCCAGCCAGATAAAGTGGGTCCTACCGCCGGAGCAAACATCATGGCGATCCCCATGGTTCCCATAGCAGCCCCCCGTTTTTCGGGAGGAAATACAGTCAGGAACACGTTCATCACCACAGGCATGATGATGCCCGCACCGCTGGCTTGAATCACGCGTCCAACCAGCATAGGCGCGAAGCCGGTGCTGGCAGCGCAGACGACAGACCCGGCAGTAAATAACCCCATCGCGGATATGAACAGGGCACGTGTCCCGAATGACTCAATGAGAAAAGCGGTGATTGGAATCAAAATCCCGTTGGTCAGCATATATCCGGTGGATAGCCATTGAACGGTTGTGGCAGACACATTGAAGTCATTCATCAAGTGCGGAATCGCCACGTTTAGCAACGTTTGATTCAAAATCGAAATGAAGGCGCCTAGCAGCAGCACGGACAGAATGCGTCCGACGGACATTTTTTGATCCATGACAGCCTCCTACTTGTGAACTCTGATCGTCGCACTCATTCCCGGGATAATTCCCAGCCCCTTGTAACCTTGAATGGAAATGGTAACAGGCACGACCTGCGTCACCTTGGTATAGTTGGCAGTGGTATTGGAAGTAGGCAGCAGTGAAAAGGTGGAGGCGGTCGCCAGACCGATCTTTTCGAGCTTACCGCTCAGGGACGTATCCGGGTAAGCATCAATATACACGTCTACGGTCTGACCTACCTGGAGATCCTGCACGGCCGTTTCGTCTATATTGGCAGTAATCCAAAGATTGTTCAGATCAAAGGCTTTCGCTAAAGGTGTACCCGCCCCGACTATCGAGTTGTTGACAGCCGTTTGCTGCACAACGGTACCATCAGTTGGAATCGTAACGCTAATTCGGCTTCCGCCTCCTTCAACACTGCCCAGCGTGCTGCCAGCGGTGTACGTCTTACCAACTTCAGCATTCCAACCTGTGAGCTTGCCTGCGCTTGGAGAGGCAACGGTAACCGCTTGTCCGCTCACTTGGGCATTATCGGTTTTTATGTAGTTGGCGGACTGATTGTAGTAATAGGCGGCGGCTCCACCTCCTGCCAGAATAATGATGATTACCAGCAGGTTAACTAATATGGCGCGCGAATTCATATTGTGCATGCCTCCCTAGTATTTTTGGATGTTCAAAGTATGCGTCAAACGATTCATAATATTCAGATGGGTTTTGGGAAAGGTTAAGAGCGTATGCCAAAAGGATGATCTTGCTGACAAAGGATGATGTGCATAATGACGACCAGAATTATGATTGTATATGACAGTGAAAATGGACATACCGAACGTCTTGCTCGCTCGATCGCAGAAGGGGCACGCCTGGATCACACAGAAGTGATGCTAAAACATGTGAATGAGGCCGATGTGAATGAGCTTGTAAGCGTAGATGCGATCATATGGGGGTGCCCGGGTCATTTTGGTACCATCAGTAGCGGTCTGAAGAGCTGGATTGATAGGCTGGGGTATCTGTGGGCGCAGGGCAAGCTAGTGGACAAAATCGGGGCTGTGTTTTGCACAACCGCTACCGTCCATGGTGGATTGGAATCAACGCTACTGAATTTGATTACTCCAATGCTTCATCAAGGTATGATTATTGTAGGCCTGCCCGCTAGCATCACAGAGAATGCGCTCTACGGCTCCTATTACGGCGTAGGGGTAACATGTCCGGTGGAGACAGACCCCGATGGGCCGCCCAACCTTCCAACGGGGGATGATCTTGCGTTAGGTCGCTCTTTGGGCAAACGGGTCGCTGAGATGGCGGGACGGTACCGTAACGCCGAAAGAGAATAGGAGGCCGCCGATGACCATTGCTTTTATTGTAGTAGCTGTGGTTGCCTTTATCTTTTTGCTGGTATTTAATACGAAGATGACGCGCAAGTCCTCGGCCAAGAATCGCCCCAACCAAGAGGAATCCCGGCAAAGAAGCAAACGTCCTTATCCTGTGCAGGTGGAACCCAAGGCGCATGAATTGACGGAGCATACGGGAGAGATCCAGCCTAAGAATTCGAGCGTTGAAGAACATCGTGCAGAGGAGCAGCACAAATTGCCTGATATCCAAACGGATATAAAGGTGGAGAAAGATCGCGAGAATACAGAAGGTGCCTACGGGGACCAGGATTATCGTGCGGCTTTGCGTGGTTTTGCTGGAAAGGACGAAGAAAAGGATGGACATTCCCGACTCTCTAATGGAGAGAAGGAGAATTCCAAAAGTGAGGACGAGCAGTATCGTGAAGCACTGCGTTCCATGAACCGAAAAAAATGAGATCCCTTCATTTGAACATGACGAAAAGGCTGCTTTACTGTCTGGAATACAGGCAGAAGACAGCCTTTTTGTGTTGCACGGCTATAGCCATTCGGTTAGCCCGATCATCGTAATCAAGCCGAGAATAAAGGAGAATGTAGCGATTCGCTGATTACCGTCCCCGTGACTTTCGGGAATCAGTTCCTTGTAAACGATAAACATCATAGCCCCGGCGGCAAAAGCAAGGCCATACGGCACCAGTCCGTTCACCCAGCTGCTCAAGTAAAAACCGATCAGACTGGTGATGATTTCCACAGCCCCGGTTAGGGTAGCAATGCCCAATGCCTTGAAACGCCCAATGTTTTGATTCACCAGGAATAACGCTACAATAAAGCCTTCCGGGGCATTTTGCAGACCGATAGAGAAGGCAATGAGATTGCCTAGATTCTGAGTCTCACTCGCGTAGCTGACCCCAACAGAGAGCCCTTCCGGCAAGTTGTGCAACGTAATAGCTGCGATGATGAGAAAAGATTTGGACTCCAATTGAAAAGTTTTGGAATCCGGGTCCTCCAAATCGGCATGGGGGATATACATTTCCATCACCAGTAATACGAGGCAACCGAGCAAAATCCCCGCAGTCAGCACGAACCAATTGGAATGCTGTATCGCTTCTGGAATCAGGTTATACACCGATGCAGAGGTCATAATTCCTGCGGCATAAGCCAGCAGAACATCACGAAGCCGGTGTGTGATATTACGCATAAACAGAATAGGCACGGCGCCGAGTCCAGTGGACAAGGCAGAAATTAAGCTACCTACGAAAACGTCATTCATAATCGGGATAATCCCTCCATACCTCATTTATCTTTAAGCTTCGCTTCATGAAAACTTCATTTGACTGTTTACAGCTCTTTCCGCATAATGAAATTAGGATTTAGAATCAGTCTAAGTCATAAAAAGCTATAAAACAAGTGATTCGTTTTTACAACATCCGGGTGTCCACTTTTTGGGATGAGCTTCTGCCAGCAGTACTTTTAGAGTATATGCAGCAGCCCAGCGCCCGGTACCGAAAACTCGCTATATAATACTTATGATATTTTAGGAGGAACCAAGATATGTACAAGTCCATTATTATAGGTACCGGCCCTGCCGGTTTGACCGCCGCTATTTACCTGGCACGTGCTAATATGAACCCGCTGGTGATCGAAGGACCGCAGCCAGGCGGACAATTAACCACGACTACAGAAGTTGAGAATTTTCCAGGCTTTCCTGAAGGAATCATGGGACCCGATTTGATGGATAATATGCGTAAGCAAGCGGAGCGTTTTGGCGCTGAATTCCGCACAGGCTGGGTGAACAAGGTAGACACAACTGCTCGTCCATTTACACTGGATGTAGAAGGTTTGGGTGAACTGGTTACCGATACGCTGATTATTTCCACAGGGGCGACTGCCAAATACCTGGGGATTCCCGGTGAACAGGATAACATCGGACGCGGCGTGAGCACTTGCGCTACCTGTGACGGGTTCTTCTTCCGTGGCAAAGAAATCGTTGTTATCGGTGGTGGGGACTCTGCACTGGAAGAAGCTAATTTCCTGACTCGTTTTGCCTCCAAAGTAACGTTGGTACATCGTCGTGAAGAATTGAGAGCTTCTAAAATTATGCAGGATCGTGCTCGTGCGAACAGCAAAATTGAATGGGCGCTCAATCGTACTCCTGTAGAAGTAGTTGCAGACGAAAACGGAGTAACTGGCTTGAAAGTGCTGAACAATGCAACAGGTGAAGAGGAAATCATTACAGTGAGCGGCGTATTCGTGGCGATTGGACATCATCCGAATACAGGCTTCCTTGAGGGACAAATTACAACGGATGCGAACGGTTATATCGTCGTTAATCCGGGTACTTCCGAAACAAACGTGCCTGGCGTATTCGCTTGTGGCGACGTACAGGATACACGCTACAGACAAGCGATTACCGCAGCAGGTAGTGGTTGTATGGCTGCTATGGACAGCGAGAAATACATTGAAAGTCTGGAGCACAGTGCACTGGCCCTGTAATACTTGCAAGTGTGTATAAATATGATGTAACAAAATAAATGATGAGGTGATATTCATGGAAAAAGCAATAGTTTACACATCTACAAACTGCCCGCATTGTCGTCAAGTAAAAAGCTACCTGGCTGAAAAAGGCGTCGAATACGAAGAACGCAACATTGAAACCAATGAAGCTTTTGCGCAAGAGGTTTGGGATATGGGCATTCGTGCCGTTCCATTGACTCTGATTGGGGAAGAACGTATTTCCGGTATGAACAAAACCAAGTTTGAAAAAGTGTTGAACGCTTAATCCAGCCTAACAGCATGTGATTTTCATATGGTTTAAACAAGGCCCTCGCCGCAGTTGCATACTGCGACGGGGGCCTGTTTTTTGGTCTTTTACAAAGATACACGTACACGCCCGAGAAAAGGAGCCGTTGCAGCATAGGCAGCACCTAGCATCGTCGAACGGCTGCCAAGCGTGGAGAAACGAATCTGTAATTGCCGACGGTGATAGGGCAGGGCCCGCTCTTCGATCACTGTACGCATACTTTGCTCCAACCAAGGTCTGGCTTCCGCAAGTGGACCGCCAATGATAAGCATGCCGGGGTTGAGGCTGTTCACAATATTGGTAATACCTACACCTAAATAGCGCCCTATTTCACCAAGGACGCTTAATGTACTCGCATCACCTTGCCGGGCAAACGGGAGTAATTCCGCTGTATTATGTGCAGGCAATTTCAATGCGGATGCTACATACGCTTTCTCCGAAGCATACAGCTCCCAGCAGCCTCGGCTGCCGCACGAGCAGAGGCGCCCGTTCCAGTCTATGGACATATGTCCACTCTCGCCCGCGTATCCCCAAGCCCCTTGATACGGCTTGCCATCAATAATAATTCCGGCCCCGATCCCAGAGCCTGCACTGATGTAGACCAGATCCCGCACAAGCTGCCGATGATCGGCGTCCATACCATAGTACAATTCACCTTGTGCACCGACGTTGGCCTCATTATCCACCACTACGGGAAGACCCAGCTCTGTCTCAAGCTGTTGACGCAGCGGAACCTCTTCCCAGCCCAGATTGGGTGCGAATAAAACATTTCCGGTTTCATCCACCATACCCGGTACCCCCAACCCAATGCCAACAATACCGTGAGGGGAGGGAGGAGTGACCTGCATGAGCTTCTGAACGAGCTTACGGATTTGTTCGATGACAAAGTCAGGATCATGCTGGGTTAGAGAAAGGGTAAGCTCTGTTTCAATGGTACCTGCCAGATCGGTCAGAGCACCCTTGATGTACTGTACGCTAACTTCGATACCGAGCACAAAGCCTGCACGGCTGTTGAACAGCAGCATTAAAGGTTTACGCCCACCGCTGGATTCTCCTAATCCTGTCTCATACACCAATCCATCGGTGATAAGCTCTGCAACCAGGTTGGACACGGTGGCCTTGTTTAATCCGGTTTGACTGGATAACTGTGCCCGGGATAGAGGGGCATGAAGGCGGATTCGCTCCAATACAATGGATTTATTCAGCTTTTTGACAAGCGCCTGATCGCCAGTAACATTCACGGTTATTTTCACTTCCTGTTGATGTAATTCCCGTTATTATATCATAAAAATAAACTTAGTTTAAGCAATAGACAAAGTTTCTTGGCTGTGCTAGAATCGTTTTTGTAAACGTTTACTATAAAGGAGGAACTTATAATGGCTTATTTCGAACAAGTATCTAAAATTAAATTCGAGGGCAAGCAATCCGATAATCCTTTTGCATTTAAATTTTATAATCCTCAGGAAATGGTAGCGGGAAAAACGATGGAGGAGCATCTGCGTTTTAGTATGGCTTATTGGCATACGCTGGTTGCAGGTGGCTCTGATCCTTTTGGAGTAGAGACTGCGGAACGTCCATGGTCCAAGTTTACCGGACTAGATTTGGCGAAGGCACGTGTGGAAGCTGCCTTTGAACTGCTGGATAAGCTGAATTTACCTTATTTCGCCTTCCACGATGTGGATATTGCACCTGAAGGCGCGTCACTGAAGGAATTTTACAGCAATCTGGATACCATCGTGGATCTGATTGAGGAGCACATGAAGGCTACGGGGAAAAAGCTGCTGTGGAACACGGCGAACATGTTTAGCCATCCACGTTATTTGCATGGAGCTGCGACAACTTGCAATGCAGATGTATACGCACACGCAGCTGCTCAAATTAAAAAAGGACTGGAAGTGGGCAAACGTCTGGGCGCAGATAACTATGTATTCTGGGGAGGCCGTGAAGGCTACGAAACACTGCTGAATACAGATTTGAAGTTGGAACAGGACAATCTGGGACGGATGTTCCATATGGCTGTGGACTACGCGCGTGAAATCGGTTTTGACGCTCAGTTCCTGATTGAGCCAAAACCGAAGGAGCCAACCAAGCATCAGTATGACTTTGATGCAGCGACGACGATTGCCTTCCTGCAAAAATATGATCTGGATCAGCATTTCAAGCTGAATCTGGAAGCTAACCACGCAACCTTGGCGGGTCATACTTTTGATCATGAAGTACGTGTAGCACGGGTTAACGGCATGTTGGGTTCCCTAGATGCCAACCAAGGCGATTTGCTGCTGGGCTGGGATACGGATGAATTCCCGGTTGATCTGTATGATGCCACACTAACCATGTATGAAGTGTTGCAAAATGAAGGTCTGGGCCGTGGCGGTATCAACTTTGATGCCAAGGTGCGCAGAGCATCGTTTGAGCCAGAAGACTTGTTCCTCGCTCACATCGCAGGTATGGATACGTATGCGAAAGGGCTAAAGGTAGCCGCCAAACTGATCGAGGATCGTGTGTTTGAGGACTTTATTGAGAAGCGGTATAGCAGCTTTAAGGAAGGCATTGGAGCAGATATCGTATCTGGAAAAGCAACGCTTGCTTCCTTGGCTGAATATGCTCTGGCGAACGAAGCACCACGCAAAAACGTATCCGGTCGTCAGGAATATCTGAAAGCAACATTAAATCAATACATTTTGGCTGATTAATGCCAGAGCTTATATATGAAATAAGGATTTCACGATAAAGGGAAGGAGGAACTCCAATGCAGGAGAAGCTAAATCAGGAGCAGGAGCGTTATGTCATCGGCGTGGATTTGGGTACCAGCGCAGTTAAAACGGTGCTGGTCAACCGCAAGGGGCAAGTGGCTTATGAAACCTCACAGTCCTATCCTCTCCATCAGCCGAAAGCAGGGTATAGCGAACAGCATCCTGAGGACTGGGTCAGTGGCACGTTAGCATCACTGAAACAGCTTGTGGAGAAGGCTGGAATCGCCGGAACAGATGCTGTGGACGGCATTAGCTTTTCGGGGCAGATGCACGGGCTTGTGCTGACTGACAAGGAAGGCCAAGTGCTTCGTCCGGCTATTCTGTGGAATGACACGCGCACAACGGCACAATGCCGCCGTATTGAAGAACAGCTCGGGCCAGCGCTGCTAAGTATTGCGCGCAACCGCGCGCTGGAAGGCTTCACGCTGCCCAAGCTGCTGTGGGTGCAGGAGCATGAGCCAGACGTGCTGGCTCGTGCGGCCCATTTTATGCTGCCCAAAGATTATGTACGCTACTGTCTCACAGGAGAACTGGCGATGGAGTATTCGGATGCGGCGGGCACATTACTGCTGGACATCGCGAACAAGCAGTGGAGCGAAGAGATCGCTGCTGCGTTTGATCTGCCGCTGTCGCTGTTCCCGCCACTGGTGGAATCCTTTGACCAGACGGGTACACTATTGCCGGAGATTGCGGAGCAGAGCGGGCTTTCGTCTGAGACCAAGGTCTATGCAGGTGGAGCAGACAACGCATGTGGCGCGATTGGCGCTGGCATTTTGAGCGAAGGCCGCACCTTGTGCAGCATCGGCACCTCAGGAGTTGTGCTTTCCTATGAGGAACGCAAGGATATCGACGTTCAGGGGCGAGCCCATTTTTTTAATCATAGTGAGCAGGATGCTTATTATATCATGGGAGTTACACTCGCGGCTGGATACAGCTTGACCTGGTTTAAGGATACCTTTGCGCCAGAACATTCCTTTGACGCATTGTTGGAAGATGTGAACTCGGTCGAGCCGGGCAGCCGCGGGCTGCTGTTCACGCCTTATATCGTAGGCGAACGTACGCCTCATCCGGATGCAACTATTCGAGGCAGCTTTATCGGGATGGATGCAGGGCATAAGCTTGCGCATTTTACACGAGCGGTACTGGAGGGAATTACGTTTTCACTCAAGGAATCCATTGATATTCTTAGAGGCACAGGCAAAACGGTGAATGAAGTGATTTCCATCGGCGGCGGAGCGCGTAATGAGGCATGGCTGCAAATGCAGGCCGATATTTTTAACACGGATATCGTCAAGCTGGAAAGTGAGCAGGGACCTGCCTTGGGAGCAGCTATGCTGGCTGCCTATGGTAGCGGGTGGTTTGAATCGCTGCAAGCGTGCGCTCAAGCTTTTCTGCGTGAAGCAGCAAGATATTCGCCGAACCCAGAACGTGTGGCACAATATGAAGGCTTATACGAGCTATACCGTGAAGTGTATCTACACACACGGGAGCTAAGTGAGCATTTGGCGGTCTATCGGTAATATGGTAAGCTTTGAGCGTAAATGAGAAGCGGCTTCGGGTGTAGAAATCCCCGAAGCCGCTTTTTACATGTAATGATGTTATGAATTAAATACTTTTCTTCGTTATCGCATGATCCTCATTCACTGAACTCACGGCACAGCCCGGACATGACTTGCTTGATGAACAGCCGGCACAGGCGCCTTGGCGGCTTTTTCGCAAAAATCGTACCAACACCCACGCACTATAACCGAGGATCGCCAATAAAATAATTACATTGATCATGGAATCCACTTCCTTCTATATACTGTAGGGCCTGAATTAACCCCAACCTAATAATCTGCCACACTGATAGATCAAGACGGCGATGATATATGCCACGGTCAAAGGATAGATCACAGAAAATGCAGTCCATCGCCAAGAGAGTGTCTCTTTGCGAATAACCGCTACCGTGGCCAGACACGGCACATACAACAGAATGAACACCATAAAGCTAAATGAGGCAAGCGGTGTAAAAGCATGACTGACTTGCAGTTCCAATCCCTGCATATCGGGAACGTGGTAAATGATATTCATAGTCGATACGACTACCTCCTTGGCCATAAAACCTGTGAGCAGGGACGCGCCTGCTTGCCAGGTACCAAAACCAAGAGGGGCCAATAGAGGTGCAAACCATCCTCCAATTGTAGCGAGCAGGCTGTCATCCATTTCTACCCCGAAGCCCTGCGGACCGAAATTGGACAAGAGCCAGATGCAAACGGAGCCTGCAAGAATAATCGTTCCGGCTTTACGGACGAAGCCTTTGACCTTTTCCCATGTGCTGCGAAATAAGGTAAGAGCCTGCGGTACCCGATAGGGAGGGAGCTCCACGATGAAGAGGGAAGGCTCACCTGATAAAATAGATACTTTGGAAAAAATTTTGGCAAGTACAAGCGATACGGTGATCCCTAGCACATACATCAGCATGATAATGCTTGCCGCATGTGACGGGAAAAACACACCTGCAAACAACGCATAGACTGGCAAGCGGGCCGAGCATGACATAAAGGGTACCAGCAACGTTGTAATGAGGCGTTCTCTTGGTTGTTCGATGGTGCGTGCCGCCATAATGGCCGGAACATTACAACCAAATCCAATAATGAAGGGAATGAAGCTTTTCCCGTTCAAGCCAACAGCCTGCATCAAGCGATCCATGAGTATCGTGACCCGTGCCATATACCCAGAGTCTTCAATCACCGAGATAATCAGAAATAAAATAGCAATTTGAGGCAGAAAAACTAGCACACCCCCGACTCCAGCCACGATGCCGTCCACGACTAGACTTTGCGTAAAAGCGGACGCGTTCAGGTGAACGAGTAATTCAGAAATCCAGCTGCTGAGTGTCCCTGAAAAAAATTCATCTAGCATATCTGAAAGAATTGTACCCGCCCAATCGAAGGTAAACTTGAAAGTAGCGTACATCAGCAGTAAAAAGATCGGTATCCCCAAGTACCGATGAGTTAGCAGTGCATCCAGCTTATCAGTCAGACTGTGAGGTCTGAGTTTGGATGTATCAATTGCCTTGCTGCACAGATCAGCAATCCATGCTGTTCGTACAGAACGAATATGCTGAGCAGGGGGGATGGCATACCCTTCCCTGAGAAGCTCTTGTTCGCAACGCTGGATGCGTGCCATTACTTGTTCACGCTGTGTCTCATTCGTCATCCATTCCATGACGACCGGATTGTTTTCCAAACATTGTAATGCGGCCCAACGGAGCTGAGGCACAGATGTATTCGGCAGCAAGTTGCAAATATCCTTAATAGCAGCTTCGACGGCAGGGCCGTAATCCAGTTGAAAAGCATTGGATGTATGTCTGACCTCTCGAAGGGAAGCAAGCATTTGCTTACTTCCGCTACCTGTACGTGCCACCATAGGAATAATGGGAACGTTCAATTGATCAGCCAACAGTTCCTTGTTTACCCGAAGACCGGTGGCATCGGCTACATCAGTCATGTTTAAACCGAGTACAAGCGGACGACCGTATTCCAATAGCTGTACAGTCAGATAAAGATTGCGCTGGAGTTGGGAGGCATCCACGATGTTAATCAGCGCCGCAGGCGGCTCCTCCAGCAAATAACGAGTAGCGACGCCTTCATCCAGCGACAGAGGGAGTAAAGAGTAGGCACCTGGCAAATCCACCAATACGGCAGACTTGTCACGCAGAATTCCTGTTTTCTTTTCCACAGTGACGCCGGACCAGTTGCCTACTTCTGCATACGTACGAGTCAGCTTGTTGAATAATGAGGTTTTCCCTGTATTGGGATTGCCAAAAAGAGCGATCATGTCCATGTCGGAACAACCTCCAGTTGTTTCACTTGATTTTGACGGAGACCGACCAGCTGTCCGTTGCATTCAATAACAATAGGACCGCCCAATAGACTGATCTTTTTTAAGCGTATGATGGAGCCTTCGTTGATGCCCATGTCTGTTAAGCGTCGGCGCAATGAGGGATGAAGAGGGGCAAGAGATTGCAAACGCACAGTTTGGCCTAATGGCGTACGAAGGAGCGAGATACATTCTGGCATGGTGCTCAGCCTTTCTGATCTAGAATGAGAATCAATATCATTTACTTCCGATGCCAGTACCATATCATGAGGAGTACTAGATTGCTGTGATAAAATTCTCTGCGAACGACATGTTTGCCTAAGGTCCCAACTGTTATATAGCAGAGCATGGTGTCACAACCTGCCTTTAAATGCACTCTTACTCGCCTGTAACCGACAAAACTAGAGCGTTTGGGGCAACTGTTTTTATGGTAAGATAGAGCTGTTTACAACTATGCTAAGAAGGGCAGGAACGCTCTGTATGAACAGAAAAATCGGGGTTAGGCTTGTAAAATGTCTGGTTGCAGGTGCGGCGCTGGCTGTGTTGCTGCCGCAGGCTGTAGAGTGGGGCAGCAATGTGTATGCGTCGTCGGTCAAGCCGACTTCCTCCGTATCCTCGCAGCAGCTTCAGAACAAGCTTTTACAGGCAATGGCTACGCGGAGTGAAACGCTGACCTTTACATATCAAGGGCGAGTGAACGGTCTCAAGCAGCAGCTACAGACAGCCATCCAACAGGCGATGGAGAGCGATCCGTATGTGAATTATACGATCAAAAGCTACGCATTCAGCTATACAGGCACAACCACCTCCGCCCAGGTTACGATTCGTTTAAGCTACCGGGAGACGAAGGAACAGACGGCATATGTGGATAGCACAGTTCAAGCTGTGTTGGGGGATATCATTACGAAGGGAATGACGGATCACGAAAAGGTGAAGGCCATTCATGATTGGATCGTCGTTCGCCTGAAGTATGATGAAGCACAGCAAAAGTACACAGCCTACGATGGCCTGAAAACGGGCAGCACAGTGTGTCAGGGTTATTCGCTGTTGGCCTATAAAATGCTCGAACGAGCAGGGATTACGAATCGGATTGTGGAGGGTAGAGCAGGGGGACAGCTGCATGCATGGAATCTTGTTTTATTAGATGGCCGATGGTATCACATGGATACGACATGGGATGACCCGACCCCCGATCGCGCGAACGAGGTAAGCACTTCATATTATCTGCTGACGGATTCAGAAATGCGGCGGGATCACTCATGGGTGAAACAATACCCTCAGGCGAATACATCGTATCGGGAAACCTTATCGGCATTGATAGCTACTGGAGGATCAAAGGCTACCGTGTATCAAAAACTGTACAATAACCTGGAGTATCCATTGCAAGACGGCAAGGGGCTGGTCAAATCATCCGCCGATATCAAGGAGCAGGTTCATAAGGTGATAAATAAGGGAGGAACGTCACTTACCTTCGGCTATCAGGGGACGGAACGAAGTCTCAAGGAGGATTTGCAATCCTTATATCAACTTGGCTTGAAGTCCATTTCCTATCAGATTACGGATCTTGGAAGTACCGGCAATCTTCGTGTAACCCTAAAATGGACCTGATGATTTTGCTGTAAAAAGCTACATTAACAAAGGAGTATTCTAATTTATATGCACAAGCGTTCCTTTACCTATTTGCTTGGCACGCAGACGATGTCCAATGCGGCCGACATTCTTTATATTATGGCACTTGTGTCTCTGGTTTTTCATGAAACGGATTCGATCTTCTCTTCGGTGCTCGTTCCGTTGCTGCGAATGGGTGCACAGATGATCAGCGGCTTTTTGGCACCGCTCATTTTGGCCCGGTTCCAGCTTCCATTTATTTTATTCGTTTCCCAGTTCGGACAACTGGCCTTCTTCGCTGTACTGCTGGGCCACTTGTGGTCAGCGGGCACGGAGCCCGTATGGGTGATTGTGTTTGCGTTGGTGACAGCCATGTCCTTTCTGGACGGCTGGACTACACCTGCGCGCAACGCGCTGATTCCCCGCCTTGCTTCCGGGGAAGGGCTCATGCGGGCAAACAGTCTGGTATCGGTCAGCGATCAGACGGTGCAATTAGCGGGGTGGGGGCTTAGTGGGGTGCTCGTAGCTATGCTGGGCTCGGAAAAAACATTGCTGGTGGCTGGCGGTCTGTATATGATAGCGCTGATCTTCACCAGCTTGATTCGAGATCCCCTAGAAGGCAAAGCCCATTATTTGCTTCAGCCTGGAACAAGGGTGCAAAATGGAGATGTCTCAGCTTATGAGGCTGTAACCGAGCCGGGACAAGGGCACCATGACTTGCCTCCCGCACAGTTGGAAGATAAGCTGTATGGTCCGGAATCAGAGAGTCCGTCGGTGCCTCCTAAACGTAAAAAGGAAATACTGCGAGAAGGTTGGAGTCTCATCGGAGCCAGTCGCAGACTGAAGGCTCTTATTTTTATGGATATGATTGACCTGCTGGGGGGATCGGTTTGGGTAGGCGCGTTCACGCTTGCCTTCGCTCAGCAGGTCTTGCACAAGAGCGAGGCATGGTGGGGATACATCAATGCCGCGTATTTTGCAGGGGCGATTGGTGGCGGCATCGTAGTTCTTGCCTGCGTCAAGCTGTTGCAGCGCAGACTGCTGCCCGCCATGCTGGCAGGAATGGCAGGCTATGGACTGCTGACAGCTTGGTATGCACTGAACACATTACCGCCACTAACGCTGCTTATCGTGCTGTTGATGGGGCTACCTGCGGAAATGTCGGTCGTCTCCCGCCGCACGATGATGCAAATGAGTGTGTCGATACATGATTTGCCTAAGGTGCTGTCCGCCCAGGCTACGCTGACAAGCCTGACGTTTTGTATTTCGCTGCTTTTAATGGGCTGGATTGCAGATCATCTGGGTATCGTTAATTTGTACTTGTTTTCAGCAGTCTTGACACTGATTGCTGTCATATACGGTATTTTTAGTCGTCGTGCCTTATCTATGTCTTTATCAGCTGAAGTAGCTGCTTCTTCCAAATAAACAGAAAAAGCCCGTCTCCGGGCATATACAGGGGAACATGCGGATAACGGTCTTGGGACCAGGTGTATCAGCGTGTTTCCCTGATATGTGGAGACGGGCTTTTTATCACACACGGTATTCTATTATTTATCCGAAGGCGGATTTGAACTCAAATCACATTCTTTTAATGGAACGATTTTAGTACGTTTAATCCATTTGTAGCCAAGCCACAGCAGAAGGAACAGCGGCACACTCATATACGTAGCGATCATCGTTTTCCAGTCAATCTCCTGTCCGGTGAAAGCATCCGTCCCTTGCCCAATAATGACAATGATACATAGAGCAAAGGCGAACAACGGTCCAAACGGGAACCAGCGGGCTTTGTAGGGAAGTTCACTCAGACTGTGACCCTGTGCAGTAAAGGCACGGCGGAAACGATAGTGGCTGACTGCAATCCCAACCCACGTAATGAATCCGCACATTCCAGAGGCATTGAGCAGCCAGTTATAGACTACACCGTCTCCATACAGGGAGGCGAGAAAAGCCAGCATACCAACAGCAGTCGTAATCAGAAGTGCATTCATAGGAATGCCGCGTCGATTGATACGCCCAAGGAAACGGGGGGCTTTACCTTCCCGCGCCAAAGCGTACAGTACCCGAGTCGCTGCATACATACCCGAGTTGCCTGCCGACAATACGGAAGTCAAAATAACGGCGTTCATGACTGAGGCAGCAATGGCAAGCCCCGCTTTTTCAAATACGAGCGTGAACGGACTGACTCCGATATCACTGATATCTCCTCGCAACAGATTCGGATTCGTATACGGAATGATCAAACCAATAACGAGAATCGCGAGAATATAAAAGAACAAGATACGCCAGAAGATCTGGCGGATAGCACGTGGCACATTGTCACGCGGATTTTCGCTTTCGCCAGCGGCTACCCCAATTAGCTCGGTTCCCTGAAAGGAAAAGCCCGCAGCCATAAATACGCCCAATACAGCGAAGAATCCACCATGGAACGGGGCATCTCCTACCGTGAAGTTGGCAAAGCCCACCGCAGGACCACCCATGATGCCGAAAATCATCAGCACCCCTACGGCCAAAAAGATGATTACAGTCACAATTTTAATCATCGCGAACCAGTATTCGGACTCACCGTAGCCTTTGACCGTCAACGCGTTCAGCAAGAAGATTATGGCCAAGAATAACAGACTCCACCAGGCAGAGTGACTTTCTGGAAACCAGTATTTGATGAGCACGGTTGCTGCTGCCAATTCGGCAGCAATCGTTACTGCCCAGTTGTACCAGAAGTTCCAACCCATGGCAAAACCAAAAGCCGGATCGACGAAGCGACCTGCATAGGTATTAAAAGAGCCGGATTCAGGCATAAACGTAGCCAACTCACCGAGGCTGGTCATTAAGAAGTAGACCATAAGGCCAACTGCTGCATAAGCCAGCAGGGCACCGCCGGGTCCAGCTTCGGCGACCGCGCCTCCACTGGCGAGGAATAGCCCTGTTCCGATCGAGCCGCCGAGGGCGATCATCGTCATATGACGGGCTTTAAGACTTTTACGCAAGGTTGCGTCAGGTGTTGCTTTGTGTTGCACGTTCAAACACTCCTTCATGAAATTGTATTTCATGTCAGGGCAAGAGCCAGAAGGAGGGGGAGTATATAAATCAAAAGACCGCAGGGAATACGCCTGCGGTCTTGTCTATGCATTCCGCACCATACCTTCTTCTATAACAAGATAGCTCAACACACGTGTCTGTGTTAGGACATCGCGTGACAGTTCTGCTCCTTTCGGTTAGCAGCCCCAGCATACGGAGTATTTACAAAGAGTCAGCTCCGCATACTTCGGCGGGTGTACCTTTCTACTGGAATCTCAGACGGCTCTTGGCGTCTCCTCCAGTGTACTGATTACATCCGCGACCTCTACCTCATCATAAAACAGGTTGATGAGGTGTATGACATGATATTATATTGTATAGCGAACTACAGTATATCGTACCTGTACACCTTCTGACAATCGACAATTTTTTGAAAATCCACTTATCGATTCTTAAATCAGGAGTTCCGTTTGGCCATCTGCTGCCAAACCGTACCTGCGGCTTGCTCGCCTGATTCGATGCGCTCCAGCGCCATTTTAGCTTGTAGACTGACCTCGAATTCGGGGTCATCGACGGCCTTCTCCAGCGCATCACGCGCATCCTCGGTTCCAACCTCGTATAGAAAACGGGCTGCACGCCAGCGAACCAGCTTGCTGCTGTCCGATAGGGCTCCGATCATAGCACTGGTAGCGACGGGATCGCCAATGTCCGACAACGTGTCGCCAGCAGTGCGGCGTACTGCCGCTGAAGGATCGCGCAGCGCCTCGAACAGCAGTTCCATCGCCTCCGGTGTACGAATATCGCCCAGATAGACGACTCCCAGCCGCCGCAGCTGCATTTTGTCGTCATGCAGCGCTTGCCGGATCAGGGGCAAATGCTCGGGCGTCGGCTCCAGCCGATCCAGCGCAGCGTAGCGTGTGCGCCAGTCTTCGTGTTGCAGGGCCTGCTTCAGTTCGGCATCGCTCCACTCGCGGCGTTCCTCCACGAATTCGCTGTTGTCCGCGCCGTGGGCAATCGCCTGCTGGATAATTTGTTCCAGCCGATCCTGCGGAAAGGCTGCCTCCAATTCCTGCTCAACCTCGCGGGCAATATCCGGCAGTTCACCGTAGCGGACGCCGTAATCACTCAGCTTACGTTCCTTGATCAGCGTTGCACTTGCTACACGGGTAACGGCTTGCACGAAACGGTCGGACAAGGAAATTCGTTCCTCCTGCTGACCCGCTTTAACTCGAATTTGCATGGGAAGGCCGCGAAAAAATTGTACAAAAACCTGTGCTTCGCCAAACGCTTCCCCAGAGGTTTCCTCTGGTAAATCCCAATTAGCGTCAGCACCTTCCTCGCCTAGCTGATCCCGGACCTGACCCAGAATAGTAGACCAATCGGCATTTCCTTTACGGTCAAGGGCTACAAAATCAGTCGTGTGAAACACGCTTTTGACCCCTTCAATGGCCAGCATACGCCGGATAAATGGGGGAGCCGAACGCTCATTGTCCCGTGTATATGTTCTGCGGATACCCGCTTCCAGCCGCTCATCCAGATGCAGCATCATGGTGTTCGGACTGGGAGTTGGCTCGATAGATGTTATCTTCATAGCTCGGTACAGCCTCCTGTTCAAAAGTTCTCCATATATCATATATAGCTTATCTGTATTGTACCTCATTCTGCGTAGGTCTCCAAAGAGAGAGTTTTCGTTTATAGAGAAAACACAATGACATATATCACATGATTTAGATGAGTATACCTGTTAAATAGGAGTATTTTTGAATGAAAACAGGATGCTATATAAGCCAAACTCGAAAAAATGAACATGAAAACGGAGTAGGCGGAATGGTGCTGTACAAGCGTAGCGGTCGCTTTTGTCCCCGGATTTTTACCCTATTCATAGTTTTATTCTAGAAATCCGGGGACGGTGCGGTGGGAAGTAACATCCGATTGCGCAGTGGCACTATAGGTAACTTTTAAGTTCGGTTTTAGTCGGATGTTGTATTATGCATCCCGCTTCAGTGGATCGTTTTGACGGCGGCGAATGAGCAGGGAGGCGATAAGTCCCACAGACAGAACAGCCGCCAGCAGCATAAATGTAGTCATCTGATTGCCGCCATTCCCCATCAAACGAATGGAAAGCATAGGGGCTATACTCGTACCGGCAAACAGGATGAAGGTATATAGTGAGACCGCTATGGCCCTTGCTGCCCCGCCGAGCTGACCAACTATTGTAATGAGTGAAGGGACACTCAGGGCAATGCCGCTGACAAAACATACACTTAATACCACGATAGCTATTAGAGAATGTGTCATTCCCATCAGCGCCAAGCTAAGGATGGAAAGAAGAAGAGCTGTACGTAATACAAGGTGTACATCGAATTTCAGGGCCAATTTTCCGGCGAAGGGTGAGAGAAGCATGCCGATGATGCCAGCCGACCTGACATATAGCATCTGTCTACTATTCAGGCCAAATTCGGGACTGCCAAGGTAGCTTCCCAAAACCGTATACATGCTCACAAATGACATCAGAAGAACAAAAGCAATCGTGTAGCTTAACCATAAAGGATACGAACGCAGAACGGTCCCCAACTGACCGAAGGCTGCCAAAATACGAACCCCTCGTTGCGGGGAGGGAGCTTTAGGCAGGAAAAAAAGAACGATCAGGAAGGTGATTGCGTACAAAACACCTAGCATCCGAAATACCATATTCCATCCGATTTGTTCGCTGATGATAATACTAAATACCTGTCCGGCAATACCTGCCACTAGAAAACCGGTGCTGATAAAGCCGATGGCCGTTACCCGTTTTTCGGTTGGAAACATGTCTACGGCGTATGCGAGAGCAACGGGGGAAAAGGTGGCTGCCGCCAAGCCCTGAAGCAAGCGCAGTGCAACTAATACAGAATACTGACTGGTTAAGCTGAGGGATAACGAAAGGATCGTCAATGCGAGCAATCCAGCGACGATAATCTGCTTGCGTCCAAAGCGATCAGACAATCCTCCATAAATAAGACATCCCGCTGCAAAGCCTAAGGAAAAGATACTTCCCGGCAGAGCTGCTTCAGCTAGCGTTTTTCCAAATACTTTAGCAAAGAGAGGGACCAAAGGGATCGTCACATACAGGCTGGACATGACGACAACCGCTGACCAGCATAGGATTACAGTCATCCATGCATAAGGGAGAGCAACATTTTCCTTCTGGATAACGGTATCTTTTGTTCGTAGTTTACTCATCAATAGAACACTCCTTCATCATCAAATAAGTAATTTGAAATACAAACAATTAAATATATTAGATAACCTAATTATATGTTCAAAAAAAATTACCTGCCCACCCCCAGTTTGTCTTCCATATGATGATGGATTTTTTCTATAATCCGTGAAAAAACGATCTGCTCCTCGGGCTCCAAAATACTCGCTAGGGAAGCACAGGAAGACCAAAATACAGGGAGCACTTGCTGTACAAGGTGAGAACCCGCTTCTGTAATGCGTACATGAATTTTGCGCCGGTCTGTAGAACTATGTTCTCTGATAATCCAGCCTCGTTGCTCTGTCCAATCCAGGAGGGATGTTACAGATGCACGTCGGATGCCTAGACGGTCAGCAATCATAGAGGGGCTCATCTGAGCCTGGGATTGGTGCAATCTCAATAGCAACAATAAATCTAGCTTACTCTCTGTCAGGCCGTAAGCAGCTAGATCCAAATCTACCGCGTCGAGCACATTATCACCTGTCCATAGCAAGAAGAGACCAATACGAGCAAGTCGTCGGTCTGTTTCTGCAAGGGCAGTTTGATCCATTAACTCTAGATAAGGTTCTGGTCCCAGACGAGGAAGAGATTGCTGGATGAAGTTCCTTTGTTTTGGCGGCATAAGTTCACTCTTTTCATATAATTAGGTTATCTAACTATATATCAATATAACGTATTGTCATGAATAAAACAATATCTAGAAAGAAATACTGCTACATTCAATACAGAAGCAGGGTTAAAAATCAGCTGAATGAACCAAACTGTAAATAGGTTACCAAAATGCGCCAAAAGATAAGTGAAGGAGGCGTTCCTATGTTCCGCAAGCAGGAAAGAACGCTCATTATTGTATGTATAGTAATTGCGGCCATTATGCTATATGCCGTAATTAAAAGCATAGCTCGCTTGACTCCCTAGTTGGTAATCAAGAGTGAATTCGAAGTTTTCCCTATTAAAAATGTGAAATGAAGGAGTGAAACCCATTTGTCTTCACTGGACCCTGTATTGCTAAGCCGGATGCTGACCGGAATTACCCTGTTTGTTCATATCGTATTTGCATCCATCGGCGTTGGCGTACCCTTAATGATTGCACTTGCAGAATGGCGCGGGCTGCGAACTGGTGATCCGCATTATACACTGCTGGCACGGCGGTGGGCTCGGGGGTTTGTCATTACTGTCGCCGTGGGCGTCGTGACAGGCACCTCCATTGGTCTACAGCTCAGTTTGCTGTGGCCTACCTTTATGCGGGTGGCCGGACAAGCGATTGCGCTGCCCCTGTTTTTAGAGACGTTTGCTTTCTTTATCGAAGCAATATTCCTAGGCATCTATTTGTATACCTGGGATCGGTTTAAAAGTAAATATTTTCACTTGATGCTGCTCATCCCGGTAGCGATTGCCTCGTCTGCCTCAGCGGTTTTTATTACGACTGTGAACTCGTTCATGAACCAACCTCAAGGCTTTACACTCAAAAATGGAGTCATGACCAATATTCATCCCATCGAGGCTATGCTAAACCCGGCCACGCCGACCAAAGTGTCCCATGTACTGGCTTCCTCGTATACATTGAGCGCAGGGGTGCTGATGGGGCTGGCTGCTTACAGCATGCTGCGGGGGCGTAATCACCCTTATTTTAAAAAGGCGCTGAAGCTGACGGCCACCTGTACCATTGTATTTGCCATCAGTACAGTGCTGATAGGAGACGCATCCGGTAAATTTCTGGCCAAATATCAGCCGGAGAAGTTGGCTGCCGCCGAATGGCATTTTGATACGATGACACACGCCCCCTTTGTATATGGCGGCTTTATGGACGAAAACGGTGAAATCAAATATGCCCTGAAAGTGCCTTATGCACTTAGTATCCTGGCTGGTAATTTGCCTAGTACAGAGGTTAAGGGGTTAAATGACTATCCGGTGGAGGAGCGTCCGCCGCTGTCTATTCATTATATGTTTGACCTCAAGATCACCACAGGAGTGCTGATTCTCGTCATCCCACTGCTGTATCTGATCCGTAAGCGTTTGCCAGGTCGCAAACCCTACCCCAAATGGCTACTGTTAGCGCTCATTTTGGTCGGACCGATGGCTATGGTAGCTATTGAACTGGGCTGGATGTTTGCAGAGGTCGGCAGACAGCCGTGGATTCTACGCGGATATATGAAGGTGTCCGAAGCAGCAACCACTTCTACAAGTGTTGGGTGGATGCTGGTGTTGTTTGTTATTTTGTATCTGGTGTTGTGTTTCTCGGCCATCAAGGTACTCAGCAAGCTATTCCGTAATAAGGATGCCGTGGAAGAGATAAGACAGCTGGGCCTGGAAGGGGCTGAAGGCAATTGAGCTATGAAATTGTAGGTATCGCCATATTGTGGACCTTCCTGTTTGGATATTTGCTTGTGGCATCCATTGATTTTGGTGCAGGCTTTTTCAGCTTTTACAGTGTGCTGACAGGCCACCAGAACAAAATCCACAATATCATTCAACGATATCTGTCTCCGGTATGGGAGGTAACGAACGTATTTCTCATCTTTTTTGTGGTGGGATTAAACGGGTTTTTCCCGGATGCCGCCTATTACTATGGTACAGCGTTACTCGTTCCGGGCAGTATTGCGATTGTGCTGCTTGCGATCCGGGGAGTATATTATGCTTACAATACGTATGGACATTCGGGTAAAAATAATATCGTCTACATGGCATTGTACGGTGCGACTGGGCTGCTGATTCCCGCAGCACTGTCGACGGTCCTCGCTATTTCAGAAGGTGGCATTATTGTAGAGAACAGCACAGGTGTTCATCTGCAATGGGGCCAGCTATTAAGCAACCCTTACACGTGGGCAGTTATTATTCTGGCGCTGGTGAGTGTATTGTATATATCGGCGATGTTTTTGTCCTTTTATGCCAAAAGGGCAGGGGACAAGGTAGCTTTTGAAATCGTACGAGGGTACGCGTTACTCTGGAGTGCTCCTACGATTTTGGCGAGTTTGTTCGCATTTTTCCAGATTAACAAACAAAATCCAGACCATTTTGCCAATATGCTTAGTATGGCCTGGATGTTTGTCGCATCCTTCATATGCTTTGTGGGAGCAGTGTATCTGGTCTGGCAGCGGCGGCATTTGGGTATCTCCTTCATCCTGGTGATGCTGCAATTTGCATTTGCCTGGTATGGCTATGGCCGCTCACATCTTCCGTATGTTCTGTATCCCTACATTAATGTATATAACAGCTTTACGAACTCTACGATGGCGTATGCATTGATTACGGCGTTTGTTGCGGGTCTGCTGGTGCTGATTCCTTCGCTGATCCTGATATTGAGATTGTTTCTGTTCGATGCAAAGTATGTACGAGGACAAGCGGGAAAGAAGGGGTGAGTTAGAGTGGTTGCTTTCGAGCATTTTACGATCATGTATGAGTCGCCGATCATTATCGTGGTGGCGATTGTGTTTTTGTTTATTTATTCGGCACGCTTTAAAAATCCACAGGACTGACAATAACATGTGGAGCAGGCCTTCTGATAGATCCGGGAGGTCTGTTTTTGCTGTATTATCGCAGAATTTCCTTTACAGATGTGATTGAATTATACTTTACATAGTTCAGGATGTTGCATCATTTCATGATCACATTTGAGTGACAATATATAGTTAAATTGAACCGTTGTGTTTTTTGGAGAACGGGTCTGTCAGGGAGGGGCTGCATCATGCCTAAAGTGCGTTTTAACAATATGGATCATGTAAATACCGATAAAACCATCAAGCAATTCAGACAATGGCGGCAGGAGCGACGCAGCAAAATAAAGGATTACACGTTCGTTGTGCCCAACCATCTCCCGGAGCTGGAGTTTCTGCATAGTAATCGGGAAATGGCGACGGCGACCTGGGTGGGCCATTCCACCTTTTTCATTCAGTACCTTGGGCTGAATATGGTCACCGATCCGGTGTGGGCAGAGCGTATGGCTTTTGATAAAAGATTGGCTCCGCCCGGCATTCGCATTCAGGATGTGCCACCGCTGGATATCATTCTGCTGTCACATTCGCATTATGATCATTTACATTTGGCATCGTTGCGGAAGTTATATCGTGCAGATACATTGATACTCGTCCCCTCGGGGTTAAAGTCGAAAATGATCCGCAAAGGCTTTCGCAACTGCCATGAGCTGCAATGGTGGGAGCATTTTACGGTAGGTGGAGTGCGGATTACATTTGTTCCGGCACAGCACTGGACACGGCGTACGCCGTTTGATACCAATACTTCACATTGGGGTGGATACGTTTTGCAAAGTGAGCAGCAGGTGATCGGTTCTGCCACGTCTGTTGCAGGCTCAGATGCTCACGCAGAATCAGATTCAGCGGAGGCACCTACGTTGTATTTTGTGGGAGACACGGGATATTTCCGTGGGTTTAAGGAGATTGGCGAGCGCTTTGCTATTGATCTGACCTTTATGCCGATTGGTGCGTATGAACCGGAATGGTTCATGACCTCACAGCATGTGACACCGGAGGAGGCGTTGCAGGGCTTTGTGGATTGCGGCGCAGATCAGATGATCCCGATGCACTATGGAGCCTTTAAGCTGGCGGACGATACGCCGAGAGAGGCGCTGGATCGTCTTGAAGTGGAGCGAGAGCGCTTGGGGATTGCAAAGGAACGCATCCATGTACTGGGGCACGGAGAGACGCTGAAAATTGGGCGCCGTTGCTCAACTAGAATCTGAAGGGTTCAGTAACGTATATAAAATAAGCGACTCGGTGGACAATGAATTTGCCTGCCGAGCCGCTTTTTCTAGTTTTAGGCTACCGTCCAGAATTAAACGGCTTCGATATCACTCGCCAAAGAGGAATCATTGTTCGAGATGGGATGACGAACGATTTTAACCTCATAAAATGTAATTTTGTTTTCAATAATATAGTCTGGAATTTGACGGTGGTTGTGGGATTCGCGGAACGCTTCACTTTTCGTCCAGCCTTGGAAGTTCTCTTTTTCCTGCCAGCGTGTGCTAATCGTTACTTCCTCATAATCCTTCGTGTTTTCCGTCAGCAGCACTTCCAGACCGAGGAAGCCTTCCATTTTTTCAACCTGTCCTTCTTTGTTAAATCTTTCGATGAGCAGGTGGGCATTGCCCGGTGTAATTTTAGATGTATTTGTAACGATAACCATATTAAATTCCTCCTGAATGATGTGGTATGGTCGGTATAATAACCGGATAGCCATCCTCAAATTTGATGGTAGCGTTCATTTCATAAATGTCGCGAAGAAAAGCAGACGTCAAAATCTGACGGGGTTCGCCAGCGACGGCGATTCGTCCCTTTTTAAGCGCAATCATATGATGACAATAGGCCGCAGCTTGCTGCAAATCATGCAGTACCATAACAATCGTCAAGCCGGACTCGTGATTGATACGCCGCAGCATATCCATAACTTCAAATTGATGGGCGATATCCAGAAAAGTGGTTGGTTCATCGAGTAAAAGAATACCCGTTTGTTGGGCCAAGGCCATTGCAATTCGCGCTTTTTGTTGTTCACCTCCCGATAGAGTATGGAACATCCGATCTGCATAGGGCTTGATGCCTGTGATTCCCATGACATGGTCGATAATATGCTGGTCTTGCCTGGTAGGACTTGTCCTCAAACCCTTGGTATGAGGGGATCTTCCGTAAGCGACCAGCTCACGGACTGTTAATAACGGCAGCATGTCCTTCATTTGCGGCAGCATGGTAATCGTCTGGGCAAAATCACGCCGTTTATATTCCTCTACGGGCCTGCCCAGTACGGAAACCTTGCCCTGATCCTGCTTGAGCAGCCGGGTCAAAATCCGCAAAAGCGTAGACTTGCCTGAGCCGTTGGGACCGACAATGGCAGTGAGTTGTCCGGCGGGCAAGGTAATGTTCACATCGTCCAGCTGGAAATACCCGCGTTGTAAGGAAAGATGCTTACCCTGAATGGCTGTCATCCGAAATTCCCCCGTTTCTTGAGCAGGATTAAGAAGAACGGTGCCCCAATGACGGCCAGCAAAATACCGACAGGCAGCTCAATCGGATCAAACCAAGAGCGTGCCACTGTATCGGCTAGGACAACCAGTGTCCCACCGCCCACAATGGAAAGGGGGAGGAGGAAACGATAATCTTCCCCGATGAGCAGCCTTATAACATGGGGAACGACCAGTCCTACGAACCCGATCAGCCCGGCTACACTGACCGCCGTGCCGGCGAGCAGGGCAGAGAGCAAGATAATGAGCATCCGTTGAAGCTCTACCCGCTGGCCCAGCAGCTGTGCTGAATCATCACCCAATAGCAACAAATTCGCAGGCTTAATGGCAAACAAAGAGGCGATTAAGCCAATGATAGCGTAAGGAGCCATGAACTCCAGATGATGCCAGCTTCGTCCATTTAACCCGCCGGATAGCCAAGGAAGTACAGCCTGTACGCGGTCGCTGTACATGACCATTACTCCGTTGGTGAGCGCGCCCAGCAACGCGTTGATTGCAACACCAGCCAGTACAATTTTGACAGGGGAAGCCCCTCGGTCCCAAGCCAGCAGGTAAATGACGATCGCACTCAGAAAGGCTCCCAAAAAGGCGGTTACCGGAAGAAGGTAACTAAGCTGTGGAAGCATCACCATCGTAATGACGGCTGCAAGCCCACCTCCAGCCGATACACCAATAATGCCTGGGTCAGCCAATGGATTTTTCATGACGCCTTGAAGAAGTGCTCCTGAAGCTGCGAGACAAGCGCCTACCAGTAAACCCACCAACACTCTGGGTAGTCGGAGATCCATTAGGATCGTGCGATATGTGGATTCATCATTATGTAGCAAAACCTGATTGATTTCTTGAAGTGGAATCGACACCGAACCGTAGGCTAGACCGTACACAGAGACAGCTAGCAGTAAGATCGGAAGGGTAATCCAGGCGATGGTGCGTCTTCTGGTGCGCTGTAGTTTGTTCATCGTCATCGCCTATTTCGCCGGATACAGCTTTTGGTGCATCAAATCCAGCGCTTTAGTGACCCGTGTCCCCGGATTCGTCCCGAACAAATCTGAAGGTAAAACTTCGACCTGATTGTTTTGGACTGCCCTGATTCCGTTCCAAGCTGCATTTTCCTGCATTTCCTTTATAAATGCGGCTTTAACCTCTTCCGTATTACCATGGGTCATGATGAAAATGTAATCAGGGTCAGCCTGTACGATGCGTTCTGTGTTCAACTGCGCATATTGCGGGAAATTTTGCAGGCCCGGAAAATCAGCGGCGATATTGGAGCCACCTGCAACCTCCAAAATATTCCCGCCTAGAGAATTCGGCAGCGCCGCCATGTACGTGGCCGGGGCTCCGTAAACCAGCAACACCTTCGGTTTGGAGGTAGAGGCTGTTTCTTTTTGCAGTTTGACTACCTGTTGGTCAATTTGTTGGTTCAGCTTTACGGCCCCGGCCTGCTTTTGCAGTAATTGTCCGAACAGCGTAATTTGTGACTGGATATCCTGAACTGAATTGGCCCCAGTCAGCAGCAGTTGTGAACCGACTCCTTCAATAGCTGGAATGTCTTTTTCATTCATAGGATAATTGCCTAGCACGACATCCGGTTTGAGCATCGTAATTTTCTCCAGATCCACTTCATGGGTGGAGCCTATTTGCTGAACGTTTTCAGCAGCAGGTACGACGGAAGGTCCATTGGAGTTGGGTCTTCCCACGGCTGTCCCGCCTAATGCGTAAATAATATCCAGATCGCCATTGCTGAGCGCAACGATATGTTGAGGGATCTTTTGAAACGCCAACGTCCGTTTTGAAAAATCAGTAACTTGAATCGTCGCGCCGCTTGTCGTGCTTGAAGCGGTAGATACGGAAACGCTGGCTGGTTTCTGATCTGCGGAGGTACCATTACTACATCCGGTAACTGCCAATAAAAGCGCTGCGGACGACCACAACACATAAGATTTCATGTTATTCCTCCTGCAATTTTCAAGTTAAACAATAATGATAATCATTTTCATTTATGTATAAGAGAATGATAATGAATATCACTGAGTATTGTCAATTGAAAAAAGCAATTTTTTAAATAAATTTTGAACTAAAAACAAAAGAGAGTCATTCTAATTATAGAAGAAGGAACTACAAATTTTTATTAAAAAATAGCATATATCAAGGGATTACGTACACACAAATACATATTGACATTTTCGAAAAGTGTAAGATATATTGGTGATGGGTTTACTTGATTTTGCGAAATTATGGAATAGAGAGGTGGGGAGACAAGCTCGAAAAGAGCTATTTTTTTTAAATTATCAATTGAGAATGATAATCAATTAGTTTATTCTCGTGGGGAGGGACTGCTGTCAAAATGAAGAAGGGGTATTCTGCAATTATTGCTGTGTTTCTGCTGGTGAGTGTGCTGAGCTTTTGGCCAACTTCGTTATCTGTAGGAGCCGCTGCGGCTTCTCCAAAATTGGCGGATGGTACATACACGCTCAAATACAATATTCTCAAGGCAGAAAATGATTCGGTGTCCATGGCTAATGATTATTTTGAAAAACCAGCTAAGTTGTATGTAAAAAAAGGTCAAATGACCATGCAAATTAAGCTGAATCATAGCGAATGGACAACCGGGTTTAAAGTGGATTACAAAGGTAAAATCATCGATACCAAGGTCATCCAAAAGGATGCCAAAGCCGATACTCGCACCGTGCAATTTCCCATTGCGAGTGTCAACAGCCCGTTGATCTCTAAAATCCATGTTACTGTCCCTGCTTACAATTACGATCATGACTATACGATCCGCTTCGCTTTTGATTCCAAAAGCATCAAAAAAGTGGCAGCCGTCCAGTCAGCGAAATCAGCCAATTCTTCCAAAAAGTAAATTGAAGCCATCTTTATCGTTCATAAAATCAACATAAATTCAAGCATAAAAAATTGAGGAGTGTGTGTAGATATGAATATGGTAATGAATCGCTTTGAGCAATTTTCTTTCAAGAAGGCATTCGTAGCACTGATCATGACAGCACTTGTTTTTGCACTGATGGCTCCACTTTCTGCTAAAGCAGCAGCAGCCGACGGCACGTATAACGTAGATTATACCGTTCTGAAGGATCAAACCAATGAAACTTCTCGATTGGACAGCTATCTGACGAAGCCTGCTCAGGTTACGGTAGCTAATGGCAAAAATGTTGTTCGTCTGACTGTGAAAAGCAGCAATCTGATTACGGCGTTCAAAGTAGAGCAAAATGGCGTATTGCAAGATGCGACTGTAGTAAGCACAAATCCGGCGAACAACACTCGTGTCGTGGAATTCGAAGTGGCTGACCTGAATGCCAAAGTAAATGCTTACGCTGAAATTACCATCCCAGTGATTGGCTACACAGGCAAGTACGATGTACAACTGCAATTCGACGAAATCTAATCCAAAATAAAACGTAAAAGGAGATTAAAACATGAACATGATTATGAATCGTATGGAGAAATTGTCTCTAAAAAAAGTAATGCTCACTGTATTGATGGCTGCGCTTGTTTTTGTGGTACTAGCCCCATTCTCAGCTAATCAAGCGAACGCGGCTTTGCCTAATGGAACGTATCAATTGCCTTATACCGTTTATAAAGATGGAACCACTGAGCCTTCTTACATGGATACCAATGGTTATGTAAAAAAACCAGCCACACTGATTGTTACGAATGGTCAATACAAAGTGCGAGTAGCTATTACTAAAAGTGCTTGGGTTACTGAATTCAAAACGCAACAAAACGGCCAGTATGTGAATGCGACTGTGGTAAGTACATCAGGTGATACAAGAATAGTAGAGTATCCTGTAAGTAATTTTGCTCAAAAATTGAACGTTAAGTTGCATGTAAGTGTACCAAAAGAATACACTGGCGGCATTCCTTACGATCACGACTATGTTGTTCAATTCCAATTCGACGACAGTGATATCTAAGGGTTTCTTTTTGAGATAATGATTTTGAACTGAATGCTCATTTGGAGCTTAGTTCCAAAGCTCCAAATGAGTATATTTTAAGTAGGGGGATACATCACCTTGAAAAGCCGATTGAACAAATATATTACGACATTCGCTGCTATTCTAATGTTGTTTTCTTTATTTTCACCATACGCAGGAGCAACACCCGAGGATGAATCCACTTCGTCGAATTTGCCTGACTCAAGCACTACAGTGACTAGTGCTACGTATGCTACTTATGAGTATCCGGTAGAACTGCCCGGTCCATATGTTGAGCCTACGAATGCTATAACAACAACTGAAGCGACTTATGCAGATGGAGAATACCTGATTGATTATAAGCCTTTGCGCAAGACAGTCAGTGGAAGCACCAAGGATTCAAGTTTTAAAACAAATTATACCTACCCTGGAGATTTGATTATTAAAGATGGAAAATACCATTTTTCATTTAAATTTGCAGAGGCTCAAGGGCTTTCGAAATTTCTAGTTGAACAAAACGGGGAAACGGTTCCCGCCAAAATAGAAGTAGATTCCGGAAAAGCTTCGGGAACGGTAAGCTTCGATGTTTATGATTTTCATCAAAATGTAAATACGGAGTTTGGATTTAACAGCAGTTCTCCATGGTATGTAGATACCGATCCGGACCGTTCAGTGAAGGAATGGATTGAGTTTGATCCTTCCAGTTTGAGACTTAAAAACTCAACCGAGAATCCAACCGTTCCACCAGTGACACCACCGGTAACGCCTCCTGGCACAGGAGAAAAGTTAGCTGATTTGGACTTTACCCTCTTGAAAGATGGAACAGAGGAAAAGTCCATGATGGATGGGTATACGGAGAAGCCAGGCTCGCTAATTGAGCGTGGAGGCAAACAATATGCCCAGTTTACGTTAAAGAATAGTAAGCAAATTGATGGCTTTAAGGTAGAGCAAAATGGAGTGTTAACTGACACCTCTATTGTAAGTGAAGACCAGAATGCGAATACACGAGTTATCGAGTTTGAAGTAAAAGAACTACCAGCCAAGCTGAATGCATGGGTGAGCATCAACTGGCCTGAGTTGGGCTACGTGCATACTTATAATGTAGATCTGCAGTTGGCTTCTGTACCTGTACCAACAACTTTGGCGGATGGAACGTACTCTATTAACTTTGATACTTTGCATGCAACCAAAGATCAGCCATCGGCCATGGCCCAATATCTGTTGTCTCCGGCGACTTTGACGGTATTGAAGGGACAAAAAGAAGTTTCCTTCACCATTAAAGACAGCACTACCGTAACAGAATTCAAAACAGAGCAAAACGGGACACTTACGGATGCAGATATTGTAAGTGAGGACAAGACAGCCAACACGCGTGTTGTGAAATTCAAGGTAGCTGATTTGGACGCAATTTTGAATGCACAGGTCCATGTGAGCACGACTTATCCAGGTGGGGTTTATGAGATGGACCATAAACTTCGTCTTCAGTTCGATAAAAGTAGTATCACAGAGAATGGAAGCTCTCCAGAAACGACATCCAATCTGGACTTCACTCTTTTGAAGGATGGAACGAATGAAGTTTCTATGATGGATGGGTATACAGAGAAACCAGGCACCTTGATTGAACGTAATGGCAAGAAGTATGTTCGTTTTACCTTGAAAAAGAGTGAGCAGATTGATGGTTTTAAGGTAGAACAAAACGGAGTATTAACTAATGTTGCTACAGTAAGTGAAGACAAAACTGCGAATACACGAGTTATTGAATTCGAGGTTAAAGAAATACCTGCTAAGTTAAGCGCATGGGTAAGTATCAACTGGCCTGAACTGGGCTACGTGCATACCTATAATGTAGATCTTCAATTGGCTTCTGCACCTACATCACCTAGCTTGGCAGATGGAACGTATGCTATTAACTTTAATACCCTGCATGCAACCAAAGATCTGCCATCCGCAATGGCGCAATATCTGTTATCTCCAGCGACTTTAACGGTAGCAAAAGGACAAAAAGAGGTTTCCTTTACCATTAAAGACAGCACTACCGTAACAGAGTTCAAGACAGAACAAAACGGGACATTAACGGATGCAGACATTGTAAGCGAGGACAAGACAGCCAATACGCGTGTTGTGAAATTCAAAGTAGCCGATTTGGACGCGATTTTGAATGCACAGGTCCATGTAAGCACGACCTACCCAGGTGGGGTTTATGAGATGGATCATAAACTTCGACTTCAATTTGACAAAAACAGCATTACAAATGCTCCAACCCCGGTTGATCCTGGGACGCCAGGTACACCAGGCACGCCTGGAAAGAATTTAGCTGATGGAACGTATTCAATCAATTTCGATGCGTTGCATGCAACCAAAGATCAAAAATCGGCCATGGCGCAATATTTATTGTCTCCGGCTACGCTGACGGTATCGAAGGGCAAGTATGAAGCCTCCTTTACGATTAAAGACAGCACCACCGTGACAGAGTTCAAAACAGAACAAAACGGGACGTTGACAGATGCAGATATCGTTAGTGAGGATAAGAATGCGAATACACGTGTTGTGAAATTCAAGGTGGCCGATTTGGACGCTATTCTGAATGCACAGGTACATGTGAGCACGACCTATCCAGGTGGGGTTTATGAGATGGATCATAAGCTTCGTCTTCAATTTGATCGCAGTAGCGTTACGGCTAAAGGTCCGGATAACGGAACCACAACTCCAGTGGAAAATGGCAGATACAGCATTGATTTCTCCGTATTCAAAAACGGAAGCAATGAAATATCTGTGATGGATGGATATATGCAAAAGCCAGCCACACTGTTAAAACAGTCTGGTAAAAATATCATTCAAATTAAAATGGACAAGAGCAGCTGGATTAAAACGTTTAAAGTAAATGGTTCTGAAGCTCAGGTGGTTGAACAGTCCACCTCTGCAGACACAAGAACAGTACAATTTGAAGTACCTAATCTGTCAGATAAAGTTACAGTGAACACGCATGTCATCGTACCTGGATTAGATTTGGGTGGCATCCCATATGACCACGTATATGATGTGCAGTTCCAATTCGAGCCTGCCACCATTCGCAGCTTTGTTGAGCCTACCTCTTCAGGGGCGGCTGATCCTATCGTTAAACTGGATTTTGACAAGCTTGCCAATGGGAAATATGCATTGAAATTCACCATTGTGCTGCCAGATGGCATCACAGGATCTGAATCTCCGGCTCAACGCTTCATCACTAATGAACCAGCGCAATTGGTCGTGGAAGGCGACAAACGGTTTGTAGGTCTGAAGCTGCAAAACAGCAATGAAGTTAAGGCGCTGCGCATTTGGGATAACGCAAGTGGAGGTTATCAGGATGCAGAAGTGACCCGGGAAGATGCAGCAAGTAATACGAAGGACGTTCGTTTCAGTGTAAGTGACTTTAAGAACAACGTAAAAGGTCAACTGGTTGTCTACGAAGCTCCAAAAGTGGCAAGTAGCGCTCTGATGGTTTTCAAGGCGGAGGATCGAGTAGAAAAGGTATATGATTTTGAATTTAAATTCGATACCAGTAATGTATCTTATCACAACGAAACCAAAGCAGACGAAGTAGAACAGGGGAAAAATAACTTAGCCGATGGAGAGTACACGGCGAACTTCCGTGTGCTTGCAAACGGAACGGACAAGGATTCTTTGGTGGCTCCATTTGTACAGAGTCTGGCGAAGTTGATTGTGAAAAATGGTAAGGTCCAGGCCCATGTAACCGTAACAGACAATCAGGCTTTGAAATTATTCCAAACGGACTTTGAGGGCCGCTATGCGAATCCGACGATTGTGGGTACCGACACAAAAGGTGATACACACACAATTGCCTTCGAAGTACCCGATCTGGATAAAAAGCTGAGTGTGTACACACAGGTATATCTGCCTGAGAAATACATTTTTAATGAGAAATTCGGCGGACAGATTCAATTTGACCGTGCATCGCTCAAAGGTGAGGGAGTCAATGCAGCTACAACCGCAACCGCTACTGAATCAACAGCAGTTTCTACGGACAAAGCAGCAGAAACGACCACCTCGGTAGCTGAAGCAAAACCAGCAGTTGAACAGTCGGTTCAAACGGCTTCCGAGAAGCAATACACGATCAATTACAACGTATTTAAAGACAAAACGAATGAAGCGTCCGTTATGGATGGTTATCTCGATAAACCAGCCACATTGATTGAAAAGGGAGACAAGCGCTATATCCAAATCACTTTGAAAAACAGCTCTTGGATGCCGACTCTACAAGTGGAGCAAAACGGTATCCTAAAAGATGTGGAAGTGATCTCGACATCCGGTGATACACGTATCGTTCAATTTGAGGTAGGGGACTTGTCTCAGAAAATCAGTGCTTACACACACGTTATTGTGCCTGGTTTGGTCCTAGGCGGAGTACCGTATGATCACTGGTATACGGTTCAGTTCCAATTTGATGAAGCAAGCCTAAAGGTGAAATAATCTCAGGTTATGGCATCAATAAAGCCTGAATAACAGCAAAGTTTGTATGCGAGCAAGTCTTGGTGTCCCGGCATCAAGACTTGTCAGCATTTACATACCCGAAAAAGTGGGACTCACGCTGTTGCTCTATATTTTGAATTGAGGTGATTGGATTTTCATGAAACAGTATGCAGCTTTGGCTCAAAGGAAAGCGTTTGGTTTCTATATGTTAATCGGCATCATGATCTTATTGCTGGCCGGATGCTCCGGGGGAGCACAGGCTGGACAGGATCATAGCGATGGTTCGACTTCAACGGCAGCATCAAATGCAAGCGGAAAGTCGTCTGATGATAAAACAGCAACTCCACGTATTGTGGCGACTACAGTAGCTATTTCTGAAATTACAGATGCGCTGGGCTTGGATTTGGCTGGCAAGCCGACAAGCACCAAAGTATTGCCTGATCGTTACAAGGATGTCCCTGATGTGGGAAATCCGATGAGTCCTGATATGGAAAAAGTAATGTCCTTGAAACCTACAGATGTGCTTTCGGTGACCACACTCAAATATGATTTGGAGCCTAAGTTTAAGGATCTGAACATTAATGCTGAGTTTTTGAATTTTGAAAGCCTTGCGAATATGCAAAAGGAAATTCAAAAGCTGGGAGACCGATTTGATAAAGCTGAAAAGGCGAAAGAGATTAATGGGGCCTTGGATGCCAAAGTTACTGAGATTCAGCAAAAAATTAAAGGCAAGAAGTCTCCTAAAGTACTAATTCTACTGGGTGTTCCGGGAAGCTATCTGGTGGCTACCGAACATTCCTACATTGGGGATCTGGTTAAAATTGCAGGCGGAACAAATGTGGTTCAGGGCGAGAAGGTGGAGTTCATAGCCCACAATACCGAAGCCTTGCAGCAATCCAATCCTGATATCATTTTGCGTGCTGCACACGGGATGCCGGATGAGGTTGTAAAAATGTTCGATGAAGAGTTCAAAACTAACGATATCTGGAAGCATTTCAACGCTGTGAAAAAAGGGCATGTTTATGATTTGCCTGAACCGTTGTTTGGCACCACAGGGAATTTAGCGGCAAGCTCTGCGCTGGATGAGCTGATGAAAATGCTGTATCCTTCGAATTAAAGGAAGCTGATGACATGTCCAAAAAGTTATGGAGCCTGATTGTTGTAATTGTCTTACTTGTCGGTGTCATGCTGTACTCAGCGATGACAGGCAGCCTCAAGGTGAATTTGAGTCAGTTGGTGACCGGATTGTGGACAGGCACAGATGATCAGGTGAATGTGGTCAAGGATCTTAGACTACCGAGAATTATCGTAGCTGTGATGGCGGGTGCAGCCCTTGCAGTGGCGGGCGTTTTGCTGCAAGCCGTCATGAAAAACCCGCTGGCAGATTCCGGGGTGATCGGCATTTCTTCGGGAGCGGCTTTGGTCTCGCTGATCGCGGTGACCCTCTTTCCGGCGCTTTATTTCTGGATGCCGTTCTTTTCATTTATTGGCGGTGCGTTGGCCTGCCTAATGGTCTATGGATTTTCATGGAAATCTGGCTTGCATCCTATTCGACTTATTTTGATTGGGGTGGCAGTAAACGCCATCTTTTCCGGCCTAGGTCAGTCGTTTAACTATCGGGGCAGTTATGCGGTCACCAGCATTAATCAGGTCACCACCTCAACCTTGTCTATGAAAAAATGGGTAGATGTCGAGGTGATTGTGACTTATGGCGGAATTGGTTTAATTTTGGCCATGCTCGTCTTCTCTTGGTGTAATTTCTTGTCCCTTCAAGATAAAACGGCTAAAAATTTGGGCCTTAACGTGACACGTGCACGACTTTTAATTTCTGTGATAGCAGTGCTGCTTGCAGCAACGGCTACAGCTATAGCAGGAGTAATTGCTTTTATCGGCCTGCTCGTTCCGCATTGTGCCCGCTATCTGGTTGGCTCGGATCATAAGTGGCTGATTCCGTTTTCTGCCTTATGCGGCGGTTTGCTGCTGTTGCTTGCGGATACGCTGGGGCGAACGGTGCTTGCTCCCAATGAAATTCCGGCCTCTATTATTATGGCAGTCATTGGCGGACCATTCCTGATATTCCTGATCAGAAAGGCGGATCGCACCTATGGACATTAAAAATATAACCTTCTCCTATGATCGGAAAACAGATCGTCTACATGCGATCAATGCTGTTATTGAACGGGGACGAATTACTACGATTATTGGGCCCAATGGATGCGGCAAATCGACACTGCTCAGTGTGATGTCCAACAATGCCGTTCCTCGCAAGGGCCAGGTGGTTCTGGATGGCAAGGAGATAGCCCACTACAAGCCCAAGGAACTGGCCCGTCAATTGGCGGTAGTTCATCAGCAGAACGAAGCGCCCTCTGACCTGACAGTAGAAAAACTCGTCAGCTTCGGAAGACTGCCTCATAAGAGCATGTTCACATCCAGCCGGGACGAGGACGAGGAAGCAGTCGAATGGGCTATAGCCTGCACCAATCTGGAGGAACGCAGGACACATACACTGGATCAGCTCTCAGGAGGAGAACGGCAGCGTGTGTGGATTGCAATGGCCTTGGCACAGCGAACGCCGATTTTATTTTTAGATGAGCCGACCACCTATCTGGATATGTATTACCAGCTTGAGATTTTGGAGCTTATTCGGCAGCTCAATCAGGAGCACGGACTGACCATCGTGATGGTGCTGCATGATATTAATCAGGCTATTCGGTATAGTGATGTGATGATCGCTATGAAAGAAGGACGCATAATAGCGAATGGTTCGCCTATAGAGGTCGTTACATCCGAACTGATTCAGGCAGTCTATGGTGTGAAGGTAGTCATAAGACAGGACGAGGAGGCGGGCATGTATCTTATTCCGATTGGCGTCGGAGATTCCGAACATTTACACGCACAGAGAGAGTGTAAGGTATCTGTCCTTGAGTTATCTCATTGAATTTAAAACATAAAAATGGTTCTGATCCAGGTGTTTGTCAGGTGACAATCGTGAGGACAGAAGCATTTTTTTATTTTATTTATAAGATATTGGATGAGATTCAGGGGCAGTTCTGCTTAGACTACGGTTCGAATCCGATCTTTTGTGTGTTATACTATTGCCGTCGGTAATTTTGTGTTTAGCACTTTACTAATGATAAGGATGGTATGCTTATATGATCAGTACAAGCGGCGTAACGCTTCGTTATGGTAAACGCCCACTTTTTGAAGACGTAAATATCAAATTTACTCCTGGGAACTGCTATGGCCTGATTGGGGCGAATGGCGCGGGTAAATCCACCTTTTTGAAAATTCTTTCCGGTGAAATTGAAGCCAATTCAGGTGAGGTTCACATGACACCGGGCGAACGGATGGCTGTCCTCAAGCAGAACCATTATGAATACGATGAATTTCCGGTTCTGGAAACCGTTATTATGGGTCATACGCGTCTGTATGAAATCATGAAGGAAAAGGATGCACTGTACGCCAAAGCGGAGTTTTCCGAAGCAGACGGTTTACGTGCTGGTGAATTGGAAGGCGAATTTGCAGAGCTGAACGGTTGGGATGCCGAGCCGGATGCGGCTGCATTGTTGATCGGTCTGGGGATTCCGCGTGATCTTCATGACAAAAAAATGGCTGAAATGAGCGGCAATGACAAAGTGCGCGTTCTGTTGGCACAAGCGTTGTTTGGTCGTCCGAACAATTTGCTGCTTGATGAGCCTACCAACCATTTGGATCTCGAATCCATTCAGTGGCTGGAGAACTTCCTGATGGACTATGAAGGCACTGTCATTGTTGTATCCCATGATCGTCACTTCCTGAACAAGGTATGTACGCATATTGCGGATATTGATTTTGGTAAAATCCAGATGTATGTCGGAAACTATGACTTCTGGTACGAGTCCAGCCAGCTTGCACTTACACTGGCTCGCGATGCGAACAAGAAAAAGGAAGAAAAAATCAAAGAACTGCAAGCCTTTATTCAGCGCTTTTCTGCGAATGCTTCCAAGTCCAAACAGGCAACTTCACGTAAAAAGCAACTGGATAAAATTACGCTGGATGACATCCGTCCATCGAACCGTAAATATCCGTTCATTAACTTCAAGCCTGAGCGTGAAGCGGGCAAACAATTGCTGACTGTAGATAGTCTCAGTAAAACCGTGGAAGGCGAGCAAGTACTGAACGAGTTCAGTCTGGTCGTGAACAAAGGCGATAAAATTGCGTTTGTAGGTCCGAACGGTCTCCCTAAAACAACGCTCTTCCAGATCTTGATGAACGAACTGGAAGCGGATAACGGTGAATTTTCCTGGGGGATTACAACGAGCCAAGCGTATTTCCCGAAAGATAACTCCACTTATTTTGAAGGTGTGGATCTGAATCTGGTGGACTGGTTGCGTCAATATTCCAAGGATCAGGATGAAACGTTCCTGCGCGGCTTCTTGGGACGTATGCTTTTCTCAGGCGAAGAAGCGCTTAAGAAAGCAAGTGTGCTGTCCGGGGGAGAAAAGGTTCGATGTATGCTGGCAAAAATGATGCTGAACGGTGCTAACGTACTGCTTCTGGAAGAACCGACCAACCACTTGGACTTGGAATCTATCACAGCGCTGAACAATGGTCTGATCGATTTTGACGGGACTATTTTGTTCACTTCTCATGACCATCAGTTCATTCAAACCATCGCCAATCGCATCGTGGAAATTACACCAAACGGCGTAATCGACCGTACGATGAGCTATGATGAATACTTGGAAAATGAAGAAATCGCTCAATTGCGTGAACGCATGTATCCGGTAGAAATCGGCTAACATCCGAACCGCTAATTTCAGCAAATAGATAAACGAAAGAGGAGCTCCATCAGGCCATTGCCTTGGCCGGGAGACTCCTCTTTTTTCGTTTTGTGCCATGACCCTTAGCTTACTTGGTTCCGAGAGTGAGTCAAGATAGATCCCGCCTGATCTCGGTACCCTATAAAGTCAATGGAGTGGCTTATGATCCGCCTGTACGACGGCGTTGGTTGTTCGGCTTCTTCGTATTTTGGCTTTTCAGTGTTTTGGTGGAACCGCCTTGAAAGCCGCCCTGCTGTGAAGCGCCGGACTGCTGTTTTTTTTGTGCCAGCTTTTCGCGAATGGCATCTGCGAGATTAATTTTACGTGGTTCCTTAGCATCGCTCATGAATAAATTCCTCCTGTTGCCGCCAGATTCATGTCAATCATGCTGGATTGAAGAAAAACGCGGCTGTGTCCTCATTTTATACGTTTTTAAAAGAAGGGACAAGGGCAACAATGATAACACATCGCTGGAGTGAGGTAAGAGGAGAAATGTCTGTTTTTTGCATGAAGGAAAAATTGTTTTGTGTAACCTACAGGGATGGGGCCTGGCAATACTTTTTCATTGTTCCTACAGCGATGTAGAGTGGAAAGACTGTTTCTCTAGACCCACACAAAGTTCGTCTGTTATCCTGAAAATAACAGTTAACCACAGGCAAATTGTTATTTTTAAGGCAGCTGTGCTGCTTGTTTGAGGGGTAGTGTAAGGGCAGCTATGCTGCTTGTTTGAGGGGTAGTGTAAGGGCAGTTGTGCTGCTTGTTTAAGAGGGAGTGTAAGGGCAGCTATGCTGCTATTTTTATTTCTAGGCAGATCTTTACGCTGCGAACTATCTATTTGAAGGAGTGTCCTCCGTTGTGGTAAATGTCTATGATGAAATACGAAAAGGTGAGCGAGGGGCGTGGGTAAGCATTGCTGCTTATCTTTTGCTGTCCGCTTTTAAGCTGATTAGCGGATATATATTTGCCTCTAGCGCGTTGCTGGCTGATGGATTCAACAATGTCACCGATATTGTGGTGTCGGTTGCTGTATTAATTGGTCTGAGAATTTCGCAAAAACCACCAGATTCCGACCATGCCTATGGACATTTTCGGGCCGAAACGATTGCGGCGCTGCTGGCGTCCTTTATTATGGCTGTCGTTGGTTTGCAGGTGCTGATTGATGGAATCGGAAGCATTTTCAAGGGAGGAAAGCAAATACCGGATATTACCTCAGCGGGTGTGGCTGTGATTTGCGCAGTGATTATGTTCGGGGTGTACCTGTACAATAACAGGCTGGCTCGGCAAATCAACAACAAGGCGTTGCTGGCAGCGGCCAAGGATAATCTATCAGATGCACTCGTCAGTGTTGGAGCAGCAGTGGGCATTATTGGCGCACAGTTCGGGCTGCCGTGGTTGGATACTGTGGCGGCGATCGTGGTAGGATTCATTATTTGTAAAACGGCGTGGGAGATTTTTAGGGATTCCACACATAGCTTGACTGATGGATTTGATGAGCAAGAACTGAACGACTTACGGAGTACGATTGCTCTTATACCTGGAGTAGAGGGAATTCGAGACGTTAAAGCACGGGTACACGGTAACCATGCGCTGGTGGATGTGGTCATTGAGGTGAATCCGCAACTCAGTCTGATTGAAGGACATCGGATCAGCGACCGGGTTGAGGAACGTCTACAAGAGGTTCATAATACGATGCACGTTCATGTCCATGTAGAACCTAAATTATAGATTAATTATTAAATAATTAGTGTTAAAAGTGACTTTAGACCTATATGAAAAAAGGTGTACACGCTATCTTTTGTGACGTTTGGATTATATCTCTCTTCCTGCTGCTTTTACTATAATGAAGGCATGTCCGGCTATATTCGTCGGAATTATGCTCTTCAAATTCGTAAAAACAGCCAGGAGGTGCAACATTGAGAAGACGCGTGATGGGAATGCTCATGACGTCAGCCGCGCTGTTGGCAGCAATTCATGTGGCGCCGGGTCAGGTTGACGCAGCGGCATCGACAGCATCCACAGGACAGAAGGCGGTTATTCAGGCGGCTGTAAAGCTTAGATCCGATCCTTCGACTACGGGCGATGTAGTCAGCTTTATGAAGCAGGGAGAGGCCGTAACGGTATTGGAGAAAACGAATAGCTATTGGTATAAGATCAAGACCTCTGATGGAGTAACCGGCTACACAAGCAGCTCCGACAAGTACATAAAAGTTGGCGCTACCAGCGTCGCTGCTGCTGTCACCCCGTCTGCCAGCCGTAAAACGGAAGCCTCAGAGTCAGCTAAAACTGTTTCAGCTTCAGTTAAAAATGTTTCAACTAAAGAGGCTCCGGCTTCAGTGAATAGTTCTGCCGGTCAAACGAAAGCTACGATTCAAACGTCCGTTCGTTTGCGGGCGGAGGCATCCACTTCTTCCGAGGTTCTGGGCTATATGAATACAGGGGATGTCGTTACGATTACCGATTCCAGTAACGCGTATTGGTTTAAGATCACCACTGCTGATGGTACAGTAGGCTATGTCAGCTCATCTCCACAATATATTCGTATTGGTGAGGGGGTTGTTGTGCAGCAGCCTGTGGCATCTTCGGCTGCACCCGCTTCAGATACTACTGCTCTACCTGCGGTAGCGTCTCCTGCTTCGACGGTTAGCTTGCCTTCTGGTGATGCAGCGGCTGCAATCGAACAGGTTATTGACACAGGTATGACTTACCTTGGAACACCTTATGAATATGGTTCTGATCGCAACAGTACGGCTACTTTTGATTGCTCGGCATTTACTCGCCAAATTTTCCGTCAGGCTGTAGGGATCCAGCTCCCGGCAGATTCTCGTTCACAGGGTGAGTGGATCAAGCAGAACAGTCAGCCGAATACAGATATGACTACACTGAAGCGTGGCGATCTGCTCTTTTTTACAAATTATAATGCATCTTCCGGGGCGTACACGTCCTTGGATAATTCCTCCCAAACGATTACGCATGTAGCTGTATACTTGGGAGACAACAAGCTTCTCCATACGTTTTCTGTAGCGGCCGGTGGTGTAAAAGTTACGGATTTCAGCAAGCCTTGGCAGGATCGTTTCCTGTTTGGGGGCAGCGTGATCCAATAAAAACGCCGTTCACTGTTAAAAGCTGCATCAAAAAAGGATGTTCCACATCTCTGTTGACCAGGGTGGGAACATCCTTTTTTGATAAGCATATGATACATATCACGTTTGGGTGTAGCTATCATCCAACGTCTATGAAGCTCGTTTTCTTCCGGTAAAAAGTGAAATAACGAATAAGACCAAAAATAGCACAAATAACATTTTGGCTATTGTAGCTGCTACGGAGACGACGATACCAAAAAAACCTAAAATCCCGGCGATCACAGCAAAAACTAAGAATAAAGCCGACCATTTCAGCATGTTCTGTATCCTCCTTTGATTGTATATAATGTGGCATACTCGCGCCCCGATAGAGCGTGGTAGCAGATGATGGTGACTTCTACAGATTAAGTGTGGCTGTGCCATCATTATACGTTGTTTTAAACGGTGCGAGGGCCCGTGAATCATAACCTTTGGAGCACAAGAAGATACCAGTCTGGACGTTGTTTCGTGTCCGAATGTAGAGGGTAACTATGCAGTAATCATAAACATCATCGTGAAAGACGAAAGAGAGGTTACGCTATGTTAACACAGGTCAGCATTTTTATTATTGCTATCGCATTTGCCGTACTCGTTATTTACCTTATTAAGACATTGAAAGCAGCTCAAGGTTCTCTAGATAAGGTAACTCAAACCTTGCAGGAAGTACAAAAGACAGTCGATGAACTAAGTTATGAAGTAAAACAAACGGTTCGACATGCAAATGACATCACCGCAGACGTTGATCATAAATTGAAGCAAGTGGAACCTGTGATGGAGTCGGTTAAAAACCTGGGGGAGGTACTCAGCGAAGTGACGCTGGCCGCCAAGCAGGCTTCAACAGCGTTAATGACACGCCTTCAGAAGTCACGTAGCACTGCGAGCAGCACTTCCGGAACGGAGAAGGCGATCAAGTCAACGGGATCGAACAGACCTTTGACTGCAACAGAGCGGACGGTTCAGAGCTACAATGCCACTTATGGGGAACCTGCGGGCAAGCCGGCTAAGAACTGGCTGGGTTATGTAGACATCGCTGCTGGGGTGTGGCAGAAAATGCGTCAGTAGTATAGTGCTGAACCGTAAACTATAGGAAATTCATTGAAAGGGTGAGAATTATGATGAAGACATTATTACTAGCCGCTGGTTTGCTCACTCCCTTTTCCGGACAGGATACGGTTCAGCAAACCGTCTCCCCGCAGACAGCGGGGCATATGGTAAGGGCTGTTCAGACGATAACTGATCCACATGCTGTGCCAACTGATTTTCATACCTTAAATGGCATATCTCTGGATGATACTCGTGCGGATGTATTGAAAAAACTGGGCAAGCCACTTCGAATTAAGAAGGATAAGCTGCTGCTTTCTACAGAATATCAATACCCGGATGTCACCGTAGGTATGCGTGAGGACGTCGTCTCCTATGTGCATGTAGATCCTGCTGCCGGTCGAATCAAAGTGAATGATAAGTGGCTGCCACTGCAACGGAAAACGCTGGATCAAGAGCTAGGCGGCTCGCAATTTACGGCAGAAGACGGAGAGGTGTATGTGCGCGGGCAGCGGGCGATCAAAGTATTTACGGATAAGACGTCTGACAAGCCAAAGTATGTTGAGTTTTTTGATGAAACGGAGTGGTAATCGATTTTTTCGAGGCGTGACATCATATGGAAGTTTCAAATGGATGAATGAAGTGTAATAGTCAGAGAAGTCAATCCTTAAAGGAGCGTGAGAAACATGAATCAGACCAATCATAAATCTTATGCCAAGGTGGTAGAGAACGGTGTACAAGCCGTTGAAGCTGTGAATGAGTTGCGTAACACGGGCTATCGTTATGAGGATGTGTTCGTGCTCGCTCATGATCAGGATCGGACGGATCGTATCGCAGATACGGTAGCTGCCAAGGAAATCGGGATTAAAGAAGAGGGCGTTTTTGACTCCTTAGCGAATTTGTTCCGTTCTCGTGGCGATGAGCTTCGTGCTAAAATCACTTCCTTAGGTTTTACCGATACGGAAGCAGATTTTTATGAAAAAGAATTGGATCAGGGTAAAGTGCTGGTTATTGCGAAAAAAGCGTGATTTTCCAGCTCATCATAGGATTAAGCAAACTTAGATTTGAAAAAGAGGATGTTGGCCGCAGCCCAAGTGTTTTGCGGGTCCTCCAAAAACATAGATAAGGAATGGGGTTTTAGCCTCATTCCTTATCTATGTTTTTGGAATGCCTGCTTACGGAAACGCTATTTCTAATTAACAAGGGTGTTGCCCCATAAGCAGGTATAGTATAATACATGGGTTACAGATAAGGAGAGAGCAATGAGAATTCTAATTGTTGATGATAATCCAACGAATGTCATTATTATTCGTGAAATACTAAAAAAAGAAAATTATCGCGATGTGATCTCTGCCAGCTCGGCCGCAGAAATGCTGGAGCATCTGGGAATCGGCGACCGTACCATTAGTCTTCGCCCCCGTCCTTCGGATATTGATTTGGTGCTGCTCGATATGATGATGCCTGAAATGGATGGCATTGAAGCTTGCAGTATTGTACAGGAATATGAACATTTAAAAGATATTCCGATTATTATGGTCACCGCTGTAGGCGATTCTAAAAAATTGGCCGAAGCTCTGGATGTGGGAGCCGTCGATTATGTCACAAAGCCGATCAACAAGGTAGAGCTAATGGCGCGAATTCGATCTGCCTTGCGTCTTAAGCAGGAAAAAGACTGGCATAAGGACCGGGATCAGCGAATTCAGGATGAATTGAAACTGGCTGCGATGGTACAGCAGGCGGTGCTAAGTCCTGCCATTCAGGACCCTATGCTGCAAGCGAATGCACTGTACCAGCCTTCCTTTGAACTGGCGGGAGATTTATATTCATGGTATCCGCTAGGAGAAGGGAGATATGCCATCATTTTGCTCGATATGATGGGGCATGGCATTTCTTCTTCTTTGTTTTGCATGTTCATTGCGTCTGTACTCAAGGATACGGTGACCACGTATGTGGAGCCGGAGAAGGTCATACAAGAGCTGAATCGTCGTTTTAATCAACTGGACCTGGGCAAGCAGCTGGTACAGTATTATTTTACGGCGATTTATATGGTGATTGATACTCGTTCACGGCGAATTGACTATGTAAATGCAGGGCATCCTCCCGGCTTGCTGTTCAATCAGGACGGTAGCATAACCAAATTAGACCGTGCGTGTAGTCCGGTCGGATTGTTTGATAAAATTGATGCAGAGATGCACACGATTTATTACGAAGGAACTGGGCATATCGCTTTGTATACAGATGGCTTGCTGGAGACGGTAGAAGGTGAATATGAGGAACAATTGGAGTATCTGACTGCCTGTCTGCGCAAGTATGAGGAATGGAATGAAGAAGCGATGCTGGATGCGTTTTTTCGTAACGAGGGGCCGCAGGATCGCGATGATGATAAGTGCCTGATCTGGATTTCATTGAAAGAGGGAGAGAGCTTGCATGAAAATCAGAAATAAACTGCTGATTGGCTTTGGATCGCTTATGGCGATCCTCCTTGTGCTGACGCTAATCAGCTATGACCGGATGGGGAGCTTGAATGAACAGCTGAACCAGGTTTACCAAGAACGATATGTGAAGGTCCGGAAAACAACGGCTATACGCGGACAGGTGAACGATATGGCTAAAGTCATGGCCAATCTGATCTTGAATCCAGGCTCCTCTGTCAGCGAGGCCAAGCGCGAGATGGATGATATTTCTGCTACTGGAACAAAAGTGCTGGCTAGTCTGCAAACGGATTCCGGTACGAGTGAAGAGCAACAGCAGATTGACCGGGTGGCTGTCGCCTGGAAAGATTATCTAAACTATGAAGAGAGACTCGTTTCCTTATTGGAGCAAGATCGTATTGAGGAAGCTAATGCTTTCCGTAATAGCACGGGTCTGCCTGCTCAAGAGGAGGCAATGGACAGCATTAATACCCTAGCTGTTTTCCAAGACCGGGAAATTGATAACGATATGAAGCAGGCCAATCAGGCTTATGAGGAATCTGTGCAGATTACCACAATCCTGATGGCGGCCGGTCTGATGATGGGCTTGCTGGTTATTTTGTGGGTGCTTCCTAGCATTGCCAAAGGTCTAAATACCGTTAACCTCATGATGAACGGTTTTGGCAAGGGAAAGTACAGGGCTATCAGCCGGATGAGTGTGGCCTCCAAAGATGAAATCGGAGAGGTTGCTCGTGTGTTTCAACAATTGGCTGGAGACCTGGATGAAAAAAGGAAATTCGAGCATTCCGTCCTTCAAACGCAGAAGGACCAAACTTGGCTTAATGCCAATACTGCTCGATTGACTGAGCTGTTTCGCGGTGTGAATTCACTGGAGCAGGTTGCTCAGATGTTCATTAGTGAGTTTACACCCATTTTGGGGGGCAGTTATGGAGCCATCTACCTGCAAGGAAAAGAGGTAGAAGACAATCGGTTCAAGTTATACGGCTCCTATGCAAAGGTGACTGGCGAAGGCTCGATCAGAGACGCTATCCAGGTGGGCGAAGGTTTGCTTGGACAGTGTGTTCTGGATCGTAAGCCAATCTTGATCACAGAGGCACCTGAAGGATACTTGTCCATTGGCTCCGCCTTAGGAGAAAGTAAGCCAGTTGGAATTATGATTTTCCCTATTATGTTCGATGATGAATGCATTGGTGCCGTGGAAATAGCGTCACTGGACCGCTTCAGTGATCTGGAAACGAAGCTGTTTGCTCAGTTAGTGGAGAGTTTGGGAATCATTTTGAACAATATCAAGGGACGGATGCGGGTTGAGCAACTGTTGCGCGAATCACAAGCACTTACCGAGGAATTGCAATGCCAGTCCGAAGAGTTGCAAACTCAGCAAGAAGAGCTCAAGCGTTCTAACGAGAATTTGGAGCAGCAAACAGAGGAGCTTAAGCGTTCCGAGGAATTATTACAGCGTCAACAGGAAGAATTGGAGCATTTTAATACTGAACTGATTGCTAAAACGAGAGCACTGGAAGAACAGGTTCGAGAAGTGGAAGAAAAGAACGATGAGATCGAACGTGCACGAGCCCAGTTGGAGCAACAGGCGATGCAGCTTGGGATCACAAGCAAATATAAATCCGAGTTTTTGGCCAATATGTCGCATGAATTGCGTACTCCGCTAAATAGCTTGCTTATTCTTTCTCAGCTGCTGTCTGAGAACAAGGAAGGCAATCTCAAGCCCAAACAAGTTGAATATGCACAAACCATCTATATGTCGGGCGCGGATTTGTTGAAAATGATTGATGAAATTCTGGATTTATCCAAAGTGGATGCTGGAAAAATGGATATTAACCATGAAACGGTCCATTTGAAGGAACTGGAGCTGTTTGTAGAACAGAATTTTGCTCCAGTCGCAGCCAAACGAGAGCTTCAACTGCATACCGAAATCGACGAGAATTTGCCAGATGCTATTATAAGTGACGGTTATCGTCTCAAACAAATTTTACGTAACTTACTGTCCAATGCGTTCAAGTTCACCACGGAAGGTTCTATAAGTTTCAAGGTATCTCGGGCAAATGGAGAGCAGCTTCCGGGTATGCTAAATCCACGAAAATCCTATCTGGCTCTATCTGTGCGTGATACCGGCATCGGGATTGCTTCAGATAAGACAGATCTGATCTTCGAAGCCTTCCAGCAGGTAGACGGTACGACTAGCCGAAAATACGGGGGAACAGGGCTGGGGCTGTCGATCAGCCGTGAGCTTTCCAAATTGTTGGGCGGTGCCATTACAGTCGAATCCGAGCAGGGACAGGGCAGTTGCTTTACACTGTATTTGCCGGAACAAACGCCTACCGAAAAGAATATGGATTCTCATTCGAGAGAGGCGCTTAACAGTGCAGATGTGCCTCCGGCTTTTGAAGGCGCCGCTGCTTCAGCGGAAACAGATCTTCCAATGATTATGCCAGCTGAACGCTTACCTGTGTATCAGATACCTGCGAAGAGCGGAGCGGAGGACATACATCCGGGTGACGACCGAAACGAGATTACCCCGCAGGATAAAGTGCTGCTGATTATTGAGGATGATATTAATTTTGCTAATATTTTGTACGACATGGCCCGTAGTCGGGGCTTTAAGGCGTTGATTGCTCTCAAAGGAGACGATGGGCTGAACATGGCTCATTCCTATTTGCCCGACGCCATTATATTAGATATTCAGTTACCTGTGATGGATGGCTGGTCCATTTTGGGCGAGCTGAAAGGCAATTCGTCGACACGTCATATTCCAGTACATGTTATCTCAGTCATAGATGATGTGAAACAGGGCTTGATGATGGGCGCAATTGCTTATCTCAAAAAGCCTTCCTCGAAGGAGAGTCTGGATAAGGCATTTTCACATATAAAGTCGTATACGGACCAAATGGTAAAACGCCTCCTTGTGGTTGAGGATGACGATAATCAACGCAAATCCATTATTGAGCTCATCGACCATGATGATGTGGCCATTACGGCGGTATCGACAGGTAAAGAAGCACTAAACGAGCTGGCCACCCAGCGGTATGACTGCATGGTACTGGATCTGATGTTGAGTGACATGACAGGCTTTGAATTGCTGGACCGCATTCGGGAAAATGAGCAGCTCACCGATCTGCCGATCATTATTTATACAGGCAAAGATCTGGATAGTAAGGAAGAAACACAACTTCGAAAATATGCAGAGTCCATTATTATTAAGGATGTCAAATCACCGGAACGACTTTTGGATGAGACTACATTGTTCTTGCATCGGGTGGAGGCAAATCTTCCTGAGGACAAACGTAAAATTTTGCAGAAGCTTTATAACAAGGAAGAGCTGTTTGAAGGCAAAAAAATATTGTTGGTAGACGATGATATTCGTAATGTATTTGCTCTGTCCAGTGTGCTGGAAAGCTATCGTATGGAGGTTACCTTTGCTGAAAATGGAAGGGAAGCACTGGAAATGCTCGAACAGACACCTGATTTTGATCTGGTGCTGATGGATATGATGATGCCGGAAATGGATGGATATGAAGCGATGCGACGTATCCGGTTAATGCCACAATTCGAGAAGTTGCCTATTATTGCCCTGACAGCCAAGGCGATGAAAGATGATCGTTCCAAGTGTATTGAGGCAGGCGCTTCCGATTATGTAAAAAAACCGATTCAAACCGAACAGCTTTTATCATTAATGCGAGTGTGGTTGTATTCGTAACCCAAAAAAATGGGTAATATAAAACGACACATGATTGAGAGCGGTGCAGGCAAAACCTATTTAGGAATTGGAGAGAGATTATGACATCGAAGGATATGGCGGATAATGCTGCTAATGAAGTGAAATCGAATGACAATGAGCGGGAAATGATTGAGATTGAGCTGTTGCTGGAAGGTATACATCGGCTGTACGGCTACGATTTTCGTAATTACGCTCTGCCTTCGATCAAGCGGCGTATTTATTATCATGCGCAGTCCGAGAATGTAAGTACGATATCAGGACTTCAGGAGAAGGTGCTGCATGATCGCAGTGCCTTCGATAGACTGGTACAGAGTCTTTCTATTCCGGTGACCGAGATGTTTCGCGATCCGGAGCTGTTTCTAATTTTTAGGCAAAAAATTATTCCTATTTTACGAACGTATCCGTATATCCGAATCTGGCATGCAGGTTGCTCCACAGGTGAGGAAGTATACTCTATGGCAATCTTGCTGCATGAGGAAGGCTTATATGACAAGGCCCGTATTTATGCAACAGATATGAATAACCTGTCTTTACAGCAAGCGAAAGAGGGCGTATATGGGATCGACCGAATGAAGCTGTATACCAAAAATTATTTGGAATCTGGGGGCACACAATCGTTCTCTGAATATTATACAGCTAAGTATGATTCGGTGATGTTTCATCCCTTTTTACGAAAAAATATCATTTTTGCTGAGCACAATTTAGCGACAGACCGGTCTTTTAACGAGTTCAATGTGATTTTTTGCCGGAATGTTATGATCTACTTCAACGATGAACTTCGCAACCATGTACATGGGTTGTTTTATGATAGCTTGAGTCATTTTGGTGTGTTAGTGCTTGGGGCCAAGGAATCCATACATTTCACCGATTATAGTGATTCCTACGAGCCGCTGGACCGGGTAGAAAAAATATACCGGAAGATTAAATAGAGATGCTTAGGAGGATTCCATGGGGCTTCATGAACCGATTCATATATTGCTGGTAGATGACAGACCTGAGAACCTGCTCGCTCTTGAGGCAGTGCTGGAGAGTGAACAATATAATCTGGTAAAGGCCACATCAGGGGAAGAAGCGTTGCGATGTCTATTAAAAGATGAATTTGCACTCGTTGTCCTCGATGTGCAAATGCCGGGTATGGATGGAATTGAGACCGCCAAGCTAATCAAGGCCAGAGAGAAGACGAAGGATATTCCGATTATCTTCATTTCAGCTAACAGCAAGGAAGCGGAGCATTTGTTTGCGGGATATTCAGCGGGCGGTATTGATTATATGGTGAAGCCGTTCATCCCTCAAATTCTCAAGTCCAAAATTGAAGGCTTTGTACAAATGTATCTGACAAACAAGCGCTTGAAAACACAGTCCATGCTGCTTCATCAGAAGACACAGGAGCTGGAAAAGATGAACAGCGAACTGATTGCCGCCAAGGAGGCGGCAGAGATTGCTGCCAATGCCAAAACCGAATTTTTGGCAATGATGAGCCATGAGATTCGCACACCTATGAACGGTGTCATTGGTATGATTGATCTGCTGATGGAGACAGAGCTGCAAAACGATCAACAGGAATATGCCGATATCATCCGCCGCAGTGCAGACGCGCTGGTCGCGGTCATTAATGATATTCTGGACTTTACCAAGCTGGAGTCAGGCAAAATGGAGGTTGAGGAATATCCATTTGATTTGGTTTCCTGTATCAAGGAAGTTTTCAGCCTGTTTACGGTAGAGGTGAACCGCAAGAATTTGGAACTGGTTTATTTTCTTGATGAACAGCTGCCTCCCGTGTTATATGGTGATATGGGAAGGTTGCGCCAAGTACTGATTAACTTGGTTTCCAATGCTGTCAAATTTACAGACCAAGGCGGGGTATATGTCTTCGCATCGGTTAAAGAGCGTATCGACAATGGGCTTACGGTTGAGTTTTCTGTAAAGGATACAGGGATTGGTATTGATCCTGCCAAGGTTGGAAGGCTATTTCACCCTTTTTCCCAACTGGATTCTTCAATGACACGCAAATATGGTGGAACAGGTCTAGGACTCGCTATTTGCAAAACCTTAGTGAATATGATGGGCGGAGATATCCGTGTGGATACGAGTGGAGAACAGGGTGTGACGTTTCATTTTACAATGAAGCTTGGCTTTGCCAAGGAAAATGAACTGGAGGGGGAGTCCAGCCACGATTGGGAAATTCCACAACAGGAGCCCCCAACCCGTAGACCTGTACTGGTTGTGGATGACCATCCCATCAACCAGAAGCTGATGGTCAATATACTGGATAAGCTTGGCTTGGCTTCAGACGTGGCAGCAGATGGGCAACAGGCGCTTGATATGGTCACTGCGAATCAGGATTACGACTATATCTTTATGGACTTGCAGATGCCTGTAATGGACGGCCTGGAGTGTACGGGTAGAGTACGTGAACAGTTGGCGGGGAGATCTCAACCTGCGATTATCGCTATGACGGCTAACGTCATGGAGGGAATTCAGCCCCGATGTATTGAGGCTGGAATGAACGATTACATTAGTAAGCCCGTTAAAATCAGCAGTGTAAAACAGGCGTTGCTCCGGCATTCTCCAGACCATTTTCCAATGCAGCCAGGTAAAGATCGAATCAATGAAGCTTAGCTGGTGTTATTTGACAGGTGTATAAAAAGTTATAACGTGATTCAAACGCTCGTATATTGGGTTAGTATGTAGGGAAATCTTTTTTTGGGAGAGTAGGCCTATGAATACAAATAAAAATGAGAAGTTCAATGCGATCACAGAAACAGCTGATGGTGTAAATACCGTTTATCTGAGTGGAGAATTAGACCTTTCGGTAGCACCTGATTTCCGTCTGGTCATGGAGCCTTTAGTGGGGGAATCCAGCCAGGATTTGATTGTTAACTTGAGAGACCTTAAATACATTGACAGCACAGGCATTGGTATTTTGCTATCCATTTTAAAAGCAAGGCATGGGATGGAGTCCCGGTTTACGGTTCAAGAGGTACCGCCTCAGATTCAAAAACTGTTTGATATGACCGGTATTGCCAAATTCTTTGCCCCCCAGGAGAATTCCCAATAGGAAAGGAAAGAAAAAGAAATGAATGCTCAAATTCAAAAAGTAGTTCTTAATTTGCCGGCCACAGCTGACTTTGTTGATATTGTAAGATTAAATTTATATGGTATTGCCGCTAAAATGGGATTCTCTTATGAAGATATCGAAGACATGAAAGTGGCTGTATCGGAAGCCTGTAATAACTCTGTCCTTTATGCATATGGTCATGAGGGAGGAGTCGTGGAAGTAACATTCGAATTTGACGAAGCTTCGTTGTCCATTCGTGTCAAAGATGAAGGGGAGAGCTTTGAACGTGTGGAGGACCCGTCTCGTATCGCATCCTTGCATGACAAGGAGTTAAATGATGCGCAAATCGGCGGATTAGGCTTTTATCTCATGCAGGCGCTTATGGACGATGTTCAAATCTTGAATGAGACAGGAAAAGGTACCGAAGTGGTGTTGGTAAAGCGTCTGACCAGAAGTGAGGAAAGAGTATGAATGAAAAGGTAACTCCCCCGGAGTCGATGGATGAAGCCGTTGGTCTAATCTGGGAGTACCAGCAAACCAAAGATAACGAAATTGCTACCGTGCTGATCCGCAAGTATGAGCCTATGGTCAAGATGGCTGCCGGGAAGATATCCCGTAACCGCCCGGACTTATACGAGGATTTATATCAGACCGGTCAGATGGCTTTGATACGTCTGCTCCAGCAATACGATATCAGCTTGGGTATCCCATTTGAGCCGTACGCTATGAAAAGTATGCTGGGACATATGAAGAATTATTTACGCGATAAATCCTGGTACATACAGGTCCCTCGCCGTATCAAGGAAAAGGGAGCGCTTGTTCAACATGCGATTGATGAGCTGACCGTCAAATTAGAACGCTCACCCAATGTGAACGAGATTGCGGAGTATTTGGACCTTACCGTTGAGGAAACGATCGAGGTGCTTGCAGGTCGCGAATGCTACCACTATGTTTCACTGGACTCGCCATTGTCCCAGGAAGAGAGTGCAGCTACGTTAGGTGAGCTTATTAGTTCAGATGCTAACGATTTTGACACGGTGGAAAAACGGATGGATCTTCAGCAGGCCTTAAGCCAACTGAAAGAGCAGGAACAGAAAGTGCTTCTTCTGGCATTTCAGGATGGTCAATCTCAACGTGCGATTGCGCAGACGTTGGGCGTATCGCAGATGAGCGTTTCCCGTATTCAGAAGCGGGCAACAGAAAAGTTGAAGCAGATTATGTCTAATTCCTCTATTTCATGACAAGATCGCTGAATTCATGGCTTATAATATTTGACGTCCCATCGTAAGGACACGTTATTCCAATTAGGGAAGCGTGTCCTTTTTATAAAGCGGAAAAAACAAAGAAAGGATGGAATCCATGACAGCATTTGAACAGATTTCTACCTTTCGTGGAGGATGGGAATGGTGGGACATCTGTGCTGCGGACTGGCAGGATTCGGTCATACAGCACTTGAAGGAGAAGCTCCCAGAGGCCGCAGAGTGGCTGGATAAGGTAGAGGACATTCCATCCAGCTTTATTTCTGTACGCTTTCCAGATGGTAATCAGCCGTTGATGTGCGGATCGTTGATCTACTCCGTTCAAGAGGAGATCGACAGTCAGCGCAATTGCAACAAGTTTTATTTTCTAGTTCTAAACCAGAAGCTAGTGACCTTAAATTTGGACCAAAATACCCGCGAAATTATGCATACCCCAGAACGCCAAACCATGCTGCAACAGTGTGAGGATGCGGCTGATGGCATGTTCGTATTGGCGAGAGCTGTGCTTCATTATTTTCATACGGGAATGGATAAGTTTGAGATCAACCTGAGAAGACTGGAAGAGGACATGGAGAAAAGGAACGCACGTACGCTGATGGATTCTATATTGAATGCGCGTTTCGAGCTGTTGTATTGGAGCAATATGTTCATCCCTTTTTCAGAGCTGGTCACGGCTTCCCGCGAAGCCTATCTGGATAAGCTGGAGGAAAATCGCTTTTTTAAGCAGTTACTGTACCGTGTCACTCGGATGGAGGGACTATTCCGCCATTATGAGAAGGAAATCGACACACTAATCTCCATTGATGACGCCATTTCCGCATTTAGGGGCAATGAGATTACGAAGACACTCACGATCGTGACCGCTGTATTTACGCCGGCCACTGTAGTGGGCGCTATCTGGGGCATGAACTTTGAAAATCTGCCTTGGATCAAAACAGGCTGGGGTTTTACCTTCGTGATTATGGCTACTCTGTTAAGTATGGCGGGGATGTACGGCTGGCTGATGATGAAGGGATGGACAGGAGATTTATTAAAAACAAACAAGCGTAACAAATTGTAGCGGCTGCTTACGGCAGTTACAATGTGCATTCAAAAAACGATCCATCACAACCGGGGGCATTTTAGGAGCTCATTACCGGTTAGATGGATCGTTTTTATATGAGATAGAAGACAATCACTTAGTACCTTGGCTCATTTTGATATATCCTAACAACTCGGCGATAAAATCTCCGATGACTGGAAGATTTAACTGCACCAGGAAGCTAAGCAACCAAGCGAGTAAGGCGAGTACGACCACTGTACCCAGTGTAAGGCCAAGACCCCTTGAAATCCCAGCCGTCAGATTACTAATAATTCTTCTTTTCGTACTGGAGTAGTTCTCTATAATATCTTTGAATTCTGCTTTTTCTAATGTATCTGCGATTTGATCTAGACGTTTGTTAAGCCGCTTGACCTCATGGCGTAGCTCAAAAGGATGTTCATCCACATCAAAATCTCTTTCATGATCATGCTTTTTAACATGAGTAGGTGAGGTCTGCTTGGATGAAACCTTGTCTGGTTGATCTTGTGTCTGTAGGGGGTGAAAGGTTCTCTTGTTGTTCCGAGCAAGATCATCTCCATAGGAGCTTGGTTTGTTCATTGTCATCCCAGCCTTTCTATCATTTAAAAACAGCCAGCTTCTTGCATGCTGGCTGTTCAGTGTTTGGAGCTCATTTTGGTTGTAATCGGAATGTATTCGTATTAGGAATTTGCATTTAATTGCTTCTGAGTGTCCTTGGCTGCCTGAGCAGTTGCATCCATAACTTCTTTATCTGCTTTAGCCGCTTCATTAGCAACATCAGCAGAGGCTTTAGTTACGCTGGATACGATGTTGTCTTTGCTCTCGGCCACCGTTTTGGCTACATCTGCTGTTTTGGTAGAAACGGTTTTGGCCAAATCCGTCGCTTTACTGCTGACTACGGATGCAACATCCTTGGTTTTATCAGAGACAACAGTCATTTTTTCGGACAGATCGCTACGCAAATCACGGCCTGGCTTTGGAGCGAACAGCAGGGCTGCCGCAGCACCAATCAAACCTCCAATGAATAAACCCTTTGCAAAACCTGAAGTGCTTGCCATATTCTGATTGTCAATGTTACTCATGATATATCACTCCTTTTATAGAATAAAAAATATATATAAATGTTAGGTAGCCCTTCTTAATAGCCTGGACACAAGTCCGAGCAAGAACACGAACAATGCGGTTCCAAGTATGGCTGGAATGACTGCAAAATCTCCGATGACTGGACCCCAGTCTCCTAGAATCATGGCACCGAGCCAAGCTCCTACAAAGCCAGCAATCATAGAGCCCGCAATGCCGCCAGGCATTTCATGACCAGCCAGTGCATCGCCAATCAATCCGATAATAATAGCCATTACAATACTTAGGACAATTCCCCACACAAGGATCGCCTCCTTTATCCTGACTTCACACAACGATAATATTTTTGATGAATGCTGAGCTTTCGTTATTTCTTCGCCTTGCTTACTTCGTATATAAACGTTGTGACCCTGAGTGAAACAAAAAACCATCTTAAAGCGCTTATGGTCGGGGAGGAAATGAAGGGAAGGAACGCCACAGACGCGCTCGCCAATAGACCACGGGAACGGTAAATACCAGCCAGATCATACCTGCAATATAGCCACCTACAATGTCGGTAGGAAAATGAACTCCTAAATATACACGGCTGAGGCCAATCAAGAGAATGAGCAATGCACCAAGAACACACGGAAGGAAGAATGTACGCTTATGAACCTTTCGTTCTATAGCCCAAATGGCAAATATCATTCCGTAAAATCCCATGGAAATCATCGCATGACCGCTGGGAAAACTGTAACCTCCTGCTTCAACCAAATGTTGAAGAGACGGACGTTCCCGTTGTAAAAATTCTTTTATGATCGTATTTAGCACCCACATCGCCGTAAAGCTGCTTAGGATGGCAAAGGAATACGCTTTTGAGCGGAGATAGACCCAGCACAAGATTGCGGTACCGATTGCTATCAGTAATGATATGCGGAATGAGCCTAACGATGTAATGAATATAGCGACGGGTAGCAGTCGGTAATGAGCAGCAGCCGTGTTCGGAAAGACAATATCCTGAATGCGCTCATCCCAATATAGAAAAGGAGCTGTGCCAATCCATCTTATTGAATAGGCAATGAGAAGTAGGACGGTGATCATGATCATAGATGCAGACAGACTGCGACGCAAAAAGCTTGGTAAGAATCGGAATCGTTGAGGTTCATGGGATAGCATATGTAGTAAATCGCCTCCTTATGGCTGTGATAGATTCATTTTGTGTACTATTAACTTAACGAATAATGAACGGGAGAGCAAAACCAGACAGAGACAATAGGCTGATTGACGCATATAAGTGCGGGGTAAAGGGATCGTATTACAGCGTTTGTCAATGCCAGGGCCGGAAGTGGATTAGGAATCACGAAGTAAGGGCTGCTTTACGGAACTGGAATCCATGGAGGTGTTAAGGATGATTAAAATAGTGACATCAGCAGAGAGACATACCTCAAATAAGGGATGGATTCATAGTGAGTTTAGCTTTTCGTTTGCAGATTATGAAGATCCGAGCAATGCCCATTTTGGATGTATGCTAGCCCATAATGATAATGAGCTTAAACCGCAGCAAGGGTTCAAAAGACATCCGCATCATGATTTGGAAATCGTCACCTATGTAATTGAAGGCCTTCTGCATCATAGCGACAGCTTGGGTCACGAACAGGATCTGAAAAGCGGCTCGATTCAGGTTATGAGTGCAGGCACTGGGATTGAACATGAGGAGCGAAATCCTGGGGATGAAAAACCGGTTCGTTTTTTGCAAATGTGGTTTCTACCCGAGAGTCCTGGCCTTCAGCCTTCTTATCAGGTACAGAGATTCAAGCACAGTGAACGCCTAAATCGACTTCAGCCCGTAGTGTCTGGTTCAGAGGTGGAGGGAGCCCTATCGATTGCACAGGATATAAATCTGTATCTGAGCAGATTGGAAAAGGGACAGCAGCTTGAGTATCCGCAGCAAGAGGAGCGCCGCACTCACATTTATATCATTAGCGGTCATGTTGAAGTTACGTGTCAGGATGGGGAATTTCAGTTAAAACCTGGCGATGCCGCGCGAATTCAGAATAACTGTACATTAAAGATACTAGCTACAGGGAATGAGGAAGTATCTGAACTGGTATTAGTAGATTTGCCTTGAAGCTTCTATAGGTAAAGGAAGAAGTGGATGAAAATACGTATATGCATCAAAAAAATAAAGCTCGTATCCCTTGCGCGTCTGTTAAGACGACCGGAGATACGAGCTTTATTTGTGGTGACACACTTAAAATAGCCAAGCTGTCTGTCCTACAAGCTGATTTACGAGGACTTACGCAATCTACCCAGTTCGGAGACAATGGCTTCAACCTCTGAAATGCTGAGGTTAGGCTTGCTGATCACCATATCGTAGACATCATGGATGTCCTCGTATTGCTCTAGCGAGAAAGCGGAAGCCTGCATAGCAGCACCACTCGCCATACGAAGCTTGGTTTTAATGCCCTCAATCATATACTCAATATTGGCATGAGACGGTACAGACAAATCCATCGTTAATGTTCCATCCTTTCATAACAGGGGAAGTTGCCTGTATTGTATCATGTTTTTGTTGTAGAATGTACTGATAGCCAGATTACCGATATATAACTGAATGAAGGAGGATGGACAAAGTTGTCTTTGTATAATCGAGCTTCCACATCTGGTCGCTCGCCCGTAGAATCTAATGTAGAGAAAACAGATCGCGACGGACTCGCACCGTTTTTTCGAGAAATTCAACATCAGCATGCTATAGATAAGTTGACTTTTGTATGTATCGGTACAGATCGCTCGTCGGGTGACTCACTCGGGCCTCTGGTAGGCACCATGCTCAAGGAGCAAGGCTTTCCGCATGTGATTGGCACAATGACGGAGCCTTGCGATGCGGATCATCTGGTTTCATACTTGGAGCGTATTCCCCAAGATCATCATGTGATCGCCATCGATGCTTGTCTTGGACAGCATGGCTCAACCGGAATGTTCCTTGTTGCCCGTGAACCGCTAACCCCTGCGCGATCGGTCGGGCTGTCTCTGCCGTCCGTTGGGCATTATAGCGTTGCAGCGATTGTGAATGAGCGCAGTCCCAAACCGTACTGGACACTCCAGATGACGTCGCTTCACCTGGTTATGACAATGGCCGCATATATTGCAGATGCAGCGGCTTGTGAATTTGGTTTAAAAACAGCTTCGCAAGATTTTCCAGCGGGCTACCGTTTCAGATATTGATGGTCTGCTTAATAATATACATCAGCATGTTCTACTCACTAATATATTCAGAACCAATAGATTATATACAGAGAAGGAAGGGTTCCACATGGAAAAGGTATTATGCGAAGGAACGACGATCTGCTATGCCGAACAAGGAAAAGGAGATCCGATCATTCTGTTGCACGGATTTTGCGGAAGCTCCTCCTATTGGGATGAGGTTGTTCCCTTGCTATCCCCAAGCTATCGTTGTATTGTTCCAGACTTGCGTGGACACGGACGCAGCGATGCTCCACTCGGAGCCTATACGATTGATCAAATGGCAGGCGATGTGCTTAAACTTCAGGAACAATTGGACATTCCTCAGGCTGCATGGTTTGGTCACTCCCTAGGAGGCTACTTAGCCCTTTCCGCAGCCCAGAGACATGCAGAGCGTCTTACGGCCTTTGGATTGATTCATTCGACGGCTTATGCAGATACGGACGAAGGTAAAGAAAAGCGGAACAAGGCTGTATCCACCATTCAAACGGAAGGAATTACAACCTTTGTAGATGGGCTCGTACCGGGGTTGTTTGCTCCTGAACATGTGGAGTCGATGCCAAACCAACTACTCAAAGTCAAAGAAATTGGTTACAAAACACCTCCACAAGGAGCCGTAGGAGCATCACTGGCTATGCGCGAGCGCCCGGACCGTCGGGATGTGCTGTCGGCTTCTGCATTGCCAGCTCTTTTAGTAGCAGGCGAGCAGGATCAGGCGGTTCCTCCAGCCCGGACGTTTACAACAGATCGGGCCGGAGTAACTCAGGTTACCCTACCGCAGTCTGGACATATGAGCTTGTTCGAAGCACCACAGTTATTAGCGAATGCCATCTTGTCATTTTTGGACCAGAACTTGAAAAAGTAGAGTAGGGTAAGTCTAAAAACCGGAACCTTCTGATGTGGTAACAGAAGAGATCCGGTTTTTTGCTGACTTGTTGCTTCATATCGGTTGATGTGTAAAATGCCTAAGTCATATTGTTTTTGTTCAAGGCAAACGCTGTCGGCAAACCGTCAATACTTTCTAAATTTTTTTCGTATGCATACTTTTTAAGTGCTTCTTCGCCCATCTGAATCGCTACGTCCTTCAGCTTTTCCCGTTCGCTCGTGTAAGTCATGAAGGGAACTGCAAAACCACATGAATGTTGCACCATATGAACATCTAGAACAATGATTTGTCTTGCTCCAGGCAGTGGATTGAAGAGAGGATACAGCTCATTCCAACGCTTTGTGTTGGGCAGCACGACTGTGCCAGTACCAAAGAGCCTTAATACACAGGGCTCGCCTTCAAATGCACAGAACATGATGGTTACCCGTCCGTTCTCTATAATGTGTGCGCTTGTCTCGTTGCCACTTCCCGACAAGTCGAGATAGGCTACCTTATGATCTGACAATATACGAAAAGAATTATATCCCTTGGGGGAAATATTCACATGCCCCGTCTCAGATACAGGTGCTGATCCTACAAAGAAAATATGCTGTCGCTGTATGAACTCCTTATATTCCGGTAGTATCGAACTAAATTGTTTTCCCATACTTCAACATCCTTCCTGTAATTAATGCACAATTGTTTCTTAAGAAAATAAATATTATATTTTATTTTGTGATTTAATGCATTACAACGATTATTTTTGTTTCTTATGAAACAAAAATAACATGAGACTAACGGAGAATCAATATTAAATTTTCGAATACTTGTATTTGAAGTTGATTACATGACCGGCTACAAAACATTGTGCTACCCAAATGTTACGTGTCATACGTGATTTTCTGAGTGCCGGATCATTGATGCTATAAATGATTTGTAATTGTACTAAATAGAATTACGCCATGATGGCGGCATTTGGCTTTTAGACAAGGATGTCTTACAATCAGAAGGGACAGGGTTGCTGGTTCTCTAGGCATCAGGATGAAAGGAAGGGAACGGCTTGCTTAGAAAAGATTATTTGCTTAGTATGATGGAAGAATTGACATCAGCAGTAGCATCAGTGCTCGGTCTGAGGCGTGAAAATAAACACGTCGAAGCGCTAAAACAGCTAGATGACCTACTCAACAAGCAGTTTCGCCTTCGTTCAGATTTGCTCAGACGATTGCCGCCAGAACAAATTATTGAGCTTTTCCGAATGGGCCCTGGGATGGAAGCGGATGAGCTTCAGCAAGTGGCTCGCATTCTGGAAGAAGAAGCTGTTATATACATGGAGACCAGCAGAATAGACGAGGGCATACGAATTTTAATGAAATCTCTTCATTTATATTTGTACAGCGATCTGAATGGCGCAAATCGTGATCTACAGGTCCTGCCTGAACGAATAGCGTGTATCGTACAACTGGTTCATGAATATGAGCTTTCTCCTGAAACCAGCAAGCTACTGGCTGTTCATTATGAGCGGGAAAACAGACTGGACCAGGCCGCCGATGTCTGGTTTGGATTGGCATGGGAGCAGCCAGAGCTGGGATCGGAAGCAGAGGCATTTTACAGTCAGTTACTGGATAAGACCGATGCAGAGCTAGAGCGGGGTGGAATTTCACGCCGGGAAATCATCGAGGGTTTGTCCGAGATCACCCAATTACATGAAAGAAAGTGAGATGTACCTTTTGGATTCACTGCGCGAACTTGTATACCAATTGACCACGGGAGGCTCCCTCATAACAGCAACGCTGAGTCAGCTGCGCAAACGTGAGGATGCTTCTTTTACTAAAGTGCAAATCAAACCTGTGGAATTGAAAAACAAACTGCATTACCAGTTTGCCTTTCATTACAGCAACAAAGTCATTCATGAAAATCTGACCCCTGATGAAGCTAATGAGCGCATGACTGCCTTGTTTGAGGACACATTCCGCCAAGGACTTCTATGTGCCAAGGATGCAGACTATCAGGTGCTGATCAGTAAAAAATATAAAGTATCCATTCTGACAAAGTCACCGAGCAAAAGTAAAGCCGATTTGTCTCATAATCGTAAAAAGCAATATGTGCTTGAGGAAGGAGAACGTATTCCTTTCCTGATTGAGCTGGGGATTATGAATGAGGACGGTAAGGTACTGGCCCGCAAATACGATAAATTCCGTCAAATCAACCGTTTTCTCGAAATGGTGCAGGATGTATTGCCCAGCCTTCCGGTAGGCCGTCCATTGACGATTGTGGATTTTGGCTGTGGCAAGTCTTATTTGACCTTTGCCTTGTATCACTATTTGGCGGTACAGCAAAAACGACCTTTGCAGATTGTCGGTTTGGACTTAAAGGCAGATGTTATTGAAACCTGTAATGTTCTGGCGCAAAAGCTGCAATATCGACAGTTGGAGTTTCTGGTCGGAGATATCGCAGACTACAATGAATTGGAGCAGGTGGATATGGTCGTTACCTTGCATGCATGCGATACAGCAACAGATGCAGCGCTGGAAAAGGCTGTCCGCTGGGGAGCGTCTGTCATTTTATCAGTTCCGTGCTGCCAGCATGAGCTGTTTAGCCAACTGGAAAACCCGGTCTTGGAGCCTTTGCTCTCCCATGGCATTTTAAAGGAGCGTTTTTCTGCACTGGCAACGGATGGAATCCGGGCCAAGCTGCTGGATATGATGGGGTATCGGACACAGCTCTTGGAATTTATCGACATGGAGCACACACCTAAAAATATTCTGATTCGTGCTGTCAAAGGCCAAGCGGGAGAACGATCCGTTCTGTGGCGTGAGTACACAGCATTTCGGGATTTTATACATGCTGATCCTTATTTGGAACGTGCTTGTGCGGATTTGCTTCCCGAAGGAGCGGGGCAGAAACAGACACATAGCTAAGAATATAGTAAAAGTGGAGCCACTGCGGGGTGGCTCCACTTTTTTGTAAATTACAGTTCATGGTTGCTATACGCAAACCTCTACCCGCCATAGGCACTTCTAAAAGCGGTGCACAAGACATCGCGATCCACCTTCCACAATGCCGCGAGCTCCTCGCTGACATCTTCGTCCCACCAGTCGCACAGTAGTTTGCGATTGCTATGGTTTTCCGCAATCCAGATGAGGTGTCCGACGACCTTGCGGCAGTATAGCTCCTCGCCCTGCTTGACCAGATCAGGAGCAATGTGAACAGGCAGACGTTTGCAGGTTCGGTACAGCTCTTTGCAGCATGCGCGGCGGATCCCGCGAGCCGTGGGTAAACGGGATTGTGGATTGTCATGTTTGGGGAATTTGCCGGGAGGCATATTGTACCCCCTCCTCTCTCTCTCAACTTATGCGGGCAGAGGAGCTGGGGTCACTGACCGCCCTAATGGAGCGAAGTGGCGACTTGTTCTGCCGCTGTGATACACTAATGAAAATAGAGAAACAGGCAGGGAGTGGGAAGAAAAAATGGACCATATATCTAGTATCATTAATTATTTGTTTGAAATCATTCGTAGTCTTGGGTATTTTGGTATTATGCTAGGCTTGATGGTGGAGGTCATTCCAAGTGAAATTGTCCTCGCTTACGGCGGCTTTTTAGTATCCTCAGGTCATATTAATTTTTTTGGCGCAGTCGTGTTCGGAACGATTGGCGGGGTGCTGGCCCAACTGTTCATTTACTGGATTGGACGCTATGGTGGCAGACCCGTATTAGATAAGTATGGGAAATACATACTCATCAAAAAAAGCCATGTTGACCACGCTGAAGCCTGGTTCAATAAATATGGCACGGGGGTCATTTTTACAGCTCGCTTCATCCCTGTTGTTCGTCACGCGATCTCAATCCCTGCCGGGTTGGCTCGAATGAACGTATGGCGCTTTATTATTTTGACGACGCTAGCGATTATACCTTGGTCTGTTTTGTTTATATATTTAGGTATGCTGCTGGGAGACAAGTGGGAGCAAATTGACGAAGTGGCAGCACCTTACATCAAACCCATTTTGCTAGTTGCTCTTGCGCTCTTGATCATTTATTTTGTCATCAAATGGATTGTAGCCAAAAACAAAAAAGGAAGTGTATAACATGAGCCGTACTAACGTATCGCAATATTTCGGCAAGGGCCTGAGTCCTGAACAATTTATGGAGGGCATGGAAAAGAACAAAGAAGCCTTCCGCTCCGGATACGATCAGTTTGTGTGGAGCAGCGAAGAGGATCGGGAGTTTTTTGAAAGCCTGAACCATCGTGATGATCTGCGTGTGCTTATATTGGCTGCCGACTGGTGTGGGGATGTCGTACGCAATGTGCCAGTTGTGTTCCGTGCGCTGGAGAATAGCGGTATCCCAACCGAAGTATTGATTCTGGAAAATCATCAGGCGCTGATGGACGACTTCCTGACGATGGGCGGACGTGCTGTGCCGATTGTGATTTTTGCGGATACTGGGGGCCACGTACTGGGTCACTGGGGACCACGTCCTGCACATGTCCAACAAATTATGATCGAATTCAAACGTGAAAATCCAGATCGGGAAGCCGATGACTATCAAGAAAAAATCGCAGTTGCTCGCAAAGAAATGGCTGCAAAATATGGGGAGGGAACCGAGGTTCATCCTGTGATTGTTCAGGAATTACGCGAGCTGATCTCGGGATTTTAACTTATGACCTTATCCATTCGCAGCTTTAATCTGGGTCCACTTCAAACGAATGCTTATTTGCTTCAAGGGGATGATCCACAGCGCGCCGTTATTATTGATCCAGGAATGAATCCGGGACCTTTGCTGAGAGCGATTGAATCCCTGACCATTGAAGCTATCCTGCTGACCCATGCCCATTTTGACCATATTGGAGGAGTGGAGGAGATTCGCAATGCGAAAGGATGCCCGGTGTATCTGCACGCCTTGGAGCAAGACTGGCTCACATCTCCTAAGCTGAATGGCTCCCTGATGTGGCCAGAGGCTTCTCCACCGATCTCGACAGGACCTGCCGAATATGATTTGGCGGAAGGTCAGCAATTAAATCTAATCGGGCACACGTTCAAGGTGTTCCATACACCGGGGCATTCACCCGGAAGTGTTAGCTTCTTGTGTGGCAAAGATCTTTTCTCCGGGGATGTGCTATTCCGTCAGGGTGTCGGACGTACCGACCTGCCGGGGGGGCGGGAACGGGATTTGTACGATTCCATTCAGAATAAATTGTTTCCGCTTGGAGATGACGTTACGGTCTATTGTGGTCACGGACCCAAAACATCCATTGGTTATGAGAAAGCCAACAATCCGTATATCCGGTAAATTTGATAAACGTTAATTAATTGAGGCAAAATCAAAGAAGTGACAGGTTTTGCCTCAATTCGACAACAAAATATAAATTATGTATAGACAAAGGTTTTTATTTTTGTTAACATAAATTTATTGAAGTTACATACTAAACTCGCGAAGCACGCAAGCTGTGGATGAATCCCGGTTTGCGTTCTTTTTTTGCCCATTAAGAGGATAAAGAGGCATGAAGCCGTCAGATCACAAGGGGGAGCAAGAATGAAAAGAAAACATATATATGAGGTACACCGTGAGAAAGAAGGTAGTTTCCGTCTTCCCAAAATAGTAGATATTGAAGATGTTGTGGTAGGTTCCGAACCGAAGATCATAACTTGGAAAAAGGTGAAACGGCAGGGCGGAACCCCTACGCAAAACTGGCATATACGGCTTAATGAGCATAGATTTGGACGTGGAGACGGTCGATTATGAAGATACATAGATGATATAGACAAGCTACCTTTTTTTTAGTAGACTTAGCAGATAAGTTCAGACAAACGGGGGGGCTAACGATGCATCATTTAGGAGCTAGAATTATGATCGTCGCGGATGCTTTTGAGCAGAATCTTCCTGTGGGCGAACATGGTTATATCATTGCTTACGACCGTAATGCGGACAATGCTTTTGACTATGTCATTCGCGTACCGAAGGTAAATCGCAATTTTTTCGTACCATCCGGGGACATTGAGCTGGAAGAAAGTATTCTCAAGCTGGAAGCCGAGCGGATTGAGCGTGAAGCGCTGATAGATTACGCCCTTGCTACTCATAATGAGAAGCTGTTCAGACATGTGATGAACGGTGGTCATGATTCAGTAGAGACTGAGGAAGAAGAAACCGCGGCAGAATTGTTGTCACAGGCTGATTTTATTAAACAAGTTAATTTGCGTGCTTGGATATAGGACCGGCTGTTGCCGACTCTTTTTAACAATATATAATGGGCACGATTTCAGCTGCTATAGTTTTCTTGAAAGAGCACCGAGAGGTGCTTTTTTTATATTCTTTTAGTAACATTTACCTCATTGATGTACAGTCTGCTTCTGTACCGCGTCAAAGATTGAATTGTATAGGGTTCTATCCTATAATTAAAAACGTTATTTCAAAGTTCGGTGTAACATTTTTGATACCAGGATTTTGCAAAATCCGATTCCAGTCGCTTATTGGATTTTTATATATACATGAGGAGGGTTTAGAATGAACATTTCCAAGGAAGATGTCCGTCACGTAGCCAGGCTGTCCCGATTGAATTTGACCGAGACTGAGGAAGAAACCATGACAGGGCAATTAAACGCCATTCTCCATTATGCGGAGAAGCTGAATGAGCTGGATACGGAGCAGGTAAAACCGACCACTCATGTGCTGCACGTCAGCAATGTCATGCGAGACGACGAAGTTCGCGAAAGTTTGACGCATGAGCAAGTGATGCGTAATGCACCTGAAGAAGAAGATGGACAGTTTAAAGTTCCTGCTGTTCTGGAATAGATTTCACATTTGAAAGGAGGATGCAAATTGAGCTTGTTTAATAACACATTGCCGGAAATACATAATAAGCTGCATCAAAAGGAAATTTCCGTGAGTGATCTAGTGGGGCACGCTCTGGAGACAATTGATGCGCGGGAAGAGAAGATCAGGGCCTATATTACTGTCGACGAGGAACGGGCTCGGGCATCCGCACGTCAGCTGGATGATCAGCTGGTTTCGGGAGAGGAACGAGGGTTGTTGTTTGGTCTGCCGGTCGGTATTAAGGATAATATCGTGACGGAAGGGCTGCGCACAACATGTGGCAGTCAGTTTTTGAAAAATTTTGATCCTGTTTACGATGCCACAGTTGTCGGTAAGTTACGCGCAGCGCAAACGGTGACACTTGGTAAAATGAACATGGACGAATTCGCCATGGGTGGTTCTAACGAGAACTCCAGCTTTTTCCCTGCACGTAATCCTTGGGATTTAGAACGTGTTCCCGGCGGTTCCAGTGGCGGCTCGGCTGCAGCTGTTGCGGCAGGTGAAGCTTATTTCACGCTCGGTTCCGATACAGGTGGCTCCATTCGCCAGCCCGCTTCTTATTGCGGCGTAGTTGGCTTAAAACCAACCTATGGTCTGGTATCCCGTTTTGGACTGGTGGCTTTTGCTTCATCTTTAGACCAAATCGGACCAATTACAAAAAATGTTCAGGATTCAGCCTATGTCCTGCAAGCCATTGCAGGCTATGACCAGAAGGACTCCACTTCTGCGAAGGTAGACATTCCTGATTATTTGAACGCTTTAACCGGAGATGTGAAGGGACTTCGTATCGCTGTGCCTAAAGAGTATCTTGGTGAAGGCGTAGATCCACAGGTCAAGGAAAAGGTGCTTGATGCACTGAAAACACTGGAAGGATTGGGCGCTGTATGGGAAGAGGTATCTCTTCCGCACACGGAATATGCAGTTGCAACGTACTACCTACTGGCTTCATCTGAAGCATCGTCCAATCTGGCCCGCTTTGACGGCGTGCGCTATGGTGTACGCGCTGACAATCCTGATAACCTGCTCGATCTGTACCATCAGTCCCGTACGCAAGGGTTTGGTCCTGAGGTGAAGCGTCGGATTATGCTCGGTACCTATGCACTCAGCTCCGGGTACTACGATGCTTATTATTTGAAAGCTCAAAAAGTGCGCACACTGATCAAACAAGATTTTGATCGTGTATTTGAACAATATGATGTGATTATCGGGCCTACTGCACCGACTACCGCGTTCAAAATCGGCTCCCAAGTAGACGACCCATTGACAATGTATTTGAACGATATTTTGACGATTCCAGTGAGTTTGGCTGGCGTGCCGGCGATCAGTATTCCTTGTGGTCTTGCAGATGGAATGCCAGTCGGACTACAAATTATCGGGAAAGCATTTGACGAGTCTTCTGTACTGCGCGTAGCGCATGCATTCGAACAAAATACTGAATTTCACAAGCAGCGTCCGCAGCTGTAATTTGCCAAAAAGGAGGGAACCTATTCATGTCTACAACTACATCTAAGTATGAGACGGTCATTGGACTTGAAGTCCATGTGGAATTGCATACGAAGTCCAAAATATTTTGTGGATGCTCGACATCCTTCGGAGCACCGCCAAACTCTCATACGTGTCCGGTCTGTCTAGGACATCCGGGGGTATTGCCGGTATTGAACCGTCAAGCCGTTGATTATGCGATGAAAGCGGCAATGGCGCTCAATTGCACCATCGCTGATATCAGCAAATTTGACCGCAAAAACTATTTCTACCCCGATTCACCGAAGGCTTACCAAATTTCGCAATATGACCAACCGATCGGTGAGCATGGCTGGATTGATATTGAAGTGAACGGTGAAACCAAGCGTATCGGCATTACCCGGTTGCATCTGGAAGAGGACGCGGGGAAATTAACCCACGTTGATGGTGGCTATGCGTCTTTGGTTGATTTTAACCGGGTCGGCACACCGTTGGTTGAAATCGTTTCGGAACCGGATATATCTTCGCCGGAAGAAGCCAAGGCTTATCTGGAAAAAATACGTGCCATTATGCAGTATTGTGACGTATCCGATGTGAAGATGGAGGAAGGCTCGCTTCGTTGCGATGCGAATATCAGTCTTCGTCCGCATGGACAAAAAGAGCTGGGAACCAAAGCGGAACTGAAAAACATGAACTCCTTCCGTGGCGTACAGCGCGGACTGGAATATGAGCAGTTCCGGCAAGAACAGACGCTGGACGAAGGTGGAACGATCGTACAGGAAACACGTCGCTGGGATGAGGCACAGGGTAAAACACTGTCCATGCGTGGCAAGGAACAGGCGCACGACTATCGTTATTTCCCGGACCCGGATCTCGTTACACTGCATATTGATGAGGAGTGGAAAGAGCGTATCCGTGCTTCGATTCCTGAATTACCCGACCAGCGTAAAGCACGTTACACTTCGGAATATGGATTACCTGAGTATGATGCACAGGTAATTACGTCCTCCAAGCCATTGGCTGATTTGTTCGAGGATAGTCTTCAGTACACCAAGGATGCCAAAGCCGTATCCAACTGGATTATGGGGGATTTACTCGGCTATTTGAACAGTGCCAATGTAGAATTGTCGCAGGTTAAATTGACAGGTCGGGGCTTGGGTGAAATGATCGGACTACTGGAGAAGGGTACGATCAATAGTAAAATTGCCAAAACGGTCTTCAAGGAAATGCTGGAAAGTGATAAACTGCCACAGCAAATTGTTGAAGAAAAAGGGCTTGTGCAAATCAGTGATGAAGGTGCAATTCTGACAATTGTCGAACAAGTTGTAGCAGCCAACCCGCAATCGGTCGAGGATTACAAAGCTGGCAAGCAAAAGGCCATCGGCTTCTTGGTCGGTCAAGTGATGAAGGAGAGCAAGGGCAAAGCTAACCCTGGCCTCGCTAATAAGTTGCTGACAGAAGTGTTGAACCGTTAATGGCATAGTTATGACAGGGGCTTGTCTTTTAGGGACAGGCCCCTTTTGCATAGGTGCAAAGACACGAATGGGGCATCAAACACGTATTAGAAGCGTGATGACATATGATGAGTTTCCTTAGGAGGGCAAACAGCATGGTTACCCTATGTTCATTGGAAGATGATAATATTGTCAGTCAGATATGGCGTCTTCAGCATGTCGCTTATAGACTGGAAGCTGAACTGATTGGATTTGATGAGATTCCTCCACTGATGGATACATTGGAGACGCTGAGAAGCTGCGGGGAGTCTTTTTATGGGTGGCTGGAGGATGATGAACTGCTAGGAGCACTAGCTGTGCAGTCTGAGTCATCTGGCTCGCTTACCCTTACACGTATGATGGTTCATCCAGATCATTTTCGCAAAGGGATTGCGGACTCCTTAATGAAGCATGTTTTGAATGAATATCGGAATGTCCCCCTGTTTATCGTCACCACTGGAACTTTAAACACTCCTGCGGTGACGCTTTATCGAAAACATGGTTTTCGCCCCGTTTCCGCGGCAGAAGTGGCCCCAGGCGTGGAATTAACCACCTACCATTTGCATAACGTGGAATAATACTCACAAACCGCGTGCCCGGACAGGGAAGCACGACATAACCGGGAGGAGAGACTCGAATGAATAATCCGTGGATTATAGATGATTCACATATCATTTTACGGCTATTACTGTCCATGCTTCTCGGTGGATTCATTGGCTTTGAGCGAGAACGTTCCAATCATGCTGCTGGTTTGCGGACTCACATTATGGTCAGTCTTGGATCGGCGCTGATTATGCTACTCTCCATTTACGGCTTTGCTGATTTTATTAAAGAAGCTAATGTGCGTATAGATCCAGCTCGTTTGGCTACGGCGGTGATTACTGGCGTAGGCTTTTTGGGCGCAGGTACGATTATGTTCACAGGTAAATCCATTACTGGACTCACAACGGCGGCTTCCATTTGGGTCGTAGCTGCCATTGGCCTTGGGGTCGGAGCAGGCTTCTATTTACCCTCTATAGCGGCAACTGTGCTCGTATTTTTAAATTTATGGGTGTTCAACAAATTAGAACTTCGGTATATGCGTGGACGCAAGCCTCATCTTATTACACTGTACGGATTGTCCTCTCACGGATTGCTCGATCAAATTTCGACTTATTTAGAGCAGGAAAAAGTGGAAATACGTAAAATCATGATTAAAGAACATGAAAATGTTCCATTTCATGAATTGCACCCGGATCGTCAGAGTATGGAGGTTTCCCTGGAGGTGCTGGCCCGACATGACTTTAATCCGGTGCGTATTGCAGCTGATTTACGACAATGGGAAGATATAGCTGCCGTCTCCGTTGAGTGATCATAACCCTTTTTTTTACAGTTACTATCAAATCTGATTGGGGTACTATGTAACCATCAAAGTATTTTACAGCGGAGCTACGTATGGAATTCAAAGGGGAGGATGGCATGAACTCGGAACAACCGTTACCGTCGGGAGAGTCCGGACAGGCTGAACAGCCACATGGACAGAAACAGCGGGGGCGTCTGCAATACGCTAAATTTCGCAAAGTAATTGCCATTATCATGGCAGCACTGATACCTGGAATGGGACATCTTTTTTTAGGACTATTTATTAGGGGGCTTACATTTATTGTATTGCTCCTGCTAGATATTTTTGCGATGCTGTATGTTTCCTCCGATGGATTGAGGATTAACATCCCATTACTAATTTTGCTGGGCTTGTTCATACCCGTTTTATATTTTTATAATGTATATGATGTCTTACAGTCAGCGGATTACATGGTTCGTTATCGGCGCAAGCCAGATCAATATGCACGAATGGATGCTAGAGGTCAGCAAAGTAGTCCATTTTATGCGTGGGAAAGAGGCTTTGCTTTTGCTGTGCTATTGGTGGCAGGCGGTGGACTTATGATTCTGTTCCGCATGAAACCTCGCTGGTTAAGCATTTTCTTTGAAGATTATGGGTTCCTGACGCTGGCCATTATATTAATGATAATCGGTTTATTCCTTTTTCTAAGGGAAGCCTTTCTATCCTTTAAACGTAAAAAGTTGAAAGAAAGAGGGTGAAGCAGGCGTGCACCGCAAAATAAGAGTCGGCCGCTACACCTCTTCGCTTCTGTTGATGGCTGTAGGCATTTTGCTGATTGTAGATGTGCTTCAGAACACGGAATATATGCTCCAGCTCCTTGTGTGGTGGCCTGTAATCTTTGTGCTTTGGGGTCTGGAGTATTTGATTTTTTTTGGCGTGTATTATCGCAAAGAGGGCAAGCCTGACAACGGACGACGTTTCAGACCTGACTTGAAGGGGATTCTGTCCGCTTTGGTAGTGGCTGCTTCGGTTTTTATCGTGACCCAGCAAAACCATTATATGTACCTGTGGAACCGGGTTAGTCTCAATCTGACATCGGCGTCTATGGATTTTAGCCAGGCTAAAGAGAATCGGTATGATATGGGCGGTGTGCTGGTACCTGTAACTATGCAGACATCCGATTTAGTAGTTGATTCAGTGAATGGGGATATAACACTGATCAGAAGGCCGGTGTCCAATATTGAGGTACGCGGGACTCTATGGGTGGATCAAGCGCCTGCTGCCGAAGCGGACAAGATTGCTCAAGCTTCTTCACTGACTTCTACCGACGGCAAGACCATCCAGATTCGTCCGGAGGTACAGTCATACGGAGCATCAAGTAAACGTCAGCCTCGAATGAACATGTTGATCACCGTGCCAGAGGATCGGCGCTTCAATATGCAGATTAGAACCTCCAACGGGAATATTACCTTGAATGGAGTAGACGCTATCGACAGCATCCGGCTTGAGAGTGGTAATGGGAATCTCACAGTTAATGACGCTATCGGCAATGTCAAAGGAGGCACCCTGAACGGTCAGATTAAATTGCATCGGATTTCTGGAGATGTGGATGTACGCACGAACCGTGGCGATATGCAGGCAGGGGATATTGAAGGGGCCTTGTCACTCCACACTATGGTAGGTGACATTCAGGTCGCTCGTTCGGAAGGGGATATTACCGTTGATACTCAAAATGGTGACATGAATGTGCTGGATTCTACAGCCAAGCTGAATGCAAATTCGCTTAATGGCGCTATCAAAGTGCATAGCGAGAGGGTGGGCGGAGATTGGAAAATATACAGTGCTGTCGGTGATATCGTATTGGATCTTCCATCAAATGGAGATTTTCAGTTAGAGGGTTCAAGCAGTTATGGTAATCTTCAGTCTGATTTTCCATTTAAGATAGACAGTAAAAGCATTTCAGGTCAAAACGGGGATGGCAAATATGTGATTAACGTAGAGGGGAACAGCAATTTAACCATTAAAAAGTTACTGATGCCGTCATTACCCGACTTGGATGATTCCGGAGGATCGACTGCTCCCGATGCAACTGTAAGTTCTCCGGGTGAACCTGAAGTTCCTGCGACCGATACTTCTGTACGGACATCCGGCGACAATACGGCGCGTTGACAAGATTCTTGAGTAGACCGTACAATGTGAGTAGCTTTAGAAGTGAATTGTAAATAGATGCGTGGTAATTGATAGGATTGCAAGTAAGGGATAAGGCGGTGGACATATATGGCAGCACGCGTCCAGCATGCTTTGGAACTTCTGAAGAAGACAGGTGTACGCATAACACCCCAGCGCCATGCCATATTAAACTATTTAATGGAATCTATGGGGCATCCGACTGCAGATGAAATATATCGTGCGCTTGAGTCCAAGTTTCCAAGTATGAGTGTGGCTACGGTTTATAATAACTTAAAGATGTTTATAGAAGCGGGTATGGTACATGAGTTGACCTATGGAGATAACGCCAGTCGTTATGATGCCAATATTTCGGAGCACTATCACATCATTTGTGAAAAATGCGGAAAGATTGAAGATTTCAGTTATCCGTATTTGGCAGATGTGGAACGCCATGCCGCGTTGGAAACAGGCTTCGAGGTGCATGGACATCGTATGGAGTTACACGGAGTATGCAAAGCTTGTAGTAACAAACAATCGTAGCGAAACAAGGGATAAAAGTTTTTAGTGCGGTATGTATATATTGTAATGGATTGGAAACGTGAGGAATTCCCCATAAGTGGGGATTTACCGCGTTTTTTTGTTTAAATCACTTTGTTTTTTGTCTCAGGTAATCTGTTAAAGTTACAAAATACAGAAATCAAAATTTCTTACAATGGAGGTTCAATATTGGCCAGAAATCATTCCAGACGCCGCCGTAAACGTTCTCGATTCAAAGGAGCGGCAAGCCTGCTATTATTCGCAGCGATTATATGCGCAATTACTGTCGTATGGTATGGTAATCCTCTTCACGAGAAACCCGATTGGCAGGGGAGTGTCCGACCTATTTTTATGAAGGGCAAGTTGACCGGATATGAAGCTCAAAGCTCCGGCAAGAACATGCTGATGCCGCTTAAATTGATACAAGGTCAAATTGACCCTGCCATTCGTTATGAGGATGACAGCCAAACCGTCATTATGGCAACGAGACAAAGCTTGCTCCATATGAATGTTGCAAAGACACAAGGCGAACTGAATGGTAAAACATATGCACTTAGCGCCGCCCCTCAGATAATCAGTGGAGAGGTGTATATCCCCATTGAGGCTGTACGTGAAGTATATGGTATATCCATCCACGAAGACCCTGTAACAGGGGCTGTCATTCTGATGAAAGCCGGAGAGAAAGTCAGGCTAGGTAGTGTAGAAAAGAAAGATGGGCAACAGGATGCTAGAATTGCTTTACGCAAAGAAGCCTCTAGTCTATCTTTTATTTTGGCAGATGTATCACAGCAGACGAAAGTACGCATCTGGTCTCAACAGGGCGATTGGTATTTTGTGCAGTTAGACAATGGTTATGCAGGATACATGAAGTCAGACTGTATCTCTGAAGGAGAAGAACTTGTGATACCTTCGGTTAAGGACGATTTGTCAATCTCGGAGAAGCATTGGCAGGGTAAACCTGTGAATCTCGCTTGGGAAGCCGTCTATAATCGTAAGCCTGATCCTTCCAAATTTGACCCTATGCCTGGAGTAAATGTGGTGAGCCCTACATGGTTCAGCGTCGTTGATCATGAGGGTACTGTAGAAAGCAAAGCGGACCCGGCATATGTCAGCTGGGCGCATCGTAAGGGCATGGAGGTATGGGGCTTGTTGAGCAACAGCTTTAACCCCGAAATAACAACAGAGGCACTATCTACCTTTGAACGTCGAAAATCGATTGTAGATCAGATGATCTCACTTGCCCAAGAAAATGATCTGGATGGTATTAATATTGACTTTGAAAATGTCCATACGAAGGATGGCCCCAATGTCACCCAATTTTTGCGGGAACTTAAACCGTTGGCCCGGGAACATGATTTGATACTGTCCATTGATGTTACGCCTAAATCTCAAAGTGAGATGTGGTCTGTTTTCTTGGATCGAAAGGCATTGGGTGCTATAACAGATTATCTCATGGTAATGGCGTATGATGAGCATTGGGCGGCTAGTCCAAAAGCTGGTTCCGTCGCCTCATTACCATGGACAGAAGCATCAATTCAGCGGATTGTTCAGGAAGACGAAGTGCCGCCTCAAAAAGTGGTTTTAGGTATTCCGTTATATACCCGCGTTTGGTCCGAGACTCCCAAAGAAGGGAAAATTAAGGTCACCTCCAAATCAATTGGTATGGAGTCAGCAGCGGATATCTTAGCCCAATTTAAGTTGAAGCCCAAATTTAGAGCTTCTGAAGGTCAGAATTATGTCGAATATACCGAAGACGGTGTTGTCAAAAAGATTTGGCTAGAGGATCAGATATCCCTGAAGGCAAGAGTAGAACTTGCCAAATCACTGAACCTGGGCGGAATTGGTGTGTGGAGTCGGAGCTTTGCAGATGAAGACGCTTGGATAACACTGAAAGAAATAATTAAATAAGATAAAAAATTATACAATTGAAGAAGGAAGTTTCTTATTTATGTAGAAATGATCACATGTATCCAAATATCCAATTTAGCGGTTATAGCCGCCTTGCAGGTATGGAGGGTGAAGTGCAGCTAACCAAATTAAACCTGATGCATGATGAATTGTTGCAGGAAGATTCAATAGGTGTTATTTCGTACAGAAAGCCGGGAGAATATTTTCACGGTTCGATGTTGTATGACTTTGATGAACTCATTCTAATTATTGGAGAAGGCCGGGAGCCAGTTCAATCTATACAACACTTATTTATTAATGGACTAAAATGCCAAGTGTTGTACACAACGCTTAGTTGTCTGAAGGGTTGGATTATCGCAGGTGAACAAGCCAACATTATAGATTATGTGCTAGAAGGTCGTATGGTCTGGGAACGGGATGACAGGGTACGTCTTTTAAGACAGGAAATTATTGAATTTAACGATCCACTGCGGGAGCAGAAGCGATTTCATGAGTTCTCCCGCTTTCTGGTCAATTACGTTCAGGGTAAGAAAGCAGTGCGAGAAGGGCGGATCATTGACGCTTATCAAAGTGTTCTGAAGGCACTGGATCATTGGGCGTCTATTGAACTCATTGAACGTGGGATTTATCCAAAGGTTCACTTATGGGTTCAGATGCAGCCGCTGGATCGAACAATTGAGAAGCTGTATAACGAGCTCGCATTAAGTACGGAGACTCTGGAGCAACGGGTTGAACTGGTACTACTCGCTTGTGAATTTTCAGTCATGTCAAAAATGGAGGAGTGCTCCTCTCCGCTATTCCGTATATTAGGCAGCAGACGGGAACCTTGGTCTATAGATGAACTTATGAATCATCCTGAGCTCAAGAATCTACAATTAGATCTTACCGTCGTGCTCCGTAAACTGGTTTATCGTTCGCTTATTAGAGAATCAGCCGTCGGGGAATTTAGGGATCGCGGACAAAATCGTGAACTGCGCTACTCCCTTCTTTGATGAGCGGAGGTTATTTTATCAGGAAGAAAGGTCGATAAATGATCTTTTCTTCCTTTTTTCTTATGTGATTTAGAATTTACAGGAGATTAAAAGATATAAATGATTATTTTAGCTTGACGAGTATGTAAATTATGTGCTAAGTTATAACTCGCCCCATTAAGCAACACGAATAATTTAGAACTGTCTAAAGCAGGATAAAGGGTGTTGCATCAAGCAAGGAAATAAATTTTTAAAAAAATGCTTGACGAAAAATGAGGTTATGTGTTACATTATTTAAGTCGCCGCTGAGACGCGGTGGTGAAACAAAGTGAGAGAAAATAAAGTTTGATCTTTGAAAACTGAACAACGAGTGAGTACGGATTTTATTTATAAAATCCAATGCTGAAATTTTGGTACATGCCATCTGGCTGTATGAAATGGAAGCAAAAAAGAGATATTTTATCTCGTCAGTTTCAAAATGAGCTAATCGCTCTTTCTATAACCAACTTCGGTTGGTCTTTAATGGAG
>NZ_JAALFM010000078.1:0-500 GCF_011800295.1 Paenibacillus sp. EKM301P | reverse complement strand
CGGGCAATCGTGTCCACGATGTCTTCCGGGTTCTTTTCCCCGCCAACCGGCAACAGGCTTACCTTCGAGCCGACCATCGACCACCAGAACAGCTCCCACACCGACACGTCGAAGGTGAAGGCGGTCTTTTGCAGAATCGTATCTTCTGCACTCAAGCCATAACGATCATGCATCCACAAAATCCGGTTCAGCACGGAATGATGCTCCACCATTACGCCCTTTGGTTTTCCGGTCGAACCGGAGGTATAGATGACATAGGCAACATGATGCGGTCCAGCTAGGGGCTCCAGATTCGAGCCGTCTTCGTGATAAATGTTCTTGCCATCCTGCTCCTGACGATCCAGCACCAGCACCTGGCCGTCGAAACTCAGCGACACTTGCTCCGTCAGATGTGATTGTGTCAGCACCAGCTTCGCTCCCGAATCCTCCAGCATAAAGCGGATACGATCGGCCGGATATTCCGGATCAATCGGCACATAGGCTCCGCCGGCCTTCAAGAT
>NZ_JAALFM010000077.1:0-509 GCF_011800295.1 Paenibacillus sp. EKM301P | reverse complement strand
ACAACATCCTGATGATTATTGTATTTCTGTAAAATAACGCCCCAAACGCTTTGCAGCAATGTGTTAATCGTGACATGCTGTTGTTTGGCCATTTGGTTTAATGCGGCACTTCGTTCTTTACCCAACATCAATGGCAGCTTTTCCAAAACATAGCCGGGATTCGAACTGTTACCGCTTCTGTTTGTGTCGTCATCCTGTTCTGCTACAGAAACTTGCGCATTCTCACTAGGCAACAAGGTTTGCTGCTCAAAACCTGCCAAATAGTCACTCCAATAACGAGATGCTTCCTGTGCATCTTGGTGTTCCAACCATTCGATATAGTCACTATACGGCTTGACAGGTGCAAGCTCTGGCTGCTTGTTCTCCAGCAAGGCAAAATATGCACTAAATACTTCGTCCGTCATTAGTGACAGGCACCAGCCGTCCATCACAATATGGTGGAAGCTCCATACAAAACGGTATGAGCGATCGCCCGTGCGGAAAACAGCTACGCGCATAAGCGTATCCTC
>NZ_JAALFM010000076.1:0-536 GCF_011800295.1 Paenibacillus sp. EKM301P | reverse complement strand
ACCATATCCAGCTCATGTACACGGATGTCCGGATTGGCTGTCACCTGCTCCAGCAGCTGTACCAGATGACCTCGAATGTGCTCTACACTTTCCCGTTCAAAGGCCAGGGCATTATACCCAAAGCTCATGTGAATGGTATTCCCCGGCAGCACTACCACGTTAAAGTCATAGTTGGTCTGCTCGACAGACTCGGCTCCTGTGATGGTGAAGCTGGCCGCCTCACCGCTACCTAATTGCTCGATTTGTTCCTCGACCGGATAGTTCTCAAAAATAAGAATATGATTAATCAAATCCTGCTTAAGCTCTGACAGCCCCTGAATTTCATACAGCGGATACGTATCATACACATGGGAAGCAATCGATTGCTCCTGGGTTTGCTTCATCACGTCGGAGAATAGATTGTCCACTTGACTACGGATACGCACCGGAATCGTATTGATAAACAGACCAATGATGTGCTCCACATTCGGAATGTCTGCCGGACGTCCAGATACCACGCTGCCAAACACGACATCATCGGTGCCATTATATTTTTG
>NZ_JAALFM010000075.1:0-568 GCF_011800295.1 Paenibacillus sp. EKM301P | reverse complement strand
TATTTCATCTGGTTGGAGCAGATGCCGCTGACACCGAACGGCAAAATCGACCGCAAGTCCCTGCCAGCACCGGAAGGTAGTCTGCACAGCGGTGCGGAGTATGTAGCGCCACGTACGGTAGCCGAACGAGCACTCGTAGCGATCTGGCAGTCCGTCCTAGGCGTGGCAACTGTCGGGATTTTGGACAATTTCTTTGACCTGGGCGGCGATTCGATCAAGGCGATTCAAATCGTATCGCGTGCGTTCCAGGCAGGCTACAAGCTGGACATGAAAGATTTGTTCCGCTACCCAACCGTCGCAACACTGGCACCGCATATGCACGAGGTAAGTCGTAGGGTAGATCAGGGAGAAGTGAGCGAGGAAACAACTTTGTCTCCCATCCAGCATTGGTTCTTTGCCCAGGAGCAAGTAGACGTACATCACTTTAATCAGGCGGTGATGCTGCACCGGGAGCAGGGTTTTGATGAGTCCGCTTTGCGTCAGGCACTTGGCAAACTCACAGCGCACCATGATGCACTGCGGATGGTGTTCAGCAAGACCGAGCAAGGCTATGAAGCCTGGAACCGCG
>NZ_JAALFM010000074.1:0-584 GCF_011800295.1 Paenibacillus sp. EKM301P | reverse complement strand
AAACTGGATACCGAAACGAAATTGCGTTTTAGAATATTCCTTTAAGCTGATCTTGTGTAAACAAGTGAAATAAAGGTAGCAAATCGTATTTACGATGTAAATACTAGGTTAAGCTACAAAGAGCACACGGAGGATGCCTAGGCGCCAGGAGCCGACGAAGGACGTGGCGAACAACGATAAGGCCTCGGGGAGCTGTAAGCAAGCTTTGATCCGGGGATGTCCGAATGGGGAAACCCGGCTGTCTTCATCGACAGTCACTACTCACTGAATTCATAGGTGAGTGAGAGGCAGACCAGGGGAACTGAAACATCTAAGTACCCTGAGGAAGAGAAAACAATAGTGATTCCGTCAGTAGCGGCGAGCGAACGCGGATTAGCCCAAACCAAGGAGCTTGCTCCTTGGGGTTGTGGGACGTCTCACATGGAGTTACAAAGGAACCGGTTAGATGAAGAGGTCTGGAAAGGCCCGCCAGAGAAGGTAAAAGCCCTGTAGTTCAAAACCTGTTCCCTCCGAGACGGATCCCGAGTAGTGCGGGGCACGTGAAACCCCGTATGAATCCGGCAGGACCATCTGCCAAGGCTAAA
>NZ_JAALFM010000073.1:0-609 GCF_011800295.1 Paenibacillus sp. EKM301P | reverse complement strand
GATTTGTGCCTTCTCCTCGACAGTTACCATATCCAGAGCTGCCAGTGGCTGCTGTGGATGAAGTGTAATGGCACGTATGAGTTCGGTAAAATGCTGTGCAAAGCGTGCGATGGTCTCCGGCTTGTACAGCGCCGTGCTGTATTCCAAACTACACAGAATACCTTCTGGCTGCTCTACGGCATCCAAGGTCAGATCAAATTTGGACGTAGGATTGTCCGTCGGATACGGCTTGAAGGCCAGACCTTCCAGCTCGAACTCCTGCTGCTCAAATGTTTTCAGCTCAAACATCGTGTCAAACAGCGCATTTCGGCTCGTATCCCGCGTTAAATTCAGCTTTTCAACCAACTCTTCAAACGGATATTCCTGATGCTCATACGCACGGAGCGCGTGCTCTTTGACCTCTTGCAGGTAATCCAGGAACGTTTTGTCGCCACACGGATAATTGCGGATCGCCAGCGTGTTGAGGAATACGCCTACCAGGCTGCCCAGTTCCGCATGTGGTCTTCCGGCAATCGGCGTGCCGACGATGATGTCCTCTTGACCCGTGTATTTATGCAAGAGCGTGCTATACGCTGCCAGCAACACCATGTACAAGGTGGAGCCGGTTTG
>NZ_JAALFM010000072.1:0-619 GCF_011800295.1 Paenibacillus sp. EKM301P | reverse complement strand
TCATATAGGCCAGGTTATGCAGGCCGGCGACAGGGATCAGGTTGCTCGCATCCTGTGCTCCCCATTGAGCTTGAACGCCCTCATCGTCAAGGACTATAGCTTCTACTGTGGATGGCAAGCTCAGCGAGAGGTTGGCGGCTCTGCTGGTGATCACGACCTTGGCCCCACTGTCTTGAAGCATGTAGTCGATCCGTTCCTGTGGATACATCGTATCCATTGGCACATACGCGCCTCCGGCCTTCAGTACCCCCAGAATGCTCACCAGAAGATCCGCAGAACGTTCCAGCAGTACGCCTACCGGTTGATCTGCTTCAACACCTTTCGCCCGTAGCACACGGGCCAACCGGTTCGCCTGCTCATTCAGCTCAGCGTAGGTTAGCGTCATATTCCCAGATACAACGGCTATCCGCTCAGGGCTGTTTTTCGCTTGCTCTTCAAAACGCTCGCTGAGCGACAGACCTTGGAGTGTTCCACGCACGCTGTGCGCGTTCGGATCATTGAACACCTTCAGAATCTGTTCGGTTTCTTCGGTCGTAATCAGTTCCAGCTCACCCAGCTTCGCATCCGGGTTTGCCGCCACGGCTTCGGCTAAGCGAATAAAGTGACGTGTCATCCGTTC
>NZ_JAALFM010000070.1:0-631 GCF_011800295.1 Paenibacillus sp. EKM301P | reverse complement strand
GGAGGCCGCGAATACGTGGCGCCGCGCACCGAACTGGAGGCGAAGCTGGCCGCCATTTGGCAGGATGTGCTTGTTCGGGAGAAGGCGGTAGGCGTAACGGACAACTTCTTCGACCTCGGCGGGCACTCCCTGCGGGCGACGACGCTGGTCAGCAAAATGCATAAGGAGCTAGGCGTTGAATTCCCGCTTCGCGACGTATTCCGCTACTCGACGGTTGAAGAAATGGCCGCGGCTATGGAGCGGCTGGAGATCGGCTCGTTCACGGCTATTCCGGCTGCGGAACCTAGCGAGTATTATCCGCTCTCTTCCGCTCAGAAACGTCTCTATATCTTGAACCAGCTGGAAGGAGCCGAGCTGAGCTACAACATACCGGGAGCTATGCTGCTCGAAGGGGAGCTCGACCGGCAGCGGTTTGAAGAAGCGTTTCGCGGGCTCGTAGCTCGTCATGAAACGCTGCGTACCGGCTTTGAGATGGTAAAAGGCGAAGCGGTTCAGCGGATTTACGAAGAAGCCGCCTTCCAGGTGGAATATGTGCAGATCAGCGAGGAGCAGGTAGAAGAAACGGTGCGCCAATTCGTTCGTCCGTTTGATCTAGCGAAGCCGCCACTTCTGCGGGTAGGCCTTGCTGAAC
>NZ_JAALFM010000069.1:0-644 GCF_011800295.1 Paenibacillus sp. EKM301P | reverse complement strand
AATCTTTCCAGTATGAGGCTGCTGCTTCTACATCCTGGGCTTCAAGCCACTCAATATACTGACTGTATGGAGTCACCAGGGCGAGCTTTGGTTCTCTATGTTCTACGGCTGCAAAATAAGCCTCAAACACCTCATCCGTTACCAACGCCACACACCAGCCGTCCATTAGGATGTGATGAGAGCTCCACACAAAGTAATAATCCTCATCACCTGTCCGTAAAATCGCCACGCGCATCAACGCATCCCGGGACAAATCGAATCCGGCTGCCTTGTCCTGGCGAATAAATTCCTTCACATACGCGTCACGTTCCTGATCATCCAAATGACGCAAATCTTCATAGCTGAAACCAACATCCTTGCGGCGGAAAATCACCTGCACGGGCTCATCCTGCCAGCCGCTAATGAAATTAGCTCTAAAGATCTCATGCCGCTGCGCCAAATGATTCAAGCTATCTTGGAAAATATCTGCCTGGAAGCGACCACGCAAGTCAAAGGTCGTTTGTTCAAAATAAGCCCCTGACGCTGCATCCATCAGGCTATGGAACAACATGCCTTTTTGCATCGGTGTCAAGGCATATACATTTTCCAGTTCCCCGATGTCACGAGTCCGCTCTACTAACTGATCCAGCTCGGCCAAGGTTACA
>NZ_JAALFM010000007.1:0-225979 GCF_011800295.1 Paenibacillus sp. EKM301P | reverse complement strand
CTGTGGTGTAGAGGCCTAACATGCCTGCCTGTCACGCAGGAGATCGCGGGTTCGAATCCCGTCAGTTCCGCCATTTTTCAGCTTAGTATTTTCGCCGTACTAAAGTGGGAAGGGGTATCCCTCCGCACTTTATTTTTTTGCCAATGGATATGGCTCGGTAGCTCAGTCGGTAGAGCAGAGGACTGAAAATCCTCGTGTCGGCGGTTCGATTCCGTCCCGAGCCACCTTTATATGGAGGATTAGCGAAGTGGCCAAACGCATCAGACTGTAAATCTGCTCCCTTACGGGTTCGGTGGTTCGAATCCATCATCCTCCACCAGTTTTACGAGCCATTAGCTCAGTTGGTAGAGCACCTGACTTTTAATCAGGGTGTCGAAGGTTCGAGTCCTTCATGGCTCATCAGAAGTCATCAACTATAAGTTGATGGCTTTTTTTGTATTGTTATAAGTTATGTTTTTATATAGCTTTTTATTTTAAGGTATCGACGGGTTATAATGAGTTCATTATGTTCGCTTAGTGTTTAATCTATATTCTAAAAAAAGTGAAGTGGTGATCGCGTGACTTTGGATACAGAATGGATTCAGCAACAGCTTCAGAATATAATTCAAGCGCCTTTTACCATAGTGCCTTGGTGCCCAGAAATGATGGCAGAAGGAGAAACAGCCGATTCAGTTATACCGGATAGATCGTTTGTTAGTGAGAATAAATTATATTTTCCGTTTCGTGCATCGGCAGGTGAACTGGCTGCTTTTGCGGTAGAGGACAGATATTTGACGGATCGAGAACGGAAGTTGATAGAAGCGTTACTGGGGAACATGGAACAAGTCTGGCAGAATGGTTCACGCTTGTCGATCAACCCAGCCTATAGCGAGGAAGAGCGGATGAATCGTTTTGGACAATGGCTCATACAGCAGGCTGCCGACCTAAACAGTGAGGAAGAAGTTCCCACTGAATTGGAGCTTCGTGATTCGTTATCAGCGTGTATGGTGCCTTTTTTACTGAATGGCGAGGGAACACAGGATGGGGCTATTACTTATACGCAGCTTCACCGATTGTTAGCGAGCTATTTTGGAGGGAATGTGCTGCTTACTCCATTAGACGAACAATCTTGGCTGATTCTCGCAAAAAAGGAGCTTTTATTAGGGGCCGACGATGAACGGGATAAAGATCCTGAGACTAGAGAGGCAGATTTTGCGGAACCACTTGAGGAGGTACTTACGGCTTTTAGCTTGGGGTTATATGAGCTTATCGCGAATGAATGGGTCGGTGTATTCCATTTGGCAATTTCCAAGCCTTCGGTCCCTTTGCAAAGTTTCCCCCACGAGCTGAATTTATTATGGGAGACGATCCATCTTGGCAAGCTTTTTCATGTAACAGAGCACATCCACCTTTCATGGGAGCTTCATTTGGAGAGACTGTTAAATCGCATTCCCAAGGAGCAGCGTGTACTATTTTTGGAGCAGGTAATGAAGTCATCTGTCATACTGGAAGACTCAGAAACGATGGCTACATTGGATATCTTTTTTCAACTGGATTGTAATGTGAGTGAGACAGCCAAGCGTCTGTATGTTCACCGTAATACGTTGATTTACCGTTTGGACAAGATTAAACAGGAGACCGGATTGGACGTGCGGACGTTTAATGATGCAGTTTTGGTCAAACTATATCTGTTATTGTACAAAGTGACAAAAAGGAAATAGCATTTTTGTGCAGTTTGCGAATAGCCAGGGTTTAGGTACTAGGGTAAGATACAAGTAGAAAATGTATTCGATTTCAAAACTTGACCTTGGGGAGGCAAAAGCTATGGCTGGCGTACGTTTAGAGCATATTTTTAAGAAATATCCGGGTGCAGAAAAAGCTACGGTTGTTGATGTCAATTTGGACATTCAAGATAAAGAATTTCTCGTATTGGTTGGTCCTTCCGGTTGTGGGAAGTCTACTACACTTCGTATGATTGCTGGTCTGGAGGAAATTTCAGACGGTAAATTGTACATTGGTGATCGTGTTGTGAACGATGTGGCTCCAAAAGACCGCGATATCGCGATGGTATTCCAATCCTATGCCTTGTATCCGCATATGAATGTATACCAAAACATGGCTTTTGGTCTGAAGCTCCGCAAGGTTAAAAAGGAAGAAATTGATAAACGCGTACGTGAAGCAGCTAAAATCCTTGATATTGAGCATCTGCTGGATCGCAAGCCGAAAGCGTTATCAGGCGGTCAGCGTCAGCGTGTTGCCTTGGGACGTGCGATTGTGCGTGACCCACAAGTCTTCTTGATGGATGAGCCACTGTCCAACTTGGATGCCAAGTTGCGTGGTCAAATGCGTGCAGAAATCACGAAGTTGGCTAAGCGTCTGGAAACGACCGTTATCTATGTAACACATGACCAGGTTGAAGCCATGACGATGGGTGATCGGATTGTAGTTATGAAGGATGGTATCATTCAACAAGCTGCATCCCCGGATGAACTGTACAACCGTCCAGTGAATCTGTTCGTTGCTGGTTTTATCGGCTCTCCTACAATGAACTTTATCTCAGGTAAGCTGGTTGAAAAAGAAGGTGCATTGCATTTCACAGCACCAGGTCTGGATCTGTTTGTACCTGAAGGTAAGGGACAGATTTTGAAAGCGAAAGGCTACATTGGCAAAGAAGTGATCTTGGGCATTCGACCTGAGGATATTCATGAAGAGCCTGTATTTTTGGAGGCTTCTCCGAACACGATCTTTACATCCACTGTGGATGTAACGGAAAATCTCGGTCATGAAATGCTGTTGTACCTGAGCGGTGCTGGAAACGATACGATTATTGCCCGTGTAGACGGACGTTCCAATACTCGTGATGGTGTCAAAGCGAAGTTGGCTGTTGATATGAACAAAGTTCATATTTTTGATAAGGAATCGGAATTGAGCATTCTGGTTGGCGAATAAGATCAGCCTCTGGAAGAGAGTCGCAGTTTTCCCAAGCGGAGAACTGCGACTCTTTTGTATATCATATCCGCTACTAGCTTCGGCATTGCATTCAATGGAAAATTCCGATACGATGGGTGTACAATGGTGCAGGTCTAGATTTAGACAAGGCTCGTTGGCAGGAGTTCCAGATTGGGGCCTCCAACTGTCAGGATAGGGATAGCCTGGAATCCTATTGTTAAATCAAGTGAAGTGTGGACTCATTCAGGATAGACTGCGTGGGGTTGTATGGTTAATAGAATAATGCTACATAAATCAAATGGCGTATAGAATCCGGTTTTTGCAGATGAGGAGAGAATACAATGGCTAAACAGGTAAAGGTATCCGAGCTTGTACAGCAATTCCAAATGGAGGTTATTTCCGGTGAAAAGGGTCTGCGCAGACTGATCACCGTGGACGATTTGAATCGCCCAGGCCTGGAGATGGCCGGGTATTTTGAATATCATACACAGGAGCGGGTACAGCTTTTGGGAAGGTCTGAGCTGGCCTTTCTGGGTATGCTGCCTCCTGAGGAGCGACGGGATCGAATGGAGCGTTTGTGTACAGAGCTGACTCCATGTATTATCATCACACGTGGCCTGGAGGTACCGGCCGAGCTAGTGGAAGCAAGTACAGAGCGAGATATTCCTGTACTGCGGACTAATATGGCGACGACGATTTTATCGAGCCGTATCACAGGTTTTCTGGAAAGAAAGCTGGCACCTACGGCAACTATTCATGGCGTATTATGTGACGTGTATGGCGTGGGAATGCTTATTACAGGCAGTAGTGGAATTGGTAAGAGTGAAACAGCACTGGAACTTGTCAAACGTGGGCATCGCTTGGTAGCAGATGATGCGGTAGAAATCCGGCAAACGTCCGATTTTCAGTTGCATGGAACAGCACCTGAACTCATTCGTCACCTGCTTGAAATTCGAGGCGTAGGCATTATTAATGTGATGACACTGTTTGGTGCTGGTGCAGTTCGTAATAATAAGCGAATTACACTGGTTGTCCGCCTGGAGGCATGGCAACAGGACAAGCAGTATGACCGTCTCGGTCTCGATGAAGAAACTACACGCATTATTGATACAGATGTTCCACTCGTTACGATTCCAGTTCGTCCAGGCCGAAATCTGGCTGTTATTATCGAGGTAGCGGCGATGAACTATCGTTTGAAACAAATGGGCGTTAATGCAGCCCTGCAATTTACAAACAAGCTGACTGCTACGATTTCTGAAGATATGGAAGAGATGGATTAAGGTTCGTTCGGTTGCAAGGAAGGACAAGGAGTGAGAGAAACATATGTCAACGGCAACATTACTGCTGAATCCGATTGCTTTTTCGATCGGGGCAATCAAGGTCCATTGGTATGGGCTTATTTTGGGGCTGGCGGCGCTTGTGGGTTTATATCTCGCCATCCGTGAGGGAAAAAGATTCGGTATTCCGCAGGAATTCTTTATGGATATGCTGCTTCTGGGTGTTCCATCGGCCATTATTGGAGCGCGTATTTATTATGTAGCCTTCAAATGGGAAGACTACCGGGATAATCTATGGGATATCTTTAAAATTTGGAATGGCGGTATCGCGATATATGGTGCCTTGATTGGTGCTATTATATGTGCGGTTATTTATTTCCGTTATAAAGGATATAACTTCTGGCGTGTTGCTGATATTTGTGCGCCGGGTCTATTAATCGGTCAAGCGATTGGACGCTGGGGTAATTTTGTCAATCAAGAGGCTTACGGTGGACCAACGGAGGAGACTTTTTTGCGCAGTCAGCTGCATCTACCGGATTTCATTGTGAATCAGATGAACGTTAACGGGGTGTTTCACCACCCTACGTTCCTGTACGAATCGCTGTGGAGTATTGTAGGCGTGATTTTGCTGCTTGTGATTCGCCGGATGAAATTTGTACGTGCGGGTGAAATGTTTGCATTTTACTTCATTTGGTACTCTATTGGTCGCTTTTTCATCGAGCGGGTGCGGACGGACAGCTTGGCCTTTCAGGGACCGGACTGGCTGGCTTCCTTTGTGAATGCTCTGTGGTCCCCTATGGTATGGCTAGGGTTTGAACCGGGGTACTTGGACCCGAATTACGGTAATGTACGGATCTCACAGTTGCTTGCTATTTTCATCATTGTGGCTGCCGTGATTTTTATCTTGGTTCGTCGTCGGAAGGGCTCGGCCGTTGCGAGATATAGCGACCCGATTGTCTCCAGCAAGACGGGGATTGATCAGGTACCTGATATGACGCCAGAACAAGTATCCCGTCCTGGGCAGGATGCGGTTTCTCCAACAGCCACAGCGGATAAGCTATCTAAGGAAGACACGGATGAGGACAAGAAGGAGCATCTATGATAAATACGATTTTGTTTGATTTAGACGGTACCATTATGGATACGAATGAGTTGATAATCAGCACATTTTTACACATTTTGAACCATCCAGATGCGGATCCGCTAACGCGGGAGCACATTATTCCTCATATGGGGGGAACGCTGGACGATCAACTCCGTACTTTTACGGGATTAACGGATGTATCTGGGCTAGTTAAAGACTACCGTGCTTATAATCAAATTCATCATGATCAAATGGTGAAGCCATTTCCATATGTTATTGAGGTTATTCAGGAGCTACGTGCACGAGGAATTAAGTTGGGGGTTGTGACAACTAAAATACGACCATCCACGATACGTGTACTTAACCTGTTTAATCTGACTTCCTCTATGGATTATATTGTTACGGTAGACGATGTGGAGCATCCGAAGCCTCACGCGGAGCCAGTGCTCAAGGCTTTGGCTGGTTTGAATGCTAAAGCGGAACATACGTTGATGGTTGGAGACAGTTCCTTTGATATTTTGTCAGCTCAGGCGGCAGGTGTGAAATCTGCAGGAGTGGCCTGGTCGCTCAAGGGTGAGGAAACTCTGCGCGGATATGGACCAGACTACATGCTATATGATATGAGGGATTTGCTGAAGCTGGAACTTCAAGGTGTCAATGTATCGTGAGAAAGGTGAACCGCTATCCTGTAGAAGGTCCCAATGCGTTGTGGCAAATTTATCGGACGGTGAGCCCTTGGAAAGGCGTTAAGAACTTCATTTTTATACAGATTGCCCGGTATTGTCCTGTGCTTTCTCTGAAAAATGTTATCTACCGCAGAATGCTGGGGATGAAGGTTGGGCAACATGCAGCCTTCGGTCTGATGGTGATGGTGGATGTTTTTTTTCCAGAGCATATTATAATCGGGAACAATTCGGTCATTGGATATAACACGACCATACTGGCTCATGAATACCTTATACAGGAGTATCGCATCGGTAAAGTGGTGATCGGGGATCGTGTGCTGATCGGCGCAAACACAACCATTTTGCCGGGTGTTACCATCGGTGACGGGGCTGTGGTAGCGGCCGGAGCGGTTGTGCATAAAGATGTGCCGGCAGGTGCTTTTGTAGGCGGTAATCCGTTGCGTGATTTAAGACGCTCTGGTGTGGATGAGTAGTCAATAGTATGATAAGAAGGGCCCCTTATGTATTAAGGGGTCCTTCTTGTGCAGTTTTTCTGTATAATAAGTGGGGTAATGCATGTTGGTTATGTTTAAAAATTGATAATAGATATTTTTGCAAAGCGATATGGGAGCGTGTTGATTTGGTCAAAAAAGAACGTATACCAGAGCTTGATATTTACCGGGGAATATTAATTGCGGCCGTCATTACCATCCATGCAACTTCAATGGCTTTGATTGATGCGCGTCATTCTCTATTGTTTTATCCTTTTTTATTTTTAAATATGTTTAGCAGCTTTGCAGTGCCTGTATTTATTTTTGTGAGCGGTTTTGTTCTATTTTACAATTATGTCGATCGGCCACTTCGTGGAAAGAGTATGCTTTTGTTTTTTCGAAAAAGACTGATGTTTATTGTGTTACCCTACGTTTTATTTTCTCTTATGTACTATTTGACCTTGGTGACACGTGGGTTGATGCCGCTTAGTGATCTTCCGCTCGTGCTGCTAACGGGAAATGCGTATACGCATTTGTATTATGTCATTATCATCATCCAATTTTATTTGGTCTTTCCGCTGTTGTTGTGGGGAGTGCAGCGTTTACGTCATTGGTTATCGAGTCCGCGGAGAGCAGCTTTTGTCATTTTGACAGTAGGGTTAGTCATTCAATGGGGGTTTGTACTACTGAACAAATACGTTTGGCAAGAGGAGAGAGGAAGCCTTGCGATTACGTATATCAGTTACTTTGCCTTGGGTGCCGCTGTAGCGATTGGATATGAAGGGTTTAAAAAGTGGCTTTTTCCAGTCCCAGGCACGGTAATAGGTCGCGGTCGATTGATCAGCTGGTGGGCCCTGTGGGCGATTTGGTTATTACTGGGTGTCGTTTATGTACAAGTATGGTTTGTAGCCTACCGCAAAGCCATTTATGCAGACTCGCTGGTCTATGAACTGCTACATAATGCATATGCTCTCGTATCTGCATTGGTGCTGTTTCAGTTATCGGTTTTTTTATATCGTCATACTAGTGATAGACTGCGAATGTTCATCAGTTGGCTGGGAGCATGTTCTTTCGGTATTTATTTACTTCATCCGGCGTTATTACGAGTGTATCGCAAACTGGATTTGCATGGTACACCCATAGAATATGTCTTCTCTGTTGCTGGCGGATGGGTGTTGGCGCTGTTTGGAACATGGCTGATTGTGACGTTGTTTTTTCGATATGTACCATTTTCATGGGTCGGTTTGGGGACAGTTCCGAAGTTTCCATCCCAGAGTAAAGATGAACAGGCAAACTACTAAATACTTTGACTTAGACTGTTGGCTTAAGGCTGACAGTCTTTTTTTAGGATTCATGTATTTTGCATTGGATAAAATATAGAGAGGGACAGCGACTTGTCCGGGCTGTAAAAATGGGCTGCTACGTTTGGTTGACGTTCATAAGTAGGGCATGATAATATATCGAATATACTTTAGTTTGTTAGCACTTTACCATGATAAAGATATTGTGAAATCATGAGGTGATAGAGATGTCTAAGCCAAAAGGATTTGAGATTCCTGTAGGGGTTCGAGATTATCTTCCACGTGCAGTGTCGAAGCTGCGGGCCATTGAACTGAATGTACTCGCATGTATGGAGCGTTGGGGTTACCGTCAGATTATGACGCCTACGATGGAATACTACGATACAGTGGGAGTGGCTAGTTCTACTTCTGATCGGAAGCTGTTTAAATTGCTCAACAACCGGGGGACTACGTTGGTACTTCGTTCTGATATGACTGCTCCGATTGCACGGGTGGTGTCTTCGTTGCTAAAGGAAGAGGAAGTACCGCTTCGCCTGTCCTATCACGCCAATGTATTTCGAGCGATTGAGGAAGAGGCAGGAAGAGAGGCGGAGTTTTTTCAAACAGGCGTGGAGCTGGTAGGGGATGATTCACCTGAGGCTGATGCAGAGGTTGTAGCATTGGCCATTGCATCATTGCAGGCAGCGGGTGTTAACTCTTTTAAAATTGCCATGGGACATGTGGGATTCCTGAACGGGTTATTTGAAGAGATCATTCCAGGTCGCCAGGCTGAACAGCAAGCACTAAAAGAACTGTTGCTCAGTCGTGATGTAGTGGGCTACCGAGCGGCGATTGAAGCTTTAGGTTTGGCCCCTGCGCATCGGGATAAGCTGGAGGCCATTCTTCGGCTGCGTGGTGGGAAGGAAATTTGCGAGCAGGCTACTCGCCTTAGTGTGGAGCAGCAGACGATTCAATCCATTGCACATTTGTGCGAGGTGTGGGAAGTGCTGGAGGCATACGGCGTATCTGAGCATGTGTTAATTGACCTTACCATGATCGGTGATTTTTCATATTATACAGGAATGACTTTTGAGGGCTATGCAGCGGAAATCGGGTTTCCGGTATGCAACGGAGGTCGTTATGACAATCTGCTTCAGCAGTTTGGGCGATCGGTACCGGCTACGGGATTCGCATTGAAGACGAACCGAATCGTCGATGGTGTGGATGGAATTTCAATTGAGACGAAGCGTCCGATATTTATCCGTTATGACGAGCAGGAACGACAAGAGGCGCTATCCGCCGCAGCACAGCTACGTGCAGAGGGTTTTACTGTGGTGACAGGACTCACGGGGGGACCGGAGGATCGACGTCGTGAGCAGCAGGATCTGTACGCAGAGGTATACAGCTATACAGCTGAAGGAAGACGGCCCGTACAAAGGGGGGAATTGTCATGACGGAAACATTGAAGGTAGCCATGCCGAAGGGACGGATTTACAAGCAGGCTTCCAAGTTGTTCCGCCAGGCAGGGGTTCCAATTCCACTGGATGTGGATGAAACCCGCAAGTTGGTCATCCCATTGCCTGAGCTGGGAATGGAATTTATTATGGCGAAGCCCGTCGATGTTCCTACGTATGTGGAGTATGGTGCAGCTGACATCGGCATTGTCGGTAAGGATGTTTTGCTGGAAGAAAACAAGGATGTATATGAGCTACTGGATCTGGGGATTGCCCGTTGCCGGATGTCGGTAATTGCTTTACCTGATTGGCAACCAGGTATTCGTCAGCGGGTCGCTACCAAATATCCAAATGTGGCTTCCCAGTATTTTCGGGAACAAGGTCAGCAGGTGGAGGTCATTAAGCTGAACGGCTCCATCGAGCTGGCGCCGTTAATTGGTCTGGCAGATCGCATTGTAGATATGGTGGAGACGGGACAGACCTTGCGGGAGAACGGATTGGTTGAGCAGATTAGCATACTGGATATTACCAGTCGTTTGATTGCCAACCGGGTCAGTTACCGGATGAAAAATGGTCCGATTCAGGCATTGTGTGATCGATTGCATCAGGTGATCCCAACTGAAGTAGTACCGAAGGATTAAAGGAACGGAGCAACAGTTCAGGAACATTCTGCAAGCAAGCAGCAGGTAGGGGGAATGAGCAAATGAAGATCGTAGCAGCCCGTGATTTCAGCCTCCAACGAGAGGTGGATTACGGAACACCGGAGCAAAACGAGGCTGTGCGTACGATTATTCAATCGGTACGCCAAGAGGGGGATGGGGCTGTTCTGCGGTATACGGAAACGTTTGATGGTGTATCGCTGACAGCGGAGCAGCTTCGTGTGACAGATGAAGAATTAAAGTCGGCCTATGACAAGGTAGAGCCTTCATTTATACAGGCAATTCGAGAAGCGGCGGATCATATTCGCGCTTTTCACCTCAAGCAAAAGCGTAACTCATGGATGGATTTACAGCCGGACGGTAGCTTACTCGGTCAAATCATCCGGCCGTTGAAACGTGTAGGCGTGTATGTTCCAGGCGGTAAAGCCGCCTATCCATCCTCGGTGTTGATGAATGTCATTCCCGCTCAGGTGGCTGGAGTACCGGAGATCGTCATGGTGACACCCCCGGCGACAGGCGGCAAGGCAGGGATCGACCCCTATACACTGGTAGCTGCGGCAGAGGCTGGTGTAACGGAAATATTCAGGGTTGGCGGAGCGCAGGCCATTGCCTCTCTTGCATACGGGACACATAGTATTGAACCGGTCGATAAAATTTGCGGTCCCGGCAACATTTATGTAGCGCTGGCTAAGCGAGAAGTATACGGTGCAGTGGATATCGACAGTATTGCAGGACCGAGTGAAATTGTCGTATTGGCTGATGACACGGCCAATCCCTCTTATGTAGCGGCTGACCTACTTTCACAGGCAGAACATGACGAAATGGCCTCAGCCATACTGGTTACGCCCTCGCAACGCTTGGCCGAAGAAGTATCAGCCGAGGTAGGGCGCCAATTGGCGGAGTTGCCGCGCAGAGATATTGCTGCTGCATCGGTAGAGGCATACGGAGCCATCATTGTCGTTGACAATTTGGAAGAGGGCATCCGTATTGTCAATCGGCTTGCGCCCGAGCATTTGGAGATCATGACAGAGCAGCCGATGGAACATATGGGGATGATCGAAAATGCAGGAGCTATTTTTCTGGGAGCGTACAGCTCGGAGCCGGTAGGCGATTATTTTGCCGGACCTAACCATATTATTCCGACGAATGGAACGGCGCGCTTTTCCTCGCCAGTGGATATTGATGATTTTATCAAGAAGTCGAGTATGATCTATTACAGCAAGGAAGCACTGCTGCGCAATGGAGAGACCATTATGCAGCTTGCCCGGCATGAAGGGCTGGAAGGCCACGCACGGGCGATACAAGTTCGATTGGACAATGAGAAGAAGGCGGTGGATGGCGATGGGGAACGAAAATAACGAAGCAGGGCGTACAGGCAGTGTCAGCCGGAAAACGAATGAAACAGACATTCAGCTGTCATTTGCAGTAGACGGGACAGGGCAGGCAGAGATTGAAACGGATGTTCCTTTTTTAAATCACATGCTAGATTTGTTCACCAAGCACGGACAATTTGATCTTAATGTACAGGCCAGAGGGGATGTGGATATCGACGACCACCATACCGTCGAGGACATTGGGATCTGTCTGGGGCAAACCTTGCTGGAAGCATTGGGTGATAAAAAAGGCATAAAGCGCTATGCCAGCGTCTTTGTACCGATGGATGAGGCGCTCGCGCAGGTTGTTATTGATCTGAGTAATCGACCTCATTTTGAGTATCGTGCAGAGTACCCGTCTCAGCATGTAGGCAGCTTCTCGACAGAGCTGGTGCATGAATTTCTATGGAAATTTGCGTTGGAGGCTCGCATGACGTTGCACGTCATTGTTCACTACGGGCAAAATACCCACCATATGATTGAGGCGGTGTTCAAAGCGCTGGGGCGTGCTTTGGATGAGGCGACCTCCATTGATCCGCGGGTGACAGGAGTGCCTTCAACGAAGGGAGTGCTGTAGTCCATGTCCATTGCCATTGTGGATTACGGCAGAGGGAATCTGCATAGTGTGAGCAAGGCGGTTGAGCGCCTTGGCTTTGAGGCTGTAGTGACAGGAGATGCTCAAGTGATTCGTGCCTCCAGCGGTGTGATTTTGCCGGGTGTAGGGGCCTTCGGGGATGCGATGGAGCATCTGCGTTCCAGCGGATTGGATCGGGTTATTCAGGAGGTTGCAAGTGCTGGACAACCGCTGCTCGGTGTTTGTTTGGGAATGCAGCTATTGTTCACTCGTGGTGAAGAATACGGCAGTCATGAAGGACTTAATATTTTACCAGGCGAGGTCGTTCGGTTTGCTCCTGATCTGGGCGTTAAAGTGCCGCATATGGGCTGGAATCGTCTGCGTATGACTCAGCCGGAGCACCCGCTGTTGCAGGGCTTGGAGGAAGGGCATGTGTATTTTGTGCATTCCTATCATGCGAAGCCAGAGGTCGAAAGTGATCTGCTGGCGGTGACCGACTACGGTGGGCCCGTAACGGCTATCGTGGGCAGAGGCCATGTGTATGGCATGCAGTTCCATCCAGAGAAAAGCGGAGAAATGGGGATGCGCCTGCTTCGTCAGTTTTTGGAACTAGCGGAAGCGAAAAAGCGAGCGTAGCGATTCGTGAGTCTGCATTTGGTGGTACGCCAACTTTGGTCGCTGATTGATGTAAAGGCATATAGATGTTGAATAGCTCACAAGGGGGTCTTAACTTTGTTCACGATATACCCGGCGATTGATATTCGCGATGGCAAATGTGTACGACTGGTACAAGGTGATTATAACCAGGAGACGATATACAACGAAAATCCGGTGGAAGTAGCACGAGAATGGGAGCGCTTGGGTGGCTCCTACATTCATTTGGTTGATTTGGACGGTGCCAAAGCAGGTCAACCAGTGAACGATGCGCTCATTGGGCAGATCGCTTCTGCGGTGCAAGTACCTGTACAAGTGGGCGGCGGCTTACGTACGCGCGAGCATGTGGAACGGCTGTTGTCGCTGGGCGTGAGCCGGGTGATTTTGGGCACGGCAGCTATTGAGGATCGTGCTTTTACGGAAGCGGTATTGGGTACCTACGGTGATCGTATCGCCATCGGTCTGGATGCGCGGAATGGCTATGTGGCTACACGTGGGTGGCTCGAAACCTCGGAGGTCCGAGCAGATGAATTGGCTGCTGAGCTAGCCTCCAAGGGAGCTGAAACATTTATTTTCACAGACATTTCCCGCGACGGAATGATGCAAGGCCCGAATGTGGAGGCGATCGCAGCGCTTGCCAAAAGCAGTGGGCGAACCGTGATTGCATCCGGCGGTGTCAGCAAGATGGATGATCTAATCACACTGAGCACCTATGCGAAGGAAGGCGTAGGCGGAGCTATTGTGGGTAAAGCATTGTATACAGGGAGCATTGATTTACAGATTGCCGTACAAGCTGTAGCAAAGGCATAGGGGGAGTAGGCATGCTGGCTAAACGTATTATTCCCTGCCTGGATGTAAAGGATGGCAGGGTGGTTAAGGGCGTTAATTTTGTGAACTTACGCGATGCAGGTGATCCGGTGGAGCTGGCTGCGCTGTATGACCGGGAAGGGGCGGACGAAATCGTGTTTCTGGATATATCCGCTTCGGTTGAAGGTCGCGCCACGATGGAAGAAGTAGTTCGCCAGACAGCCGGGGAAATTGCCATTCCTTTCACCGTAGGTGGCGGGATATCTCATGTCGATGATATGAAACGTATTTTGCGGGCTGGTGCTGATAAAATAGGCGTAAATACGGCAGCTGTCCGCAACCCGCAGCTGATTGCGGAAGGTGCGCGCAGCTTTGGTTCACAATGTATCGTTGTTGCCATCGATGCCAAGTACAATGAAGCGTGGGGCGAATGGGAAGTATACACGCACGGAGGCCGCACGCCATCAGGCATTCGCGCCTTGGCTTGGGCTAAGGAAGCAGAGCAGCTCGGGGCAGGTGAAATTCTGCTGACTAGTATGAATGCAGACGGAACCAAGGATGGCTTTGACCTGCCACTGACTTCCGCTGTTTCGGGTACCGTAGGGATTCCAGTGATTGCTTCCGGCGGAGCCGGCAAACAGGAACATTTCTATGACGTGTTTACGTCAGGCAAGGCAGATGCTGGATTAGCAGCAACGATTTTTCACTATAAAGAAATCGGGATTCCTGAGTTGAAACGAGATTTGAAGCGCAGAGGAGTGGAGATACGATGAGCAACGAATTGAACCAACAGCTATCTCTGGAGCAGATACTGGATAATGTCCGCTGGAATGAGGCCGGGCTTGTCTCGGCGATTGTGCAGGATGATGCTACGCTTCAGGTATTGACGCTGGCCTACATGAACCGTGAGTCGCTGAAACTGTCTTTGGAGTCAGGGGAGATCTGGTTCTGGTCACGTTCCAGACAGGAGCTGTGGCATAAGGGGGCAACTTCAGGGAATACGCAGAAGATCTCTTCCATTCAGCTGGATTGTGACGGCGATGCTCTATTGGTGCGTGTCATTCCGAGCGGTCCGGCCTGTCATACAGGCGCAATGAGTTGCTTTTCCCGTGATATTTCCGTGCCAGGAACAGCTGTAGCAGCTGGGGCAGGAAATGCAGGAGCTCAAATATTGGGAACCCCTACCAATGCTATTTCCAATGCTTCAGAAGGCCGCTTTGAGGTGCTCGCCCAATTGGAGGCAATTATTAAGGAGCGCGAGGAGACACGTCCTGAAGGGGCCTATACGACCTATCTTTTTGATAAAGGCGTAGACAAAATCCTGAAGAAGGTTGGCGAAGAAGCCTCCGAGACGATTATTGCAGCCAAAAACAAAGATAATGAGGAGTTGCGCCTGGAGGTCAGCGACCTGATTTATCACCTGCTGGTGCTGTTGCAGGAGCGCAAGCTACCACTCGATGACGTGCTGGCTGAGCTGAATCGCCGTCATGAACGCCCTCGTCGTGATTAGGACGGGTATTGTAGGGTTTGAAAAGGGGAGGGCTACATGAAAATTGACTATCATACGCATCATTCCCGCTGCGGGCATGCGATAGGAAGTCTGGAGGAGTACGTACAGCAGGGAATTCGACTGGGGCTGGATCAGCTCGGTTTGTCCGATCATATGCCGCTGCTGCATGTAGAACCGGCCAACTATTATCCAGAAATGGCGATGCCTATGGATGAGCTGCCCCGATACGTGGAAGAATGCTTGGATCTGAAGGAGCGCTATAAAGGGCAAATTGATATTCGTGTTGGCTTGGAAGGCGACTATATCGAGGGCTGGGAACGCGAAATTGAAGATATCATCCATGCATACCCATGGGATTATGTGATTGGCTCCGTCCACTTTCTCGGTGAGTGGGATGTCACCGACTTCCGTCAGGTACACCATTGGGAAGGCAAAAATGTGCTGGAGGTATACCGCACATATTATGATGCGGTTTCCAAGGCGGCCGCTACGGGTTTATATGACATCATGGGTCATTTGGATGTCATTAAACGTTTCGGCCATCATCCGAAGCCGGAGGAAAAGGAGGAGCTACGTGAACTGGAGCGCTCCGCACTCTCAGCCGTAGCCCGCAGTGGTCGGGCAATGGAACTGAATGCATCGGGGCTTTCCAAACCCTGTGCCGAAATGTTTCCGAGCCGACGCATGCTAGAGGAAGCTTTCACGCTAGGTATCCCGTTGACCATCGGCTCGGATGCCCATGATCCGGCAAAGCTGGCTGAGCACTTGGAGAAGGCGCGAGCACTTTTATATGAAGTCGGCTATCGCGAGCTCGCTGTATTTCAGCATCGTGAACGTTCACGGGTTCCGTTAGCGCTATAATACTTATTTATTGGGTCTTAATGTTATATCTAGTTGCTAGCCGAACGCGCCTTTCATACAGGGGAAATGCGCTCGGCTATTTTGCGTATTTTTGCATATGTATCTATTGGGGTACGAGTACGGAACCGTTTTTTGGAATGAGGTAGGATCGACTGTCAAGTCGTTTTGAAGTTGTGGTATACTGAAGGGTATGAACATGCCAGTTACTTTTAAAGGAGGTGCCTTGGTTATTTATGAAAGGGAAACATCTGCGAGTTTCGGAACCTAGCCCTAAGATTATTGCTTTGCGTTTCGACGCATCTTTCTTTTTTGAGAAAGCTGTGCGCTCGCTTGATCGCAATCATTATGACAAGGCATTGAAATATTTTCGCAAAGCCGTTGAATATGAACCGGATAATCCGGTGAATCATTGCAATATGGCGGGTATATTATCAGAGATGGGGGATTATGCAGGTTCGAATGATATCCTGTCCTCTGTTCTGAGTGACGTAGACTCGTCGATGACAGAATGTTATTTCTATATGGCGAATAATTACGCTAATATGGAGCAGTTTGAAGAAGCGGAAAAAGCATTGGTCACGTACCTGGAGGAGGACGAAGAAGGCCAGTTTCTTGATGAAGCCGAGGAAATGATGGAGCTGCTCTATTATGAGCTGGACCGTCCAACGAAGCTGAACCGCATTAAGGCCCGGCAGGGAGTGGTCGAGCATGATCAGGCCCGTGTTCTGCTGGAGGAAGGAAAATTTGCTCAGGCAGCCCAACTGCTCAAGCAAATTTCGGAGGAGCAACCGGACATGTTCGCTGCGCGGAATAATCTGGCGCTAGCGTATTACTACATGGGATTGTTCCAAAATGCTAAGGCTACCATTATTCAAGTGTTGGAGGATGAGCCGGGTAATTTACACGCATTGTGCAACTTGGCGATTTTTTATCAGCACGAAGGCGGCGGCCCAGAATTGGATCGTCTGGTTCAAACCTTGGCGGTCACTATACCGTTTCAGGAGGAGCAGGTGTTCAAGCTGGCGACCACTATGGGGATTCTCGGGCGCCATGAGGAGGCCTACAGGCATTTCCGCAGGTTGCTTCATAGCAATGGAGAGAACAATGCGGACGCTTCTTTGTACCATTACACAGCGGTGGCTGCCAGCAATACGGGAAGATATGCGGAAGCTCGGCGGTTATGGAGTCATTTGCAAAAGCAGGATGCTTCCTCGGAGGTTCCAAGGTTTTTCCTATCCAGATTGGAAGAGCTTCAGCAGGAAGGCACACCGCTGCAAGTGCTCAGCTATCACTATCATCTCCCGTTTGAGGAGCAATTCCGCATGTGGGAGAAGTTTGGCGCTGAGCAGGTGCCTGACAGTATGAAGAAGGACCCGCTAATCCGATCATCTTTCTTCTGGGCCTTGCGCCACGGAGACCGAGCGACTCAGCTACAGGTTATTCAGGCGTTAAGCTTGATCGGTGACGATGAAGTGCGTCAGGCACTGGAGTCCTTCGTAGAAGATCCTGATCAGGAGGGTGAACTCAAACGCCGTGCTTTGCAAGTATTGCAAGAGCTGGCAGAGCAGGATGTGCAGCATACACACACGGAAACAGAACATCCTGAGCGGTTAGAGGCTGAGCAAGATCCGCATACAACTGAAGGTGACATCTCTGCTTCGCCAGTTGATCCACAATGGCAGGCCGTGCTGGACAAGGTACTAACCGTCATGAGCAAATCATCCGATCCGGCCATGCAGCATGATTTGAGATCACTTTGGCAGGAGTATTTGGATCGGCTTGCTCCAGAGGTCCCGATGGTTCAGCATACTGAGGGATGGGCAGCTGCACTGGAATATTTGACAGCCAAATTGCATCATCATTCCGTCACCTATCAGGAAGTAGCTGACCGCTATGGTATTTCCGTATCGACCGTAAGCCGCTACGCACGTCAAATTGACAGCGTGTGTGGTATCAAACAGAAGCTAAAGCAGCCGCTCTCCACGTTTAAAAAGCAGGTCTAACATCTGCTCCAAACATCACTTAAAGGAGGCAACAAACGTATGTATAAATCCATAATTATTGGTACAGGTCCTGCAGGCTACACAGCCGCTATTTATTTGGCACGCGCCAACATGAATCCGCTGATCATTGAAGGAATGCAGCCCGGTGGGCAGCTTACCACAACGACTGAAATTGAAAATTTCCCGGGTTTTGAGCAAGGTATTCTCGGACCTGAGCTGATGGATAACATGCGCAAGCAGGCCGAACGTTTTGGCGCTGAGTTTACTTCCGGTTGGGTAGAGGAAGTCGATTTCAGCAAGCGCCCTTTTAAAGTGAAGGTAGAGGGTAAAGGCATCATTGAGGCGGAGTCGGTTATTATTGCTACAGGCGCGTCCGCCAAATATCTCGGCATTCCGGGTGAGCAGGACAATGTAGGTCGCGGAGTTAGCACATGCGCAACTTGCGACGGCTTCTTTTTCCGTGGGAAAAAGATTATCGTAGTCGGCGGTGGCGATTCAGCCATGGAGGAAGCGAGCTTCTTGACCCGTTTCGCTTCCAGCGTAACCTTGGTCCATCGTCGTGACGAATTGCGGGCATCTAAAATTATGCAAGACCGCGCACGTGAAAATGAAAAAGTACATTGGGCATTAAATCGTACTCCTCTGGAAGTTGTAACAGGGGAAACTGGCTTAAAGGGCTTGAAAGTACACAATAATGAGACCAACCAGGATGAGCTGATTGAGGCAGATGGCGTGTTTGTGGCGATTGGCCATACACCGAACACAGGCTTCCTGAACGGACAAATTCATACCGATGAACACGGCTATATTGAAGTGAAGCCAGGCACGACGGAAACGAACATCCCGGGTGTTTTTGCCTGTGGGGACGTGCAGGATAACCGTTATCGACAAGCCATTACGGCTGCGGGAACGGGATGTATGGCGGCTATGGATTGCGAGAAGTATCTTGAAGGCAGCGCTGTCCACGACTGGAGCGAAACACTGGATCAATAAAGAGTGTCTATAATACACAAAGTGGCTCATGTGAGGGGCTAAGCCCCCTCTGTTAAGCCCCGTTGTTTGTTCAGGAAGAGAAAGCCTGGTGCATTTGCACAGGCTTTCTCCTTTTTATGATTATTGAATTTATAAATTTTCAGCGGAGCTGAACAATTCTATAATCACAAGAAAAATTCCGTTAAGCGTGGTCTGGCTTCCTTGAAAGTACGTCAATAGACGTTTTTCTTACGGAGGCATGAGTTAAAAAGTTCAGCTAATCGTACATTTTTCAACAGGTAAGTGTCCTTGACCGTAACGGGGGCTTCAATTATAGTTGGAACGTAGGATTACTCCTACGAGGCAGGAATTTTAAGCATATATTTTATACCAGTTTTTTAAGTAAACATAAAGGTGGCTTGGAACATGTCTGAAAGTATCTATGTAGGTGTCGATTTGGGCGGTACCGCGATTAAAGTCGGCATTTGTAATGAAGACGGACAGCTTTTGCACACATATGAGGGACCAACCGAAACCGATAAAGGTGTAGACGTTGTCATCGGTAATATCGAAAAATATGTGCGGCATATTGTTGAGCAATCTCCTTATGAGTGGGATCAACTAAAAGGTGTCGGTGCAGGTGTTGCAGGTTTTACGAATGTTCGTGATGGTATTATTGTCCTCGCTCCTAATATTGGCTTTCGTGACGTACCGATCCGTGCGCTCCTAGAGAACCGGATTGGCAAGCCTGTAAAAATAGACAACGATGCGAATGTTGCTGCGCTGGGTGAGGCTTGGGCTGGCGCAGGCAAAGGCATAGAAAACTGTGTATGCTATACCCTGGGAACAGGTGTAGGTGGCGGTATTATTATAAATGGTAGAATATACCAAGGTTCTTCGGGTATGGCTGGGGAAATTGGACATATCAGCGTCGTGCCTGATCTGGAGGCTATTCAGTGTGGATGCGGCAAAATGGGTTGCTTGGAAACTGTATCTTCCGCAACAGGCATCATTCGTATGGCCAAGGATGCTGTGGAACGTGGCGACCGGACCTCTCTGGCGCTGGAAGATCACATTGCTGCCAAGGAAGTATTCGATGCTGCTAAAGCTGGGGATGAAGTCGCGTTGCGTATCGTGAACCGGGCTGCCTTTTATTTGGGGAAATCGATGGCAGCGGTTGCCGCTGTGCTTAATCCAGAGTTGTTTATTATAGGCGGCGGTGTTTCTAAAGCAGGCGACTTTTTGTTTGAAGAGATGCGTCGCGTATACGCCAAGCTGGCACCTGAGCCGCTTCAAAAAGGGGTATATATCGTACCAGCGGTTTTAGGCAATGACGCGGGTATCGTAGGGGCTGCTGGGTTGCTGCTGCGCTCTTAATCCGGGGTTGACGATAGGGGTACTGACATAGAGCAAAGAAGCAAAAGGAGAGGGAAGTCCATATGACAGATAATTTAAAAAATGCTGCACCGTGGGCAACGCTCATTATTATTACAGGGATGTCAGGCGCAGGGAAGACCATTGCGGTGCAAAGCCTTGAAGACTTGGGCTTCTTCTGCGTTGATAATCTGCCCCCTGTGCTGATTCCCAAATTTGCCGAGTTGATTGAGCAGTCTAACGGTAAAATTGGCAAGGTGGCTCTCGTCATTGATCTACGCGGACGAGAATTTTTCACCGCCTTGTCAGAATCGCTAAATTATATTAAAGATCATTTTACGATTCATTGTGAAATTTTATTCTTGAATGCGAATGACGGTGTTCTTGTACAACGGTACAAGGAAAGCCGTCGACGGCATCCGCTTGCTCCAGATGGTATGCCTTTGGACGGGATTCGATTGGAGCGTAAGATGTTGGAAGAACTCAAAAGCTCCGCTACACAGGTTATTGATACCAGTACGATGAAGCCCGCAACCTTAAAGGCGAGGATTATTTCGAGATTTTCCCATCTGGAGAGCAGTATGCTGTCCGTGAACATTACATCTTTTGGCTTCAAGTATGGTATTCCCATTGATGCCGATCTTGTATTCGATGTGCGTTTCCTGCCTAATCCCCACTATGTGGACCAACTACGTCCACACACGGGACAGGATAGCGATGTATATGATTATGTTATGAAGTGGCCGGAGACCCAGGCGTTTCTAACCAAGTTGTTGGATATGTTGCACTTTTTGATTCCGCAGTATCGCAAAGAAGGTAAAAGCCAGGTCATTATCGGTATTGGCTGTACTGGAGGTAAGCATCGTTCAGTTGCAATATCGGAGTATTTAGGAAAAATGCTGGGTGCCAGCGAGACAGAATCCGTTTCTGTTTCGCATCGGGATGCTGATCGGGACCGGCATTAATGAGGTGAAATCATGAAAGAGACCGGATCACAACGGGAGCGCCCACGTATTGTTGTTATGGGCGGCGGAACCGGCTTGTCCGTCATGCTGCGGGGCTTGAAGCAAAAGCCGCTGGATATTACGGCTATTGTTACAGTCGCTGACGATGGCGGAAGCTCCGGGATATTGCGCAGTGAGCTGCAGATGCCCCCTCCAGGGGATATCCGCAATGTGCTGACTGCCTTGGCTGACGTGGAACCAGTAATGTCAGATATGCTAAAATACCGTTTCGGTGCTGGATCAGGATTGTCAGGCCATAGTCTGGGGAATTTGATCTTAGCAGCGATGACTGATATATCGGGGGATTTTGTAACGGCGGTGCGTGAGCTTAGCCGTGTATTTGCTGTCCGGGGGCGTGTACTGCCAGCGGCTGAAGAAGGCGTTGTGCTCAGCGCCGAGATGGAGGATGGCACGGTGATCACCGGGGAGTCCAAAATCCCGGAAGCGGGCGGACGCATCAAACGTGTTTTTCTTGAACCGACTCACGTGGAGCCGTTGCCTGAGGCTGTGGAAGCCATTAATGAAGCCGATGCGATTCTGATTGGTCCCGGCAGTCTATATACCAGCATTTTACCGAATCTGCTTGTGCCAAAGCTTGCTGAGGCTGTGGTGAAATCAAATGCGATCAAAATATTTGTCTGCAACGTGATGACCCAGCCAGGGGAAACCGACGGCTATACAGTGGGAGATCATCTGCAAGCGATCTATGAGCATGTTGGGCATCACCTCTTTGACTATGTCATTGTGAATAACGGGGAAATTCCACCCCAAGTACAGGAGATGTATGCCGAGCAGGGAGCTAAGCCTGTTCAGGTAGACATGGGCGAGCTGGCTGATCGAGGATATAAAGTAGTGGCAGATACGTTAGTTCTGTTCCGTACGTATTTACGGCATGATGCCGACAAACTGAGCCAGCATATTTACCAATTGGTACAAAACTGGATGTTAAGAAGGAGGTGAGTCCCTTGTCCTTTGCGGCACAAACGAAAAAAGAGCTTACGATGATTGAAAGCCAGCCCTGCTGTGAAAAAGCGGAACTGTCTGCGCTCATACGTATGCTCGGATCCGTACAACTGTCGAATAAAAGGGTGATATTGGACGTGTCCACAGAAAATGCCGCGATTGCAAGGCGGATTTACTCCTTGATCAAAAAGCATTTTCAACTTCACATCGAACTGCTTGTACGGAAAAAAATGCGCTTGAAAAAAAATAATGTGTATATTGTCCGTATCCCCAATGGTGTACAAGAGCTGCTAAAGGAGCTTTATATTGTCTCAGAAGGTTTCTTGTTCACTGACGGGATTAATCGTGATATCATTCGGAAAAACTGTTGTAAGCGGGCTTATTTGCGGGGTGCCTTTATGGCAGGTGGCTCTGTGAATAATCCAGAGGGGTCGTCTTACCACCTTGAGATTTCTTCGATGTATGAGGAGCATTGTCAGGCGTTAGTTGATCTCGCTAATGAGTTTCATCTCAACGCCCGCTGTATTGAGCGAAAAAAAGGCTTTATCCTTTACATCAAGGAAGGCGAGAAGATCATTGAGCTGCTCAGTATCATTGGGGCGCACCAAGCCCTGTTCAAGTTTGAGGATGTACGCATTATGCGCGATATGCGCAATTCCGTAAACCGTATTGTTAATTGCGAAACAGCGAATTTGAACAAGACGATCGGAGCCGCTGTCCGGCAAATTGAGAATATCAAGCTGCTGGAGAGGGAAGTTGGTTTGGAGACCTTGCCGGATAAGCTGCGTGAAGTGGCAGAAATTCGACTCGCTCATCCCGATTTGAATTTGAAAGAAGTCGGGGAAATGCTCAAAGGGGTCGTGAGTAAATCGGGTGTAAATCATCGACTTCGCAAAATTGATGAGATGGCTGACAAAATCAGGGGGGAAAACGGCCTGATTCCGTAAAAAAGGGTCTGTGGGGCTCTTAGCCCCGGTTTTTTTAGTTTTTTTTCTAGTGTCTGTCCCGGGTTAATGTTATAATGTGATAAATAAAATGGAGTAAATAGCGTCCAGATTTATTTGATGAGGGGGTAAGCTGACATGTCAAAACATCCAGTAGTCGTACGCTTGAAAACAGGACTGCACGCCAGACCTGCTGCGTTGTTCGTACAGGAAGCGAATAAATATTCATCAGAAATTTTTGTGGAAAAAGAAGACAAAAAGGTTAATGCCAAGAGCATCATGGGTATTATGAGCCTCGCCATCAGTACAGGTACTGAAATCAATATTAGTGCCGAAGGTGCGGACGCCGAACAGGCTGTAAACGCTTTAGTAAGTCTGGTTAGTAAGGTTGAACTGGAAAATCAATAAACGAACATCTGCTTTGTGATATGATGTACTCTTAGTGAAAGCCCCCTCGGGGGCTTTTTTTGTATCCAGAGAAAAGCATTCAACCCGTCCCACCATTAAGCTATTGATGTATATTTATTTGAATATAGCGACCGCATTAAGTCCAAGCTACAAATAATTAAAACCCCTGTGGTATGCCTTGTTTCGGAAATTTATACCGCTTGACTGCAACCTTTTACCGTTTTTTCCGTCTGGAAGGTACAAACATTTTCAAGAAAGAGGTTGAGTACGATGAGAGTTTGGACAAAAACAGTAAGCACAGCAATTCTTGCAGGAGCATTATTAGCTGGAGGAGTAGCAGGAGGGCTGTGGACGGGAGCTGATCGCGCTTATGCTGCAACGGCGACGACGGCGAATGGTGTAATTAATGTGAGTGGAAGTGGTGAAATAATGGCTAAGCCAGACATCGCTTATCTCTCCATTGGGGTGCAATCGGAAGGAAATACTGCTGCTGCTGCTCAAAAAGCTAATGCTGCGAAAATAAACAAGGTCACACAGCTGTTAAAAGGAAAATGGAGTATCAGTGCAGACGATATTCAGACAAGCCAGTTCTCTGTACAACCTAACTATACCTATAACGAGAAAGAAGGACAGAAGCTCAAAGGCTACATTGCTAACCATACACTTTCTGTGAAATATCGCAACTTGGACAAAATTGGTCAGCTGCTGGATGAGGCTACAAACTCCGGTGCAAACAACGTAGATAATATACAGTTTTCCGTAGAGAATCCTTCTTCTTATGAGGAAGCTGCTATTGCAAAAGCGTTGGATAACGCTCAATCCAAAGCCAGTGCCGTAGCAAAATCAGCTAAACGCGGCTTAGGGGCTCTGGTGAATGTGACAGTAGATGGCGGGGAAGCTCAGGTTTTCACACAACGTGAGAATGCCATGTCCAAAGCGCTCATGGATATGAGTGGCGGAACAGAGATACAGTCGGGCCAAGTAACGGTGAAAGTCCAAGTGTCTGCCCAATATGAGATGAACTAGTATAGGCCATTAAACGGAGCCGCAAGCGCCTGCAACATTGCAGGGTGACTTGTTGGCTTCTTTTGTCTATTGAAACCGTTTTGTAATGAGTCTGTCATAGCTAATGGCTGTTAGGTGTACAGATTGAAATCAGTGAGTGTACAGATTGTAAACCACATACAATAGGGTATAGATATAATAAGAAAAGTGATCAAAACACATAGATAATACAGATTCACAATAGGAGGAATACTTACGATGAACAAGCATACGAAAAAATGGGGCTCAGCACTGCTGGCAGCGGGAATCTTAGCAGGGGTTGCGGTCGTTCCCGTTTCCTATATTGAGGCAGCTTCGACCAAACAGCAGCAAGCGACAACACAGCAACCAGGGGTCACCATCCAATGGAATGGTAAAACGTTGGCCGCTAAAGGTGTACAAGTGAACGGGAACACAATGATTCCAGTGGCAGCACTGCGTGATAGTTTGGGAATTCCGGTGAGCTATGACACCAAGGAAGGGACATATACAGTGGGGAGCGGGTACAACAAGCTCTATATCGTGGTCTCCTCCTCGGATGCCTATGCCAATGTGAACGGGATCAACACGCGCAGCATGGATGCCAAAATGATCGCCGGGAAGCTATATATTCCTATGAGTCTGCTGAAAGACTATCTGGGTATCGATGCGCAGTGGAATGCAACTCAGAAAACAGTAACATTGAGTAAAAGCCAGCTAAATCCGATCACAATTGCATCTCAGACGCTTCCAGCTTCGAGTAATGCAAAGGTATCCTATAAGATTAAGTATCCGCAAATCAGCGGCAGCCAGCTGAATCCTGAGGCTCAACAGGCCATTAATAATATGCTTAAAAAGCATGCAGAGACAGTATTGGCAGCAGGCAAAAAGATGGTGGCAGAGGGAGAGGTTACAGCAGAAAGACCGTATGATTTCGAAAATGATTTTGCAATTGCCTATAATAAGGACGGTATTCTAAGTGTGATTATGCAGGACTACTCGTATACAGGTGGCGCACACGGTATGACGGCACGTAAAGGATATACGTTCTCGCTTGCTGATGGTAAGCTGTTGCAATTGTCTGACGTATTGAAGGCAAATCCTAACTACAAAAAGTTCCTGAATGCTGATTTGAAGAAAAAAATTGATGCGCTCCAGGCTGGCGAAGGTTTTGAGAAATTTAAAGAGTTGGCCTCAGATCAGAATTTTTATGTGACCAACAGTGGAGTAACCATCGTGTTTGATTTGTATGATTATGCGCCATACGCTTATGGAATTCCGGAGTTTACTTACTCGTTCGCTCAACTGCTGCCTCAGGGCGGTAAGCCTTTTGCGGGACAAAATCAATAATCTGGATTAGTTATATATTGAAAATTAATAGTAAATAAAAAAGACTGCCTACCGGATACGAAAATCCGAGGCAGCCTTTTTATTTACCAGCTATTCAGAAGAAAACCACTTTTCTTATACACCTTCTGGAGAGGAGCTAGTTAACACTTTATCAATAATACCGTATTCCTTGGCATCATCAGCGGACATGAAATAGTCACGGTCTGTGTCTTTTTCGATGCGTTCCAGTGGTTGACCTGTGCGATCTGCGAGAATGCGGTTCAACTTGTCACGCATTTTCAGAATGCGACGGGCGCGAATTTCGATATCCGTTGCCTGTCCTTGTGCACCGCCTAGTGGCTGGTGAATCATAATTTCACTGTTTGGCAAGGCAAAACGTTTACCTTTGGCACCTGCATTCAGCAAGAAAGCACCCATGGAAGCAGCCATACCTACACAAATGGTAGATACGTCAGGTTTAATGTATTGCATCGTATCGAAAATGGCCATACCAGCTGTGATGGAACCGCCAGGGCTGTTAATATACAAGTGAATGTCTTTTTCAGGATCTTCAGCAGCCAAAAACAGCATTTGGGCAATAATTGAGTTGGCTACAACGTCATTGACGTCCGAGCCCAACAAAATAATGCGATCCTTCAACAGTCTGGAATAAATGTCATAGGCGCGTTCGCCGCGGTTACTTTGTTCTACTACCATAGGAACATAGCTCACGTCAAAAAACCTCCCTTAAATCGTTAGTGGATTTGGTGGATATGCCGAATACACATCCCTATTTATAAACTGTTACCGTATTAACCACATGATAAACAATTTCAAACAAAAAGTCAAAGAAAGTCAAACTATTGATTAAAAAAAAGAACGCTTAGCGCTCTTTTTGGTTAAAAACATTATATGGAACATTTAGCCAATCATATAAAACGACGCGCCCGCGAGGAATCGAACCTCGATCTCAGGCTCCGGAGGCCTACGTCATATCCGTTGGACCACGGGCGCAAAGATGAATCATTACAAGCAACCAACTAATTAATTGGAAACAAAGATGATTATATGATATACGGCATTGAATTGCAAGCTTTTATTACGTGCGCATATTCACATAAAAAGTTGAGAAATATAGGTTCAGATAGACTTGCATGTGAAGCAAATATTGGGTAAGATATACGTGGGACTTAAAAAGTTATCCCGGGACATTTTAAGACCAGTTAGAGATATAGCATAGAGACAGAACTTAGAAGTGTGCGGGAGTGGAAAGCATGCGAAAGATATTAGAAATACAGAAGCAGCTTCTGCCCGACCTCATGGATGTTTTGAAAAAAAGGTACACGATCCTGCATCAGATTATGTTGTCCGAAGTTATCGGACGCAGAACACTGGCAGCTTCACTGGATATGACCGAGCGCGTACTGCGCGCTGAGACTGATCTCCTTAAAGCGCAAGGGCTAATTGAGATTGAGAGTGTGGGCATGAAGGTGAGCAAAGCAGGACTGGATCTGCTGGAACAGCTGGAGCCGATTGCGAACAACTTGTTCGGCCTGTCCCAATTGGAGGATCAGATTCGTCAAGCCTACGGTTTGAGGAAGGTGGTTGTCGTTCCAGGGGATTCGGATGCTTCACCGTTAGCGAAGCAGGAACTGGGCCGTGCTGGCGCAAAGGCGCTGCTGAGTGTTATGGATGACGAGGACGTGGTCGCTGTAACAGGTGGCACGACGATTGCAGATGTGGCGGAACAACTGGCATTACCTGCTAACGGCCCGCTTAAGGGCGGATGGTTTGTACCGGCACGCGGGGGTTTGGGAGAGAGCATGGAAATGCAGGCAAATACAATTGCCTCCACGATGGCTCGCAAGGTCGGCGCTCAATACCGTCTGCTCCATGTACCGGATTTGCTCAGCAATCATGCTTACAACTCCTTGCTTGAGGATACGAATATTCAGGATATATTAAGCCTGATTCGAGAGAGTCGTATTATCATTCACGGGATAGGCAACGCCATAGCAATGGCCCACAGACGCAAGCTTGACCCTGAAACCTTTGCCCAGATCAGCAATGAGGGTGCGGTCGCCGAATCGTTTGGTTATTATTTTAACGAAGACGGCGTCGTTGTTCACAGAATGCTGACGCTCGGACTCCGTTTGGAGGACATCAGGCGTACGGAGACGGTGTTAGGTGTGGCTGGAGGCAAGAGCAAGGCTGCTGCTATTCATGCAGTATTGCGTTTCGGACAGGAAGACATTCTTGTCACCGACGAAGGCGCTGCTGCCGAGATTGTAAGCCGTTATTTAAGAGATTGATAAGGTTTTTTAATTGTGTTGTCTTGACGGGCTTTCGGGTCTGTCTTGAATATATAAAACTAAACTAAACGAACTTTGGGAGGAACTCACTCATGACAGTTAAAGTTGGTATTAACGGTTTCGGACGTATTGGACGCCTTGCTTTCCGCCGTATTCAAGACGTAGAAGGTATTGAAGTAGTAGCAATTAACGACTTGACAGATTCCAAAATGCTGGCACATCTGTTGAAATATGATACAACACAAGGTACTTTCCAAGGACAAGTAGAAGTACATGACGGTTTCTTCAAAGTAAACGGTAAAGAAGTTAAAGTTTTGGCTAACCGTAACCCTGAAGAATTGCCTTGGGGAGACCTGGGCGTAGACATCGTTCTGGAATGCACAGGTTTCTTCACAACTAAAGAAGCTGCTGAGAAACATTTGAAAGGCGGCGCTAAAAAAGTTGTTATCTCCGCTCCAGCTACTGGCGACATGAAAACTGTCGTTTACAACGTAAACCATGAAATTCTGGACGGAACTGAAACTGTAATTTCCGGTGCTTCTTGCACAACTAACTGCTTGGCTCCTATGGCTAAAACACTGCAAGACAAATTTGGTATCGTTGAAGGCTTGATGACTACAATTCACGCTTACACTGGCGACCAAAACACTTTGGATGCTCCACATGCTAAAGGTGACTTCCGTCGTGCTCGCGCAGCAGCTGAAAACATCATCCCTAACACTACTGGTGCTGCTAAAGCAATCGGTCTGGTTATCCCTGAGCTGAAAGGTAAATTGGATGGTGCAGCTCAACGTGTTCCAGTACCAACAGGTTCCCTGACTGAGCTGGTAACAGTTCTGGAGAAAAACGTAACTGCTGAAGAAATCAACGCAGCGATGAAAGAAGCTTCCGATCCTGAAACTTACGGATACACTGAAGATCAAATCGTTTCTTCTGACATCAAAGGTCTGACTTTTGGTTCCCTGTTTGATGCAACTCAAACTAAAGTTCTGACTGTTGGCGACAAACAATTGGTTAAAACTGTAGCTTGGTATGACAACGAAATGTCCTACACTGCACAATTGATCCGTACGTTGGAATACTTCGCTAAATTGGCTAAATAAGAATTCCTTATCGAGCAACATCATAGAGCGGAAACAGGTGTTATTGTTTCCGCTCTTTATATATCAAAATGTGCCTTAAATTCCTGTTTCGTAAAATTATAAGGGTGCGGAGGAATATGGAGATGAACAAAAAGAGCGTACGTGATATAGAACTGAATGGAAAACGGGTGTTTGTTCGTGTAGATTTTAACGTTCCGGTTGAGGATGGTAAAATTACCGATGACAAGCGTATTCGCGAAACCTTGCCAACCATTAACTACCTGATTGAAAAAGGTGCAAAAGTTATTTTGGCGAGTCACTTTGGACGTCCAAAGGGTCAAGTTGTTGAATCCATGCGTCTGACTGCTGCTGGTGTGCGTTTGTCAGAACTGCTTAATAAGCCTGTTGTTAAGGTGGACGAAGCAGTTGGCGAGGCTGTTAAAGCGAAAGTGGCTGAACTGAAAAACGGCGATGTGCTATTGCTTGAAAATGTACGCTTCTACCCAGGAGAAGAGAAAAATGATCCTGAACTGGCGAAGCAATTTGCTGAGCTGGCTGACATTTTCGTGAATGATGCTTTTGGTGCAGCACACCGTGCTCATGCTTCTACAGAAGGTATCGCGCATCTTCTTCCGGCTGTTTCCGGCTTGCTGATGGAAAGAGAGTTGTCTGTTATTGGTAAAGCCCTGTCGAATCCAGATCGTCCTTTTACAGCCATTATTGGCGGTTCCAAAGTAAAAGACAAAATCGACGTAATCGACAACCTGTTGAACATTGCAGATAACGTAATTATTGGCGGCGGTTTGACTTATACATTCTTCAAAGCTCAAGGTCATGAAGTGGGTCAATCTTTGCTGGATGAATCCAAACTGGACGTTGCTCTTGGATTTATTGAAAAAGCGAAGAAGCTTGGCAAAAACTTCTACCTTCCTGTGGATATCGTTATTTCTGACGATTTCAGCGCTACAGCGAACACGAACATTGTGGACATCGACGGCATTCCTGCAGATTGGGAAGGCGTGGATATCGGACCGAAAACTCGCAAAATCTATGCAGATGTTATCAAAAACTCCAAATTGGTTGTTTGGAATGGACCAATGGGTGTATTTGAAATCGAGCCTTTCGCTGGCGGTACTCGTGAAGTAGCGGAAGCTTGTGCTACAACAGAAGCATACACCATCATTGGTGGCGGTGATTCTGCGGCTGCGGCTGAAAAATTCCACTTGGCTGACAAAATGGATCACATCTCCACTGGCGGCGGCGCATCCCTGGAATTCATGGAAGGCAAAGCACTTCCGGGTGTTGTTGCACTTAACGATAAATAATCAAACGCATTACGCGTAATAAAGGCTTTAGGGCACCTAATAGTTAGGAGTTGAAACCATTGAGAACACCGATTATCGCGGGTAACTGGAAGATGTTCAAAACCGTACCAGAAGCTAAAACCTTCATCGAAGAGATCAAAGGTAAAGCAGAGGTTGCAGGAGTGGAGAGCGTTATCTGTGCTCCATTTACAAATCTTCCTGCTCTGGTTGAAGCAGTAAAAGGTACATCTATTAAAATCGGCGCACAAAACCTGCACTTTGCAGAAGATGGCGCATTTACAGGTGAAATCAGCGGCGGAATGCTGAAAGATCTGGGCGTAGACTACGTTGTGATCGGACACTCCGAGCGTCGTGAGTATTTCAACGAAACAGACGAAACGGTGAACAAAAAGGTTCATGCAGCATTCCGTCATGGATTGACACCAATCGTATGCGTAGGCGAAAAGCTGGAAGACCGTGAAGCAGGTCAAACCAAAGAAGTTGTAAAAGTGCAAACTGTAGCAGCTTTTGCTGGTCTGGCTAAAGATCAAGCGGCACAAGTTGTAGTTGCTTATGAGCCAATCTGGGCCATCGGAACAGGCAAATCCTCCACTTCGCAGGATGCGAATGAAGTGATTTCCTACATCCGTAGTTTGATTAAAGAGCTGTATGATGAAAATACAGCAAATGCTGTACGTATTCAGTACGGTGGTAGTGTAAAACCTGAAAATGTTACTGAGTACCTGGGTCAAAGCGATATCGACGGCGCGCTCGTGGGCGGTGCCAGTCTTCAACCGGCGTCGTACATCGCGCTTGTTGAGGGGGCGAAGTAAGATGACAGCACCAAAACCGGTAGCTTTAATTATTATGGACGGATTCGGACTGCGTGACACTGTGGAAGGCAATGCGGTTGCACAGGCCAATAAACCGAATTACGACCGGTATTTAAAACAGTATCCACATACTACTTTGACGGCTTCTGGTGAAGCGGTGGGTCTGCCGGAAGGACAAATGGGTAACTCCGAAGTAGGTCACTTGAACATCGGCGCAGGCCGAATCGTATATCAAGATTTGACTCGTATTTCGAAGTCCATCCGTGAAGGCGAGTTCTTCGACAATGAAACATTGGTTAAAGCCGTGCAGCATGCGAAGAAGAACAACACTAAACTTCACTTGTACGGACTTCTGTCCGACGGTGGTGTGCATAGCCATATCAGCCATCTGTTCGCTATGCTGGATCTGGCTAAAAAAGAAGGATTAACCGAAGTGTACATTCATGCTTTCATGGATGGACGTGACGTTATGCCTGATAGCGGCGTAGGCTTTATGCAACAACTGGTCGCTAAAATTCAGGAAGTGGGCATTGGCCAAATTGCAACCGTACAAGGACGCTATTATGCAATGGACCGCGACAAACGTTGGGAACGTGTTGAGAAATCTTACCGTGCAATCGTATACGGTGAAGGCCCTCAATATACCGACCCACTCGAAGCATTGAAGGAATCGTATGAAAAATCAGTGTTCGATGAATTTGTGGAGCCAACTGTTATTGTGAAGGCTGATGGAAGCCCTGTAGGGCTGGTTGAAAGCAATGACTCTGTCGTATTCCTGAATTTCCGTCCTGACCGTGCGATTCAATTGTCTCAAGTATTTACCAATGAAGATTTCCGTGGTTTTGACCGTGGGCCACAATGGCCTAAAAATCTGCACTTTGTTTGCCTGACCTTGTTCAGTGAAACGGTTGGAGGCTTTGTTGCCTATGAACCGAAAAACCTGGACAACACGTTTGGCGAAGTGCTGGTACAAAACAACAAAAAGCAATTGCGTATTGCTGAGACAGAAAAGTATCCGCACGTTACTTTCTTTTTCAGTGGCGGACGCGATGTGGAGCTTCCTGGCGAAACTCGTATTTTGATCAACTCGCCTAAAGTGGCTACATATGATCTGCAGCCTGAAATGAGTGCGTATGAAGTAGCGGATGCTGCTGTTAAGGAAATCGAAGCCGACAAGCATGATGCGATTATCCTGAACTTTGCCAATCCGGATATGGTTGGACACTCCGGTATGCTGGAACCAACAATTAAGGCAGTAGAGACGACGGATGAATGTGTTGGACGTGTTGTAGATGCAGTTAAAGCCAAAGGCGGCGTGGTAATTATCATCGCTGACCATGGTAACGCGGATATGGAAATTGATGAGCAGGGACGTCCGTTCACAGCTCACACAACGAATCCGGTTCCGTTCATTTTGACTGACGAAAATATCGTTCTACGTGAGCATGGAATTCTGGCTGACGTAGCTCCAACGCTTCTGGATTTGATGCAACTTCCGCAACCTGCGGAAATGACAGGAAAATCTATGATTGCATCCCGCAAGTAAGCTTGATTTAATAAGTATAGGTTTGACCAATAAATTATGAATTACAAAGGAGATTAAGTACAAATGACTATTATTTCTGACGTGTACGCTCGCGAAGTCCTCGACTCCCGTGGTAACCCTACGGTTGAAGTTGAAGTATATCTGGAATCCGGTGCGATTGGTCGCGCTATCGTTCCTTCTGGTGCATCCACAGGCGCTCACGAAGCTGTAGAGCTTCGCGATAACGACAAATCCCGTTACCTGGGTAAAGGTGTTCTGCAAGCAGTTAAAAACGTGAACGAAATTATTGCTCCTGAAGTAATCGGCTTGGATGCTGTGAACCAAGTAGAAATCGATACACTGATGATCAAATTGGATGGTACTCCAAACAAAGGTAAACTGGGTGCAAATGCAATTCTGGCTGTATCCATGGCTGTCGCTCGCGCTGCTGCTGAAGCTCTGGGCTTGCCACTGTACACTTACCTGGGTGGATTCAACGCTAAACAATTGCCAGTACCAATGATGAACATCGTTAATGGTGGTGCTCATGCCGACAATAACGTTGACGTACAAGAATTCATGGTTCTGCCTGTAGGCGCTCCTACATTTAAAGAAGCTCTGCGTGTTGGCGCAGAAATCTTCCATAACCTGAAATCTGTACTGAATTCCAAAGGCTTGAACACAGCTGTTGGTGATGAAGGTGGTTTTGCTCCTAACTTCAAATCCAACGAAGAAGCTCTGTCCACTATTATCGAAGCAATCGAAAAAGCTGGTTACAAACCAGGTGTTGACGTATTCCTCGGTATGGACGTTGCCTCCACTGAGTTCTTCAAAGATGGCAAATACACTTTGGAAGGCGAAGGCAAATCCTTCACTTCTGCTGAGTTCGTTGACCTGCTTGCTTCTTGGGTTGATAAATACCCAATCATCACAATCGAAGATGGCTGCTCCGAAGATGACTGGGAAGGTTGGAAATTGCTCACTGAAAAACTGGGCAACAAAATCCAATTGGTTGGTGACGACCTGTTCGTAACTAACACCGAGCGTCTGGCTAAAGGTATCGATGAAAACATCGGTAACTCTATCCTGATCAAAGTAAACCAAATCGGTACGCTGACTGAAACATTCGATGCTATCGAATTGGCTAAACGCGCAGGATACACAGCTGTAATCTCTCACCGTTCCGGTGAATCCGAAGACAGCACAATCGCTGATATCGCTGTTGCAACAAATGCAGGCCAAATCAAAACTGGTGCTCCTTCCCGTACTGACCGTATTGCGAAGTACAACCAATTGCTCCGCATTGAGGATCAACTGGGCGAACTGGCTCAATACCATGGCCTGAAATCTTTCTACAACCTGAAAAAATAATATTGCGAAAAATGCTGACAGCGTCTTAGATTGATGGTTTATGATCACGAAGTCTGAGGCCCGAAGCTTTTACGCATGAATTAACCAGACCTGCTCGCTATATGCAAGCAGGTCTGGTTTTTGTTATGAATAATGTATCTATTATCTACACAAGCTTAATGGCTAAGTGTCTTACTGTAGCTGTTGTTATCTACTGGAAGCTGTGGTAGAATAAAAATAGTGTTTTGCGTTAATTTCCGGCTATTTAAAGCATGATATGTGCATGTTTTCATAAAAGAGGCTGTGTTGTTTTGCAAAACAGATGTATAAGCTCAGGAGGTGGGATTTTTCATGGAAATCTTTTTGAAAGTGCTGCTCGTTGTGTTCTCGATTGCTGTTATAGCGGTTGTTTTACTGCAAAAGGGGAAAAGCGCAGGTTTGTCCGGTGCCATCTCTGGCGGTGCTGAGCATCTGTTCGGCAAGACCAAAGCTCGCGGTATGGATTTGATTTTACAACGCGTAACTGCTGTTTTGGGTGCATGTTTTATGATCGTTTCCGTTTTGGTTGCATTTTTCGCAAAATAAGATAAGTATATACCTTAAGCCTTCGTTTCATGGGAAACGGGGGCTTTTTTGGATTTTGGACAGGCAGGGATGCCGTCGATTAAATTCGTGTATACTAGGGTATGAGTATATTAAGAGCCTTGTATCAGGAACAAGGAACATGCGGATTTATTACTGAAAATTAAAGGTCACCCGAGGTGGACAAAATTATGATAACAGAGCAACAACTACTTGATTTCATGCGCGAGACCGCATACAAGCCTATGACATACCAGGAGCTGGAGCAACATTTTGATGTTAAGGATGCAGAAGAGTTTCGTGAATTCCTTAAGCTTTTGAACGCATTGGAGGAAGACGGGAAAATTTTGCTGACCCGCACGAACCGTTATGGTGTTCCAGAACGGATGGATTTGCAGCGCGGGCGTTTGCAGGCTCATGCCAAGGGCTTTGCTTTTTTGATTCCAGAGGACCGGGAGCACCCGGATGTATACATTCATGCTAACGACTTAAAGAGCGCAATGAATGGAGATACGGTACTGGTAAGAGTGACGTCAAAGGGACCTGCGGGTGGCCGATTAGAAGGGGAAGTTGTGCGAATCGTGAAGCGCGCAGTGCTTCAGGTAGTCGGTGTGTTTCAGAGTCACGAAGCATACGGTTTTGTTTTGCCGGATGATAAACGTATTAACCGGGACATTTTCATTCCTAAGGACAGCTTTAACGGAGCTGTGAACGGGCAAAAGGTCGTCGTGCGTATTGTGAGCTATCCGGAAGGACGTGCAGCGGCAGAAGGCGAAGTGCTGGAGGTGCTGGGTCATAAGGATGATCCGGGCGTTGACATCTTGTCCGTTATTCGCAAGCATCAGCTCCCGGAAGCCTTTCCGGATGAAGTGATGGCGGAAGCGGATCAGGCTCCTGATGCGATTACGGAAGAAGAAATTATACGTCAAGGACGGCGTGATTTGCGCGATAAGGTCATTGTTACCATCGACGGTGAGGATGCCAAAGACCTCGATGATGCGGTTAATGTAGAGCGCTTGCCGAATGGAAACTACCGTCTGGGCGTTCATATTGCTGACGTAGGGTATTATGTGCGTGAGAACTCTAAACTGGATCAGGAGGCATATAACCGCGGTTGCAGTGTGTATTTGGTTGACCGCGTCATTCCGATGCTTCCACATCGACTTTCAAACGGAATATGTTCATTGAATCCTCAGGTGGATCGACTGACTTTATCCTGTGAGATGGAATTCAATGAGCATATGAAGGTCGTAAAGCATGATATTTTCACCAGCGTGATTAAAACAAAGGAACGGATGACCTACACGAACGTTCGCAAAATCCTCGAAGAGGAAGATGCAGAACTGATGGAACGCTACAAGGACCTGGTTGATGTATTCCGTACGATGAAGGATTTGGCGTTGAAGCTGCGTGCAAATCGGATGCGCCGGGGTGCGGTTGATTTTGATTTTGATGAGGCCAAAGTGATTGTAGATGACGAAGGCAAAGCTGTCGATATTGTGAAAAGGGATCGTACCATAGCCGAACAAATTATCGAAGAGTTTATGCTGGCGGCCAATGAAACGGTAGCCGAACATTTTCACTGGCTTAAGGTACCGTTCTTGTACCGAATTCATGAGGACCCCGATCCAGAGAAGCTGCAAAATTTTATGGCTTTCGCAGCTAATTTTGGTCATCAGATCAAAGGTAGAGGGAATTCTATTCATCCGCGTGCACTGCAAACATTGTTGGAAGACATTCAGGGCACGAAGGAGCAAACGGTGCTTAGCACGATGATGCTGCGTTCTATGAAGCAGGCCAAGTATGATGCGGAGTCAACAGGACATTTTGGACTGGCCGCGGAGTATTACTCTCATTTTACATCACCGATTCGTCGTTACCCTGACTTGGTAATTCACCGTGTTATTCGTGAGGTGTTGGAGAATGGCGGGGCTTTGACAGATGAGCGTCAGGAATACTTGACTGCACGCATGCCAGACATTGCTCAGCAATCCTCCGAGCGTGAACGTGTGGCTGTGGATGCAGAGCGCGACACAGAGCAAATGAAAAAGGCTGAATATATGCTGGATAAGGTCGGCGAGGAATTCGAAGGAATTATCAGCAGTGTAACCAGCTTTGGGATGTTCATTGAGCTAGACAACACTGTCGAGGGTCTGACGCGTCTGAGTGCACTTACGGACGACTATTATCATTTTGACGAGCAGCATATGGCGTTAATTGGAGAACGTACCTCTAAGGTGTTCCGCATTGGGGATGAGGTTAAAGTTCGCGTCGCACGTGTGAACATGGAGGATTATACAATTGACTTCGAACTCGTCGATATGAAGCAACGGGCACGCCGTGAACGGACGGGTGGCTCGGGCCAGGGCGGAGATTTTGCACGTGGCGAGGGCCGCGGTAAAGGCAGGGGCCGAGAAGGACGTGACCGCAAGGGCGGCAAGGACAAAGCTGGTAGAGAGCGTAAAGGCGGCCGTGAGGTGGCTGGAAAGCCTAAAGAGGGCGGCAACGGAGGCATCAGCACTGCAGGTCGCGCAGGACGTGGTGGTGGAAACGGTGTCGGAACAGGATCGACAGGCAGCTTCGGTTTTGGTAGTGGCAAGGGCGGATACAATTCCCCCGCAACGGGTGCAAGCAAGCGACGGAAGAAGACGTCTGCCAGCGGGATCTTCATTGGTGATGCAGCTACCCCAGGTAATGATGCCAGATCAGGCGGTGAAGGCGTAGCACGTCGCAAGCGGAAAAAAAAGGGCGGTAACGGCGGGAATAGCACCGCTGGGTTTGTACGGAAAAAGAAAAAGTAGGTTGGTATAACTTACTTGTTAGGTAACTGGAGCTTTTCAAGAGCAGTGGATGATGCTGATGGAAGCTTAGGTATATGAGCGGTTTCTGTCTGCAGTAATGGATAGAAGCCGCTTGATTTTAGTGCGCTTTTGGGGTAATTAGAAATGTAGAAGCCTTGACTTTTCTTGCTTTTACCATCCGAAATTTGTTACAATATATTTCTAGGGTAGCTCATTGTAGCGAGATTTCTAGATTGAATTAAGTTATGTATAAGGAGTGGTATTCATGGGTAAGAAGGCAGACGGGAAAGTGCTCGCCCAGAACAAAAAAGCTTCCCATGACTATTTTATTGAAGACACCTACGAGGCGGGCATGGTGTTAACGGGAACGGAAATTAAGTCTCTGCGGAATGGTCGCTCTAACATAAGCGATGCTTTTGCTACGATCCGTAATGGCGAAATTCATATTCACAATATGCATATCAGCCCTTTTGAACAAGGTAATCGTAACAATCCGACTGATCCGACGCGTACGCGTAAGTTGCTGCTGCATAAAGAGCAGATTCGTAAGCTTATTGGTCTGTCCAAACAGGAGGGCTACACCATCGTGCCTCTCAAGATCTATGTTCGCAACGGTTATGCCAAACTGCTGCTTGGACTGGGTAGAGGTAAAAAGCAGTATGACAAGCGAGAAACGGCTGCCAAACGTGATGCACAGCGTGATATCCAACGTGCTTTACGAGAGAAGCAAAAAATTGCAAGATAAGCAGTCTACTTACTCTGTATGGTACAAATTACGTGGATAAGTTACTTGTTCCTGTAATGGTGCTATTTTATCGAGCCTTAATGGCCTCATTCCGTTTCGTTATGACATGTAATATGTTATACTAACGTAGTAGTAAATTTTCAATGCATCTTGATTTAACTTGATTCGAGTGTTGAATCTTAGGATTCAGCTTTTGATATTATGCACTTATGCTCCGGTATTTCCGGATTTATCCGTGGAGCCCTTTTATAATAAGGGGGCGTTTATGGATTCGACGGGGATAGTTCGAGCATGGGTAGCGGGTAGTGGGGACGCGTCCACTTCATCAACGCTAAAGCCTATTAAACGGCAAACAACAAAACAACTACGCTTTCGCAGCTTAATAACCTGTGAGCGTGCTCCTCTCCTGCATCGCCCATGTGCCGGATGTAGGGGCTAACCTATAGTGGGATACGCTGTCACATCTCCGCCTGGGGTGTGCTGAAGAAGACAATCAGGCTGACCCAACGTATAGCCGGTTACGGGGCGATACTCGGGTGACATCAAAACTGTGACTACACCCGTAGAAGCTTATGTGTCGTTATCTTCGGACAGGGGTTCGACTCCCCTCGCCTCCATTTGAGTAAGACAAGAAAGCCATCAGCCAGTGTTTCTGGTTGATGGCTTTTTATTATGGTTTTAATAATTGAGATAAAGAGGCCTTACAACTGATTTTGGTACTAATTATAGTTAAGTCACGACGATTTGCCTTTCATTTATTGTTTAGAAACCAGTCATTAATCAAGCGATTCCACGCTACAATATCCACTCTTTTTACATGCGGATACGCCTCATGTTTTCTAAGAAACCTTATGGAATATTTCCCATGCACAAGGCTACTTCTCGATAGTACCAACGGTCTCTTTAACGATATGCTTTGAAGCGAAGGAAATAATACTTGTCTTCAATAAGTTCACTCATTTGGGATTAGGGTAGAACTAATGTGAATGTGATTTGCTATTTTAATATCTATTTCCTTTTGTACCATTACAGTTCATGCATTCATCCGTTAGCCATGGTAATTCAAAATAACAGAATTGATGGGGCTTTCTGTAAACAAAATCTTTATTCTATCCGATACATACATAAGAATGGTTTACTGTTAAAAATAACCTCTTAAACTCATGTTTGGATGGTGTGATAGCTACGAACACATGTAAACACAAGGTAGCTGGCGAACGTGCCTTGTGCCGCTGGAAAGGAGATATGAAAGCATTTGGACGTACTGCAAAACGGAATAGGGTATGAAAGTCTACGCTTATACGGTCCTTTTCAACCTCAGCATATGGAACAACTGCGAATTATCAGGGCCGTTAACGATCATGCATACCTGTACGTGAGCGGAATGCTGTCGGAAGAACAGGGAGCCGCGTGTGTTGGACAGAGCATGGAGCAGGAACCGATTGTCATACGTCAGTTGAATGAGCAAGGACAGTCGCTTAGACGTTTGTTTCATGGGTTAATTACACGCATGTCTGTGCACTGCATACGGGGAGTATACACTTTTGAACTGGAGGCGGCCTCGCATTCCTATCAAATGGATATCAAGACGAAAAGGCGCTCCTATCAGGACATACATCGTACCCATGATGATCTGGTCACTACAATGGTTCGGAAGTACATGTATGGAGATGCGATTGATACGGTGACCAATTATGCTAAATTAGGTACTTTTGTTTTACAATATGAAGAAACCGACTGGGCCTTTTTAAAGCGTCTTGTCTCTCGCTTTGGTTCGGTACTTGTACCGGAGATTACGGCTGTGTCACCTAAGATTTTCTTTGGGATGCCAGAAGGCAAGCAGTATAAGGTGGAGCGAGATGTATTTTATAGGGTACGGAAAACATTTCATGAGTTAGATACAGGAAAACCAGGGAAACGTGTTGGCGCGTATGTCACCTATACGATTGAAAATCTGCAATACTATGCGCTGGGTGACTTGATTACGTTACCCATTGGACAAGGCAAAGAGCTGGTCGTTGTGAGGGCAGTGACAGAGTTAAAGGACGGTTTACTCCAAACTCGTTACGATCTCCAAGCCGAACAGGATATTCAGTATGCTCGGTATGAAAATGATCAAGCCATCGGGATTTCACTCACGGGAACGGTGTTGAAAGTACAACAGGATTTGGTACAACTTCAACTGGAAATTGATCCGAAGCAAGACCCAGCTAAAGCTTGTTGGTTTCCCGTAGCTACCCGTTATGTCGCGGAAGAACATAGTGGCTGGTATGACATGCCTGAAGTTGGGGAACAAGTGGAGCTGTATTTACCTACACACTGTGAACAGGAAGCCTATGTGACCGATTCCTTACGACAGCATCGCCACGCCAATGGACAACCAGATGTGAAGGTATGGAAACACGTACAAGGCAGCGGCATCGAAATGTCTGAGCAGGAGCTGATCCTGTCCACTTCCGATGGGTTTTCGATTACACTACATGAGGATGCGGGTATCACCGTCAACAGTCCGGGGAATGTACAGATTCAGGGCGGTCATGTAAAGCTGGATGCAGGTCAGGAACTATCATTGGAAGCTGGAACCGCAATATATTTAAAAGGTGGAGCCAGCAGTATGGTGCTAGATGGTGAGACGGACACCAAAGCCCCTGTGATTTATCAGGAAGGTACGGTAAAAGCTCCAATTTTCGTAGCTGACCTCCCTCCTGTACCTGAGCCTCCATTGATGAATATTAAGGCGTATGAGGCCGCGCAATCTGCCGCAGCCAACGCTTCTTCCAGTAGTGCGACTTCTGCTCCTACGGCAAAGGTTACAAGTCCAGCGGTGCTTCAACAGGCCAATGCTTTACTGGGTACAGTATCCAAGCTATTAGGTTCCATTCCAGCAGTCGGGAAAGTAGCCAATGTGATGTTGAATACATCGGGTGGACTAGCAGGTAAAGTGGCGGCAACGGTTTTACAAGTATCCGCAGCAATCCCTGTCCGAAGCAAAGGAACGCCTACCTTGGGAGCGTCTAAAGAAGCACGCATACATCCGTTAAAACATTGGGCAGGTTTGGCGCTTCAAGGATTGATTAATCAGTATGAGCATGAGCAAGCGAAACAAGTCTATTATAGCAAGTGGATTTTAGGCAAAGTATATACGAGTGCACGTCATGTAGCGCATTCCGGTGGTCCCCTAGAGCTCGTTCAAAACTTGCTGAAAGAATCGAACACTATAGTTTATGCTTATCAGCAAATTCCCACCGAGTTGAGACAACGCTGGAGGGCGAACTACGACAGTTACATGGCTCAACAACCGCAGCCGAAGCAAGAGGAAGAATCTCAGTCCTGGTGGGATCTTATGGCGGCAGTCCAGCTCCAGAATGCGGAAAATGAAGCCATTATGGCGAAGCAGATGGCGAACGAGTTGGAGTATGCCGCAGATGTGGGTGGAGAAGTTGTACTAGGAGCAGCAGCAGCGGTAGTAGAAGATTATTCGTTCGGATTAATGAATAAGGAATATACCTCAGATCATCCGATGGCGCGTAAAACAGGTGAAGTGATCGGACATTCTTTGACAACTGTAGCCGGAGCTGTAGAAACGGTTGGTGCTGTGACGGAAGGATTCTTAGGTGGTTTGGTAACAGCTTCAGGAGTAGGGGCACCTGTAGGCGTCCTGGCTATGGCACAATCTGCCCTTTTGGGAGCACATGGGACAGCGGTAACGTATACCGGAGCATCCAATAGTGTGGAAAGTGCTAAGGATCTTTATCGAATGTCTAAAAGCGAGGGTCCAAATAGTTCAACGCCGTCTAAACCTTCTGGCGGAAAGTCAGGCAAGAGCGAAGGAACACCTGCTTCACAGAAACCGAGCAAACCCAACGAGAATCCGTCCGGGACTAAGGGGACAGGTGACGTTGTTAGTAATATTAAACTTACAGAACCTTCTTTACCAAAGGGTAGTAAACCTAAAGGTAATTATGGAGCAGGAGATTCACATGGAATAAAGAAACAAAATGAAACAGCCGATTTCTTGGCTGACAAAGGTTATGACATTAAGATGTTGGATGAAATTGATGGTGGAAATGGTTATGGGATTAAAGAAGGATCGAATCCAGATTTTTTAATCGAAGGGAAAGTATTCGATTGTTATGCGCCTAAGCCAGATGGTAAGGTACAAAGTATAATAAAAGAAATAGCAGGAAAGACAAAGAACCAATCTGGAAGAATTATTCTTAACTTAGACAACTTTCCAGATGAAAAAATTGCAGAAATTACTGGAACAATTTTAAGGAAAGCAAATCCGAATGGTGATTTAAAAAGACTTGAAGAATTAATTAGTGTTAAAGATGGCACAATTACAAAAGTATTTGGAGGAGAAAAGTGAGATGGACTGTGAATTACTTTTAGTTTCAAATTTAGGACCTGAAGCATTAAAGAGAACAATTTATAACATAGTAAGCGAGACAGTTAAAGATAAAGTAATTAATTACGAAAACTTTTCTCGTCTTAGCTGCAGATATTTCACAATTGATATTGAAACAGAAGATATTACTAGCATTGATTTTTTAAGAGAAGAATACGGTATGAAAATAAATACAGAAATTAGTGTTCAATTGTTTGGGAAAACATTTTATGAAGGACTGGAGGTCTTATTTCAAACTATTGGGAAGATTTTAAAGAGCTTTAATCCTGATATGGTGTTTTTGGAAAATGGTACAGATCAACTATTTAGAAAAGAAAATGATACTGTAATTGTAAACACAAATTTAGACCAGTATCAAAAGAACTATCTATCTAATAGAATAATTGATTCGCTAAAATATCCATATATTGAAAAAGATTTATCTAACTAAAATAAATTTACAATGTCAGTTCAGGAAATTATTAATGAGTCTAATGAAGGTATAGCTAATTATGGACTTCATTCTCACGAAGAGTTTGAAAAGTATATAGCTAAACAAAAGTATCCGAGTGAAAATGTATTTTGTGTGCTATTAAAAGGTATAGATCATAAAGCATTGATTATTTCAGAGGGAACAAGCAAGTTTGTTGATTTAAAACATGGTTTATATATGCTTGATAGAGAGTATGCTATCTTCATTTATTAGAGAACAGAATTAAGGTTTAAAAAATGGTAAATTGTTACAAGTCGAAGATTTTATTAAATTCAAATCAGAGCTTTCTGAACATAATCCTAGTAATCTAAAAAAATGAATTTATTCTAAGTAACCTCCCCCAGTAGTTCTGAGCATCACAATACGCCAAATTGTGGATTTTCCATGCCATGATTCGCCTCCATTTGAAAAACCCGCTCATAGAGTGGGTTTTTGCTTTTTAGTAGGATCGATTGCGGACTAAGTATATTCCAACTCTACAAACCCCCATTATCCAAACCGCTTGATAAAATCACTTGCATTAAGGGAGCGGCCTTTCCAAGTCATAATAACTGCTTTTATTCTGAGCAAGGATGGATTTAACTCGATCCATGGTCCGTTCCTATCATCCCCTTCTCCATATTAATTTCAGAATTATACATTGAAAATAACACATGGGATGGTTCTTTCTGTAAACAAACTCTCTAATCTGGCCGATACATACATAAGATGGGTTATTGTTAAATATGCCCTTTTGCTTTTATATTTTGAATTAAATACTTATCTTTTTTACGAAGAAGGGACTAACCCTATGAGCTATATGGACGAGCATATTTTAAGTCTCAAAAATAGGCTTAATTATGATGTTGCATCTAATAACGTAAATACGAGTCTTTCTCAAATTGCTATATCCGAACGGGATCAATCCGTTTTCGGGGAAAATCAGGTGTTGCGGTTAGGTGATGAGCTCATTACGTTGGAATTGAGGATGATTTTGGACGGACAAATGCAGGTAAGCGTGCCGAAATCTTTTAGCTTGATGCCGCTGGAGCAGGCCCAATTTAAGTATCCTTCGGAGTATCGTCCAGAGGTCATTTATACCTCGGAGGATGGAACGGTGAATATCACCTTTAATCGGACAGAATCCACTTTGGCAGACGAGGAGCTTTCTGATTTTGTGGAGCAAATGGCGGACACTTTGCGAGCTGTACAACCGATCCGTAACTGGTTGGGCACTCAAGTGATCGTAAATCATTGCGGTCTGTCCATTGGAGTGATCCGTTTTATAGCTGCAGGCGTGGATACGAATTTGTACAACGAAATCCTGCTGTTCACCCATGCAGGACAAATGATGATGGGGACGTTTAACTGTACGGAATCGGACATGGAGGTATGGATACCTGTAGCGGAAAACACAGTGCAGTCGCTTCATGCAGTTTCATTGCCCTTACAAACTACGCTTGAGAAAGGAGCGGATTCGCTATGAGTCTGGGCTACGATAATATCCAAATCCATCCCTACGAGTTGGTCGAGCTGGAGCAGCTTACCCTCACGAAGAAAATCAACGAGCATACTCGGCTCTATTTTACAGGGATCATACCGGAAGAGATGCAGGACAGCTATGTGGAAACGACGGAAAAGAACACGATTATTGAGGTAAGCCAGCAGAATGAATTGGGTGAAAGTAAGCCGCTATTCAGCGGGATTGCGCTATCGGTCGAAGTGAAGGTTGTGCGGGATGTGTACTATCTGGAGGTAGAGGCGATATCCCATACTTATCGGATGGATATTCAGCAACGCACCCGTTCTTTTCAATATACCAAAATGACGATTCCTCAGATGCTGGAGCAGATTGGTAAGGATTATGAAGGGTTGGATGTGATTGATGGAGCGACAGGTGGAGAGCCTATCGGACGGATTGCCATCCAGTATCAGGAGACGGATTGGGCTTTTTTAAGACGCATGGCTTCCCGCTATCATACGAGCCTGATGCCTGTGGCGCGTTTTGATAGTCCTAAATTTTATTTTGGCATTGAAGACAGCCCTGCACAGGTCGTGCTAGATCATACCCGTTATACGGTACGCAAGCAGATGTTGCCTTTTCGCTACTTTCAGGAAAATGAGCAGGCAAAGGTGAACGAAAATGATTTTATTTTTTATGAGGTGGAGACAGACGAGGTGCTGGATTTGGGCGCTCAGTTGACCTTTCAGGGACACAGTTTGTATGTCATGGAGGCTTATACGGAAATGAGACAGGGTCTGTTGCGGCATCAATATGTGCTTGCCTCGTATAAAGGCTTACGGCAGAAAGGCTATTATCAGGAAAAGCTGGCGGGTGCTTCATTAGGCGGGGTGGTCGTAGACGTACGTCAGGATCAGGTACGTATCCATCTGGACTGCGACGAGAAGCAGGCGGTCGATCAGGCGCATTGGTTCAACTATTCGACGATGTATAGCGGTGGGGGACATACAGGATGGTATGTGATGCCGGAGAAAGGGGACCCGGTTTCACTCTATTTTCCGGGCAGCCGTGAAGAGGATGGGGTAGCAGGCAGTGCAGTCCGACGTGCAGACAGAGGGAGCGGGCATAACAAGCTTTCCAATCCGCAGATGAAAATATGGCGAACACCTCATGGAAAAGAAATTCGTTTGGGACCGGATGAACTGGTCGTGACGGGTAAAGATGGTGCTATTTTTATCAAGCTGGACGATAAGGAAGGCATTCATATTATGAGCAATAAACAGGTAAGTATCTCGGCGGGTGGTAATCTGAGCTTGTCGGCTGGGAAAACGATGAATTTGTCGGCAGGCAGCGAGCTGCGTATGGATTGCAATGGCAGTCATATTCAATTGAGTGGATCAGCGGATATGAAGGGCAGTGAAGTGAAGTCGAATTAGGCTGTAGGGCAGCGGATGAATGGCATTAGCCTGAAGATATGAATTTATGAGAGCTTTAGGTGGTGGTTGAGTACAAATGGAGAAGCCTATGGATGAGTTAGAACCGCAATGGCAAGCCATTTTGAATCAGGCGTGGTTTCTCATCCGCAGAGACTGGGCACTGAAGTTCAAGGTGACACAGGAGCAACGGATTCAGGCCTGTGTCGAAGAGTTTCGGGGATATTGCCAGCACATTCGGCAAGAGCAGCTTCAAGGAAGAAAAGGAAGGATCGGTTATATCACGTACTCTATGCTACGTACCACCTGGCTGGAAGAACGGCCTGGTTATCTCGTAGAGATTTCCGATGTTTTATGGATGCTTGATCCGCAGCCGATCCGATTTGAATGGGATACAAGCTGGACATATTCCTACTGGACCGATTTGCAGCGACAATTGCGAGGGGAGGTAGAGAAGCAGCATGTTTCTCTATCGGAGCTTGAATGGGAGCAGATAATGTTGGAGGCAGCAGTACACATTCATGTGCTCGTTGTGAATGCGTTGCGTTTGGCGATGAAACAGGCGATGTGCTTGCCGGAGTTTCAAGAGCTGGAGCGAGATGAGACGTTCGAGATTCGTGTGGGGGAATATATGGATCATAGTGTGTCGGTATATCGAGAAGATCGCAGAGCCATGGAGGCGAATGAGATTCGGTCATGGTTGGAGGAAAGAGAAGAACATGCGTACAGCTATCAGGCGTTGACCCAAGTTGAACTATCGGATGGGGATTACAGCCTGTTGGATTTACGTTATACAGCCTTTCGCCAAATCAGAATGGAACACAGCCGTCTGCATGGTTGTATCCTGGTAGGAACGGTGTGGCAGGAAAGTCAGCTAAATGGAATCGATTTGACATACAGCGTACTTCATGGAGCCAATTTTAGCGGATGCTCGTTGAAAGAGGCCATATTGGATGTCGTTATAGGTAACGCCGGATATGGATCAGATGCTTTACTAGATTGGGAGCCATTGGGTTTTGCTGGCGTAGATTTCACAGGGGCGAGCTTGCAGGGGGCCCGTTTTCAAGATGCACAGTTGCGGGGAGCCATATTTCAAGAGGCGTTACTACAAAAAGCGTCCTTGGACGGGGCAGACCTCACGGATGCCTGCTTTGTTGGAGCAGATGTGACAGGTGCATCCTTTAAAGGGGCTTGCCTGATCGGGACTGATTTTACGGGTGCAAACGTACAAGGAGTCATTTTTACCGATGAACAGCGTAGAGGAGCCATTGGTTTGGAGTGGTCTACACAGGTCAGGGAGGCTGCTAGCAAAAGGGGGTGGCTGCACTGAGATATTTTCGACTGATGGTAGACGAGCGGGTAAAGCATCGGGTGGAGCCTGCTGCGCTGTCTCCTTTGCAAGTAGAAGATATCCTGACGGAGGCCGAGGGACAGCAACAGCAGGATGAACCTCTTTTTTTGGCTGTACATACCGATCCACGAACAGTGTACCCGGATTTTTTGGAATTTCCCCTACCACTGGTGTCCGATCGGATGAAAGTATTATTGGAGAAATATATGCCGGAACTGAAGTTGAAAGCAGCCATCCTTACCGATTTCCAGCAGGCCAGACAAGAGGTATACTGGGTGCTTCGTCCGCCAATGGTGGACTGTTTGTCCGTACAAACGGAATGGTACCCCAATGGTACGTTGAGGCGTTTGCTACTGAGACAGGGGGAGATAGAGCCTCCTGTTTTTCGGATTGAGGGACTGATCGAACCTTATATCTATATCCATTTGGCTGTGGCAGAAAGCCTGCTGCGCCGATCTTTTACAGGTATTCGAGTGCAAAGAGTTGAGATAGAAGCACTAAGGAGGATGGGGTAAGTGGGAGAAGCCCAGGTGAGACCGGGAACGGGTGCAAAAAAAAGCTTTGTCGTGGCAGGAGCGATCTTAAGTTGTAGTTATGGCACACAACCTACCCGTTTGAAGAGACCTTTTAGCCATGGCGTCTACGTAAAAAACAAAGCACAAATGAACATTGGAGATTACGTTCCAGGGGTGAACATTCAGTCTTTTGGAAATTGCTCCAGTCCCTTAAATCCAGCTGTGCAGGCTAGTGAGATGGTAGACATCTATGGCGTGAAGAAGGCTCCGTGTGTTCCAGTCCTGACCATGCCGTGGCTGAATGGGAAAAGTGATGTGAAGATCGAAGGACAGCCGGCTTTGACACAAAACTGCACCCATCAGTGTCTGTATTGTGGTCATATTCAGATTGAAAATGATGGACAGGAGCTGGACTAAGAGTCTGTTTCGAAGCCGTTAGGTTTCGGAATTGTATTCGGGACGTGTATACATTTGAACTGAAGGTTGCTTCGCATTCGACCCGATGGATATCCAGATAAAAAAGCGATCTTATCAGGATATCCGTCTTACCTACGACGGTCTGGTCACTGCGATGGTACGTTTAAAATACAAGTAATATCAGTATGGAGATGGCCTTGATATTATGGGGGTGAGAAGCAACTCAAGAGTTCATCATCTTCTTCTCTTTGTAATAAAGTATTGACAAGAATAAAAATATATTATATCTTTATATCAAGATAAATAAATTAAAGATAAAACAAACAGAAAATTTTGCATAGGGAGGTATACACATGATTGCGATTTTAGAAAGAATTAATCAGTTGGCAAACAAAGCAAAAGAAGTTGGGTTAACTGAAATTGAAAAAACGGAGCAAATGGATCTTCGCAAGGAATACCTTCAAATCTTTCGGGGATCTGTACAAAGTATTCTCTTGAACGCTACGATTTACGATCCAAATGGTGATGATGTAACTCCTGAAAAACTTAGAAGAGAGCAGGCTAAAATCGTTAAACCATGAATTTAGCTTTGCCAAATATCTCTAATTTAAAAATCTTTAAATAATGAATATAATATGGAGCGTGATTTTATGTTGGCGAGTGGATTGTTGTTGATACGTTTGGTAGTAGGATTGCTATTTGTGGGGCACGGGGCTCAGAAGCTTTTTGGCTGGTTTGGTGGTTATGGTCCAAAAGGTACCGGTGGTTGGATGGAATCAATCGGGATCAAGCCCGGAGTATTGATGGCCGTGGCTGCTGGGTTGATGGAATTGCTGGGAGGAGCTCTATTTGCTGTAGGACTGCTTACTCCACTGGCTGCACTGTTGATTACGATGACGATGCTCGGAGCGATTGTCAAAGTACATGGTCAAAACGGGATCTGGGCCACCGCTAATGGCTATGAATATCCGCTGGTTCTTATTGCTGTCGTAGTCGGTATTGCGTTGATAGGCGCAGGTCCATATTCCATTGATGCAATACTTCATTAATACATGAACCTAAGTCATTAAAAATTACCAATGCTGAAAAATAGGGATTTCTACGATTAAAGGAGGATTTTATATGTCACTTCAAACTACAGGTATCCATCATATTACAGCTTTTGCTGGTAATCCGCAGGCAAATGTCGACTTCTATGCAAGTATTCTTGGACTTCGGTTAGTGAAGAGAACGATCAACTTCGATGCTCCTGAGGTTTATCACTTGTATTTTGGTAACGAGGCAGGAAGTCCTGGAACGATCATTACTTTTTTCCCGGCACCAGGAACTCCCAAAGGGCGAGTCGGAGGCGGTCAGGTGGGCATAACCTCGTATGTGGTACCGCCAGGTTCACTTGATTTTTGGCAGCATCGTTTGCAAAGCTTTGGGATTGAAGTTACGAAAACAAGCCGTTTTAATGAACAATATCTTCAATTCGAGGATAATGAGGGCCTACGTCTTGAGCTTGTTGAACGTGCGGAAGGAGCGAACAGTACTTGGTCTTACGATGGCATTTCGGCTGATAACGCCATTAAAGGGTTCGGAGGCGCCGTACTATTTAGCGTCAATCCACAGAAAACGATGGATGCATTGGAGAGCATACTCGGATTTACGAAAATCGACGAAGACGCCGAATATGCTCGTTATCAGTCCGCTGGAGAAATCGGCAACATTGTGGATGTTCCGCTGGTCAAAATGGGCTTAGGCTTTGGTGGAGCAGGCACGGTACATCACATTGCATGGCGCGCAAAAGATTTCGAGCAACATGAAGAGTGGAGAAGCACAGTCCAGCATTATGGCTATCAGCCGACCCCAATCATCGACCGCCAATATTTTAATGCAATATATTTCAGAGAAGCGGGCGGCATACTATTTGAAATTGCTACAGATCCACCGGGATTTGCTAACGATGAACCTGCGGAATCTTTGGGGCAGAAATTAATGCTACCAGAGTGGTATGAACCGCAGCGGGCTCAGATCGAGGCAAACCTGCATCCTATTGAAGTGAGAACATTAACAGATAAACAAAAGTAAACGAAATAGCTGCTGTTTTGCATCCAGATAAAGTCACATATATCCACAATCTCATTCGATTGTGGATTTTTCATTCGATGAATTACCTCCTGAAAATGAAATCCTCCGCATTAACCTATATTTATGATTTGACTAATAATATACGACATTATCTATCCAAGACAGAACCTGCTTCCAGGTATATATCTCATGACCTTCCGCCCTCTTGTTATTACACCAGCTTTTCAGACTTTACTAACATTTCTCGTAACACATGAGCGACTCGGCTTTTCCGGTTCTCAGCTTTCCTTTGTATCGCTCGTAATGATTGTTGGTATGCTGGGGTGTTGTTGTGATAATAAAACTGCTTGGCAGCAATGCGTAGTGTCCTTCTCAACAACATAGCTGATGAACGTGTTAACCTGGAACGGAGTCCCCTGCGCAATACTCGCAGCGTATTTTTGTAGGTCTCAAAATCCTCGGATGGAGGAATCAGAGCAAATAAATTTAACGAGGAGTCATTGAACCCGTAAGTTTCATACATGATTCTTAGATTTTCCGTATTTAAAACGTTACCTCTAAGATGGGTTGGATGCTCCTGATGATACCCGACCACCTCTTTGATGCAATAAAAAGGGATTTTTAAGCGATGCAGTCTATAGCCAAGATCCCAGTCTTCGAGTCCGTACAGCACAAACCGTTCATTGAAACCTCCAATACGAATTAAGTGGTTGCGTCTGATGGCCACACAACGAGTTACTAGCATCATCCAGGGAGCTACGTCCGTTGAGGCAAATTGTTTCTGCGTATTGGGAGGAACCCTTGTGGGGCTAACGACTTTAGACAGTGCACCCGTTTGATGAAGGACATCATCAGGGGTGATGATTGGAACAATTTCATTCGCTGTTTCAAAGTCAGAATTCCATAAGCCGGATTGTGTAAGTATGCTCCGACAATGTTCTTTTTCTTCCACAGAAAAATCAGGGTGATAGTGGGTAAATGCATCGTCCCACGAGTGCGGAATGCCTGAAAGCACAGATTTGGGATACTTGCGGTGATAACGGCTCACGGTTTTAATGAAATGAGGCAGCACCAAAAAGTCAGCGTCACAGAAAATGATGTATAGCCCTTTTGCTCGGCGCAGTCCTAAATTTCGAACGGCAGATCGACCGCGTTGTTCAGGGTGTGACACATAGATAAGAGGATAGGATGCTTTGAAGCCTTCGACCATTTCTTTCGTTCCGTCTGTAGAACCATCATCAGCTACAATGACTTCGAATAGTTGCTTCGGGTAGGTTTGTGATTCAAATGAAGCGAGCGTGAGCAACAGCTGCTGGGCGCGATTATAGGTTGGAATGATGACGCTGTAGCGGATAGCCAATGTGATCTCCCCCCACCATTCTAATTAGACAACCTTTGAACGAGATAAATAATAACAATGTATTCAAGGATTTTAGCCTGGTCTAGTCAAACAACCCACAAAGTTCGAAACAGGCTTGGTCCTATGCGGATGTTAATGTGGAAGTGCTGTATTTTTTGCTGATTTGCAGATATGTTTCAGTGGTGTGATGTATATGTCATGGTAGCATTATGCATAAGGATGTAAAGTAGAAGGGACACAAACAAACATGAGATGAAATGGGCATGTTTATGGTAAACTATATGGAGTTATAGAAGACCTGAAAGAGGAGTACTATATGACACAATTTGTCTATAAGCAAATTATTGACGATCTTAAAATGAAAATTTTCGCTGGAAAGTTTGCAGATATGAGATTGCCAGATGAACGTAGTCTTAGTGAGACTTACCAGGTTAGTCGTAGTTCCATTAAACGTGCTCTGACTAAAATGGAGAGTGTCGGAATTATTTTCAAAAAACAAGGTTCCGGGACATTTATTAATCCCTTATACATAAGAAATGAATCTATCTTTAACTACGAGGGCTCTAATCTAGGAGTTACTGATAATTTTCAAATGCATGGCAAAAAGCCAAAAATCAAAGTATTGAGTTTTGAGGTCATTCCACCGACAGAAGAACTACAGCGCGATTTGTTCTTGGACACTCATGATTTTGTTTATAAAATCGTTCGGTTACGTCTGTTTGATGATGATCCATTTATGATCGAAACGGGCTATATCCCCATTAAAATTGTCCAGGATTTAAATCAGACCATTATTGAGGGTTCCATTTTTAATTATTTGGAGGACTCGCGGAACCTGGCCGTCACCAAATCCTTTTTATCTATTTTTGCAGAACCGTCTGAAGAGAATGATCAAAAGCTACTGCAATTGAAAGAAAATGAACCCGTAGGCATTATGGAGGGTGTTTTCTTTTTGGATAACGGTACCCCATTTGAATTTTCGCATATGCGATTTCACTACAAATATTTGAAATTTAATACCTTTGTATCGGTACACTAATGAAAAGACTGGAGAATTCTCCGGTCTTTTTTTTATAGTTTTGAAAAAGGATTAGAGTCTGCAAACTCTTCATTTATCACAAATTTTATTGGTTTATCCTTCTATATATTTTAATGTAAGAGCTTTTTTACTGTCTTTTTAATTTATATTTCATAGTATGTTCAAAATTTCACAAAATTGGACCGTATCACTTGTGAAAAAGGTTGAATTAATTCAGTGTAGCGTTATGATGTACATGTAGATGAAATTTCCGGAAATAAATTACAAACAAAATTACTAGGGAGTGGACACCATGGCTTTATCACCCGTGTTAGAAGATTACTCGTCTAAAACATATTTGGAAAAACTTGATGCATACTGGCGTGCAACGAACTACATTTCAGTAGGTCAGCTTTATTTAAAAGACAATCCTTTGTTGAGAGAACCTTTGAAAGATTCGGATGTAAAGGTTAAGCCTATTGGACACTGGGGTACGATTCCAGGCCAAAACTTTATTTATGCTCATCTTAATCGTGTTATTAATAAATATGATTTGAACATGCTTTACATTGAAGGTCCTGGTCACGGCGGCCAAGTTATGGTTTCAAATTCATATCTTGATGGAAGCTACACCGAAATTTATCCGCAAATCACGCAGGATATCCCAGGTATGAAGAAACTGTTCAAACAATTTTCATTCCCTGGCGGTATTGCTTCACATGCTGCGCCTGAAACCCCTGGATCTATCCATGAAGGCGGGGAGCTGGGCTATTCCCTTTCTCATGGTGTAGGTGCTATTCTAGATAATCCGAATCTGATCTCGGCTGTTGTTATTGGGGATGGTGAAGCTGAAACGGGTCCATTGGCCGCTTCGTGGTTCTCTAACCGATTTATCAATCCAATCACGGATGGCGCAGTGCTGCCGATCTTACATTTAAATGGCTTCAAAATTAGTAACCCAACGATTATGTCTCGCCAATCAAAAGAAGAGTTAACCTCGTTCTTTAAAGGTTTGGGTTGGGAACCATTCTTTGTTGAAGGTGAAGATCCTGATCACATGCACCCAGAAATGGCGAAAGTATTGGATACTGCCATCGAAAAGATTGAAGCTATTCAAAAGAATGCGCGTGAAAATAATGACCTTACTCGTCCGGCGTGGCCAGTGCTTATCTTCCGTTCACCTAAAGGCTGGACAGGTCCAAAGGAATGGGATGGCGTGCCGAATACAAATTCGTTCCGTGCCCATCAGGTTCCAATTCCGGTCGATCAAAAAAATATGCAGCACGCGCCTGCTTTATTAGAATGGCTGAATAGCTATAGACCGGAGGAATTGTTTGACGAAAACGGTCGGTTAAAAGCAGAGATTGCTAAAATTTTGCCTACTGGCGATAAACGAATGGGAATGAACCCTGTTGCGAATGCAGGTAACCTTATTAAAGATTTGAAATTGCCTGATTTCCGTAACTATGCGCTGGATAACTCCACGCCTGGTAAAGTGATTGCGCAAGATATGTCTGTGTTAGGTAAATACGTTAAAGATGTGGTCGTTTTAAATGAAGAGAATCGTAATTTCAGAATCTTCGGGCCTGATGAAACGATGTCTAATCGCTTGGCACCTGTTTTTGAAGTAACCAAACGCCAATGGATGGATCAAATTATTGAGCCTAATGATGAATTCTTGTCATCGTATGGTCGTGTCATTGATTCCCAATTATCCGAGCACCAAGCTGAAGGATTGCTGGAAGGTTATGTGTTAACAGGTCGTCATGGTTTCTTTGCAAGTTACGAAGCCTTCCTGCGTGTGGTTGACTCGATGATCACTCAACACTTCAAATGGCTGCGTAAAGCAACGGATCAAGGATGGCGTGCAGATATCCCATCATTGAATGTTGTAGCTACTTCAACGGTCTTCCAACAGGATCATAATGGGTATACACACCAAGATCCAGGCTTGTTGGGACATTTGGCTGATAAGAAACCAGAATTTATTCGTGAGTATTTGCCAGCTGACGCCAACTCTCTTTTAGCTGTTTTTGACACTATTTTAAATGACCGTCAAAAGATCAATTTGGTTGTTTCGTCCAAACACCCACGTCCACAATGGTTCTCTGCTGATGAAGCGAAAGAATTGGTAGACAAAGGGTTGAAGATTATTGACTGGGCAAGTACAGATCAAGGCGGAGAGCCTGATATTGTCATCGCTTCTGCTGGTACAGAGCCAACGATTGAAAGCTTAGCTGCGATCTCGATCTTGCATAAAAAACTGCCTGACTTGAAGATTCGCTACATCAACGTAGTAGACTTACTGAAGCTGAGAAGCCAAAAGTTAGATCCTCGTGGATTATCTGACGCTGAGTTTGATCAATTTTTCACAAAGGACAAGCCAGTCGTATTCGCTTTCCATGGTTACGAAGGTCTGATCAAAGATCTGTTCTTTGATCGTCATAACCATAATCTGCATGTACATGGTTACCGTGAAAATGGCGATATTACAACACCATTTGATATGCGTGTATTGAATCAAATGGATCGTTTTGACTTGGTGAAGGAAGCTGTTCTAAGCTTGCCTAACGCTGGAAAGTACGCAAATATTGCGGATGAAATGGATGCAATAGTTAAGAAACATCATCAATTCATTCGTGAAGAAGGTATTGACTTGCCAGAGGTAGAGAACTGGGTATGGGAAGGCTTGAAATAAAAAAGTATAGTACATTTCAGCTTTGTGTTGGACAACCAAGCAGTCAAGCATGAACTGGAATATATGATTTGGTAGTATTATGGAAGTGCCTGGCCCCTTGAATTCAAGTATGATTTCAACGGGGATCAGGCACTTTTTGATGTAGCACACTGAGAATTTAATAGGGAAGTCACGAGCAAGTGGGTAATAAGTATATGGGAACCGAATGGTTCACTGTATTTTGTCTGAATATTGAAGAGGTGTTATGGTATAAGAGAATAGGAGAGGAGGCTGTTAATATGAACCATCAAATTCCAGAGAAGGTATTGAATGATGGCACTAAGGTGCCTGCCATTGGATTTGGAACTGCTGGGTTGAAGGGTGCAGATGGAGTAAAAGTGATAACCGGCGCGATTGATGCGGGTTACCGTCTGATTGACACAGCTTTTAACTATGAAAATGAGGGCGCTGTCGGGAAAGCTGTCCAGCAGAGTTCAGTACCGAGAGAAGAATTGTTGATTTGCTCCAAACTTCCAGGTCGTCGACATGCATATCAGGAAGCCATTGTCACGATCGAAGAGTCACTATATAGAGGCGGTTTAAACTATTATGATCTGTATTTGATCCATTGGCCGAATCCCAAAATTGATCGGTATGTTGAAGCCTGGCAGGCATTGATTGAGGCGAAGAAGCGGGGCTATATTCGTTCGATTGGAGTCTGCAATTTCCTGCCTGAGCATACTGAACGATTGATTCGGGAAACAGGTATCGCGCCGAGCATCAATCAGGTTGAACTGCATCCATTATTTAATCAGGAGCATCAGCGTACCAAAGATGCTGAACAGGGCATTGTGACGGAATCGTGGAGCCCTTTGGGTCGCGGTCACAGCATGATGGAGAACGAGGAGATTGGGAAAATTGCCGCTGCTCATGGCAAAACCGCGACACAAGCGATTTTACGTTGGCACATCCAACTAGGAGCGATCCCAATTCCTAAGGCTTCTTCTGTAAAACATCAGACGGAAAATCTGGACATTTTTGATTTTGAGTTGTCACCAGAGGAAATGAACGTGATTTCAGCGCTTAGCAGGGAAGATGGACGGCTATGGGACCAGGACCCCAATTCCTATGAAGAACTGTAATCTACAACAATGAATTCGAAGGGTTCAAAAATCTGTAGAGGGTTTTTGAACCCTTTGCTTTTTAGTAATAGTGGAAAGGATGCGATAGGCCTGAATATAGCTATGATGAATGATGAACATTTTTAACCGGATATGATGTATGATATGGGGGAATGCAGTCTTTTTGAAGGAGGGCATCATGGGGATTTTGTCAAGGTTTAGGGATATTATGAAGGTGAATATCAGCGCCTTATTGGATAAGGAGGGTGATCCAGAGAAGACCATTGATGATTATATGCGGAACTTGAACAGTGATCTGGGCAAGGTGAAAGCGGAAACGGCCTCGGTACTAGCTGATGAGAAAAGAGCGAAAAGAGCACTGGATGAATGTAGAGCTGAGATCAAAAAGCTCCAGCATTATGCAAGTAAGTCTGTGGAAGCTGGCAATGAAGATGAGGCTCGAAAGTTTCTGGAACGTAAAATCTTGCAGGCAGAGAAACTGGAATCGTTACAGACCTCCTATGAATTAGCTTCGGCAAACGCCGTACATATGAAACAAATGCAGGAGAAATTGGTGTCCGATATAGGGCGTCTGGAAGTGCGGCTTGCCGAACTTAAAGGGAAGCTGGCGATCGCCAAAGCACAGCAAACCTTGAATGCTATGGGCGACCATGATTCTGGCTTTGAGGCCTTGGAAGAGAAGGCAAACAAGGCATATGATGAAGCGATGGCGATAGCTGAACTCCGGGGAGAGACGAAGGACGACCTAGATGCGTTATTCACGCAATATGAGAAGAGTACCAATGCAGAAGATGAGCTGGCTGCAATCAAGCAGAAAATCAATTCCAAAGAATCATAATAGTTTCTACATGAAGAGGTGAGCAGATGCCGGTTATCGAATACAAATGCCCCAACTGCGGCAGCGGCATGGTCTTTGACAGTGAGACAGGAATGTTATCTTGCCATAGCTGCGGAAGAGAGGACAACATCGATACGATTCCTGATCCTCTGACCAATCGTGTTTTTTCAGAAGATGAGGCCCATGAGTATCATTGTAATAACTGTGGAGCAGTAATTATGACCGAAGTGGAGACGAGTGCAACGGTGTGCAGCTTTTGTGGTTCTGCCGTGGTACTGGGTGATCGACTGACCGGGAAGCTGGCTCCGGCGCAGGTTATTCCCTTTTCGATCAGCAAGGAAGAAGCCATAGCTGCGTTCAAAAAATGGTGCAAGAATGGCCGTCTGACACCGAACCGATTTATGATAGCCGATCGAATCAAGGGAATAACCGGTATGTATGTCCCCTTCTGGTTATATGAATTACATAATCAAATTGAGGTTCAAGGTGAAGGTAACCAAGTGAGAACCTATACGAGCGGAGATTACGAATATACAGAAACGAAGCATTTTGATGTATATCGGAAAATCCGTTTGAATTACGTGAAGGTTCCGATTGATGCTGCGGAGAAAATGAATGACGAGCTGATGGATAAATTGGAGCCTTTTCCTTATGATCAGCTCAAACCTTTTAAAACGCCATATTTAGCGGGCTATATTGCGGAAAAGTATAGTTATAACGAAGAGGAGCTTTTCCCGCGCGTGAAAGACAAAGTGAAGGAATATATTGATGCTTATATTCAGTCCACGGTGTCAGAGTATACGTCTGTGAGTTACACGGAAAAGCAAATTGATACTACATTAAAACAAGCGGATTATGTCCTGCTCCCAGTATGGGTCATCCACTATGACTACAATCAATTGGAGCATACGTTTGCGATGAACGGTCAGACGGGCAAAGTAGTTGGTAAGCCTCCGATTAGCAAGTTCAAAGTGACAGCTTGGTTTGCAGGCATTTTCGGCATAACTCTCTTTTCATTAAGGTTCATAACTTGGCTAATAATGGGGGGAGGATTCTATTGAAAAAATATAGAGCCATTGTGGCTGTTTTGTTGTTCTTTGCTGTTTTTCTAGCGGTTCCTATGGAAATGAAGGGCGAAGTAGCAACGACAGAGATGAAGCCATTGATTTTTGACGAGGCGAGTCTACTTAATCAGGAAGAGTATGATGTGTTGAACTCTATGGCTAATCAATACGGTGCCGCGAGAGAGACAGACATTATTATTTATACGACCAACAATCCCGACAATATGGATGTTATGAAAATGACACAGGATTTTTATGATGATCATGGTCCGGGGTATGACAGGGCTCATGGAAATGCAGTCATTTTAACGATGGATATGAGGAATAGAGAGGTGTACTTGGCCGGATTTTATAAGGCAGAACGGTATCTGGATGACGACAGGCTTACTAAAATCCGCCATGAAATTACCCCGGATCTGACGAACGGCAACTATGGACTTGCCTTTCAAAAGTATATTCTCGGCGCGCACAAATATTTGGCTATCCGCCCAGGGGTGAATCCGGACAGTATATTTTTCAAAGGCTGGCTTCACTTGGCGATTGCGCTGGGATTGGCGTCTATTATTGTAGGTAAGATGGTTTCGAGTTCCGGCGGTCGGGTTACGGTAAATCGGCAGACCTACGAGGATGCAAGCACCTCAGGGGTTCTTGCACATCAAGATCTGTACACTCACACCACGACAACGAAGCGGAAGATTGAAAAGAGCAGTAGCAGCAGCTCATCAGGCGGAGGGGGCGGAACCACCAGCGGCGGTCATTCGCATAGCGGCAGCAGAGGATCATTTTAACGGAAGGGATGGATACAGCACATGGGATTCTTCAGAAATCAATTTGCAAATGTAGTAGAATGGGAAGAATTTAGGGATGACATGATCTTTTGGAAGTGGAGCAATCGTGAAATTAAAAAAGGCAGTAAATTAATCATCCGCTCCGGTCAGGATGCGATTTTTGTCAATAACGGCAAGATCGAGGGTATCTTTGAGAATGAAGGGTCATATAACATGGACTCGGATATTATTCCATTTCTATCGACATTAAAAGGGTTCAAGTTCGGTTTTAATAGCGGCATGCGGGTGGAGGTCTTGTTCGTTAATACGAAGGAGTTTACGGTCAAATGGGGAACACAAAATCCGGTTTTGATTCCGACCCCCCAATTGCCAGGCGGGATGCCGATTCGTGCCAATGGTACATTTAATTTTAAAGTAAACGATTATGTTACGCTTATTGATAAGATTGCCGGGGTAAAGGACAGTTATCTTGTAGAGGACGTTAAAATACGCATTACTTCGGTGTTGGATCAGTTATTGATGAAGTGGATCAGCAGAGAAGGCAAGGACATGTTTAATCTACAGGCAAATGCTTCTGATATTTCGAAGGGCATTCAAGAAGACCTGGATATGCAAGTGATGGACAACGGTATGACGATTACAGGCTTTCATGTGATGAGCTTCAATTATCCTCAAGAAATCCAAGATATGATTACGAAGACGGCTTCTCATGAAATGATCGGTAATCTGCAAAAGTACCAACAAGTGACGATGACCGACGGTATGGCATCGGGGAATGTAAAAGGCGGCGGTGCTGCGTCGGATATGGCGAGTATGATGATGGGCATGAATATAGCCAATGAAATGATGAAAAATTTGAACCCAAGTCAACAGCCTCAGGCTGAGACTCAGCCTGCACCCGATGCCCCCACTCCTTCTGGCGACGGTAAAAGGCCAAATTTTTGTCCGAATTGTGGTACAAAAAACGAGGGAGCTAACTTTTGTCCGAATTGTGGACATAAATTGAACGGATAGCTTTGTAAACCAAACAGCAGTTGTTGCAGAGTATTCTCTGTGATGACTGCTTTTTTATTGTAGTTTGTTCAAGCATTTTCTTTATAAATCTGATTTATTGGATTGAAAAAAGTACACAGGATAAGGTACTATAGCTATATAGTACGCATTTACATTAACTAATTAGGTATTACATTAATAAACTATAGGTATAGGAGCCACAAAGATGACCAAATTCCAAGATCAAATCATTGCGCGGTACAAGTTTGATGATGCAGAGAACGTCGGCAAGGATAGCTCCGGACAAGGTAATGACGGGATTGCTTCAGGCACAGCAGCACCTACGATCTCCCATGCTACAGGAAGAGCGGCTTTGGCACTTGAGGGAGGACCCAACGGAACATCTTATATTCAGCTCCCTTCTGATCTGTTTAAAGATGTAAGCGATAACACCGGTGTTACAGTGACGGCTTGGGTAAACTTCGGCAGATTCACAGATATGTGGGAACGTGTTTTTGACTTTGGTAAAGCGCATACTGGGCCTTATATGTTTATGACACGGAATCTGCGCGGAACTCTTTTCACTGAGGTGGATTTGTCCGTAGACCCAGGAAGAGGCTTTGTCAGGGATGAGTGGATGCACATAGCCCTGTCTGTAATCGGCACAAAAGGCGGTACGTTAAGCAGTGCGGGACCGGTGGTATATGTTAATGGTGAAGTGGCAGCAGACGGTTCCATTAGCCAAACCTCCAGTGGTAACTATGCCAAGCTGCGCAAATGGTTCGAAACGTTTGCAGATACGACCAACTATAGCAACAATTTTATCGGTCGTTCCCAACATGCAGCCGATGTAGACTTTGCTGGCTCGGTTTCGGACTTCCGAATTTATAAAGCAGGTTTGACGGCGGATGAAATTATTGAGGTCATGTGCGATTCATTGACAGATGAAGAGATCGTGAAGCTTGCTCGAGATAAGTATTTATCATTTCCGACGACAATTATAACCAAAGACATAGCTCTGCCAACGGTTCTGATGGGTGGAAGAGTAGAAGTGACCTGGAAATCCAGCCAGCCTAGCATACTCTCTGACCATGGGCAGGTTCAGGCGATTACCTCCGCACAGGGAGTCACCGTTACGGCTCTCTTGACCAGAGGTTCAAGCAGGATAGAAGAAAGCTTTGAAGTATCCGTTCTTCCAGAACAGTTGCCTCCATACACGCTGACCATTCATGGGAATAAAGAAGTTGTGGATGTCAGCGAAGTGATGTACGGCTTGTTCTACGAAGATATCAATAACGCGGCAGATGGTGGGATTTATGCAGAACTCGTGCAAAATCGTTCTTTTGAATCCTTTGAGTTTGATACGTATTCCCATGCTTCTGGTGAATGTGGCTGCTCTACAGGACGGAACCGCAATCCATTGTTCGCCTGGTCTGGTGATACGGACAAGATGGCTCCACAACATAGCGGTGGATTAAATGAGTTTTTGGGCGCAAAAGACAAGGATGTGAACTCTTATTATGTGACGGTAGCGGATGGGGCAACGATTCGGAACAAAGGCTTTTCTGATTCTAACCAGAATTGTGCCATGTCCATCCGGGAGCGTGCCAAGTATGAGTTCACCATCTGGGCGAAGGCCGATTCTGCGGGTACAATCACACTGCAACTGCAAGACTCAAAGGAAAAGGCCATCAGTGATTCGGTAACCGTACAGGTGGAAGGTGGCAACACGTGGAAAAAGTACGGCGTCGATTCCAAGCTGGTGCTGACAGGTACAGCTACGGTTCTGGGACAACTGGCGCTTACATTTGAAGGCGACATTTCCATTGATATGGTTTCCTTATTCCCACAAGATGTATGGGGGGCGGGAGAGGAAGAGCACTCCCCATCGGCACACGCCAACTATCAGGGTAATCCGAACTACCGATTGAGAAAAGATCTGGTGAACGCACTGGTCGGCATGCATCCGAAGTTTTTGCGTTTTCCAGGGGGATGTATTTCCGAAGGATCGTTTATATGGGAAAACGTATATGACTGGAAGGAATCCATTGGGGATATCGAGCTGCGCAAGGAAAACTTTAATGTATGGGGCTATATGATGACCATGGGTCTTGGTTATATGGAATACTTCCAGTTGGCAGAAGACCTCAATGCAGCTCCGCTTCCAGTTATGGCCTGTGGTGTGCTCTGCCAAGCCCGCTCGGATTATGCTCATCCGGCTGGCGGCGCATTAAGAGAATACTATATCAAGAATTTTACGGATCTGATCGACTTTGCGATCAGCGTTGATTTTGAACATAATGAATGGGCTGCCATGCGTAAAAAAATGGGCCATGAAGCACCGTTCGATCTGCGTTATCTGGGCGTGGGGAACGAAAACTGGGGCACAGAGTTCTTCGCCAACTTTGAAGTGTTCAAGACATCGATTGATGAGTACATGGAGAAAAACTACCCAGGATATGAGCTGCACATTATCTCCACGGTTGGCGCTCAAGCAGACGACGATGCCTATCAACAGGGCTGGAAGTTCCTGAGCGGTAATATGGAGGGCTCTGCCAAGGTTGCTTTTGCGGACGGTAACCAGGTGACGGAAGAAACTGTAACCTGGTATGAGAAGCAAAAAGACTATATGGACACCATTGCCGATGAGCACTATTACCGTTCTAATGAGTATCTGTTGAATAATGTGGACCGCTATAATTATTACTATAGAGCTTATAACGCTGATGGCAGTGTCAACTGGAAAGAAACGTCGAAGGTGTTTGTTGGGGAGTATGCCTCGACAGATAAAAATACATTGGCAGGCGCAGTCGCAGAAGCAGCAGTGATGACGGGCTTCGAAAATAATGCCGACGTCGTCCGGTTGGCCGCGTATGCGCCGCTGTTTAACAAAGTCCTGACGGATGGAACGTACAGATGGACACCGGATTGTATCTGGTTCGATGACGAAACTGTATGGTTTACACCAAACTATTATGTGCAGCAAATGTATGCCCAATATTTGGGTAATAAAGTATTGGCCACTTCGTTCTCTACTTACAAAAACGGCCAGCCAATTGACCTCATTCCTCAGGGTGGAATTGAGATCGCGACAGGTAACGCCGAGGTTGTGGTTAAGCGTGTGACTGTTACTTCGAATAAGGACGGCAGTGTGCTGCTGGATCAAGATTTTACCAAGGCATTGAATTCAGCCTGGAAGGTTATTCCTGGTTCCGTGGGATATACGGTGGAGGAAGGCAAGGGGCTTGTCCTCAAAGCCCAAGATAGCGGGCTGAACGGCCTGTACATCTTGAACGACAGCTGGAACAACTATAAGGTAGAGGTCGTTGCTTCCCGCATTTCCGGCACGGACGGTTTTTATGTGGGCGCAGGTCTCACGGATATTACCGCTGAGAAAAAGAACGTCATCGAATACGCGATTGGCTATGACGGCAATGCTACCGGCGTGAAGGTTTACAAGCAAGGCATAGAAGGCTATACCATGGGTGACTACTCTTCCAGTACAGCTGCGGGCAACTTGAGAGCAGCCAGCTATGAAGAACTGGCCGATAATACCGACTACACCATCACGGTGAACTATGGGGGAGAAACGGGCAGCAACCTGATTTGCTCCTACACGGACGGCAAGACAACCAGCAAAGTGCTGGATTACAAGCTGGAGGCTTATAACAGGGACGTGTTTCATTCGGTGACCCGAGATGCTGAACATGTATATGTGAAGCTTGTGAATGCCGACAACGTAGATAAGGCAACGCAGCTGAATCTACAAGATTTGAATGTTGAGTCCAGCGCCAAGCTGATTACACTAACCGGCGATTCCTCGCTTGTTCATGTACCTAACGTGAATAAGAAAAATGATGAAAAGGTAGTGCCTACCGAACATCAGGTCACACTTCATACGGATTCTGTCCTCTTACAATTACCGGCTAATTCGGTAAATGTACTGGTACTGGATCTTAAAGCGTAGGGTACGAGATAGTTAGGGTAAGGATGTTGGAACCTTTTCCTGCTTAAAAACAAAAGGGGTGTCCCAAGCAGCCGTTTTATGGCTTTTAGGACACCCCTTTTTTCTATGGATCAAGTCAGAACGTTGTTGTCTCGATTTCCCTGACGGGCATTACTTCGTGCTTCTGTTTACCAATTCACGCGGATTGGTGCCATCGTCTATCGTTAGCGGGGTAGGAGCACCTGTAGCAATTCGTTCCCAAGGTACCATTTTAAAGTTCTGATTTAACTTCTTGCCGTTTTGGAGATTTTCGTCATCTTGTGCAACGAAGATACCATGAGGGAAATTCTTGCCTAATCCATAGCCAAGAACATCAATACCGTCTGTGACAGACGTACCATCTACGGTAGGGCTGTCGCCGATCGTGAAGTTGCTAATATAGGCATTGTCGCCTTGTCGTTCATAGATCGCATAGCTGCTGTTGCCTTGACTGGAGGCCATCAGGTACCCCTTGCCGTCCTTGCCATAATACAATGTGAGTCCCTCTATGTCATCGTGAAGTCTGCGTCCATCTGCAATATCAACACGTTGCAGCGGCTTGGATGAACCGTCTGGCTCGGCGCTATATTTCCAAACGGCGTAATCCTCTTCAGCAATGTACAGCGTACCATATTCATCATCGGCGACCATGCCCTCGGATTGCGTAGCCAGCTTAAACTGGCGGACAAGCTTGCCGGCAATTTTGCCGTTTCCGTTGTCAGTCAACTCATATTGCTCGAATTCGCCCTCTTTGCCCAAAACGAGCGCGTAAAACTTATCTGTCTTGAGGCTATGGTATAAACTAAATCCATATACTTCTTTCATGGTTGCTTTAATAGGTTTGCCAACCACGTTGGTCAATGTTCCTGATTCACCATCAATGGCAAAGATATCGATCGTATTGTTGGTTCGATTGGTTGCGCCTGCAATATCGATCTTTTTACCACCCAGTGTAAAACCGTAACGAAGATCCACGTTGTTCATTTTTCCGACTTTGATGTTCTGTAGTTGCTTGCCATCCAGATCATAGACTAAAATTCCGCCGCCTTTATTGGTAGCTAGAATTCTGCTTTTATCCGGATCAACCGGATTGAGCCAGATCGCAGGGTCATCAGCTGCATCTTCTCCATCCTCCACGGCTTCTGTTTCGACAGATGGGGTCACTTTATAGGTGGGAACTGCGTCTTTAGGATCTGCATATTTGCTATTTTCTGCTTCAAGCGCAGTAATCACTTTTGTAGGAAGATATACATTTCCATTGATTATTTTAATTTCACGGTCTGCTTTTCCGGTTTGGCCGGCTAGACGATATTGCTTCTCACCGACTGTAAAAGTTCCCACAATGCCATTTTTCAGCTTGACCAACACTGAATGGTCATCACTATCCCATGTAATAGTTGCCCCCAATTTATCTGCTTGTGTTCGTAGTGGTGCATACCCAGATGGTTGAGTGTCTGCCGCATGGATCAGGTCTGGTGATACCAGAATTCCTGTTAACATGGTTAATAATGCTAGTTTAGTTGACTTCATATGTATGCCCCTTTTCTGATGTGAAAATGATATAACCGACTCAGTATAAAGCGACAATATTAAAAGAATACAATCGAAATGTAAAAGAAATGTAAAAGAGACGTAAACATTCAATTGGTGGCTGGTTTCCAGTATTGTTGTCTGTAATTTTTCGGCGACATTCCGAATCTTTCCTTGAAGCACTTTGAAAAATAGCTGGCTTGGGAGAATCCTGTTTCCTCCGTAATTTGTTGGATGGACCAGTCGGTTTGCAGCAAAAGACTGCGTCCCTGATCCAGACGGTAGTCCATTAAATACTCAAGTGGTGTGCGCTGAAAGGTGGCCTTCATGCATCTAGCAAGATAATTTTGATGTACGTGAAAATGCGCCTCCAGGTCTTTATTAGTAATCGCATTTCTGTAGTTTTGTTTTAAGAAAATTTCGATCTGTTCAGCTAACTTGGAGGAACTGCTTTTATAATTCTCATCATATTCCAAACTCTGAAAAATATTCACAAATGTTTGTTGAGTCTCCCATAGAGCCAGCTTTCGGGTTTTTAGAGTAGAGGCTAGTAAATAGTCCAATTTGGAGAACAGCTCATGGGGATTAATTAATTTCTGATATTTGGGTAGATGGATGGTGGTATGTTCTGAGTGAAAATGCAGTTCAGGAATGGGGGTGCTAGGGATAATAAAATTCGGCGAGGATTGGGCACACCACATACTGTTGGTTTGAAAATGAAACCAGTAAAAGGAGGTTTGTTCTGTACATGCCTCTATGGGGAAATGGTGCTTGTCCGGCTCAAGAATGAGAGCATGATTTTCAGTTATCTTCCACGATTCATCTTCCTCACCGATGTGCAGTAGTCCTTCTTTAATGATAATTACGTCAAAATAACCCAAGTTATAGCGATTCGGATGCCAGTCCCCTTTTTGATATGTAGTAAAATTTCCCTCTATAAAATAGGGCAATGGAGGAACAAGGAAAGATAGAAAGTCTGTTTTGCTCATAGAAGTCAGCTCCTTTGTGTGTGAAATCGTATAAGTTTTAGTTAAAGATCGCGATTTTTTTTATAAATTCAGGTTGATAAAATAAGGACTGTAGCAAGGGGCGCTCAGGTTAGCCTGTTCGATATTATCATTACTTTATCCTTATTTTTTCAAAAATGAAAGCGTTCTATTTCCAGGAAGGGATGTTTATTCAATGAAAACGGCAAAGCCAGTGAAGCATGTCATCGTCGATGATTCATTTTGGAAAAAGTATAAGCAGGTTGTGGCGGAAGAGGTCATTCCTTATCAGTGGAAAGCACTAAATGATGAATTACCAGATACAGAACCCAGTCATGCGATTGAGAACTTTAGAATTGCGGCCGGTGAATCCAGTGGGGAATATTATGGAACCGTTTTCCAAGACAGTGATCTTGCCAAATGGCTGGAGACGGTCGCTTTTAGCTTAAGGGATCATCCCAATTCTGCGCTTGAAAAGCGGGCCGATGAAGTTATTGAACTGTTGGGAAGGGCTCAAGCTGAGGATGGGTATCTGAATACGTATTATCTACTCAAGGAACCCGATAATCGCTGGACGAACCTAAGAGATAATCATGAGCTGTATTGTGCCGGGCACTTTATAGAAGCGGCTGTTGCTTATTATGAAACGACAGGTAAGACGAAATTTCTTCACATTATGGAGAAATACGTAGACCTGATTCAGCAGACTTTTGGTACAGAAGAAGGGAAACGGAAAGGCTATCCGGGCCATGAAGAAATTGAGCTGGCCTTGATCAAATTATACGACGTAACGGCTAAGGATCAATATCTCAAATTAGCGCAATATTTTATCGATCAGCGGGGACAGCATCCAATTTATTTTGTGGAGGAGCAGGAAAAGAGAAAGCATATTCAAACAGAGCCCACCTGGAATGATGATAACAACATTAATTTCGGCCTAGGCTTTGAGTACCAGCAGGCACACCAACCTGTACGGGAGCAAAAAGAGGCCGTCGGCCATGCGGTAAGAGCAGTGTATTTGTATATTGCGATGGCAGACCTGGCTGCCAAAACAGGAGATGCTTCCCTGTTACAAGCCTGTGAAACGCTGTGGGATGATGTCACGAACCACAAAATGTACATTACCGCCGGAATCGGATCTACGGTGAATGCGGAAGCATTCACTTGCCATCATGATCTTCCCAATGACAGCATGTACTGCGAAACTTGCGCCTCTGTAGGGCTAGCTTTCTGGGCCAATCGCATGCTGCGCTTAGCGCCGGACCGGAAATATGCCGATGTTTTGGAGCGCGCGTTATACAACGGAACGATCAGCGGAATGGATCTGGATGGGAAACGGTTTTTCTACGTGAATCCGCTGGAAGTCAATCCTTTTCAAAAATCGAGAAAGGATCAGGAGCATGTAAAAACAGAACGGCAAAAATGGTTCTTCTGCGCCTGCTGTCCGCCCAATTTGGCGCGAATGATTGCATCAGTGGAGGACAATATGTACACCCAGACTGATGATACGTTATATACGCATCTGTATATTGCCAGCAAGGTGAACATGACTTTATCTGGTCAAGAGGTTGAAATTACACAAACCCATCATTATCCGTGGGATGCGGATCTCGCTCTTTCGATCCATGTAGCAGAGCCAACTGCATTTAAATGGGCACTGCGAATCCCAGGGTGGTGCAAGCAGGCAGAGGTCAAGGTGAATGGGGAAGTTATAGCGCTAGACCAGCTTGAAAAGGGCTATGTCGAGATTCAGCGCACTTGGAAGGACGGCGATGTGGTCACTTTGCATTTGGCTATGCCGGTCGAGCGCATTCGGAGCAACCCGCTTGTCTCCATGAACCAGCAGCAAATTGCTCTCCAACGCGGTCCAGTCGTGTACTGTCTGGAAGAAGCCGATAATGGGGCGAACCTGGCAGGGCTAAGATTACCAAAGGGTAGTCCTATTACAGAAGAGTTTAGCGAAAATCTGCTAGGTGGCATTGTAAAGCTGACCATAGAGGGACATCGGGTAAAAAGTTCGAATGCATTATACAACTCGGAGCCCCTTGAACTTGTTCCTCAACAAATTACCGCTATTCCTTACTACGCCTGGTGTAATCGGGCCAAAGGGGAAATGCGTGTATGGGTTTATGAATCATAATTCATTCGCATGGGGAGAGGAAAGATCATGAGTACGAGAATTGTGAGTACGGAACCACCTGAAAAAGCAACCAGTACCGTTCCTTTTCATCGTAAAATCAGCTATTCATTAACGGATACGGCTGGCAATCTACTATACTGTGTCATTTCCAGCTATCTGTTATATTTTTATACAGATGTATTCGGTCTTTCTATCGGGATTGCCGGGACATTACTATTTATCACCCGTTTTATCGATGCCATTGATGCCCCGATCTGGGGCATCCTGATTGACCGGACCAAGTCCAAATACGGTCAGAGCAGACCTTATTTTCTATGGCTAGCTGTTCCGTTTGCCGTGTTCATGGTCCTTACGTTTACGACACCCAATTGGAGTGAATCGGGGAAAATTGCATACGCGGCTATCACTTATATCATAGCGGGTATCCTGTATACGGGAATCAGTACGCCGATTACGTCTATTCTGCCTAACCTGAGCACCAATTCCAATGAACGCGTGGTCTTGAACTCTTTCCGTATGGTCGGGGGGAATGTGGGCTTCTTCATCGCCACGACGTTCACATTACCCCTCGTAGCCTTCTTTGGACAGGGGAATGATCAAAAAGGCTTTTCTTTAACACTCGTTTTATTTGGAATCATGGCGATTATTATGTTTTTCATAGCGTTTGCCGATTTGCGTGAAAATGCGGCAGTGAAAACGAAATCTGTCCCGATTGCTAAAAGCTTTACAGCTATCAAGCGAAACTGGCCCTGGATGCTCGTTGTAGCTGCTAACCTGTGTTACTGGATCGGCTTGAATATTCGTTCTGCCACGCTCATTTTTTATCTGCAATACAATCTGGATAGTAAGGACTTGGTGCCTTTAATCAATGGATTGACCTCTTTGCAATTGATCTCGATGGTTCTGATTCCGTTTTTCGCCAGAAAATTAAGTAAAAATACGATCATGATTATCGGATTGATATTAGCTGCACTAGGTCAAGTCGTGATTTTAATGGGAAGTACAAACTTAACCCTTATTATTGCTGGTTGGATCATAGGTGCCTTAGGATCAGGCTTTGCGTGCTCGATGCCATTTGCAATGTTGTCCGATACAGTAGATTACGGGGAATGGAAAAATGGAATTCGGGCAAGTGGATTCCTGACTTCTATTGGAAGCGCATTCTGTATTAAAGCGGGTAGCGGAATTGGCGGATTATTGCCAGCATGGGTTATGGGTAGCACAGGCTATATTGCTGGAAAGGTTCAGACCCCGACTGCTTTGTCAGGCATTCAGTTCAGCTTCATCTGGCTACCGTTTATCGTCTTCTTGATCGGAATCATTCCTATGTTTTTCTATAAGAAATTCGAGAAGAATGAAGCTTCTATTCAACAAGATTTAATTGCGAGAAGATCATAATCATGCTTTTAACAAGGTGTTAATAAGATTTTATAACATGGTCATGCTGCTTAAAAACCTGTTCACTGAGCTGAGCAGGTTTTTATGTTTTTTCTATTCAAATGTGATTAAAACCATTGACAGAATTTTCTTTTAGAGTGATACTTCTATGTAGAGAAAAGTGTACAGAATCAAGAGCCAGAGACATCTAGCCTTGCAACTTTATACATTTTTTCGCCATGAAAGACTCTTCTGCTGAAGGGTTTTTTTCAATTTGATAAAAAGAAAGTGATAATATGAGTCAACTGAGTGTAAGGATGAGGACGCATGGCTTTCTAAATAGACATTTTTCAGGAGAGTCCATTGATTATCGGCAGATTATTGCCCTGTTTATCCCGCTTCTGATTGATCAGGCTTTTATTGTGGGTCTTAATTTGGTGAACACGGCTATGATTAGCTCGTCAGGAATGGCGGCGGTCAGTGCTGTAAATATGATTGATTCACTAAATATTTTTCTAATTAATGTATTTGTGGCTGTGTCTACCGGGGGGACGGTTGTTGTGGCGCAGTATAAGGGAAGCGGTAATGACCTTATGGTCTCTAAAGCAACCTCCGGTACCATATCCTCCGTTTCCTTGCTGGCCTTATGCATCAGTCTGTTTATGATCGTGTTGTACAATCCAATTTTAAGTGTGCTGTTTGGCTCCGCCTCGCCTGATGTATTGGCTAACGGCAAGGTGTACCTGCTGGGAAGCTGTATGTCTTTTGTAGGGATTGCGATTGTTGAAGCGGTATGTGGAGCGCTGAGAGGGATCGGCAAGACGAGGGCATCGCTGGCTCTTTCGCTTATCATGAACCTTTCGTACGTGCTGCTGAATGTCGTATTTATTAACTTGTTGGATATGAGTGTACTGGGCATGACGATTGCAGTCAATGTGTCCAGATATGCAGGGGCTGCCTGCGCGTTGATTTATTTGGTCAGGGTAGATGATGACTTGCGTGTCCAGCTTAGGGATATGCTTTATTTTAATCTGGCTATGCTTAAAAAGATTCTGTTTATTGGTCTTCCTTTTGCGGCGGAACAGATGTTTTTTAATGGGGGTAAAATTTTAACCCAAATTTTCATTGTGAACCTGGGGACCAATGCATTGGCGACGAATGCCATTTGCTCATCCCTAGCTAACGTGTTCCAAATTCCTGCAAATGCTCTGGCTCTTACAATTGTGACCGTGGTCGGTCAATGCATGGGGCGGCGAAATGTACACGATGCCCGCAAGTTTACCAAATCGTTTATTTGGCTGTCGTCCGCTTCGTTTATTGTAATGGGGCTGATCCTAATGCCTTTGTTTAAGCCGATGGTAGGGCTGTTTCATCCGCCTGCTGAAATTGTAGATGACATTTTTATGGTCATGCTGATTAATACGTTGGCCCAGATTCCACTCTGGTCCATCGCCTTTATTACACCCTCTGCGCTTAGGGCAGCAGGTGATTCTAAATTTACGTCCCTCACCTCAATGCTGTCCATGTGGCTATGTCGGGTAGTGCTCGGATATGTTTTGGGCATTGTGTTCAATTGGGGAATTGTGGGTGTTTGGCTGGCCATGGATATTGAATGGGGGGTGCGGGGGATCGTTTTCCTCTGGCGCTTCCGCGGCAACAAATGGGTTCAGCACCGTTTGATCGACTGAATAGGTCCACTACTATAAAATTGACCTCGGATGAGGCCCTTTATAGTAGTGGATTTTTTTCTAGACGCATAGGGTTACGTGCGTATTACTCCATGCTGATCCCTATATTGCCTAACTGCGCTCCCTGCTGCATACGGTAAAAGGCTTGCGCCGTATCTTGTAGAGGGAAGACGCCGTCTGTAATGGGATGAAGGGAATGACGCTCCATGAATTGGAGCATATCTGCGAATTCCTCGCTGCTGCCCATAGAGGTACCGATGATGCTAATCTGTGGGAAAAATATGGAGCGAAGCGGAAGTTCTATGTGATCTCCTGAGCTTGCGCCAAATGTAACGATTCGACCATCCGGTTTGATGACATCCAGATATTTATCGAACGTAACGGGTCCGATGCTGTCAAGGATCAGATCCACGGTGTCTCCGTTCATACTTTCTTTCCAATCGCTATCACTGTCGAATGCATGATGAGCGCCATGGGTGAGGGCAGCTTGTTTTTTGGCTTCGCTACGTGATGTGACGCTGACCTGTGCGCCCGCTGCTAAAGCCATGAGCATGGCATACGTGGCTACCCCGCCGCCAATACCGGGGATGAGCACATGATCCCCTTGCTGAAATTGGCCTCTAGTGAAGAGAGCGCGGTAAGCGGTCAAGGCAGACAGAGGCAGTACCCCTGCTTCTTCCCAAGACAGGTAAGCTGGCTTGCTGACGGCATTTTGAGCGGGAATGATGACCGATTCGGCCAATGCTCCATCCGAAGGACCACCCAAAATGGCAGGAACCAAGGGAACGAGGTGCGCCTTTTCCCATCCGATACAAGGATTGATGATTACTTCAGTGCCAACCAGCGAGTTTGGAACGCCAGCGCCTACAGCTTCGATCACGCCTGCTCCATCCGATCCGAGAATGAGTGGAGCGTCGTTGGCGGTTCGATCCGCCATGAGGAACAGATCCCGATGATTCAAGCCCGCGGCTTTGAGTCTGACCTTCACTTCGCCGTGCCCCGGATGTCTGTCCGTAACGTCCTTATACATCAGGCCCTCAAGGCCGCTTTTGCCGGTATGTATTACAGCTTTCATTTTAAAGCCTCCTGTAGTCGATTTTAGATGCATTTGCATGTACTTTGAATTGTACAGAGCGGCAAGCATCCGGTAAAATGAACAAAATCGAACGTCAGTATCATAAATGATCATACCAAGCAGGTGACGTGTACATGGAAAGCAGTGATTTGAAAATTTTTCGGGCGGTTGCTCGCGAGGGCAGTATCACAAGGGCGGCACAAGTGTTGAACTATGTACAGTCCAATGTGACCTCGCGGATTCAGCAGCTTGAGGCACAATTGAACGTACCGCTATTTCGCAGATCTAATCGCGGAATGACGCTAACATCGGCAGGAGAGAATCTGCTGGAGTATGCGGAATCCATACTTACCTTGCTCGACGAGGCAGAGAAGTCTACTCAATATTCGGCTCAGCCTGCGGGACCGTTGCGACTGGGCTCGATTGAGACGACTGCGGTTACGCATCTAACCTCATTATTGACGGGATATCACGCTCAATACCCTGATGTGCATCTGTCGCTTATGACCGGGGGGACGCATGCTCTTGTACAAAAGGTATTGAATTACGAATTAGATGGGGCATTCGTCTATGGCCCTGTCGATGATCCCAATATAGAGCATGTGGCAGCTTTCGAAGAGGAGTTGGTGCTTATTTCGGAACCGGGAGAAAGTGATATGAGCAAGTTGCTCGCCAAGCCTATGCTGTTCTTCGATATAGGCTGCACGCATCGGGCAAGAGCGGAAAGCTTTCTGAGCGAAGCAGGTGTAGATGCGTATCAGACTATGGAATTTGGGACATTGGAAGTCATTGTGGGTGGTGTAGCCTCTGGCCTGGGGGTGTCCATGCTTCCACACTCGTCAATTGTAAAGGCGAAGGAGACGGGAAGGATTGCTTCGCACCGTTTACCCGAAACATATAGCAAATTAGAGGTGTGGTTTGTTCATCGGCGGGATTCGGCTTACTCCAGTGCGCTGTCAGGCTTGCTCCACTGGATGAAAAAGGATGCTATACTTAACTAGGATTAAATTGACATCAGGGGTGTATCATTTGGAAGAACATCATTTATCGAAAAATCCATCTACAGTAGCACCGGGAGAATTTGTGAGGAATGGCGGCTATCAACGACGAGAACCAGATAGGATGGCGGTATTATCAGAGACATACGGAGCCTCTATCTTTTTCAGAAGATGGGCCGCCTGGATGATTGACTTCATTCTTATCGTCTTTGGGTATGGAGGGCTGGTTTATTTCACAACGAAGAAACTATCTGAAACGGGAACTCCAAATCTGGGCATGGTAGTAATTCTCTTCTTGATTGGCTCTTTCTGCTATTATCTGTTACTGGAAGGACTTACAGGCTATACGCTGGGCAAGTTTGTACTTCGTATTCAGGTTGTGAATGGAGAAGGAAGGCCACCAGGCATGATTAAATCGTTGATCCGTACGCTCATATATCTGGTGGATACGAATCCGCTGCTTTTCTGGGGGCTGCCCGCCGGCATCTGTGTGCTGGTGACACCTCGGAAACAACGAATTGGAGATATGGTCGCCAATACATATGTAGTTAAGGTACGGGATTTGGGGAAGGTAGGCAGAAAGAAAAACGGAATTATTGCAGGAGCCATCATCCTGATGACGATCGCTTCGATTGTCTTGGCTGTATCCTTAATTTCTACGCTCATTACTCAAATCGTGAAGCCAGAGGTATTTATCAGTAAGGATAACCAGTTTGCGATTACGGCTCCGTGGAATTGGTCACGAGATAATGGGATTAATGAGGAAGCGGATATTTCCATTAAAAATGAATTTACCGATAGATATTTGATTGTATTGTCTGAACCGAAAAGCGACTTTGACAGCAGTATGACCCTTCAAGAATATAAAGGGATTATTGAAGACCATTTGGTGTCAGAAATTACGGACCCCGAATTGGGGCTGGCCTCCGACAGGGTGGTGAATGGATACCCAGCCATTGAATTCACCCTAAAAGGAGAAGTAGACGGGATTCCGATCATGTATAATGTGACCACGATTGAAACGCCTTCGCATTATCATCAAGTGCTTGCTTGGACCTACGCTTCCCGGTACGGTCGAGCCCAGCAAGAGCTGCGCAAGATTAGAGACAGTTTCCGTGAAATGAACATGATGTAACGTGAACATGAAGCAGCTACTATATTCGAAGTTATTAGGGTAAACAAAAAAAGCAGATAGCTCATAGGAGCATCTGCTTTTTTTTTTATTTAAGCTGAATTTAAAAGATGAACATCAAAAACGGAGCAGGCGGAATAGTGCTGTACAAGCAAAGCGGTGGCGATGGGAAGCACTATCCGCCTGCGTAGTGGCGTTATCGTAGATTTATATAGATCATTTGGTCATACAATAGAATGTCTGATCACTCGTAATCCAGCCACTTTCGCCACCTTGCCTTGTGGATGGGCTTTGAATTGAATTGTCACTTCATTTTTGTGGTTCGTCACAGACAGAGGCAACTCATAGGCAAACGTCTCGAATTTATTCATTTCCTCGGATTCCAGCTTGCCTTCTCCCAAATTCTGACCATCTGCGATGATGTCAAAGTCACGATGAGAGCGGTCGGAGTCCTTCAGATAGGTCACTGCTAATTGGACAGGCTCATCAGGGAGCACCTTCATGACAAAAGAGAACCAGCCCCCAGGCCATGTATCGCGATATTTGCGGTTATAGATGGACCCCAAGCCTACATGTTCGCCAGTAAAGGCATGATCCCGTTCAGGCTGCATTTCGGCAGGCTGCACAACATCCACTGTACGTCGTTCCAGTTCCAGCTGGTACGCTAACGCGGTACGGTATTCTGCCTCTGTTGATGTCCACTCCTCCTTGGAAAAGAGATCCCAATAAACGGTATAAGAACGATCATATATCTGATAAAACGGACGAAGCTGCAACTCTCCGATATAACCCAGGTCGCTTAGATGGAATGTATTCGGCTCGATCCTGTCAGCAGTCAGCTTGGTTGCCAAGGAATCAGCCGATCCGATCAGAACAGATGCCAGCAGACGTTCCTCGTTGGACTCCTGTTCAACAGGACCCAGATCTCCAGCCAGCACAAGTGGACCGTACATGAAGGCAATTCGTCTCGGATTATCTGGCATTTCCTCAACTCTTACTGTCATAGGAATATCGTACTCGACCGTATCTCCATCGTTCCATTCCCGTTCAATTACAATATAGCTGGTAGGACGTGCCTCTGCGGCATACTCTTCCCCGTTGATCTTAATCATCATGCCCTGCTCCGCCCAGTGTGGGCATCTTAGTTTGATCGTGAAGAACTTGGGCTCCTTGCTTATGACACGCAGCGTTCCTCGCCCATTTTGCGGAAAGAGAGTTTCTTGTTGGAGCTGTACATCCATTTCATCCCACGTCACAGTAGAAGGGACATATTGGTTAACATAGATTGTATTTGCTGTGTGAAAATAAATCGCGGTGCCGTACATAGAGTGACTCTCCATACCGGACCCGACACAGCATGTAAAATCCTCATATTGAGAATTGAAGGACTTGTGTCCACCCATCTCCAGCGATACAAAATAGCACACCCGTCCATCTACAGGCTGCTGTGAAGCCAGAATATGATTAAACATTGCTCGTTCATAGTAATCAGCATAAGCTGCATACGCGTCCCATTCGAACATATGTCTTGTTAATTTCAGCATATTGTAGGTGTTGCAGGTTTCACAGGTGCCTTCACCCAAACGATCATTCAGCTTGCCAGGTTCACCAAAATGTTCATTATAGCTATTGCCGCCGATTACGTAGGAATGCTTATGAACCACCCGATCCCAGAAAAAGCGGGAGAGGTCCGCATATAGAGGTTTGCCTGTCACTTCGAACTGCCGTGCTGCACCAATGATCTTAGGAATTTGCGTATTAGCATGTCGTCCTGCCAGCGTATCGCGGCTGTCTGCCAGATCATTCAGCACTTCTCCATGATAAAAGCGTTCCGCCAGATTCAGAAAGCGTGTCTCTCCGGAATGTTCCGCCAGATCGGTCAGCACCTCGTTCATGCCGCCAAACTCGCAATGGAGCACCTGTTGCACCTGTTCATCGCTCAGTCCTTGGAATACATCCTCCAGCCAGTCGCCGAGTTTGATTTCCATCGCTAATGCTTTGGGATGATGAGCGAGCAGGTGGGCATCACGCAAGCCTGCAAAGAGCTTGTGCATCGTATATAGCGGTACCCAGCCTCCGTTAAGATCAAAGCCCTGAGAACGAATATCTCCGGCTTTGACCTCTTCAAAAATCTCTTTCCCGCGCGGAATACCGGAAATGTATCCGTTTCCATGACTGCTTTGACATATTTCCAACTCGTCGATCACATAGTTTACTCGTTCCAGCAGTCTTTTGTCACCTGTTGAGGCAAACATCAGCGCACAGCCAGACAGGTAGTGACCAAGTGTATGTCCACTGATGCCGCGCGCCTCCCAGCCCTCATAATGAGCCGCTTTGGGCTCCAGTCCCGCATATTCACGAAAACGTGACAATAAACGGTCGGGTTCCAAACTCAGCAGATAGGTCGTATTTAGCTCCATGGCGTGGTAAAGTGGGCCGGAATCAATGCTTACTTTATTCAAGTCAAAAGCTTGTGCTTTCAAAATCATCGCTCCTTAGCTAAGATGAAAGTGTATATTTCTCCACTACATTAGCATTGCAACCGCGGTATGTCAGTAGCTTAACCATACAATGGGTGGACAAATCCGAACATGAATCTAAAGAGGCGATAACATGACCTATCTGAAAGTAAATGTAGATACTCCGATCCAACTAATCTCGGCAGGCGAGTTTGTTTCCGAGGTGCCATGGAAGCATATGAGCCGTTCCATTGAGAACTTTGAGTTGATCCTGGGTGTCCAAGAAACGGTATATATACGGGAGGAACAGGAGGATTTTGAAATAGGGGAAGGAGATATTCTATTGCTGTACCCTGGTCGTACGCACCGAGGATACCGGGAATCATTGCCGGGGGTTAAATTTTATTGGTTTCACTTCGATGTGCCTGCGACCCCGAATGTATTATCTAGTGAGGAAATGAAGCAGGAAACAAGTGCTATGGACGGGCTTTTGCAGCGTCATGGCGTAATGCGCGATATCTATTTACCGCAAAGCGTACAGGCAGATAATGGAGATCGGATTCATATTATTGTCAATCAAATTTTGCATGTCGCCAACTCACATTATCTTACATATCACAGTGCTAACTATTTGTTCACCTCACTGCTGATTGAGATATCTGAACTGGCCCTCAGTCGCTTGATCTCCAATCCTGTCCATTCACAGGGGAACGTGAGTATGAACAAGATTATCGAGTGGACTCGAATTCATGCTGAGGAACCGCTGACCGTGACCGATCTGGCTCGGAAGTTCAATTACAACAAGGATTATATATCTCGTTTATTCAAGCAAAATACGGGCATGCGCCCCTTGGAGTTCATTCACAGTATTCGAATCAACAAAGCGAAGGAACTAATTTCCCGTACAGATATGAGCATTAAGCAGGTTGCGGAGGAAGCGGGATACACGGATGAGAAGTATTTTATGCGATTGTTCAAAAAGCGAGTCCATATGACTCCCTCGCAATACCGGAATGCCTATCACAAAACATTTATGAACAATGTCTAGTCCATTTCCGCTTGGATCGGGAAATTTTATAGATAAAACATGGAGGAAGAGTCGGCTAAAATAAACTTGTAAGCGTTTCACTTATAGATAGAGGGGAGGAGAGACATCCACCATGATTACTAGAGAACAGATTTATTTGGATGAGAAGCTGGAGACCAAATCGGCTGTGTTTGAGTTTATTGCTCAAGAGGCTGAAAAGCTGGGTGTCACCGTCCATAGGGAGCAACTGGTACAGGATTTATGGGAGAGGGAAAAGGTATATTCGACAGGGCTTCAGGACCAGTTTGCCATCCCTCATACGCAAAGCGAGGTGGTCACCAGACCGGCAGTCCTCGTCATCCGATTGCAACATAGCATTGACTGGGACTCTCATGATGGCAAGCCTGTCCAGTATATTTTTAGTATTTTGGTGCCTAAAGGGTCTGTGGATGTATCCCATTTACAAATTATTTCCTCGCTCGCAACCCTGCTTTTAGAAGATTCCTTCAAAGAGGCGGTAGCGGACGCGAATAGTAGCGGCGATGTGTATCATTTGCTGGAACAATATACAGAAGGGTTGGTGTCATAATGAAAATTGTAGGCGTTACATCGTGTATTGCGGGGTTGGCTCATACTCCAATGGCGGCCAAAGCGCTGGAAAAAGCAGCAGCACAGCTCGGTCACCATATTAAAGTGGAACAGCAAGGTGCATTAGGCCAAGTGAACAAGCTTACAGAGGAAGACATTGCAGCGGCGGATTTTGTATTGATTGCTTCGGATCAGACGGTGAAGGATGCGGAGCGGTTTGAAGATACAAAAATCGTTCGCGTTAAAATCGGCCATGCGGTCAACAATGCGGAAGCGGTACTCACCAAAGCGGTGGAAGCGATCTCTGCTCAAAAATAAGGTTAGGAAGGCAACACGGAGAATCAGCAGCGTAGCTGACTTACATGTTATCCGATTGTCCGATGAGCCTTTGAATTAACAGTAGTATTCATGATGGGGGAGAACACGATGAAAAAATGGCTCGGTGAAGCTAAAAAGCATCTGATGACAGGCATTTCTTATTTGCTTCCGGTTATTATTGCAGGCTCCTTGATTGTTGCCGTGTGTAAAATTATCGGTCTGACCATGGGGGTCACCGACTTTGGCCCATATGCTGACAAAAGTGGATTTTTTCATATTTTATACTTAGTTGAAAATGTAGGTTGGCGCGGAATTGGACTGCTAAACATGGTTCTGGCTGGGTATATCGCCTATTCGATTGCTGACAAGCCTGCACTTGCTGCAGGGCTGATCGGCGGTGTGCTGGCGCAGGAAACAAATGCGGGCTTTCTAGGCGCTCTTGTTGCAGGTTTTTTTGCGGGGTATGTCACCCTCTGGGTGAAAAACAGAGTGAAAATTACAGGCCCAGCCGCTGGTTCTGTTCCGCTGATTATTTTGCCGCTCATTACGGTAGGCTTAACCGGGATTCTCATGTCCGTCATTCTGGGTGGGCCGCTGAGCGCGATTAATGAAGGACTGGTCAACTGGATTAAGCATATGAGTGAGAGCGGAACCAGCACCCTGGTGCTTGCCTTGATTTTGGGGGCTATGATCGGGTTCGACCTTGGGGGCCCTGTTAATAAAGCAGCCTGGATGGCGGGAAATGCGTTATTCCTGTCGGGCGTGTATTTACCCAATATTTTCGTAAATATTGCGATCTGTATTCCACCTCTGGGCTATGGAATTGCAACTCTAATTTTGAAAAAACGCTTTTCCAAAACGTATCGGGAAGCTGGAAAGGGCTCTGTGATCATGGGCATTATCGGAATTACAGAAGGGGCTATCCCGTTTACACTGCGTAATCCTGCCAAGCTGATTCCAATAAACATGATTGCCTGCGCAGCAGGTGCAGCATTGACAGCTTTGCTAGGCGCACATGTCATCATGCCTCCAATTGGCGGTTTGTATGGCGCGATATCCGTCGGTACTCCGTTTGCATATCTGGCTGGAGGGATTACAGGCGCATTGATCATTGTAGCTGGAACCTTGCTCGTCAACTTCCGTGAGGAAGAGCAGCAGGCTGAAGCGAAAGAGGCATCTGTTAAGAAAAATGGAGAAGACATAGAACTCGTATTTGACTAAATATCACTAGACAGAAGATAGATGGAGGGAGAACGAGATATGAGCCGTACAAAAGTGCATGTCATACCCCATACTCATTGGGACCGGGAATGGTATTTTACCACTTCCAGATCGAAAGTCTACTTGGTGAAGCATGTGAAAGAAGTATTGGATGCGTTGGAAAACGGGGACGGTTTTAAATACTATCTTTTGGATGCTCAAGGGTCATTGCTCGACGACTATACCCGCTGGTGCCCGGAAGATGAAGAGCGCATTCGCCGCCTAGTAAGCGATAAGCGTCTGATGACTGGACCGTGGTATACGCAGACCGACCAATTGGTGATTTCCGGAGAATCTATTGTACGTAACCTGTATTACGGTATGGAAACCGCACAGAAATACGGTCATGCCATGAAGGTCGGATATGTGCCGGATGCCTTCGGTCAATCGGCGCAGATGCCACAGATTTATCAGGAGTTTGGTATTCGGCATTTTCTATTCTGGCGTGGGGTGGCAGATAACACCAATCCAAAAACCGAGTTTTTGTGGAAGGGATCGGATGGCAGTCAAGTGTTTGCGGTACAGATGCCGTTTGGCTACTACTATGGTGGCAATATTCCGGAGGAAGCGGGAGAACTTGAGGCGTATCTCGATAGTCAGATTGGTGCGCTGGAAGAAAAAGCGTCCACTCGCCATGTTTATTTTCCCAACGGTTTCGATCAGGCGCCGATCCGCTTGAACTTGCCGGAACTGATTCGCACGTTTAACGAGCTGGACCCGGAACGGGAATATGTGATGAATGAGCCGGAACGTTTCCTTGAAGAGATTGAAAAAGACAGCAGTGACCTTCCTGTACTGGAAGGAGAGCTTATGGAAGCCAAGCATATGCGTATTCATAAGTCGATTTTTTCCACACGGGCCGATCTTAAGCAGCAAAATAATGAGATTGAAAACTTAATCGTGAATACGCTGGAGCCTGTACTGTCGATCAGTCATGCACTTGGACATGAATATCCACATCATATCGTGAAGGATATATGGAAGCTGTTGTTTGAAAATGCGGCTCACGACAGCATCGGTGGCTGCAATAGTGATACGACGAACCGGGATGTGGCTTTTCGTTACAAACAGGCACGCGATATCGCGGAGAATTTACTGGAACTGCACAAGCGAATGATCGCGTCGAAGATTAAGCAGGAGGAGACTTTTGCCTTCACCATCTTTAATACGTTGCCGTACCCGCGCAAGGGAGTGACGGAGATTGAAGCTTACTTGCCGGAAGGAAGCTTTGTCATTCGGGATACGAAGGGTCAGCAGCTTCCATATACGATTACCGAGAAAGTGGAACAAACCGATTACGTGCTTGGCCAGCATATTGATCTAAACCCGAGCAAAAAGGTGTACCTGCCTGAGCGTGTGTTTCGTGCCAAGCTGTTAGTGGAGCTTCAGGAAGTCCCTGCTATGGGGTATACACAAATCGTGTTTGATTTCAGTTCGACTGGGGATGCGATAGCAGAACGCAGCAACGGAGACTGTATTGAAAATGAATTTTTTACGATATCTGTACAGGAGAACGGGGCATTAAGCATTACGGATAAAGTCTCGGGGCGCGTGTACGTGGATCAAATGGTGTTCGAGGAAAATGGAGATGACGGAGATTCCTACAACTATTCTCCGCCAGAACGTGATCTTACTGTTTCTTCGCTTGGTGCTGATGTGGAGACGATAACATCCAAAGGTCCGGTAGCCGAGGATCTGTCCCTTCGGATGAAGCTGAAGGTTCCGTATGACTTAAATGAGCGTTCCGCTGCTCTGACTTCGGCTGAGTTGCCACTACAGGCATCGGTCTCGCTACGTAAAGGCGAGCGTCTGATACGTTTCTCAGTGGATGTGGACAATCAGGTGTTGAGTCACCGTCTGCGGGTGCTTTTTGATACCGGGATTGCCTCCAAGCTATCCATTGCAGATCAGCCGTTCGGCGTCATTGCCCGTCCAACTACGCTGGAGGAAGTCAAGGTTTGGGAACGGGAGCAGTGGACGGAGAAGCCGATTACCATAGAGGCGATGCAAAGCTATGTTGCGTTAAACGATGGCTCACGTGGAGTAGCGGTGCTGACCGAAGGGGTAAGAGAATATGAAATCATAGGCCCTGAACATGATACAATAGCGCTGACGTTATTCCGTACTTTTGGATATATGGGTAAGGAGAATCTGCTATATCGCCCAGGTCGTGCCTCGGGAGAAAAGATCGTCGAAACGCCGGACGCACAGCTGCTAGGTGAGCTTTCGTTTACGTTTGCTCTACATGTCCACGAGTCTGGGTTTGATGAGGCGGACATCGCTCGAGCAGCGAAGGAATATTTAACGCCGTTGTCCAGTTATCAGCTGTCTGATTTTCTCAACGGTCGCTTAATATTTGCCTTCCGTGACGAAGAGAGAATATTCGAGCAAAACTACAGCTTGTTATCATTTAGCGAGCCTTCCAACGTCATCTTAAGTGCATTCAAGAAAGCAGAACATAGCGATGGGTATGTCGTTCGTGTATTTAATCCTTACCTGAAGAAAGACGCAACTGCACGTATCACATATGGTGGATCAGCCCACTACGAGTTGGTTTCGCTGGATGAGCGCTCCAAGGGGGAGACACTGGTTGCATCCGCTTCGGAGGGTGCACAATTGCCGGAATTGCAGCATTGCAAGCTGCTGACAGTACTGGTAACCCCGGAAATAAAGTAACGTGGCAGTAAAATACGGTTTATCGGAAAGGAGGTCTTAATCTACATGGTTTTTCCCTACAAACGCTTGAAAAAGCTGTACCAGCTCATTAGTGGAAATGATCAAGGCTGGTCTTGGACCACCAAGGCGCTCGCTGAGCGGCTGGAGGTCACGGAACGGACAATCCGCGACGACCTCAAGAAGCTGGATGGTATGCTGAATGAATTTGGAGCACACCTGGAATCCAAAAGGGGCAGCGGCTATACGATCAGGGTTGATGATCATGAGAGATACGGTTTGTTCGCGGATGAAAGTCAAGAAGAAACAGAAGTAGGTCAGCGCCTGCCAGAGGCTCCAGAAGAGCGCATACGGTATGAGCTGTTCAAGCTGCTGAATGCGAGGGCATACGTGAAGATGGAAGACCTCGCCGATGAGCTGTATATTAGCCGGGCAACGATGAATAATGATTCTAAAATCATCCGTCAGATTCTGGAGGATTATAGCCTCACCTTACGTACCAAGCCAGGATATGGTGTGAAGGTGGTTGGGGAAGAAAAGAGTATTCGTTACTGCCTGGCCGAATATGCCGACATCCGTGATGAAGAGGGACAACGCAGCGGTATGCCCTTGGAGCAACAACAGCTGTTTCAAGGATTAGATCTCTCGCAGATCCGGACAATTATTCTAAAGCATTTGCAGTCCAGTGGGACCAAAATGGCTGATTTGGCCCTGAAAGACCTTATTACTCATCTGGCGGTCATGGTGCTGCGGGTGAAGGAAGGACATGGGATAGAACGCTTTGAGGCAGTGGTGGGCAGTCAGCGGGATATTGAATTGGCTACCACCATTATGAGGGAAATGGAAGAGGTATTTGGCATCATCTGCCCTGAAGGAGAACTGGATTATGTTCTGCTGCATATTGTCAGCAAAAAGATGACCGAAACCGAGTGGGAGCGTCTTCAGTCTGACCGTCTCTTCTTGGCAGTGCACGGGATGCTGACGTTTGTCTATGAACGCTTCACCTATGACTTGCGTGACGATGAACGGTTATCCCGGGATTTATTTGTACATTTGAAGCCAATGCTGATCCGGCTGGAGCATGGCATGAACATGCGCAATCCGCTGCTTGGACATATCCGCAAGTATTATCCGCTTGCTTATGAAATCACAGTAGGCGCAGTAAAAGAACTGCAAAAATCGTTTCCATACGACATCAATGATAACGAGATCGGTTATTTGGCACTTCATATCGGAGCTGCACTGGAACGTAAATACCATATTCCTCATCGGCGTCGCAAAACCGTGTTGCTGGTGTGCGGCTCCGGCTACGGAACCGCCCGTATTCTGGAATCCAGGCTGCGTTCGCTGTTTGCTGAGCTGGATGTATCCCGTGTGGTTTCCCTTCGGGAATACGAGGAAATGTCCACCGTCGATGAGGACCTTGTCATTTCGACCATTCACTTGCAGCAGCGTAAGGATAAGCCTTCGGCGGTGATCAGTCCGATCCCTTCGGAACGGGATATGGAGACCATGACACGGATGGTACGCGCCAGCGATGAGGAACAGGAGACATCATTGCTGCGGTATTTTGACAAGGAATGGTTTATGACCCGGTCCGATCAGCCGAGCAAAGATACCCTGATTGAAGAAATGAGCGGTATTTTACAGCAAAAAGGAGTGGTGACCGACAAGTTTTTGCCAGCAGTCATAGAAAGAGAGCAGCTGGGTTCTACTGCGCTGGATCGAGGGATGGCCATTCCCCATCCTCTGGAGCTAAGTTCTAACCGAACAGTCGTAAGTGTGTGCTTGCTGGAAAATCCGATTCAATGGGACGCTAACCATGAGGTTCACGTGGTATTCCTGCTCTCAATCTGCAAAGAGGACTATGAGCAGGCCATGGGAATTTATGATTTGTTTGTAGAACTGATCCGGCAGGAGGAAACACTTGAACGATTAAAGCATTGTCATTCCTTTGATGCCTTTATGCTAATCGCCCGTCAGGTGCTCGCAGTCAAGAGTAATGATTTTTATTAAGGGTGACCATATTATCTACTCTCATATGGAACGGAAGAAGAGATCCTAAGGGTCTCTTTTTAGTATTCTACGTCCTTATATCTGCTAGAGAAATAGCTTGTCAGACTGTAATTTGGTAATCTTATGTAAGACTTGTATGGGAATATATTTATATTATTTCATTCAAAAGGGGCGAGTGAGATGCTGAAATCACCATTAAAGGAAGAACTGACTCGAATACTCGAAGAGCATTCACTTGATGATGAATTAAAAGAAGAGCTCTATCAGGAAGCCGAAGCTACGATACAATTTCATCTAGAGCATGAGGAAAACTATGAGCACGTTGGAAATAGTCGGATCGCCGGCTATCCAGATCTGCCGCCTTCGATCGAGTGGCCGTGTAATTCAGACGGAGAATATTATACGTTTATTGCTCAGATCAATCTAAGCGAGTTGCCTTTTTCACCATTCGAGGGATTGCCTCATCAGGGCATATTATACTTTTTTCTTGGGCTGGATGAGCCAGCTTATGATATTGACCATAAAGTCTTTTACTATAACGGTGACAGCAGCGCTTTGAAGAAAACATTACCGCCCGCTGGGCGCGTAGAGGTGTCGGCAGAGCAACGGGATTTCACCGCCTATGCAATTTCCTTTCATCCGATCCTGACACTACCATCGGAGGGTGAGCTAGGAGATATTCTTGTAGATCAGTACGAAGAGCTTTATGAGCTTCTATATGAACATAGCGACACGGTGTGGGGACAGCATCAGTCTTTTGCCGGGAATACTCGTCGGGATGCTTATCTGTGCCGAAACGGGCTAGAGGGTCTTCTATTTAACTGGCATAAGAGTGAGAGTCAGATCCACCAGGAAGCCGAGCAAGCTATACATAGGGGAAGTACGGAGTATGCGGAGCAGTTACGATCCAAAGTGCTGCCTCAGCTGCAAGAATACCAGGCGAATCAGGAAAAGCACGATCAAGCTTCAGAAAATTGGCACGTTCTGCTCTCTGTATCATCCTTGAATGAGGTCGGTATGTGCTGGTGGGACGCAGGGTATTTGGAGTTTTTTATAGATCAAAGGGATTTGAAAAACCTTGATTTTACGCGAACGTATGTTAATCTGGCAACGAGCTAGCCGGGGCGCCACTCATGTTTATGATGAAGGCAAAAGGCCGGGGTTAGAGCAGGGTGCTTTTTTGTTTGATAAAAAGTAGTGAATTGAGCATATGGCACAGTAGGTTTGTTTTGCCTGACCGTTGGGAATTGAACGATTAATCAAAGGTGGTCCTATATAGGACTGCCTTTTTTAGATGTAAATGAACGATTGTACTCTGTTATTAGTCTTATAGATGAGACCACAACAAGGGGGGGGACACACATATGACTGATCGAGAGCTATTTGAACTATATAAGGAACAGATATATTATTTTTGCTATTATCTGATGCAAAATCAAGCAGATGCGGAAGATGTTTGCCAAGAGGTATTTGTCAAAGCAATCTTGGCCGACAGGTCAAAGGTACAAGATCTCAAATCATGGATTTTACGAATTGCTTCCAATGAGTGCAGCAATGTGCTTAGAAGGCGAAAGACTGGGCTGATGAAGGAAATACGAACTTTTTTATTGTCACGCCCTCATTTATTTAATCCGGTGGAAGAGAGCTTATATCATCGAGAAACTCAGACAGAGCTACACAAGCTATATAACAAGCTTCCAGATAAAATTCGAATGGTCGTGATCCTTCGTTATGTAAACGAATTGACTGTGCCGGAAATATCTAGAGTTATAAATATACCCGAAGGAACAGCTAAATCCAGATTAAATCGGGGGCTTAAACTGCTAAAAAAAATGGTGGTATCTCAAGTAAAGGAGATGAATAGCAGTGAGTCGGTATTTTGAAAAAGAACAGCATATTCCTCAACCTGAGTATGATGCAATGTGGGTGAATATAGAACAGGAAGCAGCCAGACGAAAAGAAACTCTGCAACAGTCAGAGGAAGCACCTACACCTAGAACAAAAATTGTTCCTGTGAGTATCGTATTCTCATGTTTTTTACTCGTTGCCATCCCTGTATTCGCTAGTGTAACTATCAATTGGGATAAAATAGGCGGACGTAGTGTAACCAATGCGCTAAATAATGGTATTGGCCAGCGGTATGATCTAAAAGCAACCAATGCAGGCATTACGATGAATTTGAATGGTGTTGTAACAGATGGTGAAAAAATGAAAATGCTTATCTCTCTGGATCCAGGAATCGATCCAACCAGTTATATTGGGTTTGCTATAGAGAACACTATGGTAACTAGCAATTCTAATAACAAGGAACGAGCACACGGATATTTAAATTACGATCCTAAAAGCCAGAAACTCCTTGGTATTTATGAAACTGTTGATACATTAAAAGATCGGAAACAAGATTACACACTTGAGGCACAAAATCTAATTTTTTATCGTAACCAGGACATTCCTCTAAAGACGGATCATCAAGCCGGGGATACACTTGTTACGGGGACCAAGCAGTATCCTAACATTTATATAGAATCCGTTCGACAAACCAACAACAAGACTGTTGTCCGCTTTAGAGTTGCTACAGCTCCATCTGATTTAGGACGTGGGAACCCGCATTTAGTAATGAAAGTGGGCGACAAAGAAATAGACGCAATCCCCACCATTCTACCTAGCGACAGCCCAGACTTGCATATTGAGCAGGTATTCAACATGACTGCACAAGATTGGAGTAAGGCAAACCTCCATTTTAGTTACATTGAGGAAGCAAAACGAATTGAGGGCACCTGGAATTTCGAATTTGAAGCGGATGGGAAAAAAGCAAGTGAAGCGATTTATTCTAAGAAGTTGCATAGCAGCACTGAATTCCAAAATAATACAGGCGCTACCCTAGACCAACTGATTGTTACCCCCTTGGATATTGAAATTCTAGTAACAGAGCGTGATTCACTTAAGAAAGGAAATGTTCATTATAAAACAGTTCAACTGGTTATAGGTGATAAAAAAATTAGCGGTGGTCGGAATATTAAAGGAGTTGATCCTGAAAGTTATCAACACTTATATCAGTTTGAATCTCCAGAATGGTATAAGGACTGGTCTGATATTCCAATGAAACTTATATTGAAAGATGCTGTCATTGAGAAACGTGATACGTCTAAAAATTGGGTCACTCTTCATAAACCTAAAGAAGAGAAACAGTTCGCTGGCCTTAAAGCGGACGGTTATCAAATTGATTTTGCATACTATACAGAGGGAAAAGATTTGATTGTCGAATCGAAATCCGGTTCCCCTGGCTTCAAAGGTGTCAGCCAAACAACGATGCGAATTAACGGCAAAGAAGTAATACCTGAGATCATTGCGAAGGGCATGGTATCCACAGGCGTTAATGTTGATCGTTATAAAGATATTAAATTAGACGGAAGATTGGAACTAAATCCTGGCATCTACAAGTACAGTGATCCTGGACGTGATATTGAAGTTGTTTTGAAATAGATAGGGCGTTCGCCGCCTATTCTACAATTACGTAAATACAAAAGCCCTTCCGGCTTTCCATGAGGGAAGCAGCGGAAGGGCTTTTGCTACATATATATTGTCCATACAGGGAGTTTATTTATATCCGCTGCACGGTGAACTCGAATTCCAGCTTTTGATCGGCTGGGATTTGATATTCCTCATGTACTGGAGCACCCCAGCTGTCGTCGCCGCCTACGCCCATTTGCTTGCCAGCTACGGTGACAACGGTGTAATACACGTTCGGTAACTCATACACATGGTATGCACTTTCTAGCTCGAACGCTGTATACGGCGAAATATTGCATTCCACCGGCGCGGTGGCAGGTGCGGTAATGCGGATGCCCCGCTGGGAATCGTCAGTAATATCGACACGGCGCACGCCTGTACGATTGCCGGATTCCTGTGGCACGACATACCCGGACACGTTATCCGCAGCTTCGTTGCGGAATACGCCAAGTCTAGCACCGAGGGCCCGGTCGATGTAATTCTCCTCTGGTCCCATCGCATACCAGTCCAGATGGCGGTAGTCCGCTGGAACCTTGAACGAAAGGGCAAAGATCGGCAGGTTAGGCAGTCCCGATACACCTTCATAGGTGGATTTTACGTTCAGACTGCCGTCCGCCAAGACGGTATAGGCTACCGTTACCTGTACGTCTGCATGAATGCTCAACGTGTAGCGGAACGTAATGGTCACAAGGTCTGCCTGCTCTTCCGTGACCTCGATGTCCACACATTTACGCGTCAGACTTGCAGCGAACCAGCCACATGCTTCAAAGCCGAGTGCGGTTCCCCGATCATTGTCTGTGGTCGCCCGCCAGAACAACGGGGCAGGAGGCGTAGCAATCATCTCACGTCCCGCGTAGCGAAGTGAAGTCAGGCTGCCTGCTCCTTTGGAGAACATGATGCTGAAATCTGTACCGTGAACGCCAATATTTACATCGCCATGTACTACTCGTAGGGCTCCACCTGTAGGAGCTTTTAGCGGACTTGGATCTTCCACAATGAAAATATGCTGCCCGAAGGCCACTTCATGCCCAGCCTCAGCCCAGAGCGTCGCTTCCTTCAATACAAGCGCCGTGTGAATGACATATTCCCCAGGCTTCCCGTCTGTGCTTGGGAACGTCAATGGAATATAGGCTTCGGTCTGAGCCGCCACATCCACATGACTCACATTTCGCGTGATCTCTTGACCTTCATGCAACAGGCTGTATACCAGTCCATAGTCCCCTGTTCCCTCGAACAGGTTTTCGTTGCGAATGGTCACACCTTGGGTATCCGGGATGAGCTTCAGATTTTGATACAGGAATTTGACCTCCTGCATCTTTGGTGAAACCTTCCGGTCCGCATAGACAATTCCGTCCGTACAGAAGCCATAGTCTGTCGGACGGTCGTCAAAGTCGCCGCCGATCGCGAGGTACTCGCGTCCGTAACGATCTTTTTTCATGACCGCTTGGTCGATGTAATCCCAAATAAAACCGCCTTGATACAGCTCGTATTTGTTCTCTAGCTCGGTATACTTGTGCATGCCGCCCACGGAATTGCCCATCGCATGCATGTATTCGCAACTGATATATGGCTTTTGTGGATTGTCGTTCAGGTATTGCTCGATATCAGCGGGCTTGGCGTACATCCGGCTCTCCATATCGCTGGTATCATCGTACGTACGATTGTGAAACACGCCTTCGTAGTGTACCAGACGGCTCGGATCGGTGGACCGGAAATAGTTAGCGACATTGCGTAGCACTTCGCCTGCATACGACTCATTTCCGCAGGACCAGATCAGAATGGATGCATGGTTTTTGTCCCGTTCCAGCATGGAAATGGCGCGATCCATAACGATATCCTGCCACTCAGGCAGATTGGCCGGAATATTCCACGAAGGCTCGACTGCGCCGAGTTTTTGCCAGGAACCGTGTGTTTCCAGGTTCATTTCGTCAATCACGTATACCCCGTACTCATCGCACAGTTCATACCACAGTGTCTGATTCGGATAATGAGAGGTACGTACAGCGTTCATATTGTTCTGCTTGAGCGTCCGAATATCCCACAGCATATCTTCACGGGAAATTGCACGTCCGGTACGAGCGTTAAATTCATGGCGGTTCACACCCTTAAAGATGATGCGCTTGCCGTTCAGATGCATGACCTTGTTCACCATCTCGAATTTGCGGAAGCCGACCTTTTGTGGGATCACCTCGACGAGTGTTCCATTGGCATCATAAATTTGAATGAACAACGTGTACAAATAAGGCTTTTCCGCGCTCCAGCGCTCCACTTGCTCCAAGGTTGCTGACAGCGAGGCGATACCATCTGTAAAGTCAGCTTTCAAAGAAGCTACTATATGTCCGGTGGCATCCTTCACATCGACAGTTGTATGGGCTGTTGCTGGTTGCTCCAAAGTCAGTTTCAATTCCAGCAGGCCCTGCGTGTAGGTAGCATCCAGGTCCGCCTTGGCATGCAGGTCGCGTACGTGAACAGTAGGGATCGTGTACAAATATACGTCTCTGAAAATGCCGGAAAAACGCCAAAAATCCTGATCCTCCAGCCAAGCTCCCGTACTTCTTTGATATACCTCTACCGCCAGTTTGTTTTCGCCAGCTTGCAGGTAGGGTGTCAATTCAAAATCAGACGGTGTAAAGCTGTCCTCGCTATAACCGACAAATTGTCCGTTCAGCCATACATAGAAAGCCGACTCAACACCTTGAAAAGAAATGAACACAGGTTGCGCGTCAGAAGCCATATTTTCAGGCAAAACAAAGCTTTTGATATAGCTACCGACCGGATTGTGGTCTTGTGGAATATGAGGTGGGCGAACATCCGAATGTCCGTCCCACGGGTACATCGTATTGGCGTACTGCATTTGGCCGAAGCCTTGCGTCTGGATATGACCTGGTACCTGAATATCGCTCCAGCCGCCATATTCAAAGTCAGGGGCATAGAATTCTGCTGGGCGAGTGGCTGGATTCGTCGCATAGTTGAACTTCCAGCTCCCATTCAGGCTGTGACGCCAGGCCATATCGGCCTGGTGCTCTGCTTCCTGAAGCGTGGCGTAATATTTATGATCGGAATAGGCAGGCAAGCGATTTACGGCGAATTTGGTTACATCGGTGAGCCAGTCCAGACTAGGGGTATGAATGGTCAAGGCGAACACTCCTTATTTTTAAATTGAATGAAGACCGTATACAGAAATCTATTATTTTACCGAGCCGACCATACCTGCGACAAAGTGCTTCTGCATCAGGAAGAATACCAGTGCAGTCGGCAATGTGGACAGGACAATGGCAATCATAATAACGCCGTAGTCCGGTGCATAGCTGGAGCCGAGGTTCGAGATCAACAGCGGGATGGTTTGATTTTCTGGCGTTTGCAGTACAATCAGAGGCCAGAGGTAGTTGTTCCAGCTGGACATGAACGTGATAATTGCGGCAGCGGCATAGGTTGTTTTCATCGTAGGCATATACACCCGGAAGAACAGACCCAGCTCGGATAATCCATCCATCCGGCCAGCTTCCAGCAGATCCTTGGGAAACATCTTGGTGCTTTGACGGAAAAAGAAGATCAGGAACGCCGTAGTTACGGTTGGAATAACGACAGAAGAGAGCGTATCAATGCCGATCCACGGTATCACATTAGAAATGCTGCCGAACATCCGGTAAAGCGGGATCATAATCGCCGCAAACGGAATCATCATCGACATCAGCAGGATATTGAAGACAACGTCTTTCGCTTTACTTCTGTAAATTTCAAAGCCATAACCAGCCAGTGATGCAATGAGCATAGCCAGCAACGTCGTTGAGATGGAAACCTTTGCAGAGTTACTGAGCGCAGTAACGATGTCTACTTGTTCGAGCAGATTGTGCATGTTATCCATCAGGTGGGAGCCAGGCAGAAGCTTGCCTTTGGTCACATCGACTGACAGGTTCGTGGAGCTGGATAGCATCCACAGGAACGGGAAAATCGAAATGAATGACACAAGAATCAGAAAGGCGTACGTAAATGCTCTTTTTGTTTTCATCATTTTTTCTCACCTGCCACTTTAAACTGGATAATCGACAAGATAATGATCATAATGACGATGGAATAAGATACGGTCGCCGCATAACCAAAGTCGGATGAATACTTGAAGGACAGATTATAAATATATTGCGAAATAGAAGATGTCGCGTTACCTGGTCCACCTTTGGTAATATTCATGATTTCATCGAAGAGCTGAAGTGTACCAATCGTCGATGTAATCGAGGTGAACAGGATAATCGGCTTAAGCAGTGGAACGGTAATGCTGAAAAACTGCCGGATCGGGGAAGCTCCGTCAATACGGGCCGCTTCGTAGATGGAACTGTCAATGTTTTGAAGACCCGACAGGTAAAAGATCATGTTGTACCCTGTCCAGCGCCATGTGATCGCGATAATAATCGTTACTTTGGCCCAGAAAGGATCTGTAATCCATTGGATTGGCGTGCCAATCACGTGCAGGTTCAGCAACAAGGAGTTTACCAAACCGTCAGCCGAGAACAGATACTTGAAAACAACCGAATAGGCTACAAGGGATGTGATACACGGCAAGAAGATGGCGGTGCGGAAAAAGCCTTTGAATTTCAGGTTTTTATCATTCAACAATACGGAAATAAACAGAGCCAGAATGACCATTAAAGGTACCTGGAAAATTAAGTAGATAAACGTATTCTTCACAGCGGTAATGAACATTTTGTCAGTGAACAGACGCTTATAGTTATCAATGCCGTTAAAGCTCAGATTAGACCCAGTACCCGTCTTAAAGGATAAGATTAGCGCCTGAATCATCGGATAGAAATAAAAGGCGGCAATCATGATCACTGCGATGGATATGAACAACCATCCTGTCATACCTGCTTTAAGACGTGTTGTAGTCATTTTGGGCGCGGCTGTCTTCATACCATGTCAACTCCCTATGCAGCAATAAAACCTTGAACTCGCAAGCCCAAGGTTTTAAGTGCTTATCGTTTTATTGTTTAGCCTTGGCTAGATGGACTGACTTATTTAAGCTGTGCTTCCGCTTGTCCTTGAGCGTCCTTCAGAACTGCATCTACATCTTTTCCGTTCAGGTAGTTTTGAATTTCAACAGTCATGATGTCCTCAATTGCATAAGTGTGCAGGCCATAATTGACTTTTGGAACTTGTTTAGTCCAATCAGCAAATTTCTTGTATACTTTGTCGCCACCGAAGTAAGCATCTTCCACGTCATAAGCTTTACCGCTGGAAGCTGCGTTCAATGAACCAACAATTCCGATTTTGCTCAGCATATCTTGATACAGCTCTGTATCTGAACCAAATGTTTCTTTCAGGAAATCAGCAGCGGTATCTTGACCGTCCGAGTTGAGGACATACCAGGAGCTGCCGCCGAGGCTGGAAGCATTCACGGATTCAGGTATATTTTTCAGTTTAGGGAAAGGAACTACAGCCCATTTACCGGATTGCGAAGCTTCTGCCTTAATCGAAGGCGTAATCCAGTTACCTGTAGGTACAGAAGCAACTGCACCGCTGTTGAATGCGGCCAAGAATTGACTCCAGTCGGCATTCATTTTAACGATGTTGGCGTCGAACAAGGCTTTGTACGTCAAGAGCGCTTCTTTCAGAGCTGGATTACCAGCCAGGTTTGGTGTTTTACCGTCTTCTTTCAGGTACCAAGAACCTGCAGTTTGGATCATGCCACGGATCAGACCGAGATCATTCGGATCTTGAGTCAGCATATCTTTGCCTGTTTTTTGTTTTACAGCTTTACCGATTTCAATGAATTTGTCCCAATCAATATTGGTCAAGTCAGCTACTTTGTAGCCAGCTTGTTCCAGATAATCCGTTCTTACATACAATCCCATAACGCCGGAATCGAAAGGAACTCCATATTGCTTGCCGTTGTAGCTAGTCGGTCCGATTTTATAATCAGCGAAGTCGGATGCTTTGATCGAATTAGTCATATCATGGAAGGAATCGGGATAGGCTTGCAGGAAGTTCTGTGCCCGGTAATCCTCAATTAGAACCACGTTTGGCAATCCTTTAGTAGAACCGGAGTTGAGGCCGGCATTCATTTTTTGAACGATATCGTTTTGAGCATATTCGACAATGTTTACGGTTACATCTGGATGTTTGGCAACATAGCGATCTTTTGCCAGCTTCAGGGCTGCGATGTTGAAGTTCGGGTCCCAAGCCCAGACTGTAATTTCTTTCTTGCCTGAATCTGTGGTCGTAGCTGCTTTCTCAGAATTGCTGGAGCATGCGGATAACAAGATCAAGCTTGCAATCAGCAGAAGGAAAGACATTTTTTTCATTTTGTTCAACCCCTACTCTTTTTTTATATGTTGCTAACCATGTAGAACTTTTTTGAAAGCGGTTACCTTGTTTATGAATTTAGTTTATCATCCTTGCTTTACTGGCAGTTAGGAATATCTTTATACAGATTGGTCTTATTATTATGATTTATCCAAAAAGGTACCGCTTACATTTGTACTTTCTTTAGACTTAGGTAATTTTTATAGATTGAACTAAAGATTTTCACGAAGCGCCATTGAGCGGCCGGATGGTGCTTCCCATCGCTGTTGTGCCTAGATGGCTAGCACCATTCCGCCCACTCCATTCTTGTTTCACTTCTTTGTTTCGTTCAGCCTATATTTTTTATGAGGTAGGAGGAGCGGGTTTTACGATCAGTGGCAGTGTCATTCTTACTTTGGTGCCCTCGCCCTTCTTGCTGGAGATGGTCACACCATATTCTTCTCCATATAAAAGGGTAATGCGATTGTGCACATTCTGGATGCCGATGCCCGTAAATAGTTGGCGTTTGCTCTTGGGGTTCGGCAGTCCGTCCTGCGCTGTATGCCCGTCCAAATCCATACCATCTCCATCGTCGACTACTTCACAGATCAATGTATCCTCTGTTTTCGACACCAATATATAGATGTGCCCTGTGTTTTTCTCATTAAACGCATGGAAAAAAGAGTTTTCGATAAAAGGCTGAATGATAAGCTTGGGCACATGATACTCCAGACAATCGGGTGATACAAAATAATTTACCTGTACCCGTTGCCCATAACGCACATGATTAATGAATACATAATTTTGCATGTTGGCCATTTCTTGCTCGATGGTGATCGTTTCGCTCACATTGCTGATTGTATTTTGCAGCAAGGAAATGAGTGCATTGATCGTCTCGGCGGCGGTTTCCTTGTTTCCTTTGAGCACTAGCATTTTGATTGAAGCCAATGTATTGTACAGAAAATGTGGATTGATCTGCCGTTGTAGTGCAGCAAGCTCTGCATTTCGTTGGCCTTTCTGCGTTTCTAAAAGCTTATGAATATAATCATTGAGTTCATCAAGCATGTAGTTGTAAGCATGACTTAACTGTCTGACCTCGTAGCTACCCGTGACCGGGATATAATTATCAAAATTTTTCTCGCGTATAGTCGACATTTGCTTGACCAGCCGAGTCAGAGAACGAATCAGGCGACGTGAAATGAGAAAAACAATCACCAAAGCAATCAGTACAATGGCGATACAGATCCAGACAACAGATTTAACGTCAATAATTTGCCCAACTGCGGTTTGCCTATCGATCATGTTCACCAGATAAAAATCAAATGAAGGGATATAGTTGGAAAGAACGATGCTCTCCTTATTCATTACATCCGCATTAATATAGTTTAGTCCCTGTTCATTGATTTTGGTGGCATAGCCCAGCAGCTCACTGGAGCGTTGTCCGATTAGGTCCTGACGGTTGCTCGATACGATCAGTCCTGATTTGTCCAAAATAAGCACATCATTACCGTTACTCGTGAAATTGTTATAAAAACGCCGAAATTCTGGCTCCCGAATGGCAATGTAGATCATTCCGTACAAGGTGCCACTGGTTCGCTCCATAAATGGTTTAGAGGCGATAATATAGGGTGAGGGTTTTTGGACGGTGCTAGTCATTTGTTGATGAAATAACTCCGTATCCATTTGATACATAAGCTGTGCCGGGCGTGCTACACTTCGGGCCGTAATAGCACTGCTCTTAAGCTGCTCCGCAGTTACAGGCCAATAGGAGGAATCGGAGTAAAAGCTCCGTCCGTTCAGACCTGTTACAGCGACACCGACATCATAAGCATCGACGTTCGATTTAATTTGCTTCATTTGCTGTGCCATACCGAAGTAAATCCTTGCCGAGTTAATCGAGTCAGATTGGCCGCTAGTCAAATAGTTTTTGACTGTTCCATTTTCCGAAGCGTGGGTTACAGCATTCACGATAGAGTCATTGAAGGATTCAAAGCTGGATTGAATCTGGCTAAGCACCTTGGCATTGGTAATACTGAATGTCTCAGCGAATAGTCGTTCAGACATTCGAATCGTCACCAAAGAGGTCAGCAACGATACCGCAGTGATGCTGACCACCATAACAATAAAGATTTTGAAGAACAGACCTTGATATTTGATCTTGTGGATATATCTTTTCATATTCGATCTCTTTTCTGCTGGCAGATATGCGCTTGCTCTCTAATGGAGATGCTCCCGGCGGTACTGGCTGGGCGAGTAGCCCTTCACTTTTTTGAACACTTTAGTAAAATAGCTGGGGTCCGAATAGCCTACTGTACTGCTAATATCTGAAATGGGCAGCGTCCCCGATCGCAGTAGTTCAGCAGCTTTTTCAACCCGAATTTTGTTCAGGTACTCGCTAAATCCCTCTGTATGGTGTGCCGTAAAATAACTGGACAAATAAGAGGGGTTAAAATGAAAATATTGCCCAAGGGTCGTCAAATTGAGTGTTTCAGCATGATGTTCCTCAATATACTCCAGCAATTTTTTCATGCTTGCACTACTTCCTTGCTGCGTCTTAGCCAGGATCTGTCGGTTCGCTTCCTCTAAAAAAGTCTCCAGCAACCGTACGGCTTCATGTACATGAGGGGCATCATTAATTGTTTTGAAATACGAATATTTCGCCGCATCCAGTTCCTTCATATCATACCCCTGATTCCCGAGCAAAATTGTAATGTTGAACACGATATTTCCGAGCAGCGATTTGAATTCAAAAGCGGTCGATGTGTAGTTGCCGGACATGGCGGCTACATAGGACCTCAAATCCTGAAAAGCTGTATCAAAATGCTCACGCTTCATCTCTTCCGTAAACTGTTTTAAGTTAAACGAACGATTCACCTGAACAGGCTGAGGGAGTTCATCTTCGATCAGCAGCGCTGTCTCTGGGAAATAAAAGCGGTAACTTAGTAATTTGGGCAGTTCATCCTGATAGACACTGCTAATCTGATTAAAATCATCAAATAGATGACTGACCGCCCAGCCTGTCTGTGGATCGAGCTGCTTTGTCTCTTGAGCAACTTCCCTAACCGCAGCCATCCAGGCATCTAATTCCCGTGGCCCCAGATTGGCTAAAAAAACGGCCGCATACCCATCCGATGGCAGCTGTCGCAGAACGATGTGTTCACAGGCAGAGGCTACTCGGTCTGTAAGCTTGGAAAATAGGTCCGAAGCCGAGGGATTGGTAGAGCGTCCCTTATCTTGCTGTACCGACTGTTCTATACCTATGAGCGCAAAACGGGCGTAAGGAAATGCTTGCTTCACCAGCTCAACGTCATAATCTATGCTATAGCCAGAGATCAATTTTTCGATCACATGATCCATCGTGATTTGATTATTCCCGGCATCTTCCTGATATTGAATGGATGGAATTTTGCGGGCTGTTCGCTGGAGCACCTGAAGCAGCTCATCTGTGTCCAGCTTGGGCTTTAAAATATAGTCAGCCACACCTTGCTGAAAGGTGGAGCGTACGTAATTAAACTCGCCGTAGCTGCTGAGCACAATCACCTCGATATCTGGATAGTTCTGTCTGACGATGCGTGTCAGCTCCTCACCATCCATGATCGGCATTACGATATCCGTAATGACAATATGAGGACGCAAGGCTTCAATCAGCTCCAGCGCCTCTTTCCCATTGGAGGCCTCACCTACAATTCGAAATCCGTATTGTTCCCACGACAAATGATGTTTGATCCCTTGCCGTACCAATATTTCATCATCTACAATTAAAATGTTGCATAGCTCATTCATGACAGCACTCTCCATAATTATATCTATTCAAAAAAGACGCCATTAAGGCGAGGGCCTAATCATCTGACGGACATAGTTGATAACGCTTCCAACTTTAACTAAAATCTAAAGCTTTTAATCTTTACATGCTAACATAAACGGCAGGGTGATTCCAAAGATAATTTAGTTCAAATGGCATACAAAAGACAAAAAAGGCTGCCGAGAAAATCTCGACAGCCTGAACAACCGGGATTACTTTATACAGTACCCCATGTCCGATCTCCTGCCAAATATTTTTCAGTCAAAATAGACAGCAGTTGAATACCAACCTCGTTATGTCCTCCCTCAGGCAGGATCAGGTCGGCGTATTTCTTGGAAGGCTCAATAAATGCCTCGTGCATCGGCTTAACCGTCGTCAAATAGTGATCATGGATCGAATGGATGGTGCGACCGCGTTCCTCAATATCGCGAAGAACCCGACGGAGAATGCGCACATCAGGGTCCGTATCCACAAATACCTTAATATCAAGCAGGCTGCGGAGTTTTTCGTCTGACAGCACGTGCAGACCTTCCAACATAACGATATGATTCGGCAGAAGCTCTACCGTCTCGTCCGTGGAACGAGCATGAACCGTAAAGTCATACACGGGCGCTTGAGTCGCTTGTCCTTTTTTCAGACATTGGAGATGCTCAATCAGCAAGTCGTTGTCAAAGGCAAACGGATGATCATAGTTGACCAAAGCACGTTCGTCATAACTCAGATGTGAATGGTCTTTATAGTAGTTATCCTGAGATATGAAAGTCACTTTATTAGATCCCAGACGCTCAACGACGGCGCGTGCGACCGTCGATTTACCGGAACCTGTACCGCCGGCAATACCAATAATAAGCATGGCGTTTCACTTACCCTTCCCTAAATGTATCCCGATACAACTCAAGTATTGTAGCACAATGCACATTTTTTTTCATCACTGTTGCACGTTGTATTTCTTCCATTTCCGTATTTTAGTTCTGAATGTTTTGAACGGTGCTACGGAGTTGATGTGAATCCATCTCGCCATAGGCCAGTTCGGATTAGTGCCTGTCCAGTTGTAAATGCCCTGGGTGAAGAGCTCTTCATGACTGAGTGTGTCTACCCAATCCAGCCATGTCTGTTCCGCCAGCTTGAGCATATTGCGTAATTCATGTAGAGAGTGGTGGGAATAGGTCTTGTAGAATGATTGGTATAGTTCGCCTAGTCTATTCCACTTATAATTCGGGGCGGGCATGATAACGGTTTTTCCCTCCCGTTCGTCTTTGTCCCAACTCATGACGAGATGAAGCCATCCGAGCTGGTAGGCAATCATTTCTGCGGGTGTTTTATCTACTTCGTCGATTCGAGTATCCTTGTGGCTTTCGTCGATGTCCTGGAATTCACCGTCAAACCGTAAGTAGGCGGTATGAATGGCTTCTTTTAACTCTGATTTGGAAGCGTAGTCGTAGCTAGACATCTAATCGCTCCTTTACATGAGAAATTGGTGATACTCACCCCTTTATATGTACCATTCTCAATATGACAACCGTATGTCTTATTCAAAAATAAAAAAATCTCGTTTTTTGTGATTTTATGAAACATCATTTGGTGTGTTCGCGAAAAAGAACGAAAAATTAATAGAAAAATTAAGACAAAAGATAAGTAATTAGACATATTTTAATATTTATTTAAGTGCCTATAATTATTGGAGTATAGCGATTAGGGGCCCTCATTGGTGCATGGATATGATTTCCTCCATCAATACGTTATATACCGTTTGCTTTAGTATTCATAAATCCAATTGAGAAGGGAATTGTGATATGAAATCGAGTTTGTTAAAAAAATGTGCAAGTGTAATGTTAAGCAGTACGTTGGCACTGTCTTTATCATTACCGCTATTAGGCCACGCACAGGCTGATGAGAATGTACAGGTAAGTGATGATTTTGAACAAGGAGAAGCTCAAGGCTGGTCTGCAGATTCGGGGAACTGGTCTGTGGTCAAGGACGGGAATGGTTCTACATACCAACAATCTAGTCGAAGCGAAAGCCATTCCGTAAAAGGCAATACCTCATGGACAAATTATAGTGTGCAAGCAGATGTATATGTAAATGATTTTAATGGCTCTAATCGAGTATATGTGGCAGGTAGATACACGGATTCTAACAACTTCTATGCAGCATCGTTGTACAACAAGAAAGGCGGAGCCCTTGAGATTCGTAAAAAAGTTAATGGATCTATGAAGACACTGGCTACCAATAAAAAATACAAACTGGACACCAACACATGGTACAGAGTGAAGCTGGAGCTATCCGGTTCGGAAATCAAAATGTATGTTAATGATCAGCTGGAGCTGTCCGCAACAGACGCCAGCCTCACAGCTGGAGCTATGGGTCTGGTAACGTCCAAAACCGTTGCTCAGTTCGATAATGTGATTGTATCCGGTGCTTCTTCAGAAGGGGGTACAAGTACACCACCTGTGAAGCCGACACCGGGTACAGAACAACCGACTCCTGGGGTGGAGCCTAGTGTAACCTCCAAAAATAACTATAATTTGACTGGCTTTTCGTATGGTAATACAGGTGGTGGGAACATTGCCGATACCGATGCCAATTACAAAAAGGTGTACAATGCTGTAGATCTTAACGAAGCACTGAAAAAAGGCAGCAAGGTTAAAGTGATTGAGATTATGAATGATCTGGACCTTGGCTGGAATGAAATTCCTAGCGCTGCGAAGGCAATGCCATTTAGTGCCAACAATCCTGTACAAACACATCCTGTTCTAAAAAAGACAGGGGTGAGCAAAGTCTATATCGAGAATATGAATGGAGTTACAATCTTCTCGGCCAATGGTGCGAAAATCAAGCATGCCGGTTTTGTCATCAAACGAAGTTCTAATTTGATTTTCCGTAACCTTGAATTTGATGAACTTTGGGAATGGGATGAAGCAACCAAAGGAAACTATGACAAAAATGACTGGGATTATATTACCATCGAAGGTGCAAGCTCTAAGGTATGGATCGACCATTGTACATTTAACAAAGCCTATGATGGCCTGGTAGATGTGAAAAAGGGCAGTAACGGAGTTACGATTTCCTGGTCCTTGTTCAGAGGAGATGACCGCAGCTCCAGCAGCTGGGTAACCCAACAAGTCAACGCGATGGAAGCAGATAAGTCCTCCTATCCTATGTACGCTTATTTGAGAAGCAGTGCAGTGGGCATGAGTAAAGAAGATATCATTGATATTGCAGCACGACAAAAGAAAGCGCATCTGGTGGGTGCCACGGAAATGGCAGGCGACAATGCGGATTTGGAAGTGACGCTGCATCATAATTATTATCTGGATATTCAGGACCGGATGCCGCGTTTGCGCGGTGGTAATGCTCATGCGTATAACATCGTTATGGATGATGCTGGATTGGCCAGAGCCAAAAAAAGAATTACGTCCGACATGGCCAAAGCGATCGCTGCCAAAGGATATCATTTTGACGTCGTGGGTAATGGTGCGATTTCAACAGAAAACGGCGCAGTGCTGCTAGAAAAATCGTATTTAATTGATGTGTTTTCTCCGGTACGTAACAATCAAAAAGACCCTAACAAAGCGGATTATACAGGTAAAATCAAAGCCGAGGATGTTATCTTTTCGGACAACGGTGCCGTGTTCAGAGGCGGCAGTGACGCTGCGAATAGCCCATTAGCTCCTTATCCAGCGAAGGCTAAGACCTTCTCTTGGAATGGGTTCACAACGTTGCCATACAGCTATACAGCCGAAGACCCTGCCAACCTGGTTGCTCAATTGCAGGCCAAGGATGGAGCGGGCGCAGGCAAGCTGAACTGGTCGAGTGAGAACTGGCTCAAAACGGTGTACAATACAGCCGCTACGAAAGACGTACAAGTGGAAGAAGATTCCGAGTAGGTAGGTAGTTTGAAAAAAAGCAGTCAGGACAGATGCGCTCTGTTCTGACTGCTTTTTTTGTTAAACACGTTTAGGCTGCGTTCGGTACGAATTTAACCAATAACGACAAATGAGGACACGCCAGCAGGTACGGATCTAACGCGGAATAATACTCCATCATCTCTAAAAGTACGCAGAATATAAGGCTGGTTCGTAGGTGTGCGGACTCTGTTGAATCGGGCAGTACCAAAGCGGTCGAAGCCTGCAGCTTGCACAAAGGTTCCATCTAAACGCCGGAGTGTTGCAAAAAATCCAGACGTGTTAAAAGGTACACCATCATTATTAGCCCAGATAACTGTAAATCTACGAAGGGTTTGTGTTGGACTCACATTGCGATATCTCGTAACAGGAACCTTTCTGCCCGTAGATTTCAGCGTTTGTGGAGGACGAATGGCCACTAAAAATCAACTCCTTTGTTGTGATGAGATATTAAATGCACACAAAGGAGTGTTGGACCGTGCTATAAACTACTCTTCCTTAAAATAGGCGTATAACGAACTTAGCACCTCATTATGCCCAATCGCGCCGTAGCGTGAAGAGGTCTTTTAACGCGTCTGTAGACAGCTCAGTAATCCAGCCCTCGGTGCTGGTGATAATTTGGTCACTGAGCTGCTGCTTGCTCTCCAGCATTTCATCAATACGTTCCTCCAGCGTACCCAACGAGATAAATTTGTGAACCTGTACATCTTTGGTTTGTCCCATCCGGTAGGCTCGGTCTGTAGCTTGATTTTCCACAGCTGGATTCCACCAGCGATCAAAGTGAAAGACATGGTTGGCAGCTGTCAGATTGAGGCCCACCCCTCCGGCCTTGAGCGATAAAATAAACACGGACGGCTGCTCGTCAGGGGGAAGCGTATGTGATTGGAATTGATCAATCATTCGGTCACGCGCAGTTTTGGATGTACTACCGTTCAGATAGAGCACGGGTTCTTGAAGTTCCTGAGCGAGTACCTGCTGAAGCATCTGACCCATACCAATATACTGCGTAAAAATAAGACAGCGCTCGCCCTCTTCCCGCAGCTCCTTGACCATAGCCAGAATGCGCTCCAGCTTGGATGAACGGCTAATAACCGCTTCAAGATCGTGCTGACTATAACCAGAAGCTACTGCATCCAGGAGCGCCTCCTTAGTTAAGAGAGCAGGGTGGTCACAAAGCTGCTTCAACTGGGTCAGGGCTGATAAAATGGCTCCTTTGCGCTCAATCCCCTCCAGCTTCTGCATCCGTTCCATCAGTTCTTTAACAATCTGATCATAGAGCGCGCCCTGCTCGGAGGTGAGGTGAATATACGTTTTCATCTCGTTCTTGTCAGGCAAATCAAGCTGTATCGCAGGGTCCTTCTTTTTGCGACGTAGCATGAAGGGCTGAACCAGCTTTTGCAAATCCAACGTGCGCTGCTCATTATGTTCTTTTTCAATAGCATTCATGAAGCGATTGCTAAAGGCGCGTGAGCTGCCCAGATAACCTGGATTGATGAAATCATAAATGGACCATAGCTCGGACAGCCGATTTTCAATAGGTGTTCCTGTCAACGCGATACGATGACGTGCAGGGAAGCTGCGCACAGCTGTGGATTGCTTGGTTTGAGCATTTTTAATGTTTTGCGCTTCATCCAGGCAGATCGAATCCCAAGTCATGCTCTGCAGCAGCTCTTGGTCCAGAGTTGCCGTAGCGAAGGAGGTCAGGATGACATCAGCTTGCTCGACTTTTTCGCGGAACAAGTCTCCTTGTTCTCGCTTGCTTCCATAGTGCAGCATGACCTTCAAGGAGGGAGCGAAGCGGCTGAGCTCCTTCTGCCAGTTGCCCAGCACTGAAGTCGGGCAAATCAGCAGCGAACTGGAGCGCACACCTGTCTCGGCGGCAATGTCCTGTAGGTGCAGTAAATAAGTGATAAACTGCACCGTTTTGCCGAGTCCCATATCATCGGCTAGGCACGCGCCCAATCCGAAGCGTCGCAAAAAGGCAAGCCATGCATACCCGTCCTGCTGATACGTCCGCAGCTCGGCTTGCAGCCCATCGGGTACGTCCAAAGCGGGCCATTCCGATTGCCGTCCGAGCTGGCTGATCAGCTTCAGTAGATGAGCGTTCAGCTCTACTTCCAGTCGGAAGCGTGCCGGGTCCTCCGGCTGCTCGCCCGAGGCGTCGCCTTCAGGCTCGTCGGTGTTGCCGAGCAGATGCAGCTGCAGGATGTCCTGAAAGGACAATCCCTGAGTGCTGTCGATCCCGGCCATGGCACGGCGGATTTGCGCCAGCAGCGCAGGGTCGAGCGCGATCCATTGGCCGCGGAAGCGCACCAAGCGCTCGTTGCGAGCCACAAGCTCGGCGAACTCCGACTCGCTCAAATCGGCATCGCCGATGGCCACACGCCAATCGAACTGGACAATGGAGTCCAGTCCGAACAGCGAGCTGCCCTTCGTGCGCTCTCCCGCCCCTTCGCCTGGGCGTACCTTGGCCCGCAGTTTCGGCTTCTTGCGGGTGGCTGCCTCCCACCAGGCCGGCAGCAGTACCTGCCAACCGCTTTCCAGCAGACGCTGGCTGTCGGTCGTCAGGAATTGCCACGCGGCTTCGTCAGAGAGCGGGCGGCTCAGTATGTCATCGCGGCTTCCGGCACGCTGCCCTGCGGGCAAAATGGCGGTCAAGCGTTCCAGCCACCCGCCTGAGCGCTCACGCACATGCGCCGTCCATGCATCAGGCCATGATCCGGATGCATAGCCATCAGCGGCGAGCTGTACAGGCACCAGCAAGGCCGGGTCCTGCTTGTCCTGCAACACAAGCTTGAGCTGCCAGGACGGCTCGTCGTCCTCCAGCTCTGGCTCCAGCAGTTGCAGAAGCGGGCGGAACGGCGCCGTATCGGCCTTCCAGCCAATGGCGATCAGCCATGCCTGAGCATCCAGGCCTGCTGCGACCTGGCGTTGGGGAGCGAAGAGAATCGGATATTCTCTTCGCAAGTCAGCGGCTTCCGCTTCGGTGCCGTACCAGCGCTGAAAAACAGCGGCCGAGAACGCCGCTACCAGTCCATCGCGCTCGTTCTGATCCAATCTGTCGAGTAAAGCAAGTTCTGCCGGTTGGATGTTTTCCAATGCTTCTGCATCCCATTCCCATTGCAGCTTCCCCGCTTGAAACGATGTGAAGCTGGGCACATAGGCTTTCGCTTCAATACAGTGAGCCAATGGAGGGATCAGCCGAAGCCACGGGGCATTGGCCTCGTCCCAGATCCATTCGATATGCTGTAGAAGCTCCTGCTCTGCCAGAAAAGGAATCACTTGCTCCGAGGGCAGCACGATAATATCTGTGTCTTGAACATGCTGAATCTCTAGCTCGGTGCCATAAAATGAAGCCTCATGCCAAGCAAACAAACGTTGCTTCAACATTTGACCGGAAATGCTATAGTTCATGGAGGAATCGCCATAAATTAGCGCGTCTCCATAGGTAGTTAATTGGATGTACACCGTAATCGTTTCGGTATATTGGCTCATGATAACAATTTCCCTTTCCGCAATTCCTCCTGTAGCGCCCGCAGGCGGCTGTGACGGCTGGTAAAGGTCATGAAGAACAGCTCCCAGCGTGTTTCTTGCTTCATTTTTTTGTACAGCTTGAACAATCGCTTTAACAGCTTAACTGCCGCTTTATAGCTAGATCTGTTTTTTTCCAGCACATAACGTTCTACCGCTTGATGGTAAAAGGGCAGCAGCAACTCAGGCGCGTTCTTTTCGATGGGTTGCAGCACGCTCACTCGAAAACTCAAAGGTTCACTGCGTATGCTTAGCTGATAGTCGATCCATTGCCGCCATTTTTCATGAGCAAGCAGGGCCTCTTCATACATCCCCCCGGCAAATGGAAGCATACCCATCAGCGTGTCCCACATGTCCTGTTCTGCTTCTGGAAGGTGCTGCAAAACCAGCTCCCAATCATGCATATAATCCTGTAAATGATCGTCCCGATGACTGTGAAGGAGGGGGCCGATATGCTGCAGTCCATCCTTGAGACGTACCCAATCTGCGGCCTGTCGCAATGCATGTAAGAACAATAGCAACTGGCTGGAGGAGATTTTTAGTGGAAAAGCTCGTTCCGCCTCCTCTAGTAGTTCCCAGGCTTTATGATCCTGCGCTTGGTAAACATACATCCAGCTCTGAGCCAGCATCCACGGAAGGCGTGCCAACGTAGCACTACGCTCCTTTTCAGCTGCAAGTAAATGCTGTAATTCTTCCGTATATATGCTAGGGTCCTGCCTTGCAGGATACACCCAGTACAGCCAAAACTGATAATATGCGTCTGAAAAATAAGTACCGTTCCGCGACTCTATCAGCATTTTCTCGCGTAAATAAGCTAAAGTTTCTGCCATACGAGCTTCGTGCATCGGTTCATCAGTTAGCTCCAGAGGACGCTCAAAATCACGTTCAATCGCCTCTTTCAGCTCATCTGCGGCGATTTGGGTGTAGTAGCCCATATAGGTATGAGTGGGGTAACCCGTCATGGGGGCCTGAGGTACCAGCTTCTCCAGTACACGCAGATGGGCATGCAGTCCATATAGCTGCTGCATACCGGGTGAGAGCGGCGGCTTCACAGCATAGATCGAAGCTAAAGCACTTTGCACATATTGGGAATTTTGAGTGTGCACATGATTAAGGGCGATACACTGATCGAACAGATCATGCCATTCGGAAACGGGCATGTCCGGTAGGTTGCTTGCTTTTTTACGGAGAGCATCTCTTGTTGCTTCCTTGTGATCCGGCGAAGGGTTCGACCGGAAAGTAGGTGCGGTACGGGTGTCTGCTTGTGTAGTCAGCCGTGCGAATCCTGCCGAATGAGCGTTCACTAATGCATGCACGGAACGTTCCTGTTCATTCGCGTAATTCAGCAATACGGCGATCATATGCTTGCAGTTGGTGCGAACAGGGCATGTACATCTGCTGGCAGCAAAAGCACTCAAGTGGAGATCCACTTCGTAGAGCTCATTCCCATCCACGACAGCCGCGATATGGTCAGCATCAGTCATTGCGAATTCTTTGACCTTTCCCTGCTTAAAATACTGAAAACCTCGTTTGATCGTTACATCATTAAAATGGTCAGCCACGTTTTGAATGAGCTGCTGCCACTGTATATCATCCATAAGATAGGTTGGTTTCATATGCAATAGTCTCCTAAGAGAGAATAGTTGATCTGATATTGATCTAATAGTAGCTTAACTCTTCCATTATATCAGTTCACGAATATAAATTGAGTGGAGGGGGCAGTTGGAAAATTCCGAAGAATAACCGCTGGGGGTAAAAAGTGAAAAACCCCTTACGCTATAGCATAAGGGGGGCATTCATTGGCAAGAACGAGGAGGAAGTATCCCCTACTTCTTCCCATTTGGCTTCTCTGTTCGATGGAAGACCATAGAGATGACGAGAAGCACCAAGGGTACTGCCGCGCATACCACTATTCCAAAGTAACCTATTATTTTATCGAAGTTGCCTATTTCAATAAAATTTTGGGGATACATGCTCAGGCAAAATAACATAATTAACGGGAGATAACAGATATACCTGTTCCACTTTTGGGTGAGCTGGCTGATCCCAGCCACAATATAGAAATAATAATTTGAGGCGGTCATGAAAATTTTGATCGTCCACAAAATGATAAATAATATTTCAAATCGTTCCAGAAATGCGCCGGGGAATTCAATTTGCTGTGCAAAAGAAACGACAGGCCATTGCAGTCGGGAAACTTCTTCAACGGACATACAGCCAACGACCATCGTTACCATTAAAATATACAAACCCATTGCAATCGAGTAGCCGATCCACCCGGCCTTCCATGCTTTTTGTGGGTGGGTCATCACATTAGTTAATATAAGAATGGATTCAAAACCCATTGTAGAGAAAGGTATAACTTTAAGTGATTCAAAGATCGGACGCCATCCTTTATGGAAAACAGGACGCAAATGATCAAGATTGAAATGGTTGACATTAAGAACGATCAACAATAAAAAAACAATAAAGGTTAAAGGGAAAAAAAGCTCAATCAATCGAACCATTGCATGGAGACCGCCCCAGGTCAGATACCCGATAAGCAGAAGAAATGGCAAGAGAATCATGCTTATCGGGGTTCTCTCCAGTGCAAGACCCTTGAGGAATTCCGCCATCATTCTACATACAAAAGAGCAGATCATCATGCAAAATACAATAAATGCGATATTGATCAGAAGGCCGATGAATTTACCTGCAATCACAGGATTGAACTCATAGAACGTCTTCCCCGGAAATCTATGGCACAATTTAACCTGGATAAAAATGACGACGATTCCAAGCAGAGTTGCCAGCAAAAGTCCCTGCCACACGTCGGGCGTTTGCGTCTTCTCTGCAATGGTTCTTGGTAAACTGACAATACCCACAGCATACACGGTCGAAGTGACGGTAAATAAGGCTTGTATTGTGGATATTTTTTCATGTTTCATGGAAGGTATATTAGACATTATTCACCCTCTCCTTTTGTATAAGCACCAGTTCGCTCGATCTGTACTTTAGCCTTAACATCGATTGGTATTTGACTGAATGTATCTTGCCAATTTTCCTTTACCCGATCCCAGTAAGCGGGATAGTTCACTTTTACTTTTGTGCCAAAACCGACCACATCTGCTCTCATTTCTTTCTGGAGTGTGTTTAGCGATTGGGATACGTTATATTTGATTTCATCCTGCGCCTCTTGTTTAGCGGTTTGAATGAATGATTCCTTCAGGAAGTCTTCAGAATTAACCGTGCTTTCGTTTAGTTTAATATCTGCTTTAATACGAACTGTGAATGAGAGGTCCTGCCCGTTGAGGTGAGGAATAAGTTTAGTGTGGACATCCTCAACTTCAAACACCACGGATTGATTTGACTTTGAGCTCTCAATTCTAATAATTGAGCCCTTCGTTTTTCCCAGCATCCAGTTGATTCCGATGACATCCTCTTCGTCCAGCCAATAAGCAAATTTCTTCGTTTTGCCGCTGATCAGAGCTGCGCCAGAGAAGTGGTTGCCTCCATTGGTTTTTATGCCTTGAACGAGGAAGTCAGCTCCTTGTGAGATATGCGTAGAAATTTCCCCTAATGTTATTCTATAAGGTATTTTTGAATTTAAATTGCTGTTTTTAGCCATTGCTTCAAGGTCAATAGAAGGGATCTCTTGATGTTTACCGATCTTATTGAGCGCTTCTTTCGCATCGCCTTTTATGATCATAACAAGTGATTTTCGACTTGGTTTATAGGAGCGAGTAAATGTATCTAACAACTGGTCGATTCTTCTTTTTTGTATAGCTTGGTCACTAATCAAAATCAGGCGAATAAAACTATATAAAGGAGCACGGGATACCTGCTTGGCCTGTTCCCTGGAAGCAGACTGGATGGAATCCTTGTTAAAGGTTGTTACGTTGCTGTACATATTTTTTCTGGATTTCTGCGCGATTAAGTGCTGATAGGTAAGTTCCAGCATATTCTGCTGATCCATATCAATGGCGACACCTTGAATAATACTCAAGTTATCGATCTCTCTGCTATCCCAACAACCGGTGAGGAGAGCACACACGATCCATGCGGCAAAGCATTTTTGCACCCAGAGGGTGCGACGAAACAGAAAGGCGTAAGAAATCATAGGTTTACTTCCTTTTCCGGTTAGAATGTGTTTCGTCCTGTGTTTTTAGCATCATAGGACGCTTTCTGAGGTATTTAAAAGGAACCCGTACCAAGGTGTCTTGTTGATCTCTTAGCCGAACAGGGGCTAGGGGTGACATGTAAGGAACTCCAAAGCTTTTGATCTGGACCATGTGTACGCCTAAACAAATAAAGGCTAAAATTACTCCATACAGCCCATAAACCCCCGCGATCATCATAATGGGAAAACGAAGAAGCCGGATTCCGATACTGCCGCTGTACTGCGGGCTTGCAAAGGACGCAATGGCAGTAAGACCAACAACAATAATTAGAAAAGCACTTACAACCGCCGCCTCGACAGCTGCTTGTCCAATAACCAGGCCGCCTACAATCCCAATAACCTGTCCTATCCCTTTGGGTAGCCGCAGACTTGCCTCACGTAATATTTCCAATGCCACTTCCATAATCAAAGCCTCCACAAAAACGGGAAAGGGAATCCCTTCCCTTGAGGCAACGATAGATATGACCAGCTCAGGCGGGATTAATCCAGGATGGAAAGAAATGAGTGCAACGTACAACGAAGGCAGGAATGTTGCAATGAACAAAGCCATTAAACGAAGCATACGGAAAAATGTTCCTAAAGGAAAACGCTCATAATAATCCTCTGGGGATTGAGCCAGCATCCAGAAGGTCATGGGAGCAATTAGGACAAAAGGGGTGCCATCTAGCATAATGACAACCCTCCCTGACATTAAGGCCGTTATCGCTTTATCCGAGCGTTCAGAGGCTTGAATCTGGGGAAACGGAGACCATGGATGTTCCTCGATCCATTGCTCAATAACCCCGGTATCAGAAGCATCATCCACATCAATCGTCTCGACTCTTCGCTTCACTTCCTGAACTAGCTCCGGATTTGCGATATCCGATATGTACAAGATTGCTAATTTACGGGAGGATCTCCTTCCTATGGTTATTTTGTCTATTCTGAAACTAATATCTTTGATGTGCCTTCTAACCATTGCCAGGTTACTTTCCAAATCCTCAATAAAACCTTCCCTTGGTCCTCTAACCAAAGTTTCGGTGCTGGGTTCATCAACACTTCGCGAAGGAAATTTGCCTGTAGAAGCAAAAAAAACATCATCCGTTCCTTCGATCAGCAGACAAGTATATCCCGATAATACTTTGCTTACACACGTCTCAAGGTCTGTCCCTTCTGTCATATCGATCGTAAATGCTGTCTGCTGTATCAACTCCTCCTTTATTTTCTCAGGATTAACTGGGGAGTGGTTTTCACGGACTCCAGTTAAAATGAGCGGCTTGACGATTTGTTCGTTAATCATACTTGTATCCGCAATACCGGAGAGATAGATCATAATGACATGAATTCCCGTTTGGCCTACATTCATTTTTTTGAAGACGACATCAGGAAGATGACCCAGGGTCTTTTTTAGATGGTCCAATTTCGCCTCGAGTGGTCTTGCCAATGACGTTTCCCCCTTCAAAAAACTTAAGCATGATATGCATGTAATATGTGTAAAATAGTGATAAATATTCATGAATCCTTTTGTACAGTACAAGAAAAAAACGAACACCTAATGGTGTTCGTCTCTAGTCATACATAACGTCATATGAACTTAATCAGAATGAGATCATTTTTTGAACTCGTAAAAATGTTCCTCCAGCATACTCAAAGAAAGCTCGGCTGTAGTGGCTACCACGATATCCGCACCTTGCATTTGCGAAGGCGTTCCTACACCAACTGCGAACATCCCGGCGCCCTTGATCGCCTGAATGCCGGCCTGTGCGTCTTCTATGCCGATACAATCGGCAGGCTGAACGCCCAAATTCGCAGCTCCGGCGAGGAAAATTTCTGGGTCAGGCTTGCCATTCCGAATGGACGTAACATCCACCACACTGTCAAAATAGTGTGCTAGCTCCAGCCGATCCAGTATAAACGCTGCATTTTTGCTCGCAGAGGCGAGCGCGATGCCGATTCGGGCTTCACGAAGCTCCTTCAGAAGCGCTTTAATACCGGGAAGAACGTCTGCGGGAGTTAAAGCTGAGATAAGCCGCTGATACTCGGTGTTTTTTTGCATGGCCAGTTCTTGCTTGCCTTCTTCTGATAACGTATCGGACAGGTTACCACGCACTAGTATTTTTTCGAGTGATTCCGTACGGCTGATTCCTTTTAACTGTTCATTAAATTCCCGATCGAAAGGGATGCTGAGCGCTGCCGCCAAGCTGCCCCATGCCTGAAAATGATATTCAGCCGTATCTGTAATGACTCCGTCCAGATCAAAAATAACTGCTTTCATATGCTTTCCCCCTGTCTGGTCCATTTATGAAGCACTGTTCGCCATTAACGATTGCCCACTGGTAATGTGCGTTGGCTGTCCATACAGCTCCAGCGTCAGCGGTTCTCCGTCCAGCAGGGTAATGATTACTTCACCCTCCTGTACGAGAATACTTAGCAAGCGGCCGCGATAGTTGATTTTAAACGTATATTTGTTCCAGTCCTTCGGTAGAAAAGGGGAAAAGCTGAGTGTTTCATTATAGGTTCTCATCCCGGCAAATCCCTGTACAATCGCCAGCCAGCTTCCTGTCATGGAGGTGATATGGAGTCCGTCTTCGGTGTCGTTATTATAGTTATCCAGATCCAGACGGGCCGTCCGTTTATACATTTCGACTGCCTTATCTTCCATTTTGAGTTCAGCGGCCAGCACGGCATGAATCGAAGGAGACAGACTGGATTCATGAACGGTCATTGGCTCGTAAAATGCAAAATTGTGTGCTTTTTCCTCCAGCGTGAACTGGTCTCCAAAGAAATAGAGCCCTTGCAGCACATCTGCTTGCTTAATGAAGCAGGAACGCAGGATTTTATCCCATGACCATTTCTGATTAAGTGGCAGATTGCTCGGATGCAAAGTGGATACAGGCTGCAAATCCTTATCCATAAAGGTATCGTGCTGTACGAAGACGCCTCGCTCTTCATCATACGGATAATACATGTTGTTGATGATATCTTGCCAATGTGCAAGCTCATCAGCTGTAACTGCCAGGCGCTGCGCTTTCTCAGTCGAAATTTGAGGCAAGACCGATAATGTATATTTCAGAACCCATGCAGCCAACGTATTGGTATACCAGTTATTATTGACGTTATTTTCGTATTCGTTCGGCCCAGTAACCCCGTGGATCATATACTGCTGACGACTGTTGGAAAAATGAACCCGATCGGCCCAGAAGCGGCTAATTTCGACCAGTACATCGATTCCGTATTCATGCAGATAAGTCAAGTCACCCGTATAATTGGTGTAATTGTAAATGGCATATGCAATCGCACCGTTACGATGAATTTCCTCGAAGGTAATTTCCCATTCGTTATGGCATTCCACGCCTGTAAAAGTGACCATAGGGTACAATGCCCCTCGAAGCCCTTGCTGGGCTGCGTTATGCTTGGCACCTTCCAATTGTTGGTGACGGTACAGCAACAGATTTCGCGTTACGTCCGGGTCTGCAAGCGCCAGGTACATAGGTACGGCATATGCTTCTGTATCCCAATAGGTGGCACCGCCATATTTTTCACCCGTAAAGCCCTTCGGTCCGATATTCAGACGGGCATCTTCACCGTAGTACGTAGAGAATAGCTGGAAAATGTTAAAGCGTATTCCCTGTTGGGCCTCCGTATCCCCCTCGATTTCGACATCTGCCTTGTCCCAGCGTCTGGCCCAAGCGTCGATATGCTCTTGCTTTAGAGAGGTGTAGCCTTTGTTCACAGCTTCCACGGCAATGCGTTCACCTTGCGGAATCAATGCATCCTTTTCCATATCGCGTGAAGTGGTGACGGCTACAATTTTTTGCAGTTGGATACGGTCCCCTGGCGAGACGTTATATTGATAGTGGCGTGCAGCATACAAAAAGCTCTCTTCCGTCGTCTGCTCATCCTGTCCCTCGGTTACAATACCCATGGTAGCGTTTACGGTAAAGCGCGGAATACCGAAGGGATTATCTATCGTCGTTGTGGACAGACTGATGAATTGCTCTTGAACCTCACGGGCCTCTTCCAGCCAAAATACCTCGTCATAGTTGGTGTCCTCATTTTTCGTATTGCCGTCCAAATAAGGAACAAGCTCAATGCTTAAAGGCTGATCGCTTATATTTTCGACCTGATAATCAATCAGGCATAATTCACGTGTAGTAATGCTCAGAAAACGCTCTGTAGTGATACGAACCTGGTCGTTCACAGTACAAGCGCGCCGCAGGATTCCCTGCTTCATGTCCAGTTCCTGCACGAAATCGCTGATGTGTGCCGCAAATAAGTCCACTTCCTCTTGGTTTACAATCAGACGGATGCCGATGAAATTCATGGCATTGATGACCTTGCCGAAATATTCAGGATAGCCGTTCTTCCACCAGCCTACCTTTGTTTTGTCAGGGAACCATATACCGGAGATATACGTCCCTTGATGATGATCCCCTGAATAAGTTTCTTCAAAATTGCCGCGCATGCCCATATAACCGTTGCCTATGGACGTTAAGCTTTCCTGTAATCGCATGTGTGTGCTATGTAGAGTGTGTGTTGTCAGCTTCCAACTATCTACGTCAAATAATCGGTTGTAAACCATGATTGCGTACCCCTCTCGGAAAATGAGATCGTTGTTTTAACGGAACCAATATATGAGCGAGTTCAGTATATAGTGCAACCGTTTGCCCTGTCAACGCAAAAAAACTGATTTTATGAATATCCACAAAATCAGTTCTTGTTCATTTCTTAGAGATTCATAGTGTCTGGCTTGATTTGCGCTCTACAATTCGGTGGGGAACAATGATGTGCTTGGTCAATTCTTTCGGGTCTTTAATTTTTTCGATCAGACTTTTGGCAGCCTGATAACCAAGGCTGAAGATATCAATATCCACGGAAGTAAGAGGGGGATTCATCAGCTCAGCCAGCATCAAGTTATTAAAGCTCACCATGGAAAGCTGCTCTGGCATGGATACGCCTAACTGAGCAAGCATTTTCTGTACGGCCATGGCTACAAGGTCATCGCTAACGATCATCGCTGTAGGTGGCGGGGAAGCCTGTAATAACGTGCGCATGTCCTCCAGATTAAAGGGCTCCCTAACCACGTATTCTTTTGGTAGAGGCAAGCCAGCCTCTCGTAGCGCATCTTGGTAGCCTCGGAGTCTTTCAAGATTTACGATGTGTTCCTGATCACCGCCAACATAAGCAATGCGCTCATGCTTCAGCCCCGTCAAATAAGTGACCACATCTTTGGCAGCCTGGTAGTTATCGTTGTCTACATGGGTAGTTTCACTGACAAACTGCTGAGGCTTGCCGATGACGGTATAGGGGATTTTCTCTTTATGAAGATACTCCACGATGCTGTCCTTTTGCTTGGAGTACAGGACAATGTAGCCGTCAACGCGTCCGGTCCGGGTCATCAACTTTACGCGGGATAGCAATTCATCACTCGTCTTGCCTGTGACAATCGACAGTGTATAGTTGTGCTCGTTTACCCATTCGCTGATCCCGCGTAGGCTTTCCGGAAAGAAAGGATTCTGAAAGATCGCCACGTCCGATTCAGGCATAATAATGCCTATCGACTGTGTGACACGGTTAGCCAGGCTTTGAGCGGAATAGTTGGGTTCATAGCCAAGCGCCTTCATTTCTTTGCGAACGCGTGCCTTGGTGGCTTCGCTGATTTTGGGGCTGTCTTGAATGACACGGGATACGGTGGAAGTAGCAACTTTAGCACGTTTTGCGACATCTTTGATGGTTACTGCCATCGTCTTCGTCTCCTTTTGCTATCTCAAGCAGAAAATATTATGTTCTATCATACGATATTGCTCCAATTTCAACAAATTAGCGGCTTTTTCGAGTATTTCTATCATCATTAACCAAGATATTTATAACTAGGGTATTGCCAATAGAAAGCGATATCATTATAATAATCGTGCAACCGATTGCATAATATTTTTTATTGAGCACTACCCATGCTATACATACTATAAGGGATGGAGACTGAACGAGCATGAAAAAACTTCTATCATTTGATTTTTGGCAAAAGCTTGGGAAGGCACTTCTTGTGGTTGTTGCTGTCATGCCAGCAGCCGGGATTATGATTTCACTTGGTAAAGTAGTGGCGATGTTGGCTGGCGATATTCATTTCTGGGTGACTGTCGGCGGGGTCATGGAGAATCTGGGCTGGGGCATTATCAACAACTTACACATCCTGTTTGCCGTGGCGATTGGTGGTTCCTGGGCTAAGGAACGAGCGGGCGGGGCTTTTGCGGCTCTAATTGCCTTTGTTCTCATCAATATTTCAACAGGAACGATTTTGGGCGTATCCTCGAAGATGCTAACCCAGGAAGGAGCAACCACTCATACCCTCTTCGGTGCAACGATTCCGGTTAGTGGTTATTTCACCTCTATTTTGGGGGCTCCTGCACTCAATATGGGTGTGTTTGTCGGTATTATCTCCGGCTTTGTCGGGGCCGTGGTGTTTAATAAATACTATAATTATCGCAAGCTCCCCGATGCTCTAGCTTTTTTTAACGGTAAGCGCTTTGTCCCTTTTGTCGTGATTTTATGGTCTGTAATCGTTAGTTTGATCATGTCTGCTGTCTGGCCATTTGTCCAAGGAGGGATTAACCAATTTGGCGTCTGGTTGGCGACTTCGGGAGAGTCGGCTCCTTTTGTAGCGCCGTTTGTCTATGGTACACTAGAAAGACTGCTGATTCCTTTTGGTCTTCATCATATGTTGACCGTTCCTATTAACTATACTCAACTTGGTGGCGTTTACACGGTGCTCACGGGTTCTGGAGCAGGAAGCGTTGTTGCTGGGCAAGACCCGCTGTGGCTGGCTTGGGCTAGTGATCTCAGTGCGCTTCGTGGTACGGATCCGGCAGCCTACAACAGCTTGCTGGGAGACGTAACGCCTGCCCGCTTCAAGGTAGGACAGATGATCGGCGGAGCGGGTATCCTTATGGGGCTGGCCGTGGCTATGTATCGCCGCGTAGATAAAGATAAACGCAGCAAGTACAAGTCAATGATTTTCTCTGCAGCAGCAGCCGTCTTTTTAACAGGGGTGACGGAGCCGCTGGAGTTCATGTTTATGTTCGTAGCGCCCGTGTTGTATGTAGTTTATGCTATTCTTACCGGAATCGCGTTCGGAATGGCTGATATCATACATCTGCGTTTACATTCATTTGGTATGATTGAACTGCTGACTCGATTGCCATTGTCTATAAATGCGGGGTTGGTACAGGATATAATCAACTTCGTGCTGACTTGTGTTGTGTTTGCGGTAGCAACCTACTTTATCGCGTATTTTATGATCGGTAAATTCAAAATGGCTACGCCAGGAAGACTGGGGAACTATACGGATGAGGAGCCCCAAGCGACTTCCGAGGCAGAGAGTACATTAACGGATGGTGTGGCAGCGGTTTCAACTCAAAATCAATTGGCTGCGGATATCATCAAGACACTTGGGGGTGAGCAGAACATTGTCGAGGTGGATGCTTGCATGACCCGTCTGCGTGTGACGGTGAAGGATACAGAAGCTGTCGGGGATGAAAAGACGTGGAAAGCGCTAGGCGCCTTGGGCTTAATTAAAGTAGATAATGGGGTACAAGCGGTTTACGGACCAAAGGCCGATGTGCTTAAATCAGATATACAAGACATACTCAATAGGTGATTAGCTTGAAATTGTTAACCTTAAATGCACATGCTTGGATGGAAGAAAACCAGCACGATAAGCTAAAGCAATTGGCTGCTTTTATTGATGAACAGCAGTTTGATATCATTGCTTTGCAGGAAGTGAATCAGTCCATGGAAGAGACTCCTTTGTCAGCGGACGATTTGGGCGCGTACTATAGTGCAGATCCTGAAGTTGTCATTAAACGTGATAACTATGCTTATGTACTGAATGGGCTATTGTCCGATGCCTATCACTGGACGTGGGCTCCTGCGCATGTGGGTTTTGCCAAATATGACGAGGGTTTGGCGATTCTGTCCAAAGCACCGATTACAGCTACGGTGAACGAATATGTTTCCTCGGTACAGGACTATGACAACTACCGCTCGCGTAAAATTGTGGGCATTCAAACGGTGGTGGACGGAGTGCAGGCCTGGTTTGTCAGTGGGCATTATAACTGGTGGAATGATGAGGAATCCTTCCGCGGACTATGGGATCGTACAATCGAAGTTCTCGCTCCTTTAGCTCCGGCTCCTATGTTTGTGATGGGGGATTTCAACAACGCGGCCGAAGTGCGCGGAGAAGGATATGACTATGTATTGCAATCCGGTTGGTCAGACACCTATCCGAATGCAGTAGTACATGATGCAGGACACACGGTCATCAAGGCTATTGCTGGCTGGGAAAGTAATGCGGAGCCGCTCCGTATTGACTATATCTTTTCCAATAAGACAGTACAGGTTCAATCCTCAACGGTCGTACTGAACGGGAAAACAGGACCCGTTGTATCCGATCATTTCGGCGTTGCAGTCGAGTTGGAACTGTGATGAACACAAAGGAGGCCATTTGCTTATGCAAGTGGCCTTTTTCTTATGGATTTTGATTTTAATCGAATAACATATTGAATAACAATCGCAATCAATACTAATATCATATTGTAATAAAAGGGGGTATTGAGGCTAAAACGGTCCATGAGCGCGCCTGCAATGATTGGAGACACAATGGCCCCCACTTCGGACAAAGATACGACGTTGCCGATAAATGAGCTTCTATTGTCTTCAGGAATAACATCTCCTAGCTGCGAGTAAAAGGAATCCAGATAGCTGGCTCCTCCTATACCTCCGATGAACATCCCTAAGTATACGATCCACGGTTCTGTGAACCACAGAAATAGGATGATTTCCATCATGATCAACAATAGACCGATGATACATAGCAGCAAGCGATCCTTGAGTATATCAGATATTTTGCCAATAAAGGGTGCTGATACAAAGGTTGATATGCCGATGATTGTAAAGGCTACGCTGATTTCTGCTGGACTCCAATGGAGCTTGTAGGTCGCATATACTGAGAAGTATGTTAAAAATATAGCAAATGCACTCATTTCAAGAAAATGAACGGTGGAATAAAGCAACAACTGTTTCGTTAATTTGATTCTTCTCTGCGATTTTTGAAAGGGGGGATGCTGTGGCTGTGGCTTTAAGAGAGAATTAGCGAAAGTCATTCTTGAAACGGCAACGAAGGATATACAGGCAAAAAAAGCAACGAAATAGAATGGAAAGGATAAAGAAAAATAAGAAACGATAACTCCACTTATAAGAGGGCCTAAAATCATACCAGCACCTTCACTGCTGCTGATATATCCATTGAGCGTGCCTCGATTCTCTGCGGTGCTCATATGGTTGATCGTGACTCTGACGAAGACGGTTAGCCCTATAGCCACCAAGCCTTGAAGAAGTCTAAGTATAGATAAAACAATGAAGCTTCCTGCAACCGGGAACAGAAGCATACAAACAATTTCGGCGATGAGTAAGCTCAACCCCAAGCGTTTTGCACCGATCTTTTCATATATTTGTCCTGCCATGCCTCCACCAAGAAATCTTCCCACATAAAACAAAGAAAATAAAATGCTCATGCCAAGTGTAGATATCCCGAATTGCTCTACATAAATAGCAAAGAGTGGAAGGATCATGCTTCCACTCATGTTAGCAATAAGGCTGATCACGATCATACAGGCAATATTACGATTTAAATATAAGTGTTTTACCATATCCTCGGAGCCTCTCTTTGAGCTTGCATTATGGGAACCGTTTTTCCGATGACTCCTGATTATGCATGAACGGCTTCCATTCGCTAGCGGGTTCCTTCATAGGATACGCAGGCGTACTCTACGCTGTGCCTAAATCCCAATGCCATTTTGGAGGTGTGACACGTATGGCAAGGGTAGGTGTGCCTTTAAGCAGGGAAGCCGCCTCCTGGTGGTGGCCAAGCTCCATAAATACGGCGCAGCAGTACAATTTCACCCAAATGATAGGAATTGTGGGAAGCGATATTTCGCAGCAATCCCGCTTTTGTTTCACCTGGGAAATGAGCCAGTGATTCATCCAGTTGCGCGGTTTCGGCAATTTGCACAGCCCGATCTACGCCTTGTAAAAATTCATTAATGACAGCCTGCCATGCCTCTTCGCTTTGCGGTCCAGTTTCTTCGGGCCAGCTTTCCATGACATTGCCCGGAAGCTGGGGCTTCCGTCCTTCCAAATGCTCCAACATAAATTGCTGCCAGTAAATCATATGTTTCAGTAGTTGATAAATGCTGTAGGGCATTTCTGCGTTTTTCTTCCCTGCTAGCTCGACGTTAATATCTGGCAAAGCCCGAGCCACGCGAATATGTCCACGTTCCCCGACCAGTGATTTAACCAGCGCTTGACCGAATAATTGGTTGGCATCCGACATGTAGGATCATCCCTTCTATGAGAGCTTGTTTCTAGCTTAGTCTTATTTTACGATTATACAATTATATTTTCCAAAATGTAAATGAATACGTGGTTTAAAGTAAAGGGCAGAAATCATTTTAATAAAGTAGTTGATAATTGTTCTCAATTAAATTACAATAATATTGTTTCAAGAGAAACAATAAACGACATTTATATGTGTTGTTTAGTATATACGGAAACGTTAAGGGGAGCTTTCTGTATATATATATTGTTTCTGTTGAAACAATAGGTGGTGGGAATAAAGTTTTTAGATAGGGGTGTGAACATGGATTACGAAGTGATTGTTGTAGGCGGCGGACCCGTTGGGATGTGGTTGGCTGCTGAGTTGGCATTGGCGAGGGTAAGCGTATGTGTAATTGAACGTTTGGAGGAGCCTATTCGCCAGTCGCGTGCGCTTACGCTACATCCACGGACACTTGAGATGTTTGATATGCGTGGATTGAAGGAGCGGTTTATGAAGCACGGCAGACCTATACGTACAGGTCACTTTGCAATGCTGGATACCCGCTTGGATTTTTCTGCGCTTGATAGTTCCTCCAATTATACATTGTTTATCCCACAGGTGATTACAGAGCAGTTGATTGAGGAGCATGCGCTCAAGCTGGGAGTTATCGTCCATCGTGGCATGGAAGTGGTATCTGTACGGGAGCAGGAGCAGGGCGTAGAAGTGGTGAGTGTACGCGCGTCTGGACCACAAGCCAATGTATCGGTGATGACTGCTGCCTATGTCGTAGGAGCGGATGGGGCCGGTAGCATCGTGCGGAAACAAGCGGGGATTGCTTTTCCGGGCACGGATACTACTCTGACTGCTGTATTAGCGGATGTAGAGTTAGCCAATCCGCCTGAAAATGGCGTACATTCCGAATATAGTAAACGAGGCGGGGTGATGATTGCCCCCGTGTCTTCAGGTATTTATCGGGTTATTTTGACTACACTTCGATTGATGGATGTCCCGAAAGACGCACCTGTAACGCTGGAAGAAGTGCGCACAGAGCTGTACGATCTGCTTGGTACAGATCTTGGCGTATCCAATCCTCGCTGGTTATCTCGATTTGGGAATGCAACGCGGCAGGCGCAGACCTATCGTAAAGGGAGAATCCTGCTAGCAGGTGATGCTGCGCATATCCACTTCCCGGCAGGCGGACAGGGAATGAATGTTGGCTTGCAAGAGGCTGCGAATCTGGGATGGAAGCTAGCAGGAGTGATTCGTGGCTGGGCTCCAGACACGCTGCTGAATAGCTATCATGACGAACGCTATCCGGTTAATACGCAGTTTTTACGGAATACCGAGGTTCAGACCCGCTTAATGGATTTTACGCCTGCTGTCTTGGCGCACCGCCAATTACATGAGGAATGGTTCCGCCATCCGGAAATTAATCGGTCTATGGCAGAGCAGATTAGTGCACTGGATGTATGTTATCCAGGGGCTGGCAATATACCGCAGCATCCGCTGAACGGGAAACGGTTTGCTGATTTTGAATTGCGGTTGCCTAACGGAGTGACATCGTATGCTTACGATCTTCTTCATGAAGGCCGATTTGTACTTCTCCATCTTGCACAGGATACTAAGGTATCGAATGAGTTTCGCCATATCTCACTTTCACATATTTCATATGTGGAGGCCATAGCTGAAGAATTGCCCGTTGGATGGAGAGATGTGCATACGGTTCTCATCCGTCCGGATGGGTATATCGCTTGGGCTGTTTCTGTGAAACAAACGGATATATTGAGTGTTATTAAGGATGCATTATCACGTTAATATAAAGGAAAAAGGTATGATCATGACCATATTGTTTCCTGCGAAACAAATGTGGGCTATAATGAAAGGAGGAGTATGCCAAAGGAGTGACTACTTGTTCGTATGGAGAAGGCGACATCGGTTCAGCATGTCTATGATTTGCTTATTAAGATGAATCACCAACTGGAGCAGCATCAGCAGAGAGAGGGCATGATCTTTCTCGAGGAAATCCGCGAGCACTTTGACGGAATGACTTCGCTCAATATGACGGATGTGCACGTTATGGATTGTATTGGGAGGCATGAGCCGATCAATGTTACAACCTTAGCGGAACGAATGGAGCTGAGCAAGGGGACCGTTTCGAAAGTTAGCACCAAGCTGCTCAAGGAAGGCTGGATTCGCAGAACCCAGCTGAACGACAACAAAAAAGAGATTTATTTTCGGCTAACCCCGTTGGGGAAAAAGCTCTTTCTTGTACATGAGCGGCTGCATGCTAAGGCACAGCATCAGTTATTTGAATTTTTAGATCGTTACAGCTCGGAAGAACTAAATGTCTTGAAGCGTCTGCTGTCCGATGGTGTAGGTTTCTTGGAAGCTATGGAGTAGCAGAAGATGAGTCTCAATTCCAAAGGACATTTAAATCATCGACAATGTGCACCTGTTTATTCTTCATGTGATAGCTACATGGAGAGATGCGGGTGCTTTTCTTTTAATGCAATAGCCGTTTTGCTTCCATATAGAGCACCTGCACGAACTTTTTCGTATTAATGCGGGCTTGAGATAGTGAAGGCTCCACATTGTTTTGCAGTTCCAACATTTTTTTGCGGATTTCTGTAAAATCAAAAAACTTGGATGCATAATTTTCAAACTTAGGATGGGTATAGTCGGTCAGCCCGAGCGATACAATATGGCTTAATGTCTGGAAAATAGCGCGGCGGACACGCTGCTCCGATGCCTTGATTTCCTTGCTTAGCTCTATTGCTGAAGCTGAGTCTCCTAATCGTTTCAACGCTATATTGGCAAATATATCCTTTAGCGAGGGAAACAGATAGGGGGATAGATTGCCTGTTTCCTCCTCATATTGGTCCAAGTATTCCAACATATCCAGTAAATCCACACTTCCGGCTTCGCCGATCATTCCCATTTCGGAGAGCAGAAACTGTCCCGAACTCACAATGTTTCGGGTCGGTTCCAGTGTCGCTGATGGGCCATTCGATGTGAACATCGACAGTCCTTGCAGTGTGCGCTGGATATCTGTAATCGATTGCTGCATACGCAGGCGTTCGGTTACTTTTTGGATAACTGCAATAATTTCCAGTCGGTTTAAAGGCTTGGCAATATAATATTCAATACCGAGTGAGTACGCCTCACCGATCATGTTTTTGGATTCAATCCGAGAAATCATAATGATTTTTCCGCTAAATTGATCACCGAGTGCACGCACGGTCTGAATGCCGTCACGAAGCGGCATCAGCAGGTCAATCAGCAATACATCAATTCGGTTCAGCTCCAGCAGGCCGCTATTCACGTAGGAACCATCCTCCGCTTCCCCAACAACCTCTCCTAAACCCTCGTCTTCAATAATGTCTGCCAGCATAGAACGAATCCCCTGATCGTCATCTACAATATAAAAACGCATCCGGGCTATCTTCCTTTCTCCGTCAGTTTCCGTAAAGGTAATATGATTCTAAAAGTGGTCTGTAATCTATCTGTATGCTCATCTTCATTCTGTAGTAGTTCAAGCGTTCCATCAAGACTCTCCGCGACTTCACGCACATAAAATAAACCCATGCCGGTCGAAGGCTGTCCTCCCTCATCATACTTGGTCGTGTATCCCGGTGTGAAGATCATTTCCCGTTTGCGCTGAGGAATACCTGGACCGTTATCGGTGACACTAAAGGATATTATATCCTCTTGTCCTGGTAGAAAATGAATCGAGACGTCAATCCTTCCACTGTCTTTCATCGCTTCTACTGAATTGGAGGTCAGGTTGTTAATTAGAGTGAGAACTGTATAAACATGCAGTTTGGGCAACAAAGGATCGAAATTCAGCGTGAAACGGATAGACTTGCCTAGCGATTGGGCGTATTTGCTGTTCGTTCGGACGATCAGCTCGCCGAGTTCCTGTGAGGTCATATAATGCACGTCGCTTTCCGAATCAATGAGCTTGGACAAACCGGCAAAAATCCGCTGGCTGTCTTTTTTAATCTCATGGACTTGTCCGGAAATACGAAGTGCCTGTCTGGCGTAATGTTCTCTATCTTTCAGAGATTCATCCTGCTGCAGCTCGCGGTATAGCTCATAGCTTTCACGGGTGATTTGCTCTGCATGTGACAAAGTTTTGCCTAACTGGACTGACTCCTCATACAAGTCCGATACCAGGAGTAAAATTCGCTCCGTTTGCTGTCTTTGTGCCTCTTCATGCTGAACAGATTGATTTAATCGAATCATATTATAGAACCCAAGCACAAAGAAGCTGCGGATCATGGCCATAAAAGCCACTTTGCTGATCTTAACGATGTCCCAGAAATCACCATCAATGCTTCGCCGTACACTAAGCTCCGCCACACTTGCGGCAACCTCAATTCCCACAGAGAGGATGCCCACACGCAGTGCGCGGTAAGGCTCAGCATTAATGTTAAGAACCTGAAAGAGCAGGCCATAAACCATATAATAAAAAAAGGTAGGTCCATGCAAGGTCATTAATTCTTCAAAGGAAGAGCCGGGATGAAGGTAATGATTGAGTGAAATACGAAATGCAACTACTGCTATCCCTGCAAACACTCCCGATAATGCAGGTGGAATATGACGTATAGATAACAGAAAGAAAAAAAATACGGGCGTACCAAAGCTGAGACGAAATGTATTATCGAACGGGTGAATATTCAACTCACCTGCTAGGGGTACAAAGATAAGCATCAGCAGGAAAAGAAGGGTATTTAGCTTCATCCATATTCACCTCCGGGTATTTGTTTCAGAAAGTCAATGTAAGATAAATTCACAGGCTTAGCATTAATACTTGTGAATTTATAGAAAAAAACAAATACATGTGTAGATAACTGTCGGTTTTTATAGTTCGGATTGTAGTATAAATAACATCATTTGAATATTAAGAGCTGCATACTGCAAAAATATACAAACCAGCCAGGGGGGACATGAAGTGAAAAAGATTAATTTAACAATGCAAATCTTTATCGGTCTGGCTTTAGGTATTATTGTTGGTGCCTTATTTTACGGCAATTCAGGGGTGGAAGTCTACTTAAAGCCGATCGGTGATATTTTCATCCGCTTAATCAAGATGATTGTCGTACCTATTGTAATCTCAACGCTCATTATTGGTGTAGCCGGCGTCGGAGATATGAAGAAACTGGGGAAACTCGGCGGGAAGTCGATTCTGTACTTCGAAATTGTAACGACCATTGCGATCCTGTTTGGTCTGCTTGTTGCCAATCTGGTTCGCCCCGGTGAGGGCGTGGACATGTCCCACCTGGCCAAGAGCGATATCCATTCCTATGTGGAGACTGCGGAAAAGTCAGGCCATAACTTTATAGATACGATTGTGCACATTGTACCTACCAATGTTATTCAAGCCCTGGGCGAAGGAGATATGCTGGCTATTATATTCTTCTCTGTATTGTTCGGATTAGGAGTAGCAGCGATTGGTAACAAGGGCAAGCCTGTGCTGAATTTCTTTGAAGGTGTAGCCGACGCCATGTTCTGGGTAACCAATCAGGTCATGCGCCTCGCTCCGTTCGGTGTATTTGCACTGATTGGCACGACAGTGGCCAAGTTTGGATTAGCCTCGTTATGGCCGTTATTGAAGCTTGTACTGTCAGTGTATGGCTCCATGTTACTGTTTATTGTGATTGTCTTTGGAATTATCGCCAAGCTTTGCGGTACCCGTCTCTGGACTATGGTTAAAATTTTGAAAAGTGAGCTGTTGCTTGCATATTCGACGGCCAGCTCGGAAAGTGTCCTGCCTAAGATCATGGAGAAGATGGAGAAATTCGGGTGTCCGAAGGGAATCACATCCTTTGTCATTCCGATCGGATATTCTTTTAATCTGGACGGCTCCACTCTGTATCAAGCACTGGCTGCAATTTTCATTGCCCAAATGTATGGCATTGATTTGCCGATCACGACCCAAATCACGCTGGTACTCGTGCTGATTATTTCCTCCAAAGGTATTGCAGGCGTGCCGGGCGCTTCCTTTGTCGTGTTGCTCGCTACGCTGGGAGCAGTGAATCTCCCGCTGGAAGGTCTGGCCTTTATCGCTGGTATTGATCGTATTCTGGATATGGCGCGTACGGTAGTCAATGTTTTAGGGAACTCGCTTGCGGCTGTAGTCATGTCCAAATGGGAAGGACAATATGATAAAGAAAAAGGCGAGGAATACGTTGCTTCAATTAAATAAGATACATTGAACCGAATAGTGGATACCAAGAGCACCTTTGCGAAGTAATGCAGAGGTGTTCTTTTTGTTTCCAAACTTGTTAACACACTTCCTTTTTCGACATTTTTCGATGTTTTTTGTATGGATATATAGGTATATGGACACGAAAAATAAGTCTTAATACCTATGTGATTATAGATTTATTTATAATGATTCTTAATAAAATTCCGATATTAAATTATACCGTTTTATATAACTGGCTTAGAAGGGAAGATCATATATGTTTCTCAAGAAAAATGAGTCTCAATCACTTGCTCCTTTAGTAGAAGAAAGCCGCAAACTCTCACAAAGAATACAGCAAAAGGATTATTCTGCTGCAATACAGGTTTCCTCAGCATCTCCTGAAATTCAAGAAATCGCAAACAATGTCAACCAAGCGATAGAGTCCATGAAAAATGATGCTCAACATGTTGATATCCGTTTGAAGCTTGTTACTAAGGCGATAGAGATTGGCTTATGGGACATGGAGGTCATTGCGGGTGATCCCGTCAATCCAAGTAATACGTTCACATGGTCAGAAGAATTCCGTTCTATGCTGGGATATCAGAGCGAAAAGGAATTCCCCAATGTATTGGACAGCTGGTCATCTCGACTACACCCCGAAGACTATGACAGATCTTTGGCAGAATTGTCTGATCATTTACTGGATACTACGGGAAAAACCCCTTATGACGTACAGTATCGTTTGAGGCTGAAGCATGGAGAATATCGCTGGTTCCGGGCTACCGGAACGACGATCCGTGACCAGCAGGGAGTGCCACTTCGTATTGCGGGCGCTCTGTTGGATGTGCACGATCAGAAGATTAAGTCAGAGGAGCTTCAGGCGCTAGTTACAAGATATGATCTCATCAACCGTGTTTTGGTGGAGGCGCCATATGACGTCATTCTGGCTGATGGAGACATTGAGAACCCGGATAATATATTTTGGTGGTCCCAGCAATTTCGCCATACCTTGGGCTTTAGGGATGAGCAGGACTTCCCGAGTGTACTAAGCAGTTGGAGTTCACGCATACATCCTGACGATGCCGAGCATGCGTTTAAGGCTGTAGTTGATCATTTAAATGACTATTCAGATCGTACGCCATATGATATGGTATGTCGCTTACAAAGTAAAAATGGAGAATATCGCTGGTATCAAAACAGTGGAAGAAGCATACGCGATAGCAAAGGAGTGCCTATTCGCATTGCCGGAACCATCCGTGATATCACAGTGGAAAAGGAAAAGCAGGCTGTTGCAGACGAGCTTACGCTCAAAATTCAGCATCTATCCGATTCCATTACAGAAATGGTGAACGGTGTTAACTCGGTTAGTAACCAGGCACAGGAATTGGCTACGGCTCAAGAGCAATCGACAGAGGCAGCGAATCAGGCCAAAGTCAGTGCAGAAGAGACGCAAAACATTTCGAACTTCATTAAAGAGATTGCGAATCAAACGAATCTATTGGGTCTGAATGCTGCAATCGAGGCATCGCGTGCAGGCGAGCAGGGACGGGGTTTTGCAGTAGTTGCAGATGAAGTCAGAAAACTTGCCATCCATAGTGCGGATGCGACCGGGAATATCGAGACCAGTCTGGACGAAATGAAAACACTCATCGAGCGAATTCTGCACAACATCGGGAATATGTCTACGCTGACACAAACACAAGCCGCGCTAACACAGCAAGTCAATGCATCTACGGACGAGATCAACAGTATGTCCAAAGCTTTGTTGGATTTTGCGAGAACGATGTAAGGCTTTAGACTTCATGTAAATAGTAGACCGGGCCATAGGCTCGGTCTCTTTACTGCTTTTGGTAGATGAACTATACTTTTGAGGATCAATCTAAGATGACCTCAGAGTAATTTCATGTGGAAAAGAGGAAGCGATTTGAGCCTACTTAGTTCAATATTGGTTGGAATTGTAGCGCTGGAGCACGTGTACATTTTAGTATTGGAAATGTTTTTGTGGACGACTCCACGCGCGATGCGTACGTTCGGTACCTCGAAGGAACTGGCAGGAGTGACCAAACCCTTGGCAGCCAATCAGGGGCTGTATAACGGATTTCTGGCTGCTGGATTGGTGTGGGGCTTGTTCTATCCCAATCCTGTGATCGGGCGGCAAATCGAATTATTTTTTGTCATTTGCGTAGTAGTGGCTGCAGTGTATGGTGCATTAACGGCTAATAAGTCTATTTTATTAAAGCAAGGTCTGCCTGCCATCTTGGCATTAATCAGTTTGCTGGTCTTCTAAAAGACGCCCTTAACGGGTGTCTTTTTTGCTAATTCGATCACATAATGTCTGCAATGCTAATGACAAGGGGAATAAACAGTTTTTGAACGATTGTAAATCCGACTATTCCGATTTATAATATTTTTCAATACATACTTAAAGAATTTGGAGGCTAGAGCGATGCGTCGTAATTTGACAGGTATATTCGTATTCATCGTATTAATGTTGGTAGTAAGTGCATGCTCCGGCGGAAATTCGGGATCTTCGTCTGCGACGAATGGTAGTGCGTCTGGCACAGATGCAACTACAGCGGATAACGGACAGCCCAAAGATGGTGGCAGCCTGATTATCGGCGTGCAAGCCGATCCGGTGGTGCTGAATCCGAACTATGCGGGTGACCGGGTAAGTCTGACGATAGATCAAGCGATATTTGCACCTTTGTTCCAAGTGAACAATGGCAAGAAGACGTTTTATTTGGCAGATAGCCTGACTCCTTCGGCAGACAAGTTGACCTATACACTAAAACTGAAAAAGGATCTGACTTGGCATGATGGCGAGAAGCTGACAGCTGACGATGTCGTTTTCACGATTAACAAAATTTTAGATGAGAAGCAGCACAGCTTCTTGAGAAGTAATTTTATGGTCAACGGCAAGTCGGTACAGGCGAGCAAGGTTGATGATACGACGGTGGACTTCAAGCTTCCTCAGCCAGCCCCAGCTTTTGAGGCGGCCCTGGTACAGGTATCCCCGATTCCGAAGCACATTTTTGAGAATGAAGCGGATATTGAGAAAAGCACGAAAAACAACACTCCGGTTGGATCAGGTCCTTTCAAATTTAAAGAGTACAAAACTGGCGAGTACGTTACACTTGAACGGTTCGATAACTATTTTGGCGGCAAGCCGCATCTGGATTCTGTGACATATCGAATTGTTAAAGATTCGAATGCTGCCAATTTGGCCCTGCAAAATGGTGAAATCAATGTAAACTATCTCGACCCACAAAACGTAGACACCATTAAAGCGACAGATAAGTTTGACATTTTCCCTTACAGCGAAGGACGCTTGGCATACCTGATGTTTAATGAAAACAGTGATACGAAGCAGTTGAACAAAAAAGAAGTACGTCAGGCACTTTCTTATGCACTGAATCAGGATGAATTGATCCAGGTATCGTATGGCTCCAAAGATTATGCAGATACTGCAAAGTCCGCTTTGACACAGGATGTACTGTATCACACGAATGATGTTGCATTTTTCAATAATGATGTGAACAAGGCGAAGGAGCTGCTGAAATCGGCCGGCGCTGAAGGGCTGAAGCTGCGCATTATCATTCCGGGCGGCAACAAGGTACAGGAAGCACAGGCGCTGTATATCCAGCAGAAGTTCAAGGATATTGGCGTTCAGCTGGATGTGAACAGTATGGATTCCTCAGCGTGGTCGCAAAAATTCGTTGATACGAATGCCAAGGATTTCGATCTGGCGATCAGCGGCTATATCATGGGGTATGACCCTGATGCGTATCGTATTTTGTATAGCACGGGATCGTCCTCCAACTATTCGCATTATTCTAATAAAGAAGTAGATAAGTTGTTGGAAGAGGGCGCGGGTGAGTCGGATACGACTAAACGTGGAGAAATTTATAAAAAGGTACAAGAAATTTTGGCTGATGATGCGGTTATCTACCCGATTGCATACACCAAAACGATTGTGGCCTTCGACAAGCAGTATGGCGGTATTGATCAGGCTGTGTTGAAGCCGGTCGTGATTTTCGAGGATTTGTCCAAAATTTATCACAAATAAGACAGGGTTTTCAAAAAATAAGCTGGGGTAACCAGCTTATTTTTTTCGAAAACAGCAAGGGGAAGGAAAACGTATGAGACAACTCATCGCCAGAAGGTTGCTGCAAGTTATACCGATGCTATTTTTTGTGTCCGTCGTCTGCTTCGGCTTGATCAAGCTGGCTCCAGGTGATCCGGTTCTCTCTTTTGTTACACCGAATATGCATCTGGAAGATATTGAAAGAATGAGGCATAGCTTGGGGCTGGACCAGCCCGCTTATGTACAGTACATATTATGGCTTAAAAAAAGCCTGACAGGAGATCTAGGTTATTCGCTAATTAATCATCAGCCTGTACTGGATCAGATTCTCGACCGTCTCCCGGCGACAGCGGGGTTAATGGGCGCCTCCATCATACTCGCTGTGTTGATTGCAATTCCACTTGGTTTGATTGCTGCGGCCAATCGGAATCGCTGGATCGACAAGCTCATTAATCTAATGTCGTACATCGGTATTTCTGTCCCATTGTTTTGGCTTGGCATTTTGCTTATTTATCTATTTGCAATTTATTTGCATTGGCTTCCAAGTACAGGGATGCGTACGATCGGAACGGACTCGGTGCTGGATGTAATCAAGCATGGAATTTTGCCATGTTTTGTACTGGCCTTTGGCTTTCTATCTGTCTATGTGAGGTACATCCGTTCCAGCACGATTACGCAGCTTAAGGAAGAGTACGTGCAGATACAGTACGCGTTCGGATCTGGACAGCGACTGGTTTTGTTCCGACACGTGCTCAAGCATGTGCTGCTGCCCATCATTACGCTGCTTGGTATGTCGGTTGCGGATCTGGTAGCGGGAGCCATTGTGACGGAGACGGTATTTTCCTGGCCGGGTATTGGCTCGCTGGGCATGACGGCTGTAAAAGGAATGGATTATCCCGTCATTATGGGGATTACTTTATTTTCCGCTTTGCTGCTGATCCTGGGCAATCTGCTGGCAGATATCTTGTACAGCATGGCGGACCCGAGAATTAAATCAACGAGGTGAAAACATGAATCGGAGCAAATGGCGCAACATCGGGATCGAGCTGATGACGAGCAAAATGGGCGCCGTCGCCCTCATACTATTGATCGTATTCTCGCTGGGAGCGATTTTCGCATTTTTATCACCGCAGGACCCGAATAAGCTGAACGTACTGGAGCGCCTCCAACCACCGGGAGGCGCACACTGGTTTGGAACGGACGATTACGGTCGGGACTATTTTACAAGAGCGCTGTATGGCGGTCGTGTATCCTTGCTGGTGGGCTTTGCCTCTATGATTATTGCGACCAGTATTGGTGCAGTGGTAGGCATTGTGAGCGGCTATTTTGGCGGGTGGATTGACAACCTGCTTATGCGGATTTTGGAGCTAATCATGTCGATTCCGTCTTTTCTAGTTATATTGCTGCTTAGTGTGTTTTTGAAGCCAGGCGTTGGCAATATCATTGTCATTATCGCCCTGCTCATGTGGATGAATATTGCCCGGGTGGTGCGGGCAGAGACGATGACGCTGCGCGAACGGGAGTATGTGCTTTATGCCAAAGCTTCCGGACAAAGTACATTTGGCATTATCCTGAAGCACATCGTTCCCAATCTGATTCCAGTCATTATCGTAGGAGCGACGAACAATATCGCTTCAGCCATTATGATGGAATCATCACTGAGCTTTCTCGGCTTTGGTGTTCAACTGCCGAACGCTACGTGGGGCAGTATGCTGAATAATGCCCAAGGTTATATTGCACAGGCACCATATATGGCATTGTTTCCGGGACTGCTTATTTTACTGACCGTGTTGAGCTTTAATGTACTGGGAGATGTACTGCGTGTAGGCTTTGAGCCCAAATTAGTAAAACGGTGATTCACAGCATAGATCCATTAACAATGGCTCCAGGAGCGACAGGAAGGGGCGAAAACACAATGACAGAACATCTGCTGTCTGTCGAACAGCTGGAGGTCTCGTTTTTCACTCGTGAGGGGGAGAATCAGGCCGTTCGAGGGGTTAGCTTTCATATTGATGCTGGAGAAACGGTAGGAATTGTAGGAGAATCCGGTAGCGGCAAAAGCGTTACGGCGAAAGCGATCATGTCGATGATTGCCCCGCCCGGCAAGCGGCTGAACGGCGATATCCGTTACCGTGGAGAAAGTTTGACCGCGCTGACAGAAAAACAATGGCGTAAAATACGCGGTAACCAAATCGCAATGGTGTTTCAGGACCCGATGACTTCGCTGAATCCAGTCAAAAAAGTAGGCTATCACCTGGTCGAGGTGATTCGTAGGCATCGAGGACTGAGCAAGGAAGCAGCTACGCAGGCAGCTGTGGAGCTACTGCGACAGGTAGGTATTACTGAACCGGAGCGTCGAATGAATCAATACCCGCATCAATTCAGCGGAGGGATGCGCCAGCGGGTGATGATCGCAATGGCGCTCTCGTGCAGCCCGGAGCTACTGATTGCTGATGAGCCAACTACAGCGCTGGATGTGACGATTCAGGCGCAAATTTTGGAGCTGCTCAAGACGCTCAAGCAGCAATCTGATATGGCGATTGCCCTGATCACCCACGATCTGGGCGTCGTCGCTCAGGTGTGCAGCCGTGTCATCGTAATGTATGGCGGCATGGTGATGGAGGAGGGGCGTGTGGACGATATCTTCTATCGTCCTGGGCATCCATATACGCAGGGTCTGCTGCGCTCTGTACCCCAGCGTACGAACGGCTTCCGTGAGCGGCTGGTGCCGATTGAGGGCACGCCCCCGGATCTGGTGAACCCGCCATCAGGCTGTCCGTTCATGGAACGGTGCCCGCACGCGTTTGCCCGCTGTGCGGAGCGGCCGCCGATGGTGGAGCTGCGCCCAGACCAGCGAGCAGCCTGCTGGTTGAACGAGCCGGACGCCGTGCCTGCCGGAGTCTACGAGACGTCCGAAGCGGGTCGTGCAGAGGAGGGGAATGACGGTGAATGAAGCGTTGAGAGAGGCCAACCATGTGGCGGGTGAGGATCAGCCCTTGGTGGAGGTACACCAGCTTAAGAAGCATTTTGTGACCGCAAAGGATTTGTTAGGGCGCAGCTCCGAGGTGCTCAAGGCGGTTGACGGCGTAAGCTTCCACATCAAGCGTGGCGAGACGTTCGGACTGGTCGGTGAGTCCGGTAGTGGCAAATCGACAGTTGGACGCTGCCTGACACGGTTATACGATTATACGGAAGGTACGGTACGCTTTGACGGTCAGGATATTTCCAAGCTGAATGACAAGCAGCTCAAGCCGCTGCGTCGGCGTATTCAGAGCATTTTTCAGGACCCATATTCCTCGCTTAATCCGGGTATGAACGTGCTTGACCTGATTGGTGAGCCGATGGATATTCACAGATTGCATCAGGGCAGTGAGCGTAAGGATGCCGTAGTGACTTTACTGGAGAAGGTAGGGTTGAAGCGGGAGCACCTGTACCGCTATTCGCACGAGTTTAGCGGCGGTCAACGCCAGCGGATTTCCATCGCTCGTGCCTTATCCGTGAATCCCGAGTTCATCGTCTGTGATGAACCGATTTCGGCCCTGGATGTGTCCATCCAGGCGCAGGTCATTAACACGCTGGAGGATCTCCAGCAGGAGTTCGGGCTGACGTATCTGTTCATCGCTCATGACTTGTCGATGGTGCGGCATATTTCGGATCGTATTGGCGTGATGTATCATGGACGGTTGGTGGAGGTAGCTGATGCAGATGAACTGTATGAGCAGCCTGCTCACCCCTACACACAGGCGCTGCTCTCTTCCATCCCTGTGCCTGATCCGAGAGCGGTCGGCGAGCGGCAGAATAGCTTGGCTCAACCCGACGGTTCATGGGTATGGGACAAGGATAGCAACGATGCTGGCGAGCTAAAAGAAATTAGTCCCGGACATTATGTGGCGTACCCGGTTAGCCGTTAGGTTAAGATTGGTTGTACGTGTACATAACCCATAGGAGGTAAAAAACGATGACTGAATCAACGAAAAGAGTACGTATTTCCCAGTGGGACGCGCTCATGCTGGAATCTTTACGTTCATTAGGCTGGTCCCCTGAGGAACTCATCCGTCGGGTGCAGCAAAATGAGCTGCCAACGGACGGACAATTCGATTATGCGGAGCTTGCCACCGGGCTGGCGGCCAATGAACCGGAGGTGTTTGTCAGCGCGGTAACAGACGGGTATCAGATCAAATATAATACGATCCGTGGCATTCGTACGTGGATTGCCGTGGCGCTTGGAGGTGAGCCAGAGCTGTCTCTGGAGGAAGGAAGCGAAGCTATCACATCCGAACTGACGCAGGCCGAATATGATCGGCTGGAGCAGGTGCTGTCGTTAGGTTGGGTCATTCAGGAGGTACGGCCCGCAACTGGCGATACTGCAGGATTGTACCGCATTGTGCCTGCTGCACAGATTAAAAGTTGACTTTGTAGAGCTCGTTCTGCAAAAGCAACAGATGTGGAAGGTTGCGGTATAAATGTTACTATAAGACATAATCTTTCTGGATAATACTTTATTTCGTTTTTTTATTATGAATAAATATATATAAGGGGATTTCACCTAAATATATGCGAAATTTACATCAAAACAAAAAAATCTATTTTATATAATGGTGAAGTGTTCGGGAATTCAAAACCCCTGTGAAATATGGAGCAAAAAACTCGTTCGTGACTAATGTAGTTTATTTAAACGTAGTAGGTAGGATTCTTCTAACTGGCTATTATACCACCTAAGAGATAAGAGAGGGCGTAAAGACGAATAAACTGACTATGCAGGAAGCGCATGATCTCATATTTGCTATATGAGGAACTAGTAATTGTATAAATATTTTGCTATAGGCTAAGCCAGTATGTTTAAAATTTTTTTACCAAATTCCGAAACATTTACTGGGGAAAATAGGCGATATAATTAGGTTGATGTGAGAGTGTCTAGGCCGATTAGGTGCACCGGTTTAGGCACTCTCGCGCTTACCTATCTGCGGACAGAAGACCCCGATTTAGAAGGTGTGTGGATTGAAGCACTACGTTATTCATAATGTCTATGCGCAATAATTTAGAAAGACATAGCCTTTTTTGGTTTATTTTTTGTTCGCCTGGGATATCAATGAAGAAATTTGTTGGATCAACTAGTTTTTGTCCCTGGGTTATTTCCTTCCCATTATTGTCAATGACACTGTAACTGATTTCTCCAATGGCGGACATAAAGTTAAAATGGGCTACTCGATTTTGAATCGTAGGTCTCAGACCATCTTGTTCTAATAACTTATATGGCAAAAAAGATAGACCATTGCTTTCTTTTTTTGTTGAGTCTAAGCGTGCCGTCTATATTAATTCAACATGATCGTTGCTAGCTTTATAGAAAGAGATTACATCCATTTCCTGAATGAAAAACGAATCTGATTTACCTTCAGGAAAATAATAGTCTGTGTTTAGATTTTCGTACCCTTTGGGGGTAAATCTTTTAAATTGCTAATTTTAGGGAGTTTGATTACTGCTCCTCTGGATACATTAAGCTTATCAGATGTATATTTCTTTTTTATTTCATTGCTTGCCTTTGCTACATATGCCGTTTGAGATTTTTGATTCCAGGAGACATACGCACCGGATGAATCGGCTATAAATCGCAGAGGCACCATAACTCGTCCGTTTCTCAAAGTTGGATCAACAGGCAATGTAATTTTTTTTGAACCAATGGTTATATTTTTTTGTCCAACTTTCAAAATTGTTTTTTTACCACTACGATCTATTATCACTGTTTTAGTAGTATTATTCCATGTAATGGATACCTCGGGTAAACTTTGAACAGCATTTAACGGGACCATCGTAGTGCCGTGAGATTGATAAACATCATCAGAGGGGATATTCAAATTATTTACGATAATATGTACCGAAGAAGCCCATACTGCTCCCGCACTTAAAGTAAGACTCAAAACCAGAAATACATGCAATTTTTGAGATGAAATTCATTCTTTTTACCTCCAAAAATGTATTTGTTGTTATGGATGGATAAAAAAGATAAATGTTGCCTCCGTTTAATTATTATAACATAAAATGGATTATATGAATCAAATTCCGTGACTCTTCTTACTGTTGTAGATCCTTGTTTTAGTATCTGACAGGCTTACTTTATTCCTGATTTTCCCTTAAACCAGTGCAGTTCCGGAAATCTTGCTTCACACTCTAATTTATTAATATAAGATTGTAACATCACTTTGTTATCAGATTCTTCCGCAAAAGAGGGCTGGAAGAGGTTAGGACTGCATTCCATAGAAATTTCACGTTTGTGATCACGTCTTTCCCAATACCGTATTCGCTAAGCAATTCTATAAAGTTAGCGTCTATACTGTTCAATAACTTCTAACGAAATTTACCGCCCTTATGTTCATACGTGTACATAGGGGAGGGAGTTATCAATTTAGTTAACAACCGTTAAATAGAATGAACATCCCTTCTTCTTCGCCTCTACTTCCATAGCACAATGATGGAACGCAGCGGAATCATGGTACTGCCCTGTGCATGCATACATGATGATTAGCGTAGCGGTTCATGATGTGTGCTTGCCATCTTTGATTCCGCCCACGGCTCTTACGCTCCCTGGGCTGCGTGAAATGAACGACAGGAACGTAAAGCGTTTTGGCCGGGGTGTTCTCGCCCGGCCTAAGCGTCTCTAATTATCGGCGTGAATAACGGACCAGCGGTGCGTACTGACTCTTAGGCGGGCGTTCTTGCCTCCTTAGAGTCACTAGCATGAGCCAGCTTCCCTGCTCGCTCCCTTACTTGCCGATCAGCGAGCCTATTTGCTATAGATACCCCGGCCGGTTAAAACCAGCCTTTAGGGTTTCAAACGGCTCATAAAAAAAGGGGTGTTCCTGGATTGATCCAGAAACACCCCTTTATCGTGACAAATTACCTTCTTTTGAGAAGTATGTTTATTTTATGAAAATTCTAAACAGATAATGTATAATAATTGTAAATGGAGTGAGAGGAGAGAACTATGCTGACGAAGCTGAAGAATCCCATTTTTCTTATTTTGATGATTTTCTTGGCTACCTTCACGGTGCGAATTGTATATAATAATCCGCCCGACTATATTTATGATTGGTTGATGGGTGCATACGCCGTTCGTTTGATTGGTCGAACGATGTACGAAAAGTATCAGAACAGTCATAGAACCAGTATTATAACCGACACGATTGTAGAACTGATTATGCTTATGATCTCACTTGGAATTATCCTATTTTTATTTATGTCACAAGAAACATGGTGGCATAAGTCGCTTTTTCTCATAGCAGAATCATATTTCCTCATTTACATCGGCATAAATTCTAAAGAAATCATAAAAAAAGGGTGGAATTGATCCACCCTCTTTTTTTGTGTGTTACTTCTTAGGCTACATCATAGGAAACTGTCGTATAGTAAGTGTAGTATCCCATTGTCGGGCCTTCATGCCATTCCATCCAAATTGTTGACACTACTTTGAATCTGTTGAACTGTCTAGGATTGTCGATAAGATTTTGCAGCAGGCCTACAAAATCCTGTCTTTCAGTATAGGTACTGATATCACGAAGAAGGGCTGCACCAGCTACAACTGTAGTAATAGCCCCAATCCATGCATAGACCACAGGCGGAAGTTTTGCCTGAATAGCTTTAGCACACATTTTAATTCCAAATGAACCGATTGCCCATCCTAATGAAGAAGCCGATTTTCCAGTATATTGTTCGACCATTTCCTTTAATTGATCTTTTGAAAGATATTGTGTGTGTTGAGAATGAACTTGTGCCATATTTAACTACCTCCAAATTTTTTTTAGACGAGAATTGATGGAGTCGCTGACATCTAAATGGCTCCACATTTATTTGATATCAGTCTTCAATTCCCTTTCACTTATGTAGGTGATTTAAGGCTGTAAATTACAACCAAATTGCGGAAACTGCGAAGACATAACCTTTTGAGATTCATGTACTTTGCCCGATTTATCCCCTACACTTATATAGGAGTTGGGGAGTGTAACTACACAACCGCACAATGAATTTTTTTCTGATCAAAGAAAATGCCTTTTGAACTGTTTAGCCCATGCTGAAGAATGTCGAAGCAAAAACGAAATAAGCTGCTTCCGGTAGGTTCCAGAAACAGCTTTCGATAAAGGATTTCTTATTTTTTCATGATTAGTTTAAGAAGTTGGGTTTTCATACTCTGAGTAGCATCCACTTTTGGCATACGTAAAAGTTTGCTTAATCGTTTAATATCTTGATCGAAATATTGAAAGATTGCATTCATGGCCTCTACATCGGATTGGGTTTGGGCAAGTTTTACTAACTTTATAAACTCATCATCTGACATAATTCGCAAAGAGCCTTTTTCTTCCATTTGTTCACCGCCTGTTGAGTGATTTTGAGTTCTCTGGCTACCTGGGCCTCTGTTTTGTCGTTTATGTAAATTTCATAGATGACCTTTTTGCTTGTTTCACACTCTAATTTATTAATATAAGATTGTAACATCACTTTATTATCAGATTCTTCCGAAAAAGAGAGTTGGAAGAGGTCAGGACTGCATTCCATAGAAACTTCACGTTTGCGATCACGTTTTTCCCGATACTGCATTCGCCAAGCAATTCTATAAAGTTCGCGTCTATAATGTTCAATGGCTCCCAACGAAATTTACCTCCCTTATGTTCATATACGTGTATATAAGGGAGGGAGTTATCAAATTCTATTTAACAACCGTTAAATAGAATGAAGATTCCTTCTTTGTAAAAAAATATATTTTGTTTGCTGTTATTGTAACATTATCGAAAATCTCCTTTTTGCTCTTGCAGGCTGTGATAAGTGAACACCAGGGGAAAATATCTTGCAGCGAAGCAAGTCATGTTCCTAGATTTCTTCAAGAACCTCCTTACTTCTCTTCAAAATTCCTAGGGATTTAGCCTTTTACAGGGGCACGACGATGGAGTGCAGCGGAATCATGGTGCTGCTCTTTGCATGCATACAATGTTGATTAACGAAGCTCCGGCGTAGCGTCTCATGATGTATGCATGCCCTCTTTGATTCAGCCCACAGCTCTTACGCTCTGTGGGCTGCGTAAGACGAACGACAGGAACGTAGAGCGCCTTGGTCGGGGTGCTCTCTCCCGGCTTAGGCGCTCTAGTTATCGGCGTGAATAGCGCCCCAGCGGTATATACTGGCTCTTAGATGGACTCTCTTCCCGCCTTAGAGCAGTAGCATGAGCCAGCCTCCCCGCTCTTGTCTTGGCTCACTCCCTTACCTACCGATCAGCCATTCTACTTGCTACAGATACCCCGGCTGGTTTTAACCAGCCTTTAGGGTTGCAACCGGCTCATAAAAAAAGGGTGCTCCTGGAATGATTCAGAAACACCCTTTTATTGCGAAAAATTACCTTCTTTTGCGAAGTATGTTTATTTTTATGAAAATATCAAATAGATAATGTATAATAATTGTAAATGGATTGAGATGAGAGAACTATGCTGACGAAGCTGAAGAATCCAATTTTCTTATTTTGATAATTTTCTTGGCTACCCTAACAGTGCGAATTGTATATAATAATCCACCCCATTATATTTATGATTGGTTGATGGGTATATACGCCATCCGTTTGATTGGTCGGATGTTGTACGAAAAATACCAAATTAAGCATAGGAGCAGTAATGTAACCGATACGATTGTAGAAGTGATTATGGTTATGATCTCATTGGGAATTATCCTATTTTTAATTATGTCACAAGAAACATGGATACATAAGTTGCTTTTTCTAATCGGTGAATCCTATTTCCTCGTTTACAGTAGCTATATTTTTAAAGAGATCATACTAAAAAATAAGGAAGTGAATTGATGAAGAATCGAACTATTAAGATTGCAGTTGTTATTGTTTTAGTACTAGCATGGGGCATTTATGGCACTTATTATTTTTTGAATTTAAAGACCTCTATTCAAAAAGCTGTGTTAGATCAGGTCGATATGGATAATGTCTACCTTCAGATCATAAGAACGCACACTAAAATTACTAATGAACCAACCGATTATAACGTGCATGTGATGGAAAAGAGTGGAGTTAAAACAATATTGGATCAATTATCTGGCATTGAGCTTAAAAAAACAAACGGAATGAATAACGGGGATAAAGTTCCTTTTTACTATACTATTATCATCCGCCCGAAAAGCAATCAGGATTCAACATCGAAGTATGAAATTACATTTAAGAATAATAAGTTAGTATCTATCTTTGATCAGGAAAAAAATAATAGGCAGGAATATATGATAACAAACGAATTCGACTACCATTCGTTCAAAAATTCAATCGATAAACTTTTCCAGAAGGAGTAGTTAGTTTGTATAAAAAAGGTCGGTTGTCAAACTCAACCGACCTTTTTCTCAGTTATTTGGGAATCATTCTTAGAAAACTTCCCATCCATTTCCGGAGTGTGCTTTTTGCACAACGCCATTACCCGAAATAAAACGGATAACGGTACCGTCTTGTAGAGTGTACTCAAGGAACGGGAATTTAATCTGATAAAGATCGTATCTTCCACCGTAAAGGGCAATTTGATTGTTGATTTTATCAATGCCCGCAATACCGTTGCTAATGACATTTTCGACTGTCGAACCCGTGCCTGAGGCAAATAGCGTAGAGGCGAGGGAAGCAATTCCCATTGCTACCCCTACTGGTGTGCTTGCAACGAAGACCAGCCCCAGAACCGTAGCTGTTATTCCTGTCAGCCCTGCTACGATTGCAGCTGTGTTGGCGGAACCACCTCTGAAATTCCCGCTCTCTAATGCGACACGTTGTGCTTCACTCATTTTTAGTAATTGATACGGACTTGCCGTTACTGTTGCTGCATACTCTCGTGATCTTGCCATAATATATCAACCTCCTGATTTTTTGTGAGGAATTGATGGAGTCGCTACCATCTAAATGGCTCCACATTCTTTGATGCTAGTCTTCAATTCCCTCTCACTTATGTAGGTGATTTAAGGCTGTAAATTACAACCAAATCATGAAAATTGCAAAGTACATAAATTTTTTAATTCATGTACTTTGCTCGATTATCCCCTACACTTATATAGGAGTTGGGGGCTGTAACTACACAACCGAATATGAATTTTTTCTAGATTAGGAAAATTCCCCTCTGAATTTGAATAGCCCCTCTAGCTAGAATAGGTGCTGGGATAAATCTTTAATTTATCCTGTATTATGGTCAAGATGTGAGAAGAGTTGAGGAGTCCTTTTCAACTTGACTACAGCAAAAGCTAAATAAGCTGCCTCTGGTAGAGTAACCACAAGCAGCTTATCGCCAAGGACGCATTATTTTTTCATGATGAACTCTAGAAGTTCAGTTTTCATGGTCTGGATGGCATCCTCTTTTGGCATCCGGATAAATTTACTTAATCGTTTAATATCTGGATCGAAATATTGGAAAATTGCATTCATAGCCTCTACATCAGATTTGGTTTGAGCGAGTTCTACTAATTTCATAAACTCATCATCTGACATAAATCGTGAAGCGCCTTCTTTTTCCATTTGTTCACCGCCTGTTGTGTAATATGGAGTTCCTTGGCAACTTGGCCTTCTGCTTTATCGTTTATGTAAATTTCATAGATGACTTTTTTACCTGTCTCAGACCTTAATCTATTAATATATGATTGCATCATTATTTTGTTATCAGACTCTTCCGAAAACGAGGTTTGAAAGAGATTAGGCTTGGATTCTAAAGAAATTTCACGTTTCCGATTGCGTTTTGTACGATACTGCATTCTCCAAGCAATTCTATAAAGCTTGCGTCGGTAATCTTCGATAGCACCCATCTGAAATTTCCTCCCTTTTATTCATATACGTACATATAAGGTAGGAGTTCTCAAAATCAATATAACAACCAATTTATAGAAGTAATATTCTTTTTTTAGCGAATATAATATTATTTTGAATTATTTTGAGACTATTTGAAATTTCAGTGTAGAAACCATTGAAATTCTGTAAAGGGTTTGGGCGATATGGGAAAGCTACTACTAGAAGATCAAGTGTATGCTGGTATGGCTGATGAGCAGGAGCAAAAAGAATCATTTCCGGCAAGCGGAAGGAACCGCTGTTGCAAAAAAGAACAGATGAAGTCAAACTCTCTTTTTTTATGCTATATTTTATACATAAAAAAATAGAGTTGAGGTGCAGCATGACATCAATGACGATTGTCGATCCATCCGTCAAACCAGGAATAGTGGCTTATCAGGCAAGTAGTGAAGATCAGGCTGAGATTCAGGAGTTAATTTTAAAGACGGCCAGATGGCTGCACAGCAAGGGTTCCACGCAATGGGGCAAATTACTAAAAGGAGAAGATGATCACAATCTGGGTGGCGCTATTTCACGCGGAGAAGTGGTTATTTTCCGAACCTCAGACGATCATCGCTTGGCAGGCGCAGTGATCTTGCAGCAGCAGCCCAGTGCTTGGGATTGTAGATTGTGGGGATTAGACGGGATGAATTCCGAGGGAGGTACCTCCGTGTATCTGCATCGTTTGGTTGTAGATCGCGATAACACGGGAAAGGGACTGGGCCGTGAGCTTATGCAGTGGATTGAGCAAGGTATCCGCTTCGCAGGCAAGGATCGAATCCGTCTGGATTGTATTGCGGGCAATGACAAGCTTAGCGGTTTTTACCAACAATGTGGCTATACTTATATAGGCGAAACAAATGGCTATAACACTTTTGAAAAGATGCTAATAAAGTCATAGAAAACGGAATCATAATTGGAGGAATACAAAAGAAGGAAGCAGGTGATCTGCATTCTTCTTTTTTTGTTGTGCAGACCTTTACGTCCTCGTGATGTCTTTCTCTTGGTTACTGTCATATCAGAGCCACTCAAAAGAAAAAAATTTATATAAAAATGAAAATGGGGATATCGCGCTTTCTCCTTCTACATATGATGATAGGGAAAGTTTTGTAAGCGCTTTAAAAAAAGGATGATATACAACCATGCGAAGCTACAGGAGGCGGTTAAGGTGGACAATTACATGAGTTGGATAAAAATTGGATTTTTCCTCAGCATTCTGTTTTTACTTGCAACGGCATGCAGCACTTCCCCCAAAATAGAGAATACAGATGGACAAAAGGTGCGGCTTGCTATGCAGGTTTGGGGTAACCCTGCGGAGGTGAAGGTGTATCAGCGGGCACTGGATGCATTTGAAAAAGAGAATCCGAATATCGAAGTTAAGCTGGTACCAGTACCGGGAGACCAATATGAGCAAAAGCTGTTGACACAGCTACAGGGAAGTCGCGGACCGGATGTCTTTTATTCATATGAGTCGACGATTGCGCGTTTGATCGGAGCAAAACAGGTGCAGCCTTTGGGTGAATTTTTAAAAAGTGAGGCAAGTGACGTGAAGGCCGAGGATTTTCCGGAAGGATTATGGGGTCCGGCCAAGCGTGATGGGGAAATCTATGGGGTCACTCCTGACTCAAACCCGATGGTCATGTACTACAACAAAAAGGTATTTAAGGAAGCAGGTGTGAAAACACCGCAGGAATACTATGATGAGGGCAAGTGGAACTGGGACGCCTTTGAGGAGGTTACATCCAAGCTGAAGGCCGCCGGAAAGCAGGGCTATATTGCGGAAAACTGGTGGGCTCACTGGTATTCATGGGTGTGGTCGAATGGTGGCCGGATCTTTGATGAACAAGGCAAGTATGTGCTGGACCACAATGAAAAGGGCAAGGAAGCGTTCGCTTTTATGTACGATATGGTGAAAAAGGGAAATGCGGTATACCTTGGCTCACTCCCAAAAGGGCAGGGGGCAGATGCCATGTTCATGTCCAATCAGGTCGGCATGCTGGCGGCAGGAAGATGGCTGGAGCCCTTGTTTAGCCAAAATAAAAGCCTCGACTTTGATTATATCTACTGGCCCTCCAACACTGGTAAAAATGAGCCTGTCGCCATCCCGGTTGCATATGTAGCTGTCAACAAAAACAGTCCGCATGTACAAGAGGCCATGAAGCTGGCAGCCTTCTACGTCTCTGTGAAAGGACAGGAGGTGCGGCTGGTTGAAGGTGGCAATGCCATGGGTACGCTTGCTGCCGCAGATGAGAGCATCATGAAAAAGGCGACGATTGAGCACTCGGGCTATCTGACTGAGGGACGTGATAAAGGGCATGCTTATGGTTCTGCATTGGCGTATGATGCACAGGTGCCGGGGTTGAACTCCGATATCACGGAAACCATTGACCTGATGTTCCTGGGCAAGCAGGATGCTGCGACAACTATTGAGAAGTTGAACCAGATCATATCCAAGGCGGTCAAGTAAACACGGGATGTGTCGTGACCAGGGAGGAAGGTGACAAGATGCAGAAAAAGCATCAAGCGCTGTGGGGCTATCTATTTATTGGCCCCCAGTTTCTTGGTCTGTTATGTTTTTCACTGCTGCCCTTGCTGTATGCGTTTTACTTAAGCTTTGTCAATTGGGATGGTTTTGGGGTGCCTTTGTTTGTCGGCTTGGACAATTTTAAAGGTCAATTATCTGATCCTGATTTTTGGAAGGCACTCATTAATACAGTGTACTATATGGTGCTGGTCATTCCGGTGGGGATTGTGTTGGCTCTGCTCGTAGCTATCGTACTCAATAAAGTGAAGGGCAGGGAAATCTATCGCTTGTTTTTTTTCATGCCTGTCGTAACCAGTTCGGTATCGGTGGGGGTCATCTGGATGTGGATACTGAATGGTGAATTTGGCATTTTAAACCACTTGCTGCGAGCGATTGGCATTGCAGGCCCGATGTGGCTTACCGATACGCATTGGGTGATCCCGTCGATTGCTCTACTTAGCATATGGCTGGGACTGGGATACAACATGGTCATTTTTTTGGCAGGACTTCAGGGCATCTCCAAAAGCTATTACGAGGCAGCCGAAATTGACGGGGCCAGCAAGTTCCAGCAGCTAAGGTATATCACATTGCCGCTGTTGTCACCAACAACCTTTTTTGTCACCATCATGATGGTCATCAGCTCTTTTCAGGTGTTCGATCAGGCGTTCGTCATGACAAACGGCGGGCCAGCCAAAGCAAGCTATACGCTTGTGTATCACATTTACGATCAGGCATTCATTGATTTCACGATGGGAGAAAGTGCGGCAGCGGCAATGATTTTGTTCGTGATTATTCTCATATTTACACTGCTGCAATTTAAAATGCAAAAGAGGTGGGTGCACTATGGAGATTAGTTGCAGAGGCAGGATGCTCCTGCGCCATGTGCTGCTCGCTGTCGGCTCTTTAATCATGTTTTTTCCATTTCTATGGACCATCCTCAGTTCTTTAAAGGATATCTCTCAAATTTTTGTCGTTCCGCCACAATGGATTCCCGATCCGTTTGTATGGAGCAACTATCCGGCATCGCTGGAGGCCATGCCCTTCGTGCAGGCGTACATGAACAGCTTTTACATTACGTTTATCATCGTGACAGCGACGCTGATTAGCGCATCTATGGCAGCGTATGCCTTTGCTAAAATCCGTTTTCCGGGTTCGGATATATTGTTTATTTTGTTCCTCGCTACGATGATGGTGCCTAAGCAGGTAACGATGATTCCGCTATACTTGGTGATGGATCGTATCGGCTGGCTGGATACGCATTGGTCTCTGATTGTACCTGGAGCCTTGTTTAATGCATTCGCGGTGTTTTTGCTCCGTCAATTCGTCATGGGAATTCCACGCGATCTGGAGGAAGCAGCAGTCATGGACGGGGCGGGATACATTCGCATTTACTGGAGTGTCATTCTGCCACTCATTCGTCCGGCATTGGCGGCGATCGGGATTTTCACCTTTTTGGGTGCCTGGAACAGCTTTCTTGATCCGCTGATCTATCTCAATACACCAGAGAAATTTACAGTTCCACTTTTGCTCAACAATTTCAAAGGCCTTTATACCGCCGATTGGTCACTGATGATGGCAGGTACCACCATCTCTGTCGTCCCGGTGCTCATCGTCTACATCATTGCCCAAAAGCAAATTATAGAAGGCATTACCTTAACAGGTATCAAGGGGTAGGGGCTTTTCCCTACTCCTTTTTATGTGCTTTCCGATACTGTAACGGAGTACGCCCGGTGAAATGCTTGAATACACGGCCAAAGTGAGCAATGCTGTCAAAGCCCGTTTTTTCAGCAATGGCGGTCACTTTCCAGTTTGTTTCCTTCAAATACGCCCGAGCCTGCTGGACCCGTACATCCTGAAGATACTCGACCAACGTAAAACCTGTGGTCTGCTTGAAAATGCGGCACAGATAGGTGCTGCTAATATAAAAGTGTCCTGCCAGTTGCTCCAACGATAGCTTCTCGGCATAGTGGATATGCAGATACTCAATCACCGAGTACACGCGCTGCTGCTTCTCGCTGCGCTCAGGCGCTATGGTGTCCGGAGCCGTTGATTGTATGCGGCGGATTCGTATCAGTAGCTGCAGCAGCAGGCTTTGAAGATACATATATCGGTAGGCATGCTCTTGATGGTATTCATCCAGCATTTGCTGGAACAGATGCTCCAACTCGCGTTGTTCTGCTGCAGAGGGGCGAAGCAAAAAGCTTTTTTCAGGCAATAGCAGGTGATTCTGATCGCCGGATGGAGTGACAGACGTGGACGAGCCTACAAACGCTTCATCAAAGTTGATCAAAATTCGCTCATGGCTGCCGTTCCCTTTGTTACTCGTACGGTGGAAATTATGTTTGCTGATCCAGATCAGATCGCCCTTCTGTAGTGCGTATACACGCTGATTAATGTAGTAGTAACGCTCTCCTGCCAGCAGATAATAGATTTCATGCGCTTGATGGACATGGTCGGCAGACATGCTAAACGGCACCATCCGGAGCGCTTGCTCGATAGCAAAATGGGGAGTGGCGATCATAACGACGTGCTCCTTTATGAAAATATTCATGAGGATAATATATGCATACTTTTTGGACCGATTCACAATAAAAGCGAAGATTTCGCTCTTTCTTATACTATAAAATAGAAGTAATTCATGTAAAGGGTGTGAACCTATTGGCTAAAATCAAATATGCACTTGTGGGCACCGGAGGAAGAGCTGAATTTTTTTACGGTGAAGTTGTTACCGTTTTCAAAGATACATCAGAGCTAGTCGCGTTCTGTGACGTCAACCAGACGAGAATGGACTATGCCAATCGGCTGTTGCAAGAGAAATACGAGCACCAGCTGATTCCAACCTATAAAGCTCACGAATTTGATCGGATGATCGCGGAGGTGAAGCCGGATATCGTCATCGTCACTACCATTGACCGGGTGCATCATCGGTATATTATCCGGGCGATGGAGCTGGGCTGTGATGTCATTTCCGAGAAGCCGATGACAGTTGACGAGGACAAATGCCAAGACATTCTGGATGCTATAGAACGCACGGGACGGAAACTGCGCGTCACCTTTAACTATCGCTATGCCCCGCATAATACGAAAATCCGTGAGGTTATCATGGACGGGACACTGGGTGACATCTTATCAGTCAATTTTGAATGGCTGCTGAATACCCAGCATGGCGCGGATTATTTCCGCCGCTGGCACCGGGACAAGCGCAATAGCGGCGGTCTGTTGGTGCACAAATCAACCCATCATTTTGATCTGATGAACTTCTGGCTTGGCTCGAAGCCGGAGACGGTGTATGCGCTGGGTGATTTGAAATTTTATGGCCGGGAGAATGCGGAGCAGCGTGGCGTGACGGAGTTCTATCAACGGGCTTACGGCAGCAAGGCGGCGGAGAATGACCCTTTTGCCTTACACCTGGATCGTAACGAGCATCTAAAAAGTATGTATCTGGATGCGGAGCATGAGGATGGATATGTGCGGGACCAAAGCGTATTTGGCGACAATATCAGTATCGAGGATACGCTCAGTGTCATGGTGAAGTATCAGAATAAAACGGTAATGAACTATTCACTGAACGCTTATATGCCTTGGGAGGGCTTTATCATCGTATTTAACGGCACCAAGGGACGGATGGAAGTTCGGGTGTCCGAGCAATCCTATGTTAATTCCGGTGGCAGCAAGGCAGATGAGGGGGCGCTAAAAGAGAAAACCATCACGATCTATCCTCACTTTGCAGCACCTTACGAGGTCGAAGTAGAGGAAGGCGTGGGGGGACATGGCGGAGGAGATCCGGTCATGCTGCGGGATATTTTCGATAAGCCGGCAGAGGATCGGTTTCATCGTGCGGCCTCCCATATTGATGGCGCATGGTCCATTTTAACAGGCATCGCTGCCAACCGCTCTATGCGCACAGGTCTGCCGGTGAAGGTGGAGCAACTGGTGCGATTATAACGATGGTAAGTAGACAGCAACTTTAATAACAAGAAGCCTCCTCTATCAGATGAATGAGGAGGCTTCTTGTTTGTATTATATATAAGGCGGCCTTTATATTTGGTTTATTATATAGAAACCATAGAAACAGTATCAAGATTTAATACTGACAGCTGGGATCCTGTTCCTGTACCAGTAACTTGGAATTCTAAATTAAAGACTGAACGGCCTAATAAAGAAGCTGCTGGAATAGTCAAACTATAACTTTGGTATCTTCCTGAAGGAATACTTATGAGGTTTAGTACTCCACCTGAAAATGTGCTACTTAGAAGTCTAACCCGGAGGATACCAGTGGAACTTGGTGATTCAGCAAAAAATGTTAATCGATATGAACGAAAGGGACTTAGAGAAAGAGTTTGAGTTAATGATGCACTTTGACCTGGCAGAACCGAATAGCGGGCATTTGCCCTGCCTGTATGAGGGCGAACGCGCGCGAGAGATACATTACCTACAGGGCGCCATGGCGAAAAGGAACTATTTTCAAAACTCCCGTTACGTACTTGAGTAACTCTAAATTTAGTTTGATGTTTAGTTCGATATCTAAGAATTGGAGGGACAACTTTTTTAGTCCGGCGGCTAACTCTTTTAACAGACATCTTGCCAACTCCTTTACTATAAATAGTTAGTATAAAGTATGTGGCTCTCATTTAGAGAGTGTTAGTTATCGGCACATAATTTCTACTATATTCCCGTTTATATTATAGTGAGTGACAAGGCAACCGGTGGGAAAGACACAGTGAAACTACCCGAAAGAGGGGGGCTGTGTCTCTTGATCTGATCGTGAAGATTCCTGACGCTGTGATGAAGATGGTCAGTATTACTACTGGCCTGAAGACTTTGGTCCAGACATATTTTATTATTTATCGGTCTTCAGCTCACGGGTTCCCAGCTGTTGTACAGGACGATGGTTGTCGGGAAAAATGGCAGCAAACTGATTGATTTGGTCTGCCGACATTTCAATAGGCTGTTCCAATACCGTCCAATTCACATGTTCTGTACATGGCGGGGTAGTCAGTGATCCGTTGTAGCGAACGGAGTGCAGGTCTTTTGGCAGCAGCGAGGCAAGATTTATTTCTCCCTCCAAGTTCGCTTCTTGAGAGATACCTTTTGGCAGTTTGGACCAGATGCGGTTGAAGGCCTTGTTTTCTTTGCCACTTTGTATAAGAACCCCTAAGACAGCTGTGCTTCCGTTGTCGCTTTGATGAACAAAATGAAGCTCCATTTCAGCATTTTTACCGTCTATTTGGTGTTCACTTGGATGATGAAAATGGAACTGCTTTAAGGTGAATGTAGTGCCGTCCACGACAATATTATTGCTGGGACTAGCCGCATTGACTTGGACGGTATGTCCATTATTTAGTATGGATACTTTAGTGGTTGAATAATGAACCTGCAACGGCTGCTGCGTATGCGAAGCTTCCAGATGGGAATGCTCTATGTTGATGGGAGATTGTTCCTGACCGTTACCACAAGCGACAAAATCCTTTTCCAGCTCCCCCCAATGCTCCGGTCCTTCATCCCCTTCGTAGGACCAGTGCGGGCTTTTCTGAACAACTGCATGAGCGTTGTTAGCTGATGACGATGATGCGCGAGTAGTACTAGAAGTGGCGGGTGATGTACATCCTGTTACCGACAGTGCCAAGATTATGGAAAATATGCTGAACAAGCAACCTCTCCAATGTTTTTTCATGTTTCTTTATCCTTCTTCCAAATAGAGTATGTGAAACTTTTTACATTGTAAATTATTGTACAAAGTTCCTGCAAGGGTACAAGGACTTAGGAAAAAGGTAGAAATGGTTGCTTATTATTACCGGGGTGTAGAGAGAATAATGGAGTGGTGAAATTTTGTTTGTCCTCTTTGGGGGAAGTAACTATAATAGTGGGGTGTGCATTACAAAATAATTCCATATCCACTCAAAGGAGAGATCTACATGAAAGCAGCAATTGTTACAAAAGACAAGAAAGTTAGTGTAGAAGAGAAACCTTTGCGCTCCCTGAAACATGGGGAAGCGTTAGTCCAAGTTGAATATTGTGGGGTTTGCCACACAGATTTACACGTAAAAAATGCAGATTTCGGTGATGTCACAGGCAGAGTTCTGGGACATGAAGGTATTGGGAAAGTCATTGAATTAGGTGAAGGAGTGACCAGTCTTAAAATTGGCGATCGCGTAAGTATTGCCTGGATGTTCGAAAGCTGCGGTCACTGCGAATATTGTTTAACCGGACGGGAAACTTTGTGTCGTGAAGTTAAAAATGCCGGATACACGGTAGATGGTGCAATGGCAGAACAATGTATTGTCACAGCTGACTATGCGGTCAAAGTACCAGATAATCTTGATCCTGCCGCTGCGAGCAGTGTAACTTGCGCAGGGGTTACAACATATAAAGCAGTTAAAGTAAGCGATATCAGACCAGGACAATGGATCGGTATCTTCGGTATCGGCGGCTTGGGTAACCTGGCTGTGCAATACGCTAAAAATGTATTCAATGCTAAAGTTGTAGCCTTTGACATCAGTGATGAAAAACTCGAACTGGCCAAAAAAATTGGTGCTGATTATATTGTTAACAGCATGAAAGAAGATCCAGTCGCCCGAGCTAAGGAATTAACGAACGGTGCTGGTCTGGATGCAACCGTGGTTACTGCTGTTGCCAAAACACCTTTCAACCAAGCTATTGACGTTGTGAAGGCTGGCGCGCGTGTCGTAGCTGTAGGTCTTCCAACCGATAAAATGGATCTGGACATTCCGCGTCTGGTTCTGGACGGCATTCAAGTAATCGGTTCTTTGGTCGGTACTCGTGAAGACCTTAAAGAAGCGTTCCAGTTTGCTGCAGAAGGTAAAGTTGTTCCTCTTGTACAAAAACGTCCGCTTGAAGACATCAATGAAATCTTCGAAGAGATGGAGCATGGCAAAATCCAAGGACGTATGGTCATTGATTTCACAAAATAAAATGATGTCCAATTCGTAACTCATGAATTCTAAGAGAGAAAGCGCCTGCTGATCTAGTGCAGACGCTTTTTTTTGCTTTACAGCTTATTCAGAATGTTATCCTCCAAAACCGCAGATTTATCCCCGTATTCTTTAATAATATGTCTTTCTCCCCAGGCACAAAGTGAATCCAAAATGCTTTTCAAACTACATCCATATTCACTAAGCTCGTACTCCACTTTGGGTGGAACCTGATTATAACTAATCCGATTGACAATGCCGTCTTCCTCTAATTCACGAAGCTGTTGAGTCAGCATTTTTTGTGTTATGGAAGGCATCATGCGCTTTAATTCACTTGTCCGCATTTTTCCATGAGTCAAATGACACAGAATCACACACTTCCATTTTCCCCCGATCACCTCTAATGTCGCCTCAACAGAGATATTGTATTTTTTCTTTCCCAATGCCGATCCCTCCGTGTATGTCGCCTCTAGGGTACTTTTTGGTACCTATATCACTAAAAAGTACGTACTGTTCATAATTGATTGAATAACTCATAATAACATCTGCTGGTCGAAGATTACTATAGATAGGAGTGAAAAACATGTCGCCAGAATCCAAACGAAGTATCTGGCCATTACTGGCTTTAGCCGTAAGCGCCTTTGCCATTGGGACCACTGAGTTCATCAGCGTAGGATTGCTTCCCCTGATCGCTGAAGACTTGCACATATCCGTAACAATGTCCGCACTAACTGTAACGCTGTATGCATTAGGGGTTACCATTGGGGCACCTGTGTTGACCTCGTTAACATCGAGTGTTCCTCGTAAAACGCTACTGCTGTGGATCATGATTGTGTTTATAGCAGGCAACAGCCTTGCTGCGGTCTCTAGTGGAATCACCCTGCTGCTGATTGCACGTGTCATCTCGGCGTTCTCCCATGGAGTGTTCATGTCCATCGGGTCCACCATCGCGGCCGACCTTGTTCCCGATGATCGGCGGGCGAGTGCCATTTCGATTATGTTCTCCGGCTTGACCGTTGCCACCGTGACAGGGGTGCCGTTGGGCACCTACGTGGGGCAGCAATGGGGTTGGCGGGCTGCATTTATGGCTATTGTGATCGTCGGTGTTGTGGCCCTCATTGCTAATCTGATTCTGCTGCCCTCTACGCTCCGAAAAGGGAATAAGACTCCTTTCAGCGAGCAGGTCAAACTGGTTACGAATGGTCGCTTGCTACTTGCATTTATCATTACTGCCTTGGGATATGGGGGCACATTCGTCGTGTTTACTTATTTATCTCCATTACTTCATGACATAACCGGTTTTGGAGAAAATACGGTAACGTTCATTCTCTTATTGTATGGAATCGCCATTGCTATCGGGAATGTCATCGGTGGAAAAGCTGCGAACCGCAGACCGCTTTCAGCTTTGTTTTACATGTTTCTGATTCAAGCTGTGATCCTGTTTCTGCTGTGGTTTACCGTGCCATTTCAAACGGCAGGTCTGGTGACGATTTTCTTTATGGGATTGCTTGCGTTTATGAATGTGCCTGGTCTACAGGTGTATGTAGTTATGTTAGCCGAACGTTTTGCACCCAAAGCGGTCGATGTCGCCTCTGCTGTTAATATTGCGGCCTTCAATGCAGGGATCGCAATCGGAGCATATGTGGGAGGTATTGTGACAGATTCAATGGGTCTCATGCATACAACTTGGGTCGGTGGGGTAATGGTTTTGGTGGCGGTTCTACTGACAGTCTGGAGTCGTATGCTCGAAAAAAGGGATACAACCGCCTTGGTAGGCTAAAACTTTTAAAAAATAGAGAGGAAGATACAAAATGACACAAAACCTACAAAGCACAACAACATTGCACAACGGAGTTCGCATGCCTTGGTTTGGCATCGGGGTATTTAAAGTAGAAGAAGGTTCAGAGCTGGTCAATGCTGTGAAGGCTGCTGTAAAGCATGGCTACCGCAGTATAGATACAGCGGCAATCTATGCGAATGAAAACAGTGTAGGACAGGCTATTCAGGAAGCCCTCTCGGAGAATAATCTGTCCAGAGAAGAACTATTCGTCACCTCCAAAGTGTGGAATGCAGATTTAGGCTATGAAGAGACACGAGCGGCTTATGAAGCAAGCCTAAACAAACTGGGACTGGACTATCTGGATCTATATCTGATTCATTGGCCGGTTCAAGGGAAGTACAAAGAAGCTTGGAGAGCTTTGGAGTCCTTGTATAAAGAAGGACGGATTAAGGCCATCGGAGTCAGCAACTTCCAAATTCATCATTTGGAAGATCTCATGCAGGATGCAGAAATCAAGCCAATGGTCAATCAGGTGGAATTTCACCCGCAGCTAACCCAAACCGAGCTGCTGCAATTCTGTCAAAAGAACAACATCCAAATGGAAGCCTGGTCCCCGCTCATGCAGGGTCAATTGCTCGATCATCCGGTGCTGCAAGACATAGCGAACAAGCACGGTAAATCGGTGGCTCAAGTGATTTTACGCTGGGATGTACAGCAGGGAGTCGTCACTATTCCCAAGTCCACCAAGGCGCATCGAATCGTCGAAAATGCCGATATTTTTGACTTTGAATTGACGCGTGAGGATATGGATCAAATTCAGGAGTTAAATGCCAATCTTCGGGTAGGTCCAGATCCGGACAACTTTGATTTTTAAAATTCAGTCCATCATAAAACGCCGTTTCCTTCTTCATGGAAGGGACGGCTTTTTGTGCATAGTGAAACTGAAGCTACAGCAATCCAATCCTGCCATATGGTATTATAGAATTATATGAAATGAGAAGTTTTGGACGCTTATGAAAATGAAAATCTCCGGGGGACCTCATGAATAAGACAATTGCAGATATAGCCCAAATGGCTGGTGTATCCAAGAGCACCGTATCCCGTTTTTTGAACGGCGGATCTGTCAGCCTGGACACTAAGCGTAAAATTGAAAAGGTGGTTAAGGCCACGGGGTATGTGCCCAATACCTTTGCCCAAAGTTTGAAGGCAAAACGAACCAACATTATCGGAACCGTCGTGCCACGGCTGGATTCCTTTGCGACATCCCATACGTTAATGGGGATTGATGAGGAGCTGCGTTCCCAACATTACCAGATGCTGATCTCTAATACGAGTCAGGATGTAAAGCGTGAAATCGAAGCGATCTATGAGTTCGCACGACAAAAAATTTCAGGCATCATTCTGCTGGCTGCTCAAATTACAGACGACCACCTGACCGCGATTCGAGACATCAGTATTCCGGTATTGCTGGTAGGCCAACAACATGAGCAGATCCATAGCCTTATCCATGATGATTATCGTGCCGGATATGATATCGGTGCATATGTCCTGTCACAGGGCCACCGTGAAATTGCCTATGTCGGTGTTACTGAAAGGGACGTTGCTGTCGGTGTGCAGCGCAAAGAGGGCTTTAGGCAGGCTGTTCGCGATGCGTTATCTGCTACGTGTTATACGGACGAGGCGATGCGAGCCGCAGGATATGATATCAGGTACTATGAAACCGGGTTTAAAATGTCCGATGCACGGATTGCTGCATCTGCCATCTTAGACCAATTCAAGCCATCGTTGATGGTGTGTGCTACGGATAATATCGCGCTTGGGGTAATCAACGCGGCTTATTCCAGAGGAATTACCATTCCGTCGGATTTGTCGGTCACTGGCTTTGGGGGATACGATATTACGGAGGTCATTCACCCTGCGCTAACAACTGTTCAATACCCGTATATGGAGGCTGGACGTGTAGCAGCCCAAAACATTGTACGGCTGGTAGAACATAAAACGGTAGAGCAAGTTACGGTCATGGATTATACCCTTATTGAAAGAGAAAGCGTTGACAAACGCTGAGCAGGTGGATTATAATTTCTTCGAAACCGGTTCCATTGCACTCTTGCACAATTGGAATCGGTTGCAAATCCATGGATGAGTATATTTTTTTCATTGTATAGGAACCGGTTCCGTTTATTTTTTTCATTACATTGGAACCGGTTCCCAAAAATCTAAGTTTTAAAAAAATGAGGTACACCTATGAAAATGACAAAAGAACAAAAGTATCGATTAATCGAGCAGGCTGAGCCCGGTGAAATAGCAGGCTTGCAGAAAAAGGTGGAGCAATGTCCGTGGCGGCAGTCGTTTCATATCCAACCACCGACAGGCTTGCTCAATGATCCGAATGGATTTTCATATTATCAAGGCGAATACCACTTATTTTATCAGTGGTTCCCACTAGGAACCGATCACGGAATGAAATATTGGTATCATTTGAAATCCAAAGATTTGGTCACATGGCATAGTGCAGGCATTGGCATCACACCTGGAGACTACTTCGACTCGCATGGGGCTTATTCCGGCAGCGCGCTGGAGCATGAGGGCAAATTATACATGATGTATACAGGAAATACACGTGACGAAAACTGGATCAGACATCCTTATCAATGCATGGCTGTTATGGATGAGAGCGGTCACATTACCAAGTGGGAGCATCCTGTTATTGGCCATGTGCCAGAAGGTTATACAGACCATTTTCGTGATCCCAAGCTATGGAAGGACGGCGATAGTTTCTACTGTGTGATTGGTGCACAAAGAACAGATTCAACAGGCTGCGTTGTCCTTTATCGTTCAACGGATCTTCACACTTGGCAGTTCGAGGGAGAACTGAGCACGGGGCTGGAATCGTTTGGATACATGTGGGAATGCCCGGATTATTTTGAACTGAATGGAGCGGGTGTGTTGGTCTTTTCTCCACAGGGCTTGGAGCCTTCAGGGGATGAAAACCACAATATTTATCAATCGGGCTACGTCATCGGCAAACTGCTGGATACAGAGACAAGAACACTGGAGCACGGCGCATTCCACGAGCTTGATCGGGGCTTCGACTTCTATGCACCACAGACGATGATTGACCCGCAGGGGCGTCGTATTATGGTGGCCTGGATGGGGCTGCCGGATATCGAATATCCGACAGATCCGAACGGATGGGCCCATTGTCTGACGTTACCGAGGGAACTTACGCTTCATGAGGGAAAACTCTTGCAGCGACCTATCCCCGAATTAACCACACTGCGTAGAAATAGTGAGGATCGGGTAGCTGACACGTTGTCCTCAGAGAGCAAAACCTACGAAGGATTTAAGGGTACTGCCTATGAGATGATCTGCGAAGTAGATCTTTTGGATGCCAAGGCATTCGGTATTGAATTCCGTGCGAGTGAGACGGAGAAAACGGTGATTAAATATAATGCCGTTAGCCGTAAACTTGTATTGAATCGTACGCAATCGGGTGAGCCTGTAGCCACTTCGTACGGTGAAGTACGGCAGTGTGCATGGGACAAGGATCATATTAAACTTCATCTGTTTGTAGATACATCTTCAGTTGAGATTTTCGTCAATGATGGGGAAGAAGTGTTCACCAGTCGTATTTTTCCGCACCCAGAGAGTGACGAAATACGCTTTTTTGCCGACAAGGGAGAGGCTCTCTTCCAAGCGGTAAAATGGAATTTTACATGAGTAGGCTAATTCATCAAGTGGATCGTTAATCATCAAACATAACGGAATGAACGAGGGGATGAACATCATGGCGGAAAACAGAGAGATAGCTAAAGAAGTGATCGAGGCGATCGGTGGAAAGGAAAATATCGCTTCGTTTGCTCACTGTGCAACGCGCCTGCGCATTATGGTGCATGATAAAGAGAAAATTGATCAGAAAAAGGTTGAGGAGATCGACAAGGTTAAGGGGGCTTTCTTCAATTCAGGTCAATATCAAATTATTTTTGGTACAGGAACGGTAAATCGGATTTTTGATGAGGTTGAAAAGCTTGGCGTGACGGGTTCATCTAAAGAAGAGGTGAAGAGTCAGGCGAAAAAGGAGGGCAACGTCTTCCAGCGGTCTATCCGCACCTTTGGCGACGTGTTTGTACCGATTATTCCAGTGCTGGTCGCTACGGGGTTGTTCATGGGACTGCGCGGTTTGCTCACTCAGCCGCAAATTCTCGCATTGCTCGGCATGACGCCGCAGGATATTTCACCTAACTTTTTATTATATACACAGGTATTAACGGATACGGCTTTTGCCTTTCTGCCTGCTTTAGTCGCATGGTCAGCCTTTAGAGTATTCGGCGGCAGTCCGGTGCTGGGTATCGTTCTCGGTCTGATGCTGGTAAACCCAGCTTTGCCTAACGCGTATAGTGTTGCGGACGGCTCAGCCCATCCGTTGACGATGTTCGGTTTTATTCCTGTGGTGGGCTATCAAGGCTCGGTATTACCAGCCTTCTTCGTGGGCTTGATCGGAGCCAAGCTGGAGCGGGCGCTGCGCAAACGGGTGCCTGAAGCACTGGATCTGATTCTCACACCATTTTTAACATTGTTGATTATGATCACTTTGGGACTGTTTGCTATCGGTCCAGTTTTCCATTCACTTGAAGAATGGGTGCTGCACGGAACCATATTTGTACTTGATTTGCCTTTCGGTATTGCAGGGATCGTCATCGGCTTTTTGCATCAGATTATCGTCGTTACAGGTGTGCATCATATATTTAATTTCCTGGAGATTCAACTGCTTGAAAAGAACGGCGTAAATGCCTTCAATGCTATTATTACCTGCGCAATGGCTGCACAGGGAGCTGCCTGTCTGGCAGTTGGTCTGAAAACGAAGGACAGCAAGCTGAAAGCGTTGGCGCTTCCTTCTTCGTTCTCTGCTTTCCTAGGAATTACAGAGCCGGCTATCTTCGGGGTCAACCTGAGATATATGAAGCCTTTTGTCATGGGTCTCATCGGCGGAGCGGTTGGTGGTTTTATTGCTTCGGTCTTGCATTTGGCGGCTACAGGGATGGCGGTAACGGTTATTCCAGGTACGTTGCTCTACATGAACCATCAGCTTCCGTTTTATATTTTGGCGAACTTGGCTGCTATGGCAGTATCCTTTGTCCTGACTTGGATGTTTGGCTTTAACGATAAAATGCTGGACAAAGTCAAAACAGCGGGTTCCTCCAAATAATATCATTCAGTCAGCACCAATATACGCAGATTCATGCGTGTAACTATAAATATAATGGTCGCTTTTACACGGAGCGCTCTTGTCCCTTAATGAAAAAAAGGATAACTAGAGCAGCATTCGATGTGAAGCGGCCATTTTTTTATCTGTGAAATTCTGCTTCAGGCTATCAGATTAGACGATGGAGGAACGTTCATCCAGAAACTCGGACGGGGAACAGCCTGTTAAGCGTTTGAAGATCCGATGAAAATAGGACACATCACTATAGCCCACATACTCCGAGATTTCACGAATCGTTAGCCGCGACTCCGTCAACATGTAGATGGCGGTTTTAATACGTTGCGTATGTACATGCTCGCTGATCGTTTGGCCTGTAACCTCACGCAGCAGTGTCGCGGCATAATTGGGAGTTTTGCGGATGGCATCACCAAGCTCTTCTTTGGTTACCTTTTCCCTGTAGTGATTCTGAATGTACTGTTTCATATGTTCTACATGCCGTTCTTTATCGCGAGGAACGGTACCTTTGTCCCATTCCTGGTTCATATAAATCATGGCTTCGGTCAGCAGACAGTCAGCCATCAGGGCGTAGTAGCTTGGGTGTTCAGTCCATTGATAATACATCGATTTGATCCGTTCATGCAGCAAATCGTAGCATCCGGGCTTGATCCATAACGGCTGGTCTGTATTCAGTATGGGAAGTGTACTGTTCGTACATGTTTTGCGGCAATGTATCACATACTTGGTATGGAAAAGCGTAGGAATGCTCTTGCCATAGTAATTCAGATGAGCGGGTAAAAGCAGTGCTTCACCCTTGCCCAGAATGATCTTGCTATCGTTCACCCAATATACACATTTGCCAAAGGTGACCAAAATGAATAGCAAGTCATCGTTGTCGGTATTTGCACCAGCCTTTTCATACCAGTCTACGCCATTGTCCTGCCGTATACCCGTCAATGTAATCACAAAACTCACTCTCCAATGTCTTCAACATTCATCATACTGTAATACATTCATCATACTGTAATACATCCATCATACTATAGTTCATAGTCTTGGTGAACGGGTACAGGTAGAATAGGACTATATAAGTTTAATGTAGATAGAGAAGCAAAGTGGAGAAGAAGTTATACAGTAAAGACATTCAGGAGGATGACATTACTATGCTTAAAACGAAAATTATTTGTACTATGGGACCTGCCTGCGACTCCATTGATTTGTTAAAAGAAATGATCCAGGCTGGTATGACTGTAGCTCGCTTGAACATGGCTCATGGGGAGCTGGAGGATCATGTTAAACGTATTGAAAATGTGAGACAGGCAGCGAAGGAAATGAATACCTGTATCCCTGTCATGATGGATATTAAAGGACCGGAAATACGGATTGGCAAGCTGAAAGAGGCATCTGTTCTACTGAAGCCAGGCAGCCAGCTCATTCTGACCACGGAAGAAATTTTGGGGGACGAGCATCGTATTTCGGTGAATTACCCAGATATGCCGAAGGATATCAAAGCAGGTGACCGTATTCTCATCGACGACGGTTTGGTTGATCTGACTGTAACCTCCATCGAAGGAACCGAGATGATTTGTAATATCGTAAGCGGTGGTATTCTGAAGCCGAGAAAAGGTGTGAATCTGCCAGGGATTCATACAACTCTTCCAGGCGTAACAGAGCGTGACGTGAAGCACATTCAATTTGGGGTGGAGCAGCGTATCGAGCTTATTGCGGCTTCTTTTGTGCGTAAAGGCGACGACATCCGTGAAATCCGTGAGATTTTGAAGGGACATCATGCCGAGCATGTACAGATTTATTCCAAAATTGAAAATGCCGAAGGTATGGAAAACCTGGATGATATCATCGAAGCTTCGGACGGTATTATGGTAGCTCGTGGCGACCTGGGCGTGGAAGTGCCGATTCAAGACGTGCCTGTGATGCAAAAAGAAATGATCGACAAGTGTAATCTGGTCGGCAAGCCCGTTATCGTTGCTACTCACATGCTGGAGTCCATGCAGGTGAACCCGCGTCCGACAAGAGCTGAAGTTAGTGACGTGTTCAATGCCGTTATGCAGGGAGCTGACGTAGTGATGCTGTCGGGCGAATCTGCTGCAGGTAAATACCCTGTTGAATCCGTACGGACCATGGCTGCGGTAGCAGCCAGTGCAGAATCACAATTGGATTACCAGGAGCAGTTCGATAAGCGCAGAGCACGCCAAAGCACCAACATTACTGAAGTCATTAGTCAGGGTGCGGTGAGTTCGTCTCTGGAGCTGGATGCCAAAGCGATTATTACCTCGACTGCTAGTGGATTCACGGCTCGTATGGTGTCCAAATATCGTCCGAAGGCACCGATCATTGCGGTTACTCCGAATAACACAGTATTCGCTAAAATTTGCCTGTTGTCCGGTGTATTCCCGATTAAAGGGGATAAGGTAGCCACAACGGATGAAATGTTCGAATCTTCCATCCGTAACGCGCTGAATGCAGGATATATCCATAAAGGAGATACTGTAGTCCTGTCAGCAGGTGTCCCTGTCGCTGAGGCAGGCACGACCAATCTGATTCGGGTTTATCAAGCGTAAGTTACATCAAATACAGAAAAGGCGCTGATCCTCTATGGGTTCAGCGCCTTTTTGATGTTCGGTCGTGTCTAGGCTTACAGCCCGAATACACTTTTGGCAACGACTTGTGTCAGTTCTGCCTTATGGGCTTGGTATTGCTCTAGGGTAATGCTCTTATTGGCCAGTCGTTGATCCAACTGCTCCGTCAACTGAGCTACCTGTAGATCAACGATAGCCTGAGCATCCTGATTATGGGTTTGTGCAATATCAGCCAAGGTTTGACCATTATATAACGCATCATATAATTGCTCATCCGAGGATATACCCAGTGCTTTCAACAGATCATCATCCTTTGAAGCTTCATTGTCCTGTACATGCAGGGCTCTCTCTGGAGCCAGTGCAGCAGCATTAGCCCGACTTCCCCAAGTAGATGACTGACCAATAGATAACGCCAGCAACAGTGTGCAGATGACCAACATTCGTTTTCGATTCATAAGTGTAAATCTCCTTTTGTGTTTCATTAAATTTCTGACGGGGTGGAACGGTATATGGATATCCAACGGGAGTGATGTTTATGCCTTTAGCCCATCCGGCTTATGTAGTTACCAGATTCTTAAATACATCATACACGCCCAATCTTAGCGCCAGCTTAATACTCGTTTAAAATAAACTAAAAGAGGAGATTGTAAACAGGTAGCGCTAAAAAAATTCGCAGATAACGAAAAAAGAGTGTGATTTACCCTTTGGATGCTGTTTTTTTCTTTGACCAGATTGTTCGTATCCCATGAATACAGAGCAGCAGTAAGGGGAAAAACAACCCAATGGATAGAGAATAGGGAATCCACGTCTTTGTATCATAGGTTTGTTGGTAAGGGACATTAGGGTACACGATGATGGACAGGATGACTAATAACATCCCGAGAGGAAGCACCAGTTGCCGATCGCTTTTCAGACAAAAGATTTGGGCTATTGCTGTCACTGTGGTGTGCATATACAGCGTGATTCTAAAAAAAAGTGAAATAAACCACATTGTAGCCATGATGGCTTCGATGCGCTGTAGAAAGTTGCCAATGCTAATTTTTTTGGCTAACGCATAGCTAGGATATATATTTCTTGCCGTTAAGTCAGGACCAAATACCAAAATTGTCAATGCAACCACCACGACCAGCATTAATCCGCCAATCAGGCTTCCTATGAAAAAAGCTTTACGGGTTTGATCGGAACGATTTATAGAAGAAGGGAAGATCATGAGCAAAATAATATGAGGTATAAATACTGTGCTAACAAAGGACAGGGCAGCAGGCCAAATCGGCCCTACTCCTGCCTCCAATACAGGTTGGACATTTTCCAGCTTAATGTTGGATACCACTAAACCTACAAAAGAAATATACAGCAGAGTAAATAAAGGAAACAACAGTTCGGCCGAACGAGCCAGGACTTCGAGACCCAGCCGAGCAGCGAATACTATGATAAGTGCAAAAAGAATATTCACCGCTAGAATCGGCGTTTCCGGTATCATTTGAGTAGTCATAAAATTTCCTAAATAAAATAACACCGGTACAGGAGCATTAATGAATAGTAGGGTGAAAAATAGAAAACCTACGGTTTTGCCTAACCATTTTCCGAGTAGGGTTTCCATCATCTCAACCAGGGTCATCTCTGGATAAAGCGCCGCAAGCTTGCTGTACATATACAAGATAAGAAGCCCAGCCCCGACCCCCACGAGCGCGGCAATCCACGCATCTTGTTTGGCTACAAGTGCCATCCCTGAAGGGACGATGAGGATTGCACTTCCGACCGTAAATAAAGCAGATATGATCATGATTTGTCGTGCTGAGATTTTGATTTGTGCGGGCACCCGTTTTTCACCTCCTCTTATTTTATTAGGCCCATATGGATCAGGAAATTGCTGAATGGTCTATATATGGCTGTTATCCAATCCAGGGGGGTGGGAATGAGCCAGTGTAATACCTTGGCACAACTAATTCCGACCGCAAAAAAGAGTAGGATGAAAAATAACCAAAGCTCTTTTTTAAATCCTTTTTTCCACATGTCGGGGACTTCAATTAAGCTAATTACAGCAGCGACGAGGAATATGCCGATGATTTTTACGATTTGAGATAGCACTTTGCAAAACACCTTCTTTTGTGGAGTGAGGAATTACTCTTTCATATCATTAATAAAGGAGCTACCAATGGTGCCCAAGCGCCGAATCTTGAAATCGACTTTGATCGTTACGGGTAATTCTGTAAAGTGTTCCTCATCCCAGTTTTGTTTCAGTCTGTTCCAAGTCTTCGGGGCAGCGCGGTGAATGGCTTCACCGAATCCGAATATGTCCGTTTTGTACGATTGTTGGGCCTTTCTAACTGCCGACTTCATAATATTTTCTATTTTTTCTTCTTCTTGCTTTTCAATGTCATAAATCGTTCCTACCTTGGTCAAATCGAGGTCAGTACACTCGACTTCTCCCACGTTGGCCTCAACCTGCATTTTAATATGAATCTGGGGCTCTCCCCTATAGGTGCTTCCTTTTACAGTGGTTTGGGTGCGAATGATTTCGGAGACGACTTTGCCGCCTCTAGGGCAAGCAACGTAACCGACAGAGCTTTGCACTTTGCCAAGGATAAAATTATAGCCCCTACTTTCAGTTTCATCTAACCATCCGATTAGTCGATCTTTTCTGAATACAGCAAGTCCTGAATACTGTAAACGACTGAACGGAGCGATCTTTTGCACATTGTCGCTGGTTTCTCCCATTTCTTTATTGCCAATGATCCGAAGTCCTGTCAACACAGGCTGCTTTCCTTCACTAGTCATAGCTGCAATCAATTCATCCAAGGTTACCGTCGTACTAGGCGACCAGTTTTTCTGTGATGTTTCCAGGGAAGAAAAAAGGTCATTGGCGGGAATCGGATTTAAAGGCGTCATAATTTTCAACGTATCCTCCGCACTAACGTCCTTGGACACTACAATATAAAAATCAGTGCGGAACTGATGATATCTGGAGAGTAAATCTAAAGATTTTGCCATCCCTTCGGCAGCTAACGACTCACCGATAACACATATGCGCAGGTGAGAAAAATACATTCTCCGGGGACTAATTGTTGTTATTTTTCGGATCGCTTCAAATATGGTGTCCGCCTCCTCTGTATACAAGGTGGCTGGAGCCCCGCCTCCTGCTCCTTTTTTAGCCGATGCCTTGCCAGGGTCCACCACTTGGATAGAGACCCGGAATTGATCTCCTTGCTTATCGATTCCCATACCGACGGCGATGGCTAGCTCATTCAACTCTCTACGATTCCAACAGCCTGTCAGAAGTAAGACGAGTGCAAGAACCAGGAAGAGAAACGCCTTCTTCCGCTTCATGATGATCCACTCCTTTCTGACGGTTTCTCTTTTTTCTATTCCCGTGATTTGCGGGGCGGAGTGCTGTTTCGACGTTTGACATTTTTCTGATCGACTAACCGGGGACGTGACATCATCATCCAGTGAGGGAATCGAAAGATGGTATCTTTGGTGTCTGCCGGTATGAGAGGTGCAAAAGGAGTCATATAGGGAACGCCGAATGAACGAAGGCTGCACATATGCAGGATCAGGGCAATGCCTCCGACGATAATTCCGAACAGCCCAAAGGAAGCGGCAAGCCCCATTAAGGGAAACCGCAGCATGCGAAAAGCGATAGACATATTGTAGGCAGGAAGAACAAAGCTGGAAATAGCAGTAATCGATACAACAATAACCATTGCCGCAGATATGATGCCCGCCTCGACAGCAGCTTGTCCAATGACGAGTGTGCCGACGATAGAGACGGCTGCCCCAATGTACTTGGGCATGCGAACGCCAGCTTCCCGCAATATTTCAAATGTCAGTTCCATCATGAGTGCTTCAATAAAGGCAGGGAAGGGGACCGCTTCGCGCTGTGCTGCTAGACCGATTAGCAGTGAGGTCGGCAGCATTTCCTGATGAAACGTAGTGATGGCAACATATAAGGACGGACCGAGCAAGGAAATAAAAACTCCGGTATAACGAAGGACACGGATGAAGCTGCTAATGTCTGCACGCTGATAATAGTCCTCCGCCGCATGCAGGAAGGAAACAAATAATGCAGGCACGACAAGCACAAAAGGGGTACCATCCACTAGGATCGCAATTTTTCCTTCCAGCAGCTCGGCGGCGATCACGTCTGGGCGTTCTGAATTGTATACTGTCGGAAAGGGGGTGAAGGTTTTGTCTTGGATTAATTCCTCGATATACCCGCTTTCGAGAATGCCGTCTACATCTATGCGATTCAATCGTTCATGTACTTCCTCAACCAATTTAGGGTTCACAATCCCCTTTATATACATGACAGCGACATCGGTCTGGGTTACACGACCGATTTGTTTGGTCTCCAGCCATAGATTCGGATCTTTAATTTTACGTCGAATCAAGGCTGTGTTCGTACGCAATGTCTCAGAAAATCCTTCCCGAGGCCCACGGACGACATTTTCTGAGGCAGGCTCGGTGACCCCCCGATCCTTCCATCCACGTGCGCTGGCCGATATTGCCTGCGTCTCACCCCCAATCAAAATGATTGCATCCCCCGACAACAGCGCGTTATATAAGGCTTCAAAGTCATTAATATCCTGGATGCTGCCAATAGTAAGGGCGTAATCTTTCAACATTTGCATGACGTTAGAGGAAGCTTGAATCCGGCATTCCACGTCCTTGGACAAGCTGCTGTCCAGCATCATTGATTCCATAATGAAGTCGGAGACTATATTTTGGTCCACCAAACCGTCGGTATAGAGGATCGCAATGGTCTGGTCACCGTCCTTGCCGATTCGAATTTCTCTTATGACGATGTCGGTGCTGTTGCCGAGCGCTTGTCTGATCTGCTGAAGATTGGTTCCGATATTTGCACTGAGCTGTTCTACGGAATGTTCAGACTTACTCTCGCTTTGCTGAACGGGTGCCTTTCTAAATTTGTTAAGGGGGGTTCTTTTCCGAAAACGCATGCACGTTCTTCCTCTCTTTGAGGATACTTTTTAATCCAGTATGGACGCTGGAGTCTCTTGGTAAACTTATAGCTGTAATTTCGATAGGGGAGAAGCGGGTATAAAAAAACCTCCTTCACAAAAGTGAAAGAGGTTTTAGACCAAACTACATCAAATTACAATTTAGGATTTTTCCCATACTTATTGTCGCCAGGCTGACTGTCTAGGCATGCGAATACAAGCAGTACAATACCACCGAATGGCACAAGAGCAATCAGAATCCACCAACCGCTTTTACCCGTGTCGTGCAGTCTGCGAGCAAGAACTGCCAAGGATGGCAACAGGACAGCCAGAGAGTAGATGAGAGTCAATATTGGAGTTAAGCCCAAAAGACCATCGATCAGACCGACTATAAAACTGGCAATTACACTAAATAGAACAAACATCCAGTATTCTGTACGTCTTGCTCTACCTTGGAATCCTACATAGTTTTTTAATCCATTTAAATACCATTGCATATATTTTCACCTCCTCATAAAATGTAAATATTTGTATTATATTCATCGTAAAACAATTCTTTTTAGATATATCGGCAGGTAACATATAGAATTTTACTTGTCAAATTATAACTTTAAACTAGGAATTAAAGCAACACATTTATTAAGGTTAATAATTAAACGAATAATTCGTAAAAATATAAAATTACATATTGAATTTTCCATATTCATTGAATAATATAGAGATACGATTAACCGCCAGGTTTGAATCGTCCTTCTTAACAAAAGGAGGTTTTATTTTTCATATTGGTTGAAAGCGCTTTAATTCAGAGAGGGGGATGATCAGCATTTAATTTAAGAGTGGAGAAGTTAATACAAACATAATCCTGACCGTCTTATTCATTATTGTTTTATGTTAGCAGGAATGTTCAAAACGAGAGGAGATTGATTTATGAAGCAATTATTTGTTCGTAAAGTAACGGCTGCTTCTCTGGCAGGTGCACTGTTGTTGCCTGCTTCTTTGGTGGGCGCCGAGTCCACACTCAATTCAGATACAGCTGGGATTCAAAGTCTGGAGCAAACCACCCTTCAAGCTCAAGGTCTGGATAACATTTTAAGCCAAAGTAAAAAGGCTGTTTCCTTCAAGGAGACTTCCGTACATGATCCATCCATCCTGAAAGTGAAAGATACATTTTACATTTTTGGTTCACATCTGGCGGCTGCCAAATCCAAAGACCTCATGAATTGGGATACAATTGCGACAGGTGTGGCAAATGGTAATGCATTGATTCCCAACGTCAAAGAGGAATTAAAGGAAGCGCTGGATTGGGCGCAGACAGACACGCTGTGGGCAGCGGATGTCATTCAACTGGCGGATGGCAAGTTTTATATGTACTATAACGCTTGTAAAGGAGACTCCCCGCGTTCAGCTATGGGCCTAGCGGTTGCTGATAAAATTGAAGGACCTTATAAGAATAAAGGAATTTTCCTGAAGTCCGGTATGTGGGATCAACCGAGTGAAGATGGGACGATCTATGACGCAACCAAGCATCCCAATGCCGTAGACCCTGACACCTTCTATGATAAGAACGGCAAGCTGTGGATGGTATATGGCTCCTACTCCGGAGGCATTTTCATTATGCAGATGGATGAAAAAACAGGGAAGCCTTTACCAGGCCAAGGCTACGGGAAAAAACTGACGGGCGGTAACCATGCTCGTATGGAGGGGCCGTACATACAATACAGTCCACAAACGGACTACTATTACTTGTTCCTGTCCTATGGCGGATTGTCAGCGGATGGCGGATATAACTTGCGTGTGGCTCGGTCCAAAACACCGGATGGTCCTTTCTACGATGCTGAAGGCAACGACATGATCAAGGTTAAAGCGAATCCTGACAAACCTCTTTTTGATGACGCTTCCATTGAGCCATACGGCGTCAAGTTAATAGGTAATTACCTAATTCCAAGAGAAATTGGTGATCCGGGAACAGGGCTGGGTACAGGCTATGTGTCGCCCGGACACAACTCGGCTTATTATGATCCCAAGACGAAAAAGCATTTTGTCATTTTTCATTCCCGTTTTCCGGGGAGAGGTGAGCAGTTTGAAGTGCGGGTACATGAAATGTTCATGAACGCTGACGGTTGGCCTGTAGTTGCTCCTTATCGTTATTCAGGAGATGAGGATTCACTGAAAAAGCTGTCAGAGAAGGATGTCATCGGCCAATACTCGTATGTAAATCACGGGAAGGAAATTTCGGCCAATATTAAGCAAGCTGTTACCGTCAATCTGGATCACGGTGGCAAACTGTCTGGTGGAGTGAACGGTACATGGAAGCTGGGGGCAGACAATCAGCTGGAAATTACAGCAGATGGTGCGAAGTACAAAGGGGTATTCCTGCGGCACCGTGATCCAGACACGGGAGCCAAAACCCTTGCTTTTACCGCACTGTCCTCCAAGGGTGTTGCAGTATGGGGTTCGCTAAAGCCTGACCTGAAGGCCAGCAAGATTGTAGCTGCGGTGCAGAAGGATCTGAGTCTAGGCGACACAAGCAACGTTTTTTATGATCTCACGCTACCTACTCAAGCTGCACAAGATACCACGATTTCGTGGGAATCTTCCCGCCCTGAGATTATTTCTGTCACTGGTGAAGTGTACCGTCCAGAAGCCGGTTCCCAGCCTGCAGCAGTTACATTGACGGCGACTATTAAAAAGGACAAAGCTACAGCAAAGAAAAGTTTTAGTGCCATTGTTCCCGAGCAGGCTCAAGGCCCTCAGCTCGCACGTTACTCGTGGAGTGAGGATCAAGGAACTTCGGTTGTCGACAGCACATATAATCAACTCGACGGTAAGGCCTATGGTGGTGCCATATGGGATAAAGATGGGAAGCTTGGCGGTGCTCTTGCCCTGAACGGCAAGGATGGTTACGTGCAGCTGCCCAACACGGTAACGGATGCGAAGGACTTTACCTTTTCCGCGTGGGTGAACTGGAAGGGCGGAGCCGCTTGGCAACGGATTTTTGACTTCGGCAACGGCCAGGCTCGTCATATGTTCCTCACCCCTTCCCAAGGAAGCGGTGTACTCCAGTTTACAATCCATGAAGGTACGGATCAGAGCCTGCTCTCCAAATCATCAATACCTCTAAACCAGTGGACCCATGTGGCGGTTACACTGGAGGGGAATACAGGGAAGCTGTATGTAAATGGTGAAGAAGTAGCTGTAAATGACGGTATTACCTTTAACCCTAATGAGTTGCTGACAAACGAAGCGTATCTCGGTAAAAGCCGCTTTGTCGCTGATGCCTACTTTAACGGCAGCATGGACGAGGTACAGTTATATAACAAAGCGCTGACAGCAGAGGAAATTAAAGCACTAGCGGATTTGTAATTAAAATGAGCAAACAAAGCAGGGGATGGACTTTTTCTCAAGAAGTTCATCTCCTGCGCAACGTTGTGTATATTTATTTCTTGATTACTGGTATAATAGGAAGCAATTGCGGATATAATGTTTTAAGTAGGCGTTAATGACTCACTCTTGTCTAATGGAGACAGCTTGAGGCAGCAATAGATGACATAAGCACTCTGCATAAATTAAATTCTCCAGTGCTTGCGTTTTCAATACACTTATGGTAATATGAGTATATTGAAATTGTGACCTGAGATTCACATATTGTAGAGGGTTATTGTTTTAGGTTGAAATAACCTTGTGCAATATGTGAATTTTTATTTGTAAAAAATAAAGGTCATATAAATATATTTTGGAGGTAATTCCATGCAAACAGGTACAGTTAAATGGTTTAACGCAGAAAAAGGTTTCGGTTTCATCGAAGTTGAAGGTGGAAGCGATGTATTCGTACACTTCTCCGCAATCCAAGGCGAAGGTTTCAAATCTTTGGACGAAGGCCAACGCGTAGAATTCAACGTAGTTGAAGGAAACCGTGGACCACAAGCTGAGAACGTTGTAAAACTGTAATTTTAAATTACAGCCTACTTCAGATGCCCCGAACATAGCGTTTGGGGCATTTGTTTTTATCTGTTCACAAGACCGTTTTTGAACTGATTACATCTTATCGCTTTATAAATCATGAAGAAAGAGGGATGTTTATGTACAATTCACGGAAAAAGCCAATGGATGAAATTCCTGAGGAAATTACAACTGTTTGGAATTGCGCCAGTGATACATGCAACGGCTGGATGCGGGATAACTTCGCTTTTTCTGTCGAGCCGACATGCCCCATTTGCGGTTCTGCCATGGTGAAGGGCGAGAAAAAGCTGGCTGTTTTAAACAATACGAGCTTTAATCATACCAAACAATCCTAAGCGGATACATGTTTGTAGTAAAAGATGCCCCATAGCCATAACGGCGCTGAGGCGTCTTTTTTGTTTTTCTGAGAACAGGCTTTCAATTAGGGTGTATAGAGGATGGGGATAGTATGCTCAGTAAGGTGGAATTAAATTCAGGTAGTGCCTCATAAAATACACCGTGACCACTTCGTTCGAAAGGAATAAGCCTGGAGCCGGCAATTCCTTTTTGAGTTTGGAGCGCTAGAGGGAAAGGGCAGACCCGATCCAGCTTGCCGTGTAGAATCCACGTAGGCACGTGTATACATGGCAAATCGGGCCGTAAATCAGAGTCACGCAGTGAATACAAAGTACAAGCCATGCTATGAACCGAAGCCGCAAAGCCCTGATCACGTAACCAGTCACGTAAACTCTGGCTGACGGGTTTGGCGAACAACATTTCGCCAAATGATGTTACCAGTTGCGGACGATCTGTATAGGCTTGTGTGATGAGTTTATCTACCTCTGCGACAGGAGTGCCGTAAGGAAAGTCGCTGGTTGGGGTAAACCGAGGCGTGGCAGCTCCGATCAAAATTAGCTGATCAACACCCCATCCCCTATGTCTGCTCATGTAGCGCGTGACAATTGCTCCCCCCATAGAAAAACCGATTAGCCGTATATGGCTTAATTGAAGGGCCTGTATAACAGCCAGGAGATCGTCTGCCAGTCGATCATAATTGTAGCCATGCCATGGTCGATCAGACTTCCCGAACCCCCTAAGATCTACTTGAATACAGCGGTATCCGTAAGCAGGCAACAGGGCAACCTGGTATTCGTACATTCGATGGTCCAGTGGCCAGCCGTGCACCATCATAACAGGGATGCCTTCTCCTATATCTTCTACATACAGCTTAACGCCACGTTCCACTTCAATATAATATCCCATGATGCTCCCCCCTTTAAAAATCACGAAATTTCGTTCTCTCTCACATATATGTAGTCAGGGCTTAGCTCATTCGAAAAAGGGGTGAGGTCGTCGCTATACAAGTATAAAATTAGTAAAATATGTATGTCATCCTGCATGGGGATAGGATATACTTATGGAATGAAACAGCATTGGGAGAGTGGAACAATGACACCATCAAAAACATTAAAATGGATTACGGGCGGATTGGAGCTATTTTTTGCTATTCCTGTTTTGGGCGGGTTGCTCGTCATAAATTCTGCGTATACTGTATTGTTCTTTATGTTGATTTTCCACATTGTTACGTTGGTACTATCGGTGACTAATAAAGAGACTTATTATGGATCTATTTTAGGGATTGTGACCTCGGTTGTTGGGTGGATTCCATTTGTAGGCTGGTTAATGCACCTGCTCTCAGGCATATTTTTGATGATTACCGCAGCCCAACAGCCGCGAGACCATTATCGTAATCGCAATCCCTACGATGATTATCGCTACTAGGGCCAATATCGCCTCGAAATGATGGAAGATCCTGTGGAACAGGATCTTTTTTAGTTATGGAATCTTCCCATGATTATGGTGTTGTAGTATTGACCATCTGAGAGAATCTTGTCGTTTTTTAATAACCCTTCGATTTCAAATCCATGCTTTTTATAAAGTTCAATGGCTTTATTATTGGTTTCTAGAACTTGTAGGCTCATTTTCTGGATGCCGTTAGAGTCTGCCCAGGAAATAGACTCTTTCAAAAGATTCGTCCCGATTCCATACCCCCAGAAATCCTTTAGTACACACACACCGAATTCAACTTTATGAGCGAATCGACGCAGAACATGACCTTCACATCTTGAAAATCCAACGACTTTATCATGAACGACCGCAACTAAAAATAGATTTTTGGCGTGCTCTGTATCGGCTTTAATAAGCTGTTCAAAACCGGATGTACTTATGAATGCTTCTCCCTTTTCTCTGTCTAAATTTTCAGTCTCTCCATCCATCCGTAAGCGGATTTCAGACAAATTCATCGCATCTTGAATCATAGCCGATCTAATGATATAGCTTACTCCTTGTACATGAAATTCCTGTTTATTTATTTTCATTACATACTCCTTTTGCTGAATCAGGATAAAAAGTGTGATCTCTGGCTTAAGTTAGTTTACCACATATTGTATCAAGTACATGAAAAATAAGCCTGTCCTCTTCTGTTGTATCGTAGCAGAGGGCAGGCTTATTCATTCTCGATCCGTACAGGGAGGCCGGATGGAGATTTATTATTGTGGAGTGGCTGTGTCAGATTAACAAATGGTTCTTATGAATGTGACTTATCGAGCTACAGCTTTTGGAAAACAGAAGCTGTAGCTATTTTTGCTTAGCAGAGGCTTGAGCTGCATTTGGCTTAGCAGGTGCCTTAGCCGCATCTGTTTTAGCTGGAGCTTTACCTGCTTCTCCTTTAGCCCCGTCTACTGGTGGCTTAGAGGGCTTAACGCCATTCACCATATCGGTAATCATTTGCTTCAGATTGGAAACACGCTGATTATATTCGCTTGCGGTAATCTTGCCATTTTGTTTTTCCGTAGCGAGTTTTGACTTCATATCCGAAACCATCACATCAATTACGGAGTTTACGCTCACGCCTTGTGCTTTGGCGATCGTAGCAAGGGATTTACCAGCCTTCAACTGTGTATCCAACTGACTGGAGGACAATTTCAATAGTTTCAGGAGAGCCTTGTTCTCAGCATAGTTTCCTCCTGCGATTTGTGGACCGTTAGCATCGCCAGGGTTTCCCTTAGGTGCCTGTGCTTTGCTTGCAGTAGGAGCCTTCTCAGGTGTAGTTGAAGCAGCATGGGCTGCGCCTGTGGAGTACAGCGCTCCGCCTCCTAAAAATGCCAACGCCATCGTTCCGGCCAAAATTGCTTTCTTGGTGCTCTTCATCTTCATTTTCCACCTTTCGTTTATGGTTTGTTTGGTACGTGATACATCATAAGGGATTAACTTGAATGCTATCTGAGCGCAAGCTGAGCATTTACTGAATGGAATTTGGATGGCAGGACTAGCATTTTAACGAATTGCTATTGTATTACGTGTATTAAGTGATATAATACACTAAAGGCACGATAGATACAGCCGAATTAGGGGGAAACACCCATGGAAGAACAACGGGTTGGCTCGTTCCGATTTTTAATAGACTTTAGCCAGCCATTATATGAACAAATATTAAATCAAGTACGAAGCTCCATTGCTAAAGGAGAGATTGAAATGGGAAGCAAAATGCCATCTGTGCGTGATCTGGCGCAGGAATTGCGTATGAATCCGAATACCGTGATGCGGGCGTATCAGGAGCTGGAACGGGACGGATTGACTGAGAAGCGACGCGGTCTGGGTACGTATGTAACTTCGTCCAGTGAGCGGATTGCCAGCTTTCGGGAACAATTGGCTATGTCGTATATCGAACAGTTTCTCGGACAGATGAGCAGCCTGGGATTATCCTGGGAAGATGTACAGCAATATATAAGAAGCCGACAGGACGGAGATCACAAGGAAGGAGGCGAAAAGGCATGACGGAGTCTGTGGTAACCGCAAAGCAACTGATGAAGCAATATGGAAATAAAAAAGCATTGGACCAACTGGATGTCGTCATTCCAGCAGGACGTATTGTAGGTGTGCTTGGGCCCAATGGCTGCGGGAAGTCCAGCCTCTTTCGAGCCATCACGGGGTTAATTCAGCCGGACGGGGGCGAGCTTCAGGTGCTGGGCCAACAGCCTGGCTGGGAAACCAACCGGAATATATCCTATCTTCCTGACCGGGCACGCTGGTATCCCAATCATACAGTTCAGCAGACGCTGGAATGGGGGAAGTCCTTTTTGCCTGGCTTCAATCTAAAGGATGCCTATAAACTTGCTGACCATATGGATGTGGAATTGGAGCTAAAGATGGCCGGGTTGAGTCGCGGACAGGAGGCGCGTGTGCTGCTGATTCTGTGCCTGGCACGAGAAGTACCGCTTATGATCCTGGATGAACCTTTTGTAGGCATTGATGTCCTCTCTAGAGAAGCGATCGTAGCTGGGATTATTGATTATTTGGAGGATCGGCAACAATCTATACTCATTAGCACACATGATATTCAGGAAGTGGAAGGCTTGTTTGATTACACGGTCATGATGGACCGCGGGCGAGTGATATGGTCTGGTGAATCGGATGATCTGCGTGCAGAGCATGGCTCGCTGAACCAGGTGTTCCGCAATTTGTACAAAAGGGAGTGGAAGGCGTGAATTCATCCGGGCTGTTCAAAGATTTAATACGCCATGAATTTCGAAATAAAGGAAGCTGGAGAAAGCAAAGCCGCAATCGACTGCCCAGATCGTGGAGACTTGTATATTTCTCACTATTTCTAATTGCAGCGTTCGCGATTTCCTTGTACTTCGCTCTTCACAACCAACTCGAATTGACAAGGCTGTGGTACGTCACCCTGGGCTTGCCGTACATGATTGTTTTCATGGGTGTGGGAATGCTGAGAAGAGAATGGGAAAATGACACCTACGGATGGTGGCTGACCCTTCCCTATCCGCGTATGTGGCTAATTAGCGCCAAATGGATTGCTGCTATTTTACAAACCATTGTCGTGATATTGCTCTTGTTTGTAGTAGGTTCTCTATACGCGCTGTTTATCTCATCGACCATACAGGCTTATACGTTTGCGGATGCAGCGTCTTTTATGATAGCCGGCTTAAACTGGTTTGTAATGATTATCGCCTTTACGCCGTTGGTTATTGCGCTGGGTCTGCTGACGGCCAGTACCAAATACAGCACCTTGCGGCCGCTTAGCCCAATCCTGTGGATTCTTTTGATGGGTGGAGGAAGCGTCTTTTATTGGTCAGGCGATCAGCGGATTTATGAGCAGTTTCATCATGTTCACAACGGACAGTGGTTTCCTTTTACCTGGCATTTTCCGGTTGCGGTGTTGATTAGTTGGGTTGCTGCATATGCATTGATCCGCTTGAACGCTTATTTGCTGGAGAAAAAACTGTCGATTTAACTTAGGATAAATGACTCTATATTAGAAAGGAATTTCACCATGGCGACAATCTTTATCTATGCATTGATGGCTGTTCTGGTGGGTCTGATGATTTGGTTGAGAACCAAAAGACGAAGGGGCCCGGTAAAGGGAAAAGGATTTCGGATTTTGCTTCCTATGTTTATCGCTTTCCCAGCTATGATGATATCGGTATATCAATTGATGCATATTCCTGGTCAAACGTACGCGCCTCCCGCCTTTTGGGAGCTGCTGGTTGCTGGGTTATTAGGGGCTCTGTTTGGCTACGTTATTTTGCTGCATACGGCGTATGAAAGACGAGATGACGGTCTCATCTATCCCAAGCCGAACCAATATTTTAAGTATATTATTATCGCTATTATTTTGATTCGGGTTGTTCTGACTCAATACCTCAGTAGTTTGGGTACGACCGAAATTAGCATGCTGGCCATTACGATGGCGCTGGTATATATCTCAATCTGGCGAATTGGGAGCTTTATCAAGTTTCGGAGGACGTTATCTGTATAACAATATGAATGAGGTAACAGCGGCTTTCTATTCAAAAAACGTCCATTCGCTTGGTGATAGGAGCCGCTTTTTTTGAGCTAACTTCATTAGTACATGTTATTTATAATAAAATGATGAGGATGATCATACATTGTTATTGCTTTCCATATCCTTTATTCGAAGGTTTGTGACTTGCATGACAACGGTCATAAGTATAAAAATTCAAAGGAGGGTTAATAAGGTTTCAAATGATTTAAATGGGGTTTAAAGTTAGATAGGTGGGGAAGAGTTCATACCTTCGTAGTTAACTGCAACCACATTAGTTACATAAAGAGAAATTGCGTTCCATACTCTATTTTACAGGTTGAGAGGGGCTTACATTCATGAAAAAACATACGGTTACTGCTGCACTTGCTGGCTTGCTCGTTCTGTCTTCTGCTGTACCGGCTTTAGCAGCCGACGTAAAACCTACTACGGGTATCCAGGTTTGGGTAGATGGCAAGAAGGAGGCTTACAAAATTGCGCCTATCGTGAGAAATAAGCAGGTGTTGATCCCCCTGAGACAATTGGCTACTAGTTTAGGAATTCCGCTGGACGCCAAGCATATTACATTCAATACGGCGCGTCAAAGTACGACGATTCGTTATGATCAAGCGACGGTTGTACTGGTATCAGGCAGTCCGGAAGCGCAAATCAACGGGATTAAGGTACCACTGTCCACCTCGACCATTTTGACCAAGCAAGGGGTAACCTATGTACCAGTTGATGTCGTCAAAGAAGCGTGGGGCAAGCAAGTGATTTGGGACCCGGCCAGCCAGACCTTGCAAATCGGGGTGAGTAATAAGGATAAGGTTGTAGAGATTCTGAAGAGCTTTGAAACGGGCGATACGAAAGCAGCTGAGGCTTGGATCAGCAAAGATCAGTACATTCAGCATAATCCGAGCTTTGCTAGCGGGAGAGATGCCTTTTTGCAAGGGATTAGCCAATCCAAGGGAGCCAATGTGCTGGTTGAAGTCCAGCGGGTTATTCAGGATGGCAATGATGTAGCAGTACATTATAAAAAGTCTATTGCAGGGAAAACGAGCATTGCTTTTGATATTTTCCGCTTCGATAGCAATGGTAAAATTGTTGAGCATTGGGATAACATGCAGGACTCGGCTCCAACCAATCCAAGTGGACATACCATGATTGACGGAACAACACAAGTCACGGATCTCAACCAAACCGAGACAAACAAGACGCTGATCCGCAAGTTTGTAGATGATGTGCTGGTTGGCAAAAATCGTGCAGCATTGGAAAGCTATTATAATGGGGATCAGTACATTCAGCATAATCCTCTTTTTGGTGACGGTGTATCCAGTCTGAAGCAAGCATTATCCGCTACGGGTCAAGGAGCTTCTATTGGATATGATCAGGTGCATATGGTTCTTGGAGAAGGCAACTTCGTGCTGGTTGTAAGTGAACTGAAATCTCCTAAGGGAATCTCAGCCGCTGTCTATGATCTGTTCCGTGTGGAGAACGGCAAAATAGCCGAGCATTGGGATGTAGTTCAGGAGATTCCAGCTAAAACAGAGTGGAAAAATACGAACGGTAAATTTTAAAGAATACGCTCTCGTCGTGTGATCTGATTGGCACTGTCCAGACCGTCAGGTTCCTGTTAAAATGGGGCAAACATATCAGGGGGTTGGACGGTGGAAGACTTGAAGCAACGTGTGGGTTGCCTGCATGCGCATCATTCGAACATTGCCTATGTGGAACGAGCTTTTGCTTCTTATGAGGTGGAGCTGGTACATTTTGTGGAACCGGGACTTATGCGCCGGGTATCGTCGGATCCGCATTTTTCTTCAGATGATGCCAGTCGCAAGGTAGAAGAGCAGCTGAGCTGGATGTCTCAAAGCGATCTAGACGTTATTTTGATAACGTGTACGAATTATATTGCTTTGGCGGAGAAGGCTCAAGGGTCAATGCCCACACCAATTGTCGCACTGGATGAGCCTCTATTTCATGAGATGTGTGATGATTTGCTGCCACGAACCTTGGTATTCACGAATCCGGCTACCGTAGAGGGCACGATGAAGCGTCTTTATCATACGGCCAATCTATTAGGCAAGCCGGACCTCTCTTCTTTAATAGAGGTCAAGGTGGTGGAGGGCGCTTTTGAACTGATTATGCAGGGACGTAAAGATGAGTATGAGGAATTGCTGGTTCGTTCATTGCATGAATTGAGGAAGACTGATCCCAGCAGAGGGCTGGCTGTAGCACAGTTATCGATGGTTGATGCTGCGTTGCAGGTGGAGCTGGAGACAGGGCGGACGATTGCCAATCCCTTACGGTCGTTGGCGAATTTACTTGAGGTTTTGTTAGGTTAAATAAGTATAGCTAAAAGAACTTCCTACCCATTTTGGGACAGTGGAAGTTCTTTTTTTTGGAAGTGGGTAGGTGGGGGCACTTCTGTACGATTCATTAGTGCTCCTGCTGGTCTTGGGTGATGAGCGCCGCGCCTGCCGATTCTCTTTGGACAAGCGTAACGTACAACCGTTCATGCTCCACGTCTTCCCCGGCAATGATTTTGAGAACCTGTTCAGCGGCTACAGCGCCCCATTTGCGCTTGGAGTAGTCTATCGTTGTCAGCCGGGGCTGAATATATTGCGCCAGCTCGATATTATCAAAGCCGACGATATGAATATCCTTGCCAATGGTAAGCTCTGACTGAGCCATTCGATTGTAAAAGCCTACGGCCATTTCATCATTGAGACAAAATACAGCTACAGGTTCCGAATCTGGGCGAGCCTGCTGCTGTAAAATGATCTCAGCCGCCTGCTCACCGCCCGATTTCTCGAAATTGCCGTCAATTTCAATCATCTCGGCGACGCCGCTACGCTCAATGGTCTGCTTGACCGCCTGCATTCGCTGCCAGGAATCATAAGAACCTTCTGGTCCGGTCACAACATATAGCTTGCGGTGTCCCAATTCCAATAGATGCTCTATGGCGAGCGCGGCACCTGCTTTGTTATCCAGCAACACCTGGTTAATGTTAGGATGATTCAGTTCGCGGTCCAATACGACAATTTTATGTCCGCGCTCGGCGTAGTTCAGCAACTCCTGACTATCAAACGTCTGATCCAGTACGATGGCACCGTCAATCATGCGTTCTGGCAGCATTCGATGTGATTGCTTGCCGCTGCAGACAATGAGGTCATAGCCCTTGCGGTTCAAAATTTCCTTGATGCCGTACAGCAAATCTCCATAAACGTCTCCGCGAAAATCAGTCAGGAATACGCCAATAATTTTGGTCTGCCTTTTCTTGAGATTCCGTGCGGCGGCATTGGGCACATAGTTAAGCTCTTTGGCAATGGCCAAAATACGTGCGCAAGTCTCTTCTGTTACCTTATCGCTACCGTTCAAAGCATATGAAACGGTAGATATGGAAACGCCCGCCTGTTTGGCGATATCTTTAATGCTGACCACAACGTCACCTCCTTGTGTTCGTCTTATATGTGCTATTGTATATGGATTATTAACCACATAGCTATTCAAAATGTCGTAGCTCTACATGCAAGCAGCAAAGGGCGATCCCGCAAGATCGCCATTCCTTTGTTGCCTATACCTGATTTTGCTTATGCATCATTCGATTTATAAAATAATCTCCAGACGGTGTACACCATCATGTTCTACTAACGCCTGCTCGAAAGCCTCACGTTTGATGCGCAAGGCACCGGAACGATAGCGATTATCATCAGCTGGCTCACTTTCCAGAGGGGCACCGTTCAATACTGCACGGCCTTGCTCACCGCTCGTATGCTCTTGCAGCATGCGGTAGACGAAGGTGATTGGCTTTCCTGCAAAGGAAAATTTAAATTCCAATCCGTCGAGATCGTCCGGCAGCACAGGGTCCAGGATCAGGTCCTCGCCTGACTGACGAATACCAAGGACATTCGATATGAGCTGATTCATGTAGATTCCCGGACCGCTGGAATAGATTCTCCAGCCACCCTTGACGGGTACGGCTCCTTCCCGCAGTTCGCCAAACCGTTCCTGTGCTTCATAGCGGGTGTTAAATTTACCGTCCGAGCTGCTGAAATACGCGTTGCTTTGGCGCCATTCGGCATTCGGTACGGTTGCACGGATGCCGACCGGATTGATGAGCTTCAGGCTGTGCCAAGCGTCATCCTTGCGTCCTAACTTGGCCATGGCTTCCACAAAGCGGATATGAGCGTGCACATATTGCAGCCCGACCTCACGTCCAAAGTTGGCCGCTTGCTCTGCGCGCTTGAAGTGCGAACTCACACCGCCATCATATTGAGCAGGGCGGTTCATCAGACGCACACCATCCGGGCAGAGGAACTGCTCGCGGATGAGCTGCTCATGAGCCAATGCTTGCTCAGGCGTGAGCAACTGGCTGATCATGCTGCGTGTCATCGGCAGCAAACGGTAGTGGATTCCCGTCTCGGTGTCGGACGGATGGAGCATGAGCTTGGGTTGACCGGGCTCTTCCATATATACAAAGCCTGGAATAATTCCGCTCTCCAGCATGTAGCGATTGAAGTCTTTACGGATGCCGTTCGCCATCTGATGTAAATCTTGTGCAATCTTATCCGCTTCGCTTACTACATTTGCTGGAGCTTGCTCCAACGCAGCAGCAAAGTTACGAATCACTTGGTAGGTGAGTGCAACCGTCCAACTGCTCGCCATGTATTGCTTCAGTTGCGCATTGGCTGGCTGGAGAGTGTCATCCCAATCGCCATCGCCATAAGCCGATAAGTACGTATCATGCAGGAAATTCTCTCGAATATATTCGATTTCCTTCAGGGCATGTTCCATAAGGGTCGCAGTCTGCTTGGTATAATCGAAAGTATGCCGATGGGTGTAAGGCACATTTTCTCCCAGAATACTGTAATCACGGGTAGCGGTCAAATAATCGCCCAGTACCTTGAGCGGCCAAACGATAATATCCCCATGGCTTTCTTCTTGCTGCACGTGAGTATAGTTGTCAAACATAAACCATTGCGGCCAGTTTCCGCTGTCTTCATACTGATGGCTGAATACAGTTAGCAAAATGGAACGAACCTCATCAAAATTTTGCACTGCCGAAAAATATTCGACAGGCCCCTGACATACATCACGTGTTCCCCAGGCTGCTCCGCCGTATTGCTCCAGACCGTGAGGCACAGAGTAGTGGACGAGCATGTTGTGGGTGTACCACCAGGCCACTGCGTTCACACGGAATAGCTCGCTGGTTTCCTGTTGGCCAAGCGTCAGATGGAAGCCATTCATAAGCTCGGCAAAATACTCCCGGTAGCGCTCGCGCTCATCTTCAAAGGAGGCGTGTAGCTCCTTGTGTGCTCGGTCCTTCCCGGTCGAACGGCCATGCAACCAACCTTGTACAGTGCAGGTCCATTCGCTGCTGTCGCCCAGTTCCAAAACGACCAGGGATGCATCAGGAGAGGCTCCACCCTGTAGCAGTGCTTGAGCGTCGCTCACATGCTGTAATGGAGCGCCCTCTACGTGCATTCGGTAAAGCAGGTCGGGATAGGCCTCGGCGCTCAGGGGAGCGGAATCAGCTCTAAAGAGCAGGTCGTCACCTTCGCGTTCCATATGAAACGGAAGCTCATATTCGTTCACATGCATACACATTTGCTGAGTGATCAGGAATGGATAGGCTTTACCACTTGCCGAGCGCATGTGAAGCCGCACTTCTGGGCTATCAGCATTCGTATGGTTTGTAATAATGAATGTATCGTCAGCCGTTTTGTAATACCAGCGCACATAATTAAAGCCAATCTCAAACAGGGAAGGCATGGTGAGCAGGCGATATTTTCCTTGAATTCCGACGTAGATACGTTGACCGGATGTCTTAGGAATGTTGAGCGCATTACGAACGTTGGTGATCATTTTGTTGAAATTCGTATTGCCGATCACGAGCTGGGAATTGAATACCCCGTACATATAGGAAGTGGTTGTAATGGTTTCTTCCTTACCTCCAGAGTAATGCCCACCCATTAAAATGTGTCCGTGAGGACGCTCTACACGAAGCTCTTTGGATTTGAGTACGACATGCTCATAGCTATCCGTGAAAAAGGAAAGTAGTGTATCGCCATCCCGTTCTTCTTCCTGGCGTTTCGGGAAAAGCTGATTCACTTCGGCATCGGTCAAGTCCAGTGTGCGCAGCGGTTCACCGATGGTTTGAGCTGGGGCCACACGCCCTGCCTGAAGATCACTTGCCGCGTGTGCTGGTATGCTGGTCTCAGAAGCGTCCGCTAGAACGGTAGCTACTTCATCGCGTGCTTTGGTTACCAGGTCCTGATACTCCAGCTTCGTCACTGCAGCCGGATGGCTCGGCTGGAACAGACCGTAAAACGTAAAGCGAGCTTCCCCAGCGAGTTTTACCCGCTCAGATTGCAGCGCCGTATAAGCGAATTCGTATTGATACACTTCATTGGCGAGCGTGTCGCGGCGCAGTGCTTCCGGCTCATTCGTTTCCTTGTAAGAAAGTCCAAAGAACTGAAATCCGTCTGTCGAGTAACCAACAGTGCGGGTTAACGAGCCTTGTTGAATGTATGGGAATGCCTGACTTTGAGGCTGGTTTTGACGTGAGCAAACGGTATAGCCTCTTTGTTCATCATGATAGACAGTATGGTCAATATATTGAGACAAATAAGCTTCATTACTGCGCACAGCAGCGGTATCGGCAATGCCGATATCCTGACCGTACACAATATCTGCTTCAACATCATCGCCCTGTAGGGTTACATCCCAGAACCATACTCCCAGGCGGCTGAGTGTGAAGGTCACCTGATAGCCTACACCGGCAGTGAAACCTTCCCATATAATCTGCTGATCCGTTTGTCGGATTACGCCGGGCGAACGAACTCCCAGCAGAGGAGTGATGCTTACGCCGGAAGGACGATACAGTCTCAAGTACAGATTGTTCAGGGAACCATCGACTGAATTGGTCAACAGTTGGTTGATCATCGTTGAGCCGTGAGCGATCTTGTACACATCACCGCTGCTTAAGAAGGTAAAAGACAGGTCTCCGGCCCGCAGCAAAATATTTTGGTCTAGACTTGTATTCATCAAAGGGAACGCCTCACTTTCCTGTTTCTTTTACTAACCGAAAACGGCCTTCAGTAGTATCTCGGCTGTTAGGTCCTGTAAAGACGGCGAATTCACCGCTGTCACTGTCAAAGCTCAAATCTGCATGATGATAGCGCAGCTGAGGCTCGGTCACTGTAAACTCCACTTCCCGGCTTTCGCCTGGAGCAAGCAGGATTTTGCAGAAATCTTTCAGTTCCTTCATTGGGCGAACCGTATCACCGCTGATATCACGGACATAGAACTGAACGGTCTCCTCGACTGGACGTGTTCCTGTGTTCGTTACCTGCACTCTAACGGTCAGTTCTTGACCGGGAATAAGAGTATCGCCTGAAAGTTGTAAGCTGTCATAGGCTACATCGGTGTAGCTCAGGCCATAGCCGAACGGGAATAAAGGTTCGTTCGGTACGTCTAGATATTGAGACACGTAGCGTTCTGTTGTGTTCGGATCTAACTGCGGACGTCCAGTATTAAAATGATTGTAATACACTGGCACCTGTCCGACCGATTGCGGGAAGGACATCGTCAGACGACCCGTAGGTTCAGCATCACCATATAACAAATCGGCAATTGCCGCGCCGCCTTCGCCACCAGGGAACCAGGCTTCCAGTACAGCGTCTGCTTCTTCAATGACGCCGTGCAGATCCAATGGACGACCATTAAACAGTACGGCTACCATGGGCTTGTTCAGTGTCTTCAGGCGTTTCACCAATTCCAATTGAGCCTGCGGCAGGCGAATATTTGAACGGCTGCCTGCTTCACCACTCATATCTGAGCGCTCGCCAAGCGCTAGTACGATGATCTCTGCTTGACTGGCAGCATGCAGAGCTTCTGCATATTGCTCCTCTGTTATGTTGTCTACAGAGCATCCTGCCGCTACCGTGAGCAGCGAGGAGGATATTTTCGATTGGAATCCATCAACAACACGAATGGCTTCCTCTTGTGAACCGCTCCATGACCAAGAGCCCAGAATATCGCCGCTCTCTGCAAAAGGCCCGATCAATGCAATATGTTGATTGCGATTCAATGGAAGCACAGAATCATTTTTGAGCAGCACGCATGATTTAATGGCTAGTTCTTTAGCAACCGCACGGTGGGCTTCGCAGAATACCACTTCACGTTCACGCTCAGGGTCTGCGCCGCGTAGCGGATTCTCGAACAAGCCCAGCTTTTGTTTGAGCTTCAATATACGCATCACGGCTTCATCAACGAGCGCTTCATCCAGCTGTCCGCTGCGAATCAACTCAGGCAGGTGCCCATTGTAGCAGGAGGTCATCATTTCAATATCTACGCCTGCCAGCAATGCTTTTTTTGCTGCCTCCCGTTCATCCTCGGCGATGCCGTGAGGAATAAGCTCTTTGATCGCGGCCCAATCCGAAATGAGTACACCGTCAAAACCCCATTCATCACGAAGCAGATCACGCATCAGGCGCTTGTTGCCCGTTGCCGCTACGCCTTCTACGGTATTGAAGGACGTCATCACCATTTCGCAGCCTTCATCTAAAGCAGCTTTGTAGGAAGGGAGATAATACTCTCGCAGCTGCCATGCAGATACATCTACGGTATTGTAATCACGTCCGCCTTCACCGGCTCCATAAGCAGCAAAGTGCTTCACGCATGCGGCTACCCGCTCGGTATCATTCGTCAGATCATTACCCTGAAATCCGCGCACAAACGCACGGGCAAATTGACTGTTGAGATAAGGGTCTTCCCCAGTAGATTCCATTACACGACCCCAGCGTGGGTCACGTACCAGATCGACCATAGGAGCGAATGTGACGTGAACACCGGATACGGCTGCTTCCCGAGCAGCGATAGTAGCGCTCTCTTCTGCAAGTTCCATATCCCATGAGCAACCCATAGCCAGTGGTATAGGGAAAATCGTTTTGAAGCCGTGTACAATATCTGCCATAATTAAAAGCGGGATACCCAGACGGTTTTTACTCAAATGAGCCTGCTGAACACGAATTGCTTCCTGGGCTCCTGCAAGGCCGAGCACGGAACCAACGTTGTGAACCGTTTGCTCTGTGATGCCGAGAGAAGCCATAGGCCCAGTAATTTGGCCCTCTGTACCCGCTTCTTCAAAAAAGCCACCCACAAGCTGAAGCAGTTGGTCAACTTTTTCTTCAAGAGTCATGTTTTGTAAATAGGAATTCAGGTGTTGTTCCATCATAATCCTCCGTAAGCTGTATGGTTGGTAAAACAGCTCTCTTTTTCAGATTCATGAGATTTTTTGGATAAAGTTGATTCAAAAAAGTGCTGAACAGGCTAATAGCTAGTATAGAAGCATAATCTTCTGTTGTATTATTAATCGAAACGTTTCTATTGTTGGACTCAGTTGGATTATATACGCTTCCAAATAGAGAGTCAAATGCAAAACGGGGGTTTTTTATAGGACAAATAGCGTAATAAAGATTGAAATAAATGAAAAAGAGATGCGATTCCAAGTAAATAAAAAATAATATCCCTATTGAATACGGTTTCAATTTGTTCTATAATGACTATCGAAACGTTTCTATTGATGAGTATGGTCCTTAGGCTTTAAACATAATTGTTATAACGGTATGCTTTAACTGCTATGTATTTGCATGTATCAGGATTTTGCGAAATTCGATTTTAGTCGCTCCAAATTGCAATATTTGGACATTGGAAGTCGCTTATTGAATTTTTGCAAAATTCATGTGCTTGAATCCGTTATCATATTGCATGATCGGTAAACTGATCATCTCGGGAGGAATTCGTATGATGAAAAGAACATTGGGGATCATTTTGGCAAGCACCTTATTACTGGGGGGTGCGCTGGTAGGTTGTTCATCCAAGGATGATTCGTCGGGCAAAGATGCAAATGGCAAGACGACCATCACCATGTGGGGAATGGGAGCGGAAGGGAAGTTGCTGCCTGAAATTGTAAAAGATTTTGAAAAAGAAAATCCAGATATTCACGTTGATGTACAGGCGTTGCCTTGGGATAACGCTCACGACAAATTGCTCACGGCGGTTGCCTCAAAATCAGGTCCAGATGTTGTCCAGCTCGGTACATCATGGGTGCCGGAATTAGCATCTGCGGGTGCACTAACAGACATCACGCCTTACATCAGCAAATACCCTGAGCTTGAAGCGAAAAATTTCTTCAAGGGCGCTGTGAGTACGGCTCAATTTGAAGCTAAACCGGTCGCCGTACCTTGGTACACTGAAACGCGAGTTTTATTCTATCGTTCGGACCTACTGAAACAGGTTGGATACAATGAAGCACCTAAAACGTGGGAGGAACTGTCTGATGCTGCTCAAAAACTAGCGGCTCGGGGTAAAGGCAAATATGGTATCTCCTTTAGTGCAAAGGAGCAGTCCATGGGCTTTATGTTTGCTCTCCAGAACGGTTCCAAGCTGGTTGACGAGCAGGGCAATCCGCTATTCAACCAAGCACCGTTTGTAGATGCTGTGAAGTATGTAAATACCTTTTTCCAAAATGGCTCTAACGCAGTGGATATTGGAATTGATTCCGTTCAAGGTTTGCAAGGCGAGGGGATCGTTCCAATGTTTATCAGCGGTCCTTTCATGATTAAAGAAATCAAGAGCAAGGCACCAGAACTGGAAGGCAAGTGGAATATTGCGGAGCTTCCTGGCAAAGTAAACAACCTATCCGTTTTGGGTGGAGCTAACCTTTCAATTATGAAATTCAGCAAGCACCCAGAGGAGTCGGCCAAATTCCTGGCTTACATGAGCAAACCAGAAACACAACTGAAATGGATGGAGCTGTCCAGTAACTTGCCTGCGACTACTAAATCGTGGGAAGATGCCAAACTGAAGAGTGATCCGATGCTTCTGACGATTCGCAAACAGCTGGATCATTCCGCAGCATTGCCGCAACTGGCTGCATGGGAAGAGGTTTCTCAACAATTCATCAAGAGCTTTGAGCGTATTTACCGCGGTCATGCCGATGTACAGAAGGAAATGGATGACTTTAATCAGCAGGCTGCAAGTATAATGAAAAAATAATGATCCATATCCGTCATTGTCAAAGGGAGTGAAGGCATGAAAGGAAGCTCGCAGAAGCTTGCGCCATACTTGTTTATCGGTCCCTCCATCATCCTGTTAACGCTGTTTTCGTTATTGCCGATACTACTGGCGCTCGTGATCAGCTTCACGGATATGGATCTGTCCGGACTCGTTAATTATGAAAGTATTCGCTTTATAGGATTGGAAAATTACACGAACGTGCTTTTGGACCCTTCCTTTTTGAAGTCCATTGGGAATACGTTGTTTTTTGTTATCATTGGCGTTCCGCTGGTGCTGATATTTTCACTCAGCATCGCGATTCTGATTAACATGGGTAAATCACGTGCTTTCAAAGTATTCCGCGTCGTGTTCTATCTGCCGTCCGTAACGAATGTGGTTGCGGTCGCAGTGGTTTGGAGCTATCTGTATAATCCGACGCTTGGATTATTCAACTACGTACTTGGTCTGGCGAATTTGGGTCCCGTCCCATGGCTGACCGATCCAACAGTAGCGAAAATTTCGCTGATTGTGTTAGCGGTTTGGCGGGGCATCGGTTTAAACATGATTATTTTTATTGCGGCTATTAAAGGCATTCCAGGCTCTTATTATGAAGCGGCCCAGCTTGACGGGGCCAATACATGGCAGCAAATTCGTTATATTACGCTGCCGCAGCTTCGTTACGCTATTTTCTTCGTGTCCATCACGACGATGATCGGCTGGCTGCAATTTTTCGAGGAACCTTTTGTCATGACCAAAGGGAAACCGCTGGACGGCACGCTGACGGCATCCTTGTTCATTTACAATAACGGCTTCCAATTTAGTAAATTCGGGTATGCCGCGGCGGGATCGTTCATTCTGTTCTTCGCGATCATCGCGGTAACGCTGATTCAGTTCCGTTTGCAAAATAAAGCGGAGTCCTGATAGAGAGAGGTGATGAGCGTGAAAACAGCTGTTCAGCAAGCCCGCGCCAATACGCGCAGTGGTGAAAAAACATTTCAATGGTTCGTGGCGATTCTCCTGACTGTGGGAGGTCTGTTGATGGTGCTGCCTTTTGCGTGGATGATTTTATCCTCCTTTAAGACAGAGGGCGAGGTAACCAAAATTCCTCCAACCATCTGGCCGGAGCATTTTACACTGGATAATTTTAAAATCCTATTCGATAGCATGGCGTTTGGAACCTACCTGACGAATACGCTGATCATTGTCCTAGCTTCCTTCTTCGGATTATTCCTTAACGCTATGGCGGGTTATGGTTTTGCCAAATTTCAGTTTAAGGGAAAAGGTTTCCTGTTCTATCTGGTGCTGGCAACCATGATGATTCCAGGTCAAGTGACGATGATTCCCGTCTATTTGATTCTAAACCAGATGGGGTTGACCAATTCCATGCTGGGGATTGTGCTTCCTGGATTGGTGGGCGCGTTCGCGATCTTCCTCTTCCGGCAGTTCATGTCCGATATCCCGGAAGAACTGCTGGAGGCGACACGACTTGATGGAGCAGGGGAGTTCCGCACTTTTTTACAAATCGTGCTGCCCATTTCGACGCCGATTATTGCGGTACAGGCGATCCTGACCTTCATCGGTGGATGGAACAGCTTCTTATGGCCGCTCATTATTTCGAACGATGAGAAGCTGTACACCTTGTCCGTAGGTTTATCACTGCTCAAGGGACAGAACGAAAGTCAATTTGCCCTGCAAATGGCGGGCTCGACCTTTATGGTCGTTCCGATTATGATTATCTTCATTATTTTCCAAAAGTATATTATCGAGAATTATACAATTTCGGGAATTAAGTAGGGGTATAGGGTGAAAGCAAGTTTAGTCACCAGAACGAGTAGCTGAGCTTCTCTTTAGGAGAGAAGCTCAGCTTTTTTGCTTTACATGGATATATTTATATATGAGTTAGACAATATTGATGGGATAATGTGCGAATATGAAAAACGATGATAAAACATACAAAAACATACAAAAACATACAAAAACATACAAAAAAATCTGATATACCTCTAGTATTATTATTTAGAAGAGAAATGGTGGTTTTAAGATGAATGTATCTTTTACATCATCTCACCAATCGCCGTTCCACACCTCAGATAAAGATAACAACCAACTTGAACTACGGCATTCCCTTCCCCCTCAGGCTGAAAGGAAGAGTATAGGCAAGCCGCAGCATTTGGAATGGATGAGGAAAGTAAAAAAGAAGCTCAGGAAGATAAGAAGGAACAATATACGCACCAGACTGCAGAGGAGCATAAGCAAAGTCTCATTACTTATACGATGCATAATATTGTATCAGCAAACAACCAACTGAAGAATCCCAAAATCACTAAAATGGAACAAATTACATTAGGGAGCGAAGCAAAGGGTTGGGAGAACACTAACCCTTCAAGATCAACTGCTTTGCGTGAGAAGGCAGAAGGTCTTAATGAGGAAATTATGGCGATTGCCTCGAATATCAACGAGTGCATTAGTAAAGCAGTGAATAAGGAACCGACGATAATAGATGGAGATGAACCAAAGGATGAGAAAGAATTAGAGGTTGGTAGGGTGTGGACTGAACAAGAGCTCAATGCTTATGTGAATTCGTCTTAAGACGAAGCTAAGAATGCAGGTGTGAAGATTATTATTGCAGTTTGATTGGGCTATTATGTATATGGTACACCAATTATGAGGGTGCTTTCTGACAAACAGTATCGTTCGAAGAAGCACCTTCGTTTACTCTAATAAAACGATCAATAGGACTATTATGATTTAGTAAAGAGGCTATTTGCTAAATAGATTTGTTTATAAAATGAAGTGTTCAGAAATACGTAACCAAATGCTTATCTTTTATTATTAAATACTTAATATATATATTAAGTATTTAATAATAATGTTGACTATAGTGATTATGGTGTGTTATATTGAAAGCGTTAATAAAATGGCTTGTTAGCTTTAGGTACAACAAATTTTATTTTCGCATTCAGAGAGGATGGTTTAGGTGGCAGCAGCTGTAAAAGCAAAGATGATCGTAGACAAGTCTTTTCGTATTGCTGAAGTCGATAAACGCATTTATGGTTCTTTTGTAGAGCACCTCGGGCGTGCTGTATATGGTGGTATTTATGAGCCTACTCATTCAACTAGTGATGAAAGCGGTTTCCGTAATGATGTTAAAGAACTGGTAAAAGAACTAGATGTTCCTATTATACGCTATCCGGGCGGTAATTTTGTATCCGGTTACAATTGGGAGGACGGCGTTGGCCCTGTCGCATCCAGACCTAGACAGTTAGAGCTGGCGTGGAGAACGGTCGAACCGAATGAAGTAGGGACGAATGAATTTTTTAAATGGGCCCAGGATGTTGGCTCCGAAGTAATGATGGCGGTGAATCTGGGTACGCGTGGTATTGATGCGGCACGTAATCTGGTGGAATATTGTAACCATCCAGGTGGCTCCTATTGGAGTGATTTACGTCGTAGTCACGGTGTAGAGCAGCCACATAAGATTAAAACCTGGTGTCTTGGTAATGAGATGGACGGTCCATGGCAGATTGGTCACAAGACAGCAGAGGAATATGGTCGTCTGGCTGTAGAATCTGCAAAAGCTATGAGGCTGATTGACCCTGACATTGAACTTGTATCCTGTGGAAGCTCCAGCTCCACGATGCCGACGTTCCCGGAATGGGAGGCAACCACACTGGATCATACGTATGAGGTAGCTGACTATATTTCCCTGCACCAATACTACGGCAACCATGACAATGATACGGCTAATTATCTGGCACGTTCTATGGACATGGATCATTTTATTCGTACAGTCATTTCGACTTGTGATTATATCAAAGCGAAGAAACGCAGCAAGAAAAAAATGATGCTCAGCTTTGACGAATGGAATGTGTGGTACCACTCCAATGATGCGGACAAAAAAATTGATCCATGGTCTGTGGCACCACCGCAGCTTGAGGATATTTACAACTTTGAAGATGCATTGTTGGTCGGCAGCATGTTGATTACGTTCCTGCGTCACGCAGACCGTGTAAAAATGGCTTGTATGGCTCAACTGGTCAACGTTATTGCACCAATCATGACCGAAAATAACGGAAAAGCGTGGAAGCAAACGATCTTCTATCCGTATCTGCATGCCTCCCGTTATGGTCGTGGGATATCGCTGATGCCTGTAGTGGACTCCGAAAAATACGACTCCAAAGACTTTACAGATATTCCTTATCTGGATAGCGCTGTAGTTTATGATGAAGAGGGAGACGCGCTGACGGTCTTTGCAGTGAACCGTCACTTGTCTGAATCGCTGGAGCTGACGGTAGATGTACGCAGTTTTGAGGGTTACCGCATTGTCGAGCATACTGTACTGGAGCATGATGATCTCAAAGCGACCAACAGCCCAGCTGGTGAAAAGGTTACACCTCATAACGGTGGCAATGCCAAGCTTGAAGACGGAATTGTAAAAGCCCATTTGGGTAAAGCCTCGTGGAACGTGATCCGTCTTGCTAAGTCTCATTAATTCTCATTAATTCTCTTTCTAAAAGGAACGCACTAGGCTATGCCTAATAAGTCCGCATTCTCTCTTGTAAGGCTACTACAAGAGAGAATGCGGGCTTTTTGTATAAAATGAGTCATTTGTCCCTCCATCGATCTAGTGCCCGAAAGGAAGGGATAATTTTAATAAATATTATGTTTATTCCTAAATTTAACTAGGCAAAGATGATCCTTATTCACTAAGTGTTCGTGCTTCATTCATTTTTGTGAAGTTAATTAGACCCAGGTCCGACATTCCCGGGTGAAAAAAGACCCTGTTATACCGTTGTCAATGAATTGATATCTGAAACGAGGGTGTGTAATCCGACTTAAATCCACGTTATACTTTAAAAAGTGGCTATTTATTAAAAAAGATGGCTGTAGCATTTCGAGAAAGGAATGATCTCTATGAGTCAAACGGACGAATATCGTTTTCAAGTGAATTTGGGCGGCATGATTGATATTTTGGCCAATCATTTATATAGCAGTCCACGAGTGTTTATACGTGAAATACTGCAAAATGCAACAGATGCGATCACAGCTCGCAAGGAGCTGGGGAAGGCTGCTGCTGAAAGTAAACCAATGAAAGAAGACAATACTCTTGGAGATACAGCTTTTGAGAGTAACGACTATGAAGGCAAAGTCATCGTGGAGCTATCCGGTGCCGGGGACCAGCAGGTATTGATGATTCAGGATAATGGGATTGGATTGTCTGAAGAAGACATTCACCGGTTTCTGTCGATCATCGGGCAGTCTTCCAAGAAGGGAGCTGACTTGCTGACCTCGGAGACTTCATTTATCGGGCGTTTTGGGATTGGTTTACTGTCTTGTTTTATGGTGAGCGATGAGATTGTAGTACTGACCCGTTCGGTGAAGGAAGGCGTCTCTATGGAATGGAAAGGGAAGCCGGATGGGACATATACAATTCGTCGATTAGAGACCCCATTGCCTACAGGGACACAAATTTATTTGCGCTGCAAGCCAGGGAGCGAGTTTTATTATGAGCCAGCTCAGGTGAAAGATTCTTTATTTTATTATGGAGCCTTGCTTCCCTATCCTGTCCTGCTGTCTGTAGACGGGGAGACCAAGCAGGTCAATCTTCCATCGACAAGCTGGATGCAAGACCCGGAAGAATTACGAAGCCGCCGCGGTGAGGTGCTGGATTTAGGCTATCGTCTGATGGGTGAGCGCTTCAGTGATTTTATACCGCTACGGACAGCATCGGGTAGAACAGGCGGGATTGCATTCATTTTGCCTCGCAGTGTTAATCTGAACAGCAAGCGGCTGCATCGGGTGTACCTGAAGCATATGCTCGTGTCTGACAAAGCGGAAAATGTATTGCCAGAATGGGCATTTTTCATTAAAAGCCTGATTTGGACAGATGAATTGCAACCAACGGCATCACGTGAATATTTTTATGAAAATGAGCAGCTTGATGCGGTTCGTTCTGAATTGGGGACCTGTATTCGCGAAGAACTGCTACGCATGGCGGAATATGAGCCAGACCGCTTGCAGCACTGGATTCGTTTGCATGAGCTGTCCATGAAGGCGCTCGCGGTTGAGGATGATGAGTTTCTGCGGATTATGCATCGCTGGTTTTCCTTCGAAAGTACATTTGGGCGGCGCGAGCTGAGTGAACTGATCCGAGAGGCGGGCGGACGTCCGCTCCATTACACGGCGACCGTGGATGAGTATCGCCAGATTACGCATGTGGCGGCAGCGCAATCGATGCTGGTGATCAATGGCGGATATATCTATGATGCAGAAATTTTGGATAAGCTGCACTGGATCGACGCTACCCTGCAAACAGAGCGGCTCAGCCCTGAGGATGTATCTTTATCATTTACCGGACTGACGCAGGAAGAGCACACAAAGTATTACGGTGTGCTGCGTGTGATGGATGCTGCATTGCAGCCAATGCGTTGCCGTGCTGAGTTGAAGCGTTTTGAGCCTGCGAGCTTGCCTGTGCTTTACACCATTTCACAGGATGCACTAACCTTGCGCTCCATGGAACACACAGTTGAAGAGACAACTTCACTTTTTTCCAATGTGCTAGATAGTCTAAAAGCGGGAGTCCAGCAGAACGCGGGCTACTCGACCTTGTATTTTAATTTCAACAACCCGGTAGTGGCGCGAATTTTTGAAGCTACTGATACACAGATGATTACGGCTGCCACAGAAATGATGTATGTGAATGCACTTATGATGGGTCACTATCCGATGAACCGCAGTGAGCTGGAGCTGATGAACCGGAGTGTGCTGCATTTTATCAATTGGGGATTAGGGAACGGACAGAATACGTAATTGCGTAATAAAGGAGGATTCAAATGGAAGAGACGATATATGAATTGATGGAGCAGGCGCAGGATATGCCCGGAGGGGCGGCGAAGCTGGCGATTCTGGAAGAGGCTGTTCGCTTGGCGGATACTTCAGGTTTGAAGGAGCTCGCTTATGAAATTCGGGGAGAGATTGTAGACTGTGCTATTTTTAACGGATATCCATTGAAATCACTGATTGCTTTTTCATGGCAGCTGGGTCAATTTGACCAAAATCCAGAGGAGTACGACCCCGTTGAGCTGTTGTGGAACTACAAATGGATACTCGGGAAGGTGTGCAGCTTTTCCAATATATCGAAGACTCAAATCGAAGATTTGGTGGAGGATATGCGCAGACGTTATGCCGAATACGGGTATAATGAGCGTCCATATTACTATTATAAGTTCCGCATCGCGATGGACATGGGGGAACTGGATGAAGCACGGCGGTATCTGGATATGTTCCGCGTGATTGAGCCAGACAGTATGAGCGATTGTGAAGCCTGTGAGCAGAGCCAGATGGTGCGGTTCTATTACTTGACCGGAGAAGACGAGCAGGCGCTTGCCGTGGCAAAACCGATTTTATCGGGACGGATGAGATGTGCAGAAGTACCGCATGTGACGCTCTCGCAGGTGCTATTGCCGCTGTATCGTCAAGGCGAGGTTGATCAGGCGAAGGAGCAGTATCGGAAAGGCTATCGCCTGGTTCGTGATGACCGAGACTTCCTGAAAACGATCGCAGAGCATATTGAGTATTTGACAGTTGCAAATCCGATTGAAGGCATCGGAGTGGTGGAACGTCATTTGCACATCGCACTGGACTATGAGAGCGGATTGGAGCAAATGTATTTTTACGCAGCGATGGTGGGGTTGCTGCAAAAGCTGGATACTTCGAGCAAACTTCGTTTGATTCGGATGCCTGCGTCTTTTGAATGGGGCAAACAGGAACGTACATTAGAAGAGATCATCGCATATTTTAAACCTCTGGCAGAGTCAGCAGCAGCCGAATTTGATCGACGGAATGGGAATACATTTTATTCGGATTGGATCGGGAAGATTGTTCAACCAGCGTAGAAGAACAGGCATCTGGGATGAATATTTTATACAGCCCAAACAATGAACGAGTACAATGTTCTTGTTTGAAATGACAGGAGGGATTAGATCGTGACTATGACCCAGAAGGTGATTAATTTTGCACATCGCGGAGCTTCAGGGGTATGTCCTGAAAATACGATGGTGGCTTTCCGCCATGCGTTAGAACTGGGAGCAACGGGTATTGAAACGGATGTGCAGCGTACCCAAGATGGGCATTTGGTGCTAATTCACGATGAGTCGCTGGAGCGCACGACAGGCTGTCCACTAGATGTAAGAGATATCACGCTGGAAGAATTAAATAAACTGGACGCAGGCAGTTGGTTTGATGAGAAATTCCGAGGCGAGCGGGTACCGATGCTGGATGAGTTATTGGAACTGGCCCAGTCCTCGGATACCATTATTAATCTGGAATTGAAAAATAGCGTTCATCTCTATCCAGGGATGGAGGAAGAGGTTATTGCCGCTGTGAAGCGTTTCGGATTGGAAGAGCGGGTGATCTTATCCAGCTTCAATCACGAATCGCTCGCGCTCTGTGCGCAGATAGCCCCTGAGATCAAGACGGGAGCGCTATATATTGAAATTATGGTTCGCCCATCGGAATATGCAACCCAATTCGGGGTTACAGCACTTCATGCCTATAAGCAAGTGGTTACACCAGAAGCTGTGTCTGAGGCCTTGGCATTAGGTGTCGTCTACCACCCATGGACGGTGAATGAGCCGGAAGAAATGGAACGTCTGCTGGAGGCTGGAGTGAACGGCATCATTACAGACTACCCAGATCGATTGGCGCACATTCTAGCTGTCCACTCTTCTTAAGAGGAAGGCGCAGCAAAACTACACTACTACTAGAGATTGTACGGAAATAGTAGTAGAAATGTATTGAATGAAAAAAGACTCTCCTACGTACTCGCTTTCACGAGACAAGGAGAGTCTTTTTTTGCTTGAGCCGAAGAGAATATGATCACGACAATTTTGATCCCGTTCTATTTGATGCCAAGTCTCATACGATAGCTGAACAGGATATCCAGTGTTCTGCCTTCAAAATGATTCTCTACCAGCTTCACGAAGCGAGCTATATCGTCATCAAGTGTTCGATTGCCAAGTTTGAAAAGACTCTGAATCCCCCCTTGGCTAAGAGCGAGCCCAGTATAACGAGCAGCGTCACATTGCTCACGATTGTGGAAGACAATCTCCCGAGTATAGCGAAATTGTCCGCTGCGGTGCAGATTAGCTAGATGCTGATCTTTACTCCATTTATGAGCTCGTTGCTCTACTGGCGCTTCCTGTTCCAAAACGCCATCCGCTTTGGTGATAAGCTCTGTATAAGCTTGCTCTATCTGCCATTGCAGCACTGGAGGCCAGTCACAGTCAAAGGCCGCAAACACACCGCCTTGAGCCAAGACCCTGCCTGCTTCCTGAAGCGTGCTCTCGGGGTCCATCCAGTGAAAGGATTGAGAGCAGGTAATGACGTCTACAGTGCTGTCCTCAAAGGGCAGGTTGTTGGAGAACCCGCTCTCGAAGGAAATAGCTCCTGCCATTGTCGTTCCTGCTCTCTCCAGCTTGCGCTGCGCTATTCCTCTCATGTCCGGGTTAGGCTCGATGCCGACGATTCGCTGAGCGCTGTCTTTCCATATGAAAGTTGAAAGTCCGGTACCGCAGCCAATATCGGCAACTAGCTCTACGTTCCGATCCAGATAGCGGCTGATGATTTCCACCACGAGTGATGGCGCTTCTGGACGGTGCTGATCGTAGTTGTCGGCAAAGCCATTGAAACGATCCACATTACTTTGCAGATTTCCCTCAGGAATCATAGGGTCTTTTCCTCCTTAGCTTCGGCCGGGCGACCGAACAAATTCCGATGTTCTGTACTCTTACATTGTACAAGTTTATGTGCTTAACCAGCTACTTTTGTGTTTTCACAACATCATCGGATTTCGGTGGAGGAAAGTCTCCTATTTTATCATTGAAGCAAGTGCCCACTCACGCATCATGGAGTCAAGCATTGGACGCAAATCTTCGCGCTGCATGCCCATGTGGAGCACCGCTTCCAGATAGCCGGCTTTATCACCAATATCGTAGCGTGTGCCCTCCAGCTCCAATGCGAGCAGCTGGTTCTGCAATGCTACTTGATGCAGAGCATCTGTCAATTGGTATTCACCGCCCGCTCCAGTCGACATGTTCTCTAATATGGAGAAAATAGAAGGCTCCAATACATAGCGACCAATGACCGCCTGTCGCGAAGGAGCATCTGCTGGAGCAGGTTTTTCAACAAGTCCGCCGACTTCATGAATAAGACCATTCTGGCGGATAGAGTCAATAATGCCGTATTTACTTACATCCTGTTCTTCCACTGTACGCACGCCGACCACTTGCTTGCCAGTGGCTTCGTAAACATCCATCATTTGACGAATCGCCGGAGTGGAGGAATTCATAATATCATCGCCCAGTAACACGGCGAAGGGCTCATCGCCAATGAACTGACGTGCGCAGCGTACCGCGTGCCCCAAGCCGAGCGGCTCTTTTTGACGGATATAGTGAATGACTGCTTTGCCCCCGATGCTTTGTACTTCACGCAGGAGATCATATTTACCCTTGCTCTCCAGTACTTGCTCCAGCTCTACGGACTTGTCAAAATGGTCTTCGATGGCTTTTTTATTACGCCCCGTAACGATAATGATGCTCTCAATTCCGGACTTGATGGCTTCTTCTACGATATATTGAATCGCTGGTTTGTCTACGATGGGAAGCATTTCTTTCGGTAAAGCTTTCGTAGCTGGCAAAAAACGGGTACCTAAACCGGCGGCAGGAATAACGGCTTTTGTAATTTTTCTCATAGGGACTCACTTTCCTTTCGGGATGGGGAACCGAATACCCAGTATCGGCTCCCGATATAATTGATGATCATTCCGGCTGCAGTGGCGATCAGCTTGCCTAAAGCAAGCGGCAGCTCGGTTTCAGTGTGAAGCACTTGCAGCAATAAAGAGGTTATCCCCAATACGATGAGGTTGATGACGATAAATTTGAGTAATTGACCTTTGTTTGTGTTGTTAGCTTGTTGTTTGCTGAATGTCCATTTGCTGTTCAAAATATAACTGTTGGCTGTGCCGCAGCTGTACGAAATGATCTGCGCCACCACGACCGGCACTCCGGTCCAAGCCAGCAGCATGAAAATGATATAATCTACACCCGTATTCACCAGACCTACGATGCCAAATCGGATCATAGGAAGCAGCTGGGCTATGCGACTTCTCATGGGTTAGGCTCCATGGCCGGATTTGGGTCCAGTATATACCGCGCTGTTGCCGCGTACTGTACGTGCACCCGAAATCAGACTGTCACGGGCTCCTTGCATGTACAGGGAGTCGCGTTGTTCAGGAACCTTCATAGCATGCGTCGGACCGTTATCGTATTGTCCACCCAAACGCTCACGGACAATGTAGAGCGGACGCGCTTTGGTTTCGTCATAAATCCGTCCAATATATTCACCCATAATACCGAGGATAATCAGAATCACCCCGTCGAAGATCAGGCTGATGCTAATCATGGATGACCAGCCTTTCATCACATAGGAATCGGTGAAAAGGTTAAGAAACAATACATACATCAGATACAGGAAGCCGGACATGGACAAAAGTGCGCCGATATACCCTGCCAGCTTGAGCGGCTTAATCGAAAAGGATGTGATCCCGTCGAGACTGAGCTTGATCATGCGTTTTAGCGGATACTTGGTTTCGCCTGCGAGCCGCTCATCGCGCTCATATTCAACAGCGGTTTGTTTAAAGCCGATCCAACTGACCAGGCCGCGTACGAATCGGTTATTTTCCGGCAGTCGTTTCAATTCATCTATGACCTTGCGATCCATTAGGCGGAAGTCGCCGGTGTCGACCGGGATATTAATATCCGTTGATGCTTTAAGTACGCGGTAGAAGAGGCTGGCAGACCATTTCTTGAAGCGAGTTTCGCCATTGCGTTTGAGCCGTTTGGCGTAGACGACTTCATAGCCTTCCTTCCACTTGTTAGCCATCTCAACAATCAATTCCGGCGGGTCCTGGAGGTCGGCGTCAATGACGACGACCGCCTCTCCCACCGCATAATCCATCCCGGCGGTAATAGCTAACTGATGACCAAAGTTGCGAGAGAAATCAATCAATACAATCGTGTCATCTCTGAGACTGAATTCCTTGATGAGCTGGACGCTGCGGTCCGAACTTCCATCATTGACGAAGATCAGCTCATAGGGCTCACCCATTGAGCCCATGACTTGTTTCAGCCTCCGATAGGTTTCCGTAATAACGGCTTCCTCGTTGTACATTGGAATAACTATGGAATAACGGATGGGTTCACTCATTCGTAGTTCCTCCTCATTTATAATGTGATTTCGTATAAAGTACCGCTTCCGCCACGCTCGTCTCCGCCAGGTCCGCCTTGGCCATCCTGAGCGCTCGCATTGCTGTTTGTGGTGTCGTTTCCGCTGTCGGTTGCTTTCACTGCTGTACTTGTTTCTTCTGTTGTTGTTTTCCATTCATCTGTAGGGATTTCTTTGCCGTGTTCCTTGATCCATGCATTGACTTCGGAGTTGCCGCCGTCCGGTCCACCGCCGCCACCAGAAATCATAAAGTATTTCACTTGCCCACTTTCAACCAGCGCCTTGATTTTATCGACGGTATAGACCGGATCGGAAGACACAAAACCGTTCATAATAATTACCTTTTGTCCGGCTTCGATCAGGTAAGGAGCGGCTGTTGAATAATTACTTGCTGCGAAAAGATAGGTTTCACCTGTATTGTTTTTTTGTAAGTAGCTCAACGTTTTTTGATCTAAACTTTGACTGCCGTTCGGGCCTCCCATTCCTCTGGAGCGGGTAGAAGATCTCTGTTCCGTGTCAGTACTTGTTTGTGTGCTTGAAGTATTTTCGTCAGAGCTGGAATTGTCTGCATTATTGTTCTGGTTATTCGCTTGTTTCTCTTCAGCTTGTTGTCCATTGAAACCTGAACCTCTGTTGCCGTCATTGCGGCCTGGCATTCCGCCACCGCCGCCGCCAAATTGAGTCGGTCCAGCTTGTGGAATCATGCTGTTGCCACCGTAAACGATTGGTGTCAATGCCCAGTACACAGGGCCGATAAACATAGCAAGTACACTTGCAATAATGGCATATCTTGTGAACTTCTCGGATTTCATTCGTGCTACTACCAGAAGTGCTGTGCCGATGATCCCTAGGATCAATACCGCGATGGACCAGCCGCTACCGATGGTGTCGTTGTAATTTTGTAGAATGAACCAGCTAAATACCGATGTTGCCAATACTGCCACGGGTAACAGCCAGGAGAGCCAGTTGGAACGCTCACGATACTGCTGCCACAATTCTACGAACCCTGCTCCAAAGAGCGCTGCAATCGGTGGTGCAAGCATAATCAGGTAATAATGATGGAAGAAACCTGCTACGCTGAAAAATGCAGCTACGGGAATCAACCAGGCGAGCCAGAAGATAACCTCTTTATATTTCTGTGTGATATTACGGCGTCGAATACCGGCAAGCAAGCCGATAGAAGCAATGATTACGAACGGAAGTAGCCAGCTGGCTTGGCCTGATAGGGAAGATTGGAACAACCGCAAAGGCCCCTTTTCACCAGTACCGAACATGCCGCCACCGGAATTTCCACCCGGGCCACCACCAGGACCACCCTGTCCGTCTCCACCAGGAGCGCCTTGTCCGTTCCCACCGAATCCGCCCGGTGGCATTTGACCACCTGCACCAGGTCCGCCTGCTGTCATGTTGTTGGCACCAGAATCATCTGTAGTGGTAGTGCTGTCGGATGATGGAGTTGTCTGGATCTGATCCGTGTTCGTATTGTTGCTATTGGTTGCAGCGTTGTTGTTCTGCTCTGAGCGTTGACCGCCACGATTTCCACCTGTTCCCTGATCTCCTGTCAGGCGGGACAGGCCGTTATAACCGAAGGCCAAATTCAGTACAGAGTTGGTTCCGCTACTCCCCATATAAGGACGCTCATCGGCTGGAGTGGAGTCCACTATGACTGCCCAAGAGAGCGATACAATCAAGAGGACTACTGCCGAGCCTGCCAACGTAATTGCTTTACGTTTCCAGTTAAACTTGGAAGCCAGCAGATAGAACAGGCCCAACGCCGGAACGATCATATAGGCTTGCAACATTTTTTCGTTAAAGGCGATGCCGACGACTGCAAAAGCAGCCAGGACCAACCCGGTTTTGCTATTTTTAAGGCCTCTGAACAATAGCCAAGTTGCGAGCAATAATGTGAAGACCAACATAGCGTCAATGTTATTCGTGCGGCTAACCGCTACGGCTATCGGTGTTGTTGCCATGGCGAAGGCAGCCAGGCGTGCGGCCAGTGTACCAAAGCTCGGTTTGACGAGTAAGTAGATAAGCAAGACCGATCCGACCTGAGCCAGCGCCTGTGGCAGGATTACGCTCCATCCGTGAAGTCCGAATATATAGGCGCTCAACGTCTGAATCCAGAACACCACTGGCGGTTTGTCTACCGTTACCGATCCTGCAGAATCAAGTGAGGCGAAAAAGAAATTATGAAAGCTCTGCAGCATGCTTGCTACTGCCGTCGTGTAGTAGGTGTTTACGTATTTGTCTTGCCAGATGTTGTATCCGTTCAAAAATGCGGATATCAGCATAATGATGATCAGGGGGATGTCCGCCCTGGTCTTGAACCATTTCTTAATCATGTTCATTCCACTCCCTGTGAAAATTCTTTGTTTTTATTCCGTTGTTCTAGCCGCTATCTTCAGGACTGCGGAATGACCAGTCGCTTCCGATCTTGGCCCGGTGAACTACCGGCTTGCTATTATCATGCCATACGTACCTTAATGAGTTCTGAGCGCTCCCTGAACGTTAGCTGAAAGCTGAGATGAGGTGCTTTTTTTACGGCAGGATTCAGGTATATTAGATACAGGTTAAAATGAACCGACTTTTAATGTGAGAAAAATGCGCCAATATGAAAGGGAAGATTAATGATGAATCCAATACACGGAGTTAAGATTATGCTGGCGGACGATGAGCCTCATATTTTGCAATTTTTAGAGCTTGGACTGATTAATGAAGGGTATGAAGTCAGAACCGCCGAGAACGGGAGTGCAGCGCTCGATCTGGCTAGAGAGTTTCGCCCGCATGTAGCGGTGCTGGATGTGATGATGCCGGAAATGAATGGTTTTGAGGTATGCCAAAGTCTCAAGGAGACAGAGGATAACATCGCAGTTATTATGCTGACAGCCAAGGATGATGTGGACGATCGGGTAAAAGGGCTCAAGCTCGGCGCGGATGATTATATCGTAAAGCCCTTCAGTTTTAACGAACTGCTGGCTCGCATTGAAGCGCGTTTGCGAAATCAGTTCCCAGACCTGTTGGGGGAAGTGGTTCACGGACCCTTTCAAGTGGATGACCGACGGAAGGAGATTCGCTATCAGAACCAGGTGCTGGAGTTATCGCCTACCGAATACGAACTATTGAAGTTTCTGGTGTTGAATCACGGAATTGTGCTGAGTAAAAGTCGTATTTTGGACCGAGTCTGGGGGTATGATTTTGGGGGCGAGGATAATATTGTGGAAGTGTATATTCGCTCCTTACGTGAAAAACTCAAAGATAAGGAGCATCGGGTCATTCGGACGCTGCGTGGTGTTGGGTACCGAGTGGATTTGTTATGAAGGCGGGAGGGAAAAGTCGGAGAAAATATGCGCTTCGTTCTCTCCGGTCCCAGCTTTTGGCCAGAACCTTACTCATTTTGGCTTTATTGCTCGTATTGATCGGTTTTCTCCAATACTTTTTAATGAAAGATTTTTTGTATCGCAGTCGGGCGGAAGCTATGGATACACAGCTGAATTCAATACCTGCCGATTTATTGATTAAGGATTCGCAGGAAAAGAACGGGGCTGGGGTCACTGTTCCTCAAGATGAGACCAATCGGAGAAGTAATCGACCGGGACCATTTCTGTTTTGGCCGGATATGTCGCTTGCTTCTATAGGTATAGACGGCACCTTCCAGAGCTTGTCCAATGAAAATGGACTTAAACCGCCGCGCCTCACCACTCAGCAGTATCGAGCAATGCAGCAGAGCAAGCGCATGCGTCACGGCTATCAATTAATTACGGATGCTCAGGGAAAAGAACAGCTGGTTGTGTTTCGCCCACTCGGACCACCAGACCGTTCGTCAGGGTTACTTCAAATGGGCGTATCCACGAATTCTATGCAGGCGCAGTTGATCAATCAACTCCGCACCTTTATTTTATTGTCCCTGATTGCACTTGCGATTGGTTTAGCACTTATGCTTCCTGTGCTTCGCCGCACATTGGTTCCTCTTTCCAGAATGGTCGAGGCAGTCAAACGTATTGATGCGGGCAATTTGGACGAGCGCTTTGACGCAGAGCAGGGTCAGTATGAGGTAGATCGCTTGGCAGTTTCATTTAATGGAATGCTGGAGCGGTTGGAGCATTCTTTTGCTGCCGAGCGGGAATTGCAGATGCAAATGCGACGATTTATTGCGGATGCCTCCCATGAACTGCGTACCCCGCTCACATCCATTCACGGTTTCTTGGAAGTGCTGCTTCGTGGAGCAGCCTCCAATCCAAAGCAGCTCCAATCAGCACTAGAGAGTATGTATGGTGAATCCAAGCGGATGAATAAGCTTGTCTCTGATTTGCTATTGTTGGCTAAGCTGGATCGAACACCGGAGTTGAAGCTGGAAGACATATCACTAGATGCATTGCTGCTGGAAATGAAACCGCAGCTCCTTATGCTGGCAGGCACACGTAAGGTAGTTTTTGATATGACAGCAGGTGTACGGGTATTGGCAGAAGGCGATAAGATCAAACAAGTCGTGCTTAACCTGTTTCACAATGCTGTTCAACATACCGATATGGAGAAGGGCGTGATCCATGTCAACCTATCGGCTGGTAAGAAACTGGCAGATATTCAAATTCGTGATAATGGACCCGGCATGGAGAAGGAACAGCTGGAGCGGATATTTGAGCGATTTTATCGTGGAGATGAATCGCGTACACGCAGCTCAGGCGGAGCGGGCCTTGGTCTGGCTATTACACAATCGATCGTGGAAGCTCACGGTGGGAGCATTACAGCTGAAAGCACACTGGGAACGGGGAGTATATTTAAAGTAACGTTGCCTTTAGCAGGAACAGTATAGTATCGCAGATTATGGTCTAACATAAGAATAGCCCCCCAAACCGCGACTTTGGTTAAATAACGGCTTGGGGGGCTTTTTTAATTGTTAGTTAATCAGCGCAGCTTTTTTTAAAAGTACATGCAGCACCTTGGCAGATGCCTCACGTGTTGTAGGCGCATTCGGCTGGAAGTAGGAAGAGCCTTTGATCGTGGCTCCGTTAATAATACCTGCTGCACTTACTTTTTCAATACTGTCCTTGGCATAGCCTGCAAAGGATGAAGTATCATGGTACGGTGTGCGTGCAGGACCATCGGTTGCTGTTTTGATTTGAAGCAAGTCCACTGCTTTGCCCAGCACAACAGCAATTTCTTGACGACTGATATTTGCTTGCGGATCAAACTTGTCGTTATTGCGACCTGTAATCAATCCGGCCTCATATGCGGCTGCCACATCCCCGGAATACCAGCTACCTGCCGGAATATCACTGAATGGTGCAGCAGTACCTGGTGTCAGGCCAAGTGCCCGGGTGATCAAGGCTGCAAATTCTGCACGCGTCACGTTTTGCTTCGGTGAGAATGTTGTATCGGTTGTGCCGTTAATTAGCAACTTATTCGCTAGCGATCGAATTTCGGATTGGGCATACGACGATGAAATATCTTCAAAGCTAACAGGACGTGTCGCCGCTGCATACGTGGAGAAGCCTGGACGACTTACCTTAACGATGGTAGATCCATCAGCTTGCTTGGTGAAGGCGGATGGAACAGGATAGACATTTCCATTCGCCGTATAGAGCACACCGGCTGTATTAGGATCAATTTGACCAGGTACGGTAAAGGATCGGCTAATGAACTGTCCTGGGGCCACTTTGAGCGCTTGATTCTTGCCACCAGTGACAACGTTGACCTCAAACCCTACCGGGGTGCCGATCACATTCGAGCCTTTAAGCTTGCTTGTAAATGTGCCGCTCGCCTCTGCCTGGCTACTGATGACCACTTCAATGCCTGCACCTTCAGGTGCATTTTTTAGAGCAGATACCGGCAATGCCAGGGAAGAACCTGTATTGCTCACAATCAGGCTGCTTCCTGCTGCGGCTTTGCCCAGTGTTGCCAGCTGTGACGAAGTGAGTGATGCCTTAGTCGTTTGGCCTGCTTGGCTAGTAGCCGACAATACGATAGCTGTCGGACTGGAGCCAGCTGCTGTCACGGTAGCCTGCAGATCTGCATCAGCTACTGTCAGTGACTGTACATTATTGTTTAACGCAACGGCTGTAGGCACAGTTTTTACAGCTTGTCCTTGCTTCACTACGCTTTGCAGTGAAGGTGCAGATGTAGCGACAGGGGTGGATGTATTCGTTGCAGCAGAAGGTGTAGTATTGCTTCTGCCGCCACCTCCACCACCTCCGCCGCCGCTACTACCACCGGATGCGGCACTATTATCCACACGGATCGATTTCGTGGCAGTGAACAGTTTAGGACCATCGGTATTACGTTCAACTTCTCCCTTTTCATTCAGTTCTGGAGAGCTGACTTCCAGCTTGTACACGCCATCCTTCAAGTGTTGAATAACCGGCTGACCGTTAGCATCCAGAACAGGCTTGCCATTGTCATCAAATTCAACATAACTTCCGTTAATCCCCTTAAAGGAATATGCGCCTTGTTTGAGGCGAGCGTTAGCTCCTTGTTCTTTGGTAGTGGCAATCCCATCAATCAGACCGATTAGCTTATCATCTAATCCGTATACATAGAGCGCGATCTGATTGGTTTTATCTGTGGTCAGACGGAAAGCCAAATCTGTTGTGCGCTCCGCACCTGTACGACTTGGATAAATAATCGGGTTCGTGAAACTTAGATCCTGCAAGCCGAAACCTGTCGTTGGATTTTCTTTGCCGACATGCACAACGAACGGAAGATGAAGTGTCGGTTGTCCAGCGCTTTTTAAAATAACCTCTCCTTCATATACACCTGTAGCTGCACTCGAACTTGGTTGTACAGACAGGAAAAACGGTTGTGACTTGCCAGGTTCTGCCGAGATGGCTCCATTCGCGCCAACACCCTGCAACTGAACGGCAATGTTGCTCACATCAGGGGTAGCAATAGGCTTAGTCGGATCAGAGGTGACATTATCATGTAAAACGTAGCTGGCTTCATACTGCACAGGGTTTGCGGATAAGTTTTTGAGCTGAAGCTGGATCTGCTTCGCATCACTACCCGGTCGTAACACCCCGAAGCTGGCGGAAGGATTGTAATTCACAACCTCCTGCCGATTAAAGTTCTTGTCAAGAATCGTAATCTTTTCAACGGTTTCCAGTAGGGCTGGAGTCTGAATCGCATTTGCAATGTTTACAAGACCTGCACCTTGGGAATACACATCATATTGGATTTTATCCTCATCAAAGAGTGTAACTGAAGTGTTTGCCAGAGCAGCGCGGATATCAAACGGTGTCCAGTTCGGATGCTGCTGTTTCAGCAGCACGGCAAGTCCAGCCACATGCGGAGATGCCATACTCGTTCCGTTGCTGCGTTTGTAAGCTTGCTCATAGGATGCATCCGGATAGAACTTGGCGAAGGCAGGGTACGTCGACAAAATGCCAACACCCGGTGCGCTTACGTCTGGCTTGATACTCAGCAGTTCATCTCCATTGGGTCCGCGGGAGCTAAATCCCGCCATGGTATTACCAGGATTGTCAGTACGACGATACTCTTCTCCAAAAGCAATAAAGAATTTTTGTTTGTGGTTTTGGCTTTCAATGATTTGTCTTGCCAGTGCTCTACCTTCTTTTCCTGTCATGTCAAAGGTAGGGATATAATCTACATTGTCTCCTTGATTTGAATTAATGTAACCATCGTAACCAGGGATAGCTTCACTCAGATTGGCTTGTGTGCTGTCGCCAGATTTTGCTTGACCATTAAAAATAATAATAGCCTTTGCACCATTTTGTTGTGCGTTTGCGATCTTGTCTACGAAGCCCAAGACGCCACGCGATACGATCACAACCTTATCTTTTACATCTTTAGAAGTGAAATCATCTGGATATCCCAAATTGGCATAAACTAATTCCAATGGTTCTGTCCCCAAAATAGAAGAAAAATCCTCATGAAATGTTTGCCAAGCCATCATATTAAAATTGTAATAGGTATCTGATGTAACTGTTAAAGGCTTTTCATCATCACCATAGGTTACAAGATTGACGGATGCTTTATTTGAATAGCTATGGCTCGGTGAAGTGGCTGCACCAACGGAAATCGCTAGTTGAGATGTTGCGGGAGAACCCATGGAATAAAAATAGGGTCCTTGTTGTGCAGCGTTACCGTTCGCGATGACCGCGACTACCCCGGAAAGTACCGCATTATTGATGGCGATGGCATCCGGGGAGTTGGGATCTTTTTCAGAATCTGAGCCCAGCGACAGGTTGATGACATTCATGCCATCCTTGACAGCACGTTCAATACCGTCAATGACCTGAGCCGAGGAACCGGAGGAACGACCGGTCTTGGTATTGCGTCCAAGCACCTTATACACGTATAAGTCCGATTTATAGGCAATCCCTTTTTGCACAATATCCGAGGATTTATTTGCGGCTTTCCCGGCAATGGTACCGGAGACATGAGTCCCATGTGTCGTTCCACTAAAACCTGTGCCGTACGGATCATTCTCTTTTTCAAGGAAAGGTTCCTCGTAAGGGTCGTTGTCCTGTTCAAAAGAGTCATATCCGCCTTTGTAGGCTTCTTTCAAATCTGGATGCTCATAATCAATACCGGTATCAATAACCCCGACCTTGATTCCCTCGCCATGCAATCCTTTGGCCCAGGCTTCAGGCACACCAATTTGGTCCAGTGGTGCGTTGTCATAAGTGGCTTCATTGGCTGTAAGTGTTGGCGGGTCCTGCACGGGGATGGAATAATACGTTTTGTTTTCGTGAATGGATTTAACGCCTGGTAGTTTAGCCAATTCTGGAATTTTATTGGCTGGCACTGTAACCTCCAGTCCGTTAAGCACCGTATTGTACTGGTAATTCACTTGAAGGGAAATGCCGTGCTCAGCGGCTTGGTCTACGAACGTTGTTTGCTCGGTGGCGATCGCAGATTCGGCTTTTTGCTCGGATTGAGCGGTGAAAGCTTTGGCGCTTGAACGTGCGGCATATTTGTCCACAGCTAGGGGCTCACCATCAAGCTGTACGATGACTCTGACCTGACGAGAGGAGTCTGTGCTCAGCTCAGGTGAGATAAAGGCTGGAGCCGACTCAATAGTTAATGCTTCCTGAGCTTTTAAAAATGAGTCGATTGGCAGATCTGCAGTAGCGGCAGAACTGAAAGACGGTAGAGATAAGCTTACCGTCAAGGCAAGAGCGAGTGATACGACAGGTATTTTTTGCAAAATGATCGGCTTTTTCAAAGATTTCCCTCTTTTCAATCAAAATATGATATCTCTACATACTAGGATTTGAAGCCACTGCCGTTGTTCTCACGCCTCCCTTAATATCTAAAATAATAGAATTGACCACTGGTGACTAACTTGCCAGTTTTGAGGCATATCTTACCATATTGGTGGGATATATTACTATATGTTTTTTATATTTTTAGAAAAAATAAGGTTAACTTCACATATAGATTCCATGGAAATGTTATGAATTTACTAGATTATTTTTGAAATCAATCGAAGAGGAATGGGAGAATGCAAGATTTAATGATATAATCTGCATTGGAATTGTTGAGGTTACACAATCACGTAAAATGCTTAAGGTGAAGGAGTCGATTATGTTGGCAAAAACATTGATTTTTGGGCATAAAAATCCGGATACGGATACCATTTGCTCAGCTATTGCTTATGCAGACTTGAAAACCAAACTGGGCGCGGACGTAGAGCCGGTTCGTCTGGGCGAGGTTAACGGGGAAACGCAGTATGCGCTGGATTATTTCAAAGTGAGCGCGCCGCGTCTGGTTGAGCAGGTTGCTGCCGAAACAGACAGCGTCATTCTGGTCGATCATAATGAACGTCAGCAAAGCGCGACTGACATTGACAAGGTGCGCGTAACTGAAGTCATCGATCACCACCGGATCGCTAACTTTGAAACAAGCCAGCCGCTGTACTTCCGTGCTGAGCCAGTAGGTTGCACAGCCACCATTTTGAACAAGCTCTACAAGGAAAATGGTGTAGCCATTCCCAAAGAAATCGCAGGTCTGATGTTGTCCGCGATTATTTCTGATTCCCTGTTGTTCAAGTCCCCGACTTGCACAGATCAGGATGTAGCCGCTGCCCGCGAACTGGCTGAAATTGCTGGTGTGGATGCAGACCGTTACGGTTTTGACTTGCTTAAAGCGGGTGCTGATTTGAGTGGCCACACGATTGAGCAGTTAGTAAGCTTGGACGCCAAAGAATTCCAGATGAATGGACGCAAAGTGGAAATCGCACAAGTGAACGCAGTAGACGTAAACGACGTATTGTCCCGTCAAGCTGATCTGGAAGCTGCTTTGTCCCAAACCATTGCAGCCAAAAATCTTGATCTGTTCTTGTTCGTCGTAACAGACATTGTGAACAGTGATTCCATTGGTATTGCGCTGGGAAGCCAGGCTCAGGCAGTTGAAAAAGCCTACAATGTACAGTTGGATGACAACAAGGCTGTTCTGAAAGGCGTCGTATCGCGCAAATCGCAAATTGTACCTGTATTGACTGAAGCTTTTAACAGTTTGTAATGATAAAAAATAAGCCTCCTGAACCCGACTGCATGAGGGCAGTGGAAGTAGGAGGCTTATTTTTATTTTTATTTCTTCAGCTCTGCCAGAGTGTCCTCGATACGAAATTCAAATGCCAACTTCAACTGGTCGCTCATCAGGTGCCAGGCACTTTCAGCTACAGCGAGATCCCCGCTATGAGTAAAAGCATGTGCGGCGCCCATATATTTCTTATATGTTACGGGCACATCCGCTTCAATCAGCCGCTTGGCGTACAGCTCAGCTTCCTCAGCCAAGGAGTCCAACTCGGCTGTTATGATCAGCGCAGGAGGAAGATCATGCAGCGATTCTGCATAAATAGGAGAAACCAACGGATTTCGTGCCTCATCTGGCGAGCGCAAATAGCTTTCATTGAAGATTTTTGCCACGCGAGGCGGGATCGCCTTCTCAAATTGGGGCTTCAGCTTGGGATCTGTAGCAATATCCAGTGATGGGTAATCCAGCACCTGATACACAATTGGGAATTCTTTGCGATCCCGGGCCATAAGACACAGCGCTGCTGCAAGATTACCTCCTGCACTATGTCCGCCGACCGCAATGCGTTGGGGATCGATGTTTAGTACGTCAGGATGCTTGTACACCCATTGGGTCACATCATAACTTTCCTGTAGCGGAATAGGGAATTTATGCTCCGGGGCCAAGCGATAATCGACATTAACGACGACACAATTCGCTCGTTCGGCAATGACCGGGCACCAGGGGTCATCCATTTCAGCGCTGCCCATTATGAATCCGCTACCATGAAAATTGACGAATACAGGGAGTGGATCAGCAGACCGGAGGGAAGGTTCATATACAATTACCCTGGAATCACCTACAGAGGTGGGGATCATTCTCTCAGTCCGATGTACTTTGGGAGCATGCGAAGGCTTAAAATCGGATGCTGTTATCATTCGACCAGCCGATCTGCGGGCAAGTTTGACGAACAGATTTTGTCTTAGTCTTCGCACCATTTGTCTTTCTCCTCTCTGAGGGCGCTGGGGGTGGTTAGACGCGAACCTTTAACATCTTCAAAAGCATCTCGTACGCGTGACAAATAGGTCTGAAACTGGCAGAGTTCCGATTCAGTAAAGTCTGACATCAGACGTGAAGCCAGCCCTATGAAAAAAGGGTCCATCTGCTGGATTTTACTTCTTCCTTTATCATTCAGAGAAACAAAAACTCCCCGCTTGTCATTGGGATCGTCGTATTTATTTATGAATCCTTCTTGCTCAAGAGAAATGACCATAGAACTGATGGCTGCCCGGCTGACACCCATCTTTTCAGCCAACGCTGAAGGAGATGACATTTCATCTCTTTGCGCAGAAAGTACACAAAGTGCAATATATTGCCCATAGGAGAGACCAAACTCACGTGAACGTTTTTCCATATTTTTTCTTATTTCGTATGTTATAGAAAATAAATCTACCAAAACACCAATCGGTTTATTGCCACCTGGAAATAGGTTATAGGCCAGTTGACGAATTTCGGAGTCCAAAAAAAAGAACATGCGATCCACCTCGATGTAGTTAATTAGTTAACTGTAATTTAATTAACCACTGGTTGCAATGATTTATACAAACTTTGTTCTGCATTTTTTGAAAAAGTATCGGCAAAACGTCACTTCCAGGGTCCGATGCACTGTTCAATACCTTGATCCACAAGAGCTTGGATGGAGGGCTGACGCAAGGTACGTCCTTCTTGCCACCGCCACTCACTATATTGAATTTTGGCGGTAAACATGGGCTTCACCCAAAATGCGTCTTGATGCCGATCCGGTTTGTTAATAAAAGGTCGCTCCGATAGAGTATGTGGCATCAGGCGCTCGGTAAGCTGACGCCAATCTCCACGAGTCAGCTTACCTGTACCCACGTGCCCGATATAGCGCAGCATTCCTTGCTTATCATACTGGCCCAGCAATACAGCGTTGATCACACCTCCGTTCAGGGTATAGCCACCGATAACGGCAATGATATCGCCATAATTTTTGACCTTGACCCATCGTCTGTCCTGTCCGCCCAATGTGTAGGGACTATCCAGTTTTTTGCACACAATACCTTCCATTCCTTGGCTGCACATAACCTGAAAAAGAGCCTGTCCATCAGGATGAGCAGGAGCCAGTTGGATCCGTTCATTCGGTATGATGATCTGATGCAGCAGTTCAAGCCTTTCCTGTAACGGTTTGCGATGAACCCATTCCCCATTTAGATATACAATGTCAAACAACATGTAAGTAGCGGGTACGGCTTCATAGGCTGCCTGAATTCGCTCCGTTCGGCGAATCAGATCCCGGCGCATAATTTCATGGAACGACGGTTTACCGTCGGCACCAAGTGCGATCATCTCCCCGTCCAGTATGACTGAATCTGCCCTACAGTAGGAGGAGAAGCGAGCAAGCTCCGGGTACAACAGCGTTCGTTCATGCTGCTTACGATTGAACAGACGCGTGTTGCCCTGGTCGTGATACGTTAAAATTCTTGTACCGTCCCATTTTATTTCGTAACGCCAAGGGCCTGCATCTATAGGGACTTTTTCACTCAGTTCTGGTTCAAACGGGATGACAGGTTTCATTTCCGTACCCAATACAGCACCTCCCTTTACCTTAATTGGAATAAATATAGTGTCGACGATAGTTCCTTTTTTATGTATGGATGTTTCGCTGTCCCCTAAATAGGGGAATGATAAGGATATCTAGCGTGGGTAACAAGTGAATGCAGCGTTCGTTCGCATGGAGTCGTTACGGCATTTCTTCAGTCAGAAAGGGGATTGGTCTCATGAGACAAATTCGCGAGGAGGACCATGCAGTAGTCATGGTGGATGATGGACAGGTAGTTGCAGAAGTAGGTTATAAATCTGTAGATGACCACTCTCTGGTCATTGACCATACATTTGTATCTGAACAGTTACGGGGTCAAAAAATTGGCAAGGAGCTCATCGACAAAGTTGTTGCTATGGCGAGGGAACAGCATAAAAAGGTGATCCCGGCTTGCTCGTATGCGCTGGCTCTGTTCAAGCGCCATCAGGAATACAGTGACGTCTGGCAGCAATGAATATTGCTATCAAGGCGCGTTATTGCATAGCCGACACAACACCGGAGTGGGGAACGATCCCTTCCCGGTGTTTTTTGTGTGCATAAAGCTTGTAAAATGAATGCATTCTACCGTTGATATTGGGAAGTAAGAGTGGTTCCCAAATCGATGAAGCATATTTCCTGGAGAATGGCTGTGAAATTGTTCATACTGTTGTCACTTCACAGGCTATCTATGAGTTCTATATAATATATTATGGTTATGACCGCAAAAATAACGAAAACCTGAATTTAAACGAAGGAGACGCTCATGATGAATAAAGCGAGTGAGGACAAGCAGTACGTTCCAACGAGCAATCGTAATTTTACAGCCTTGATTATCACCGTTTCCATTATAGCCAATGTGATTATTTTGCTGCTGTTCTTTTCGCCGATCGGATACCAGGGGAGTGTTAGTTTTGATCTCACTATTTTCCCAAGGTTGAATGCGATTTTTAACAGCTTCACATTTATTTTCTTGGTGGCTGCATTGGTTGCGATTTTCAAGAAAAACATTAAGGTGCATAAAACCTTTATTCTGCTGGCCTTCGCCAGTACCGTTTTGTTTTTATTTTCCTATCTGACCTTCCATTACATTTCACCGGAAACTGCAAAATATGGCGGTGTGGGTATCCTTCGGCCGATTTACTTTACGCTGTTGATTTCGCATAGTATACTCGCGGCGATTATCGTACCGTTGGCGCTATTCACAGTTGTATGGGGATGGACGATGCAGGTAGCAAAACATCGTAAAATTGCCCGTTGGACGATGCCTATTTGGCTATATGTGAGCTTGACTGGAGTTTTGGTGTACGTTTTCATGGCTCCATATTATTAATAGATATGAATCCTCTGTGGGTTGATTTGGCAAACATGGCGTCTCTATTGAAGAGGCGTCTTTTTTGTATCCAATAAAAGAAAAATTATTCCTTCTAAATTTATTTTATTGAAAAAATGTTCCTTCTATAACGGTATTTCTGTTATAATTTACCTTAATCAACTAAGAACAAGGGGGTCACCATGTGACAAAGAAAGCGAAAGGCAGGTTACGGTTGCTTGTATCTATGCTGGCGCTGGTTGTACTGCTGAGCGGCTGCGGTGGCGGAGGCTCAAAGCCGGAAAAGGTAGACGGAGGGAAAGTGACACTCCAATTTTGGACCATTGCGCTACAACCTACATTTACCCCGTATTTTAATCGGGTTATTGCCGATTATGAGCAGAAGAACCCTAATGTCAAAATTGATTGGAAGGATTACCCGTATGATGCAGTGACCAATAAGTTGTTGACGAGTATCGCTAGCAACAGCAGTCCGGATGTAGTGAATCTCAATACGGAATTTGCTAGCCAAATGGGCTCTAAAGGCGCTGTTGTTGATATGAATGAACACTTGTCGCCTGAGGAAAAGGCTGCTTATTTCGAAGGTATTTATAATTCGACTGTTATTAACGGTAAAGCTTATGCACTACCCTGGTATACAGGCACGGAAGTGCTTTACATGAATACAAAGCTAGTTAAAGCTGCTGGATTGGACCCTGCCCATCCGCCCAAAACACGGGAGGAATTGTCAGAATGGGGCCGCCAAATCAATAGAAAAATCGGTAAGGCCGGCTATGCTCAGCAGCTTGTATCCAAGCTTTTTGCGGTTGACGGTATTCCTATCTTAAATAAAGAAAAGACAGCAGCTGCATTCAACACACCAGACGCAGTCACCATGATTGATAATCTAAAAAAACAGATGGAAGATGGTGTCGTGCTCAAGGAAGATGCTGACTTCTCACAGCAAGTGAAATATTATGCCGGAGAGCAGGTTGCCTTCGAGCTGGCTGGCCCAACGTTCATTAATTTTATCAAAACGGCAGCGCCGGACGTATATAAAAATACGATTGCTGTTCCCGTCCCAACCGGCAAAGCTGATTTGCGGCTTTCCAACTCTATGGACCTGGTCGTACCTACCAAGTCTGCACATATAGACGAGGCGGTGAAATTTGCTGTTTTCTTAACAAATGCAGAGAGTCAAACGGCATTTTCTAAAGAGGCCAATACACTACCTTCCACGAAAGAATCGATTAAAGACCCGTATTTTACTCAGTCTGACCAATCATTAGAGGCACAAGCCAAGGTAGTATCTGCACAAAGCTTGGATAAGGCGACAGATTATATGGTCGGTGTGCCTAATGCCAAGGATGTGAACAGCGCGATCGCGCGAGCCTTGCAAAATATTTTATTGAACGGAAGTAATACGAAGGAGACGCTTACTGCCTTGGAGCAGGAAGTGAATGATATTTTAAAGCAATAGGTATGACAGGGGAGTAATGCGAATACTCCCCTGTTCATTTATCAAAATCAGGTGGTGATGCAGCATGATCAAATGGTTGAGGTCGGAGTCCTTTACGGCCTGGGCCTTTATGACGCCGGGACTGTTATTGCTTGCCGTCTTTGTATTTTGGCCTATTATTTACAGCATTCCGCTGGCATTGACGGACTACTCTGTCATATCAGATACCCATTTTGTCGGCCTGGATAATTTTGAAGCAGCGTTTAAGGACCGTAACTTTCTTATTTCGATTTGGAACTCATTGTTGTACGTGCTCATTGTTCCCTTTCTTCAAATATTCTCTATCCTGATGGCTGTGCTGGTGAACAGTCGTATCCCCGGAATTAAAATATTTCGTACGACCTACTACATCCCTGTTGTGACTTCGATGGTAGCTGTGGCCTTAATTTGGAGCTGGCTGTTGGGCAATAACAGCGTAGTGAACTATTTGCTTATACAAGTCGGTTTGATTAGCAAAGACATACACTGGTTATCGGACAGCAATTTAGCCTTGTATGTACTGATGTTCATCACGATGTGGAAGGGACTCGGGTATTATATGATGCTCTATCTGGCAGGATTACAAAACATTCCTCAAGATCTGTACGAAGCCGCTAGGGTGGATGGAGCCAGTCGATGGCGTCTGATTGTTCATATTACACTTCCGCTGCTGAAGCCATACGTTCTGTTTTGTACCCTCATATCGCTCATGTCAGCTATTCGCGTATTTGATGAGGTATATGTGTTAACCAAGGGTGGACCGGGAACGGCCACGTTGACATCCAGCTTGTATATTTTTCAAAAGGGGATGGAGCAGTTTAATTTTGGGTACGCTTCGGCACTTGGCTTAATTGTCGGTGCAATGATTGCGGTACTTAGTATTATTGTATTCCGATTCAATAGGAAAGGCGGTGTCAATCCCTATTGATGAATCTACAGAATGATAAAATGCTACGCTCGTCTCTTCCTAAAAAAGAAAGCAGTCGCATCATGCGTAGTCTTGGTCGAGTGATCAGAATGACGGTAATGTATGTGCTTTTAGTGCTGCTAGCCCTCTTTTTGATGGGACCGTTTCTATGGCTGCTTAGTGTATCCCTCATGCCAGGCCGTAATATTTTTTCAACGCCGCCTGCGATCTTCCCGACCTTTATTGATTTCAACAACTATGTTCAGGTGTGGCAGTTCATGGATTTTCCTAAATATATGCTAAATACGGTCATCATTACGGTGTTGGGCGTTGTGCTCAATGTGGTACTGGCCAGTTTGACGGGATATCCCTTGGCTGTGTTTCGTTTTAAGGGTAAAAATGTGGTGTTTACGCTGCTGATTGCTACAATGATTATTCCTTCTTACACGGCATTTATTGTGCATTATCTGACCATTCAAGGGCTTCATCTGGGCAATACATATATGGGTGTGGTGTTGCCCGGGGCAGTCTCTGTGTTCAACATTTTTCTAATGCGGCAGACGTTTATTCATATCCCCGCCGATGTGCGTGATTCAGGTAAAATGGATGGCGCTTCGGAGTTTCGAATTTGGTGGCAGCTGGTGCTTCCACTGGTCAAGCCGGCGCTTGCTGTGATTTCTCTGTTGGAGGCCATGTCGTTCTGGAACAGCTTCCTGTGGCCTATCGTTATTCTAAACGATACGGAGCTATACCCGCTGGCAGCTGCACTTACGTATCTCAATGGTCAGTTTGCCTATAATTTTGGCTGGATTGCTGCAGGCACAATGATTTCGGTATTGCCGATCATTATATTGTTCCTGTTCACGCAGCGCTATTATATGGAAGGCTTGGCGGGAGCGGTGAAAGGATAATTCAGAAGTCTCGGCTACGGAGAGCCCGTAAATGGAAGGAGACGATTGCGATGGAACTGTCCAAAAGAATGAGACCTAATTCGGATGTAGGGCTAATACCACAGGAGGTTCAATATTATTTTCGTGATGTGTATGACAGTGGGGACAAACTGGTTATCGCTGAACCGAACCTGATCTGTGAACTGTCCTCTCGCTTTGCAATGAATCAGGAGTATGAAGGTGTGCTTGACCCCGAGGGACCGATCCGACTCATTGCACCTCCGGGGCCCGGTGTTCCGACTGAAACAAGGGGAAGCGTGCAGTTGATGCTCGAATATGACGGAACGCTTACTGCCGATGGATATCGTTTGGACATTCAGAAGGAAGGGAGAATTGAAATCCATGCATCCAATAAAAGAGGGCTCAAATACGGCATGGATGCCCTGCATCTCCTGCTTCAAGTAGAACAGGAACGATGTACGTTGCCGGTGATGTCTATTCGGGATGAGCCCTCCTTTCCGGTCAGAGGAATCATTGAAGGCTTCTACGGGAAACCGTGGAGTTTCGCGGATCGGCTGGATGCCGTCCGTTTTATGGCTGCGCATCGGATGAACACGTTCATGTATGCTCCCAAGGATGATCCCTATCATCGTGAGCTATGGAGGGAACCGTACCCTGAGGAGATGTTTGCCCAAATCTGCGAATTAAAGGAAGCCTGTGAACGACACGAGATTGATTTTCATTATTGTATCAGCCCAGGGAATGACCTGAACTTTGGCAGCGATGAAGATTTTCTCAAATTGACGGAGAAGCTGGCAGCCATGATAGCGATAGGCGTACGTCATTTTTCTGTATTAATGGATGATATTGATTACGTCCTTAAAGGGGAAAATCGGCATTTGCTGGGCCGTTCGGGTCACGCTCATGTCTTCTTGACGAACAAGGTTCATACTTGGTTGGCTGAACGTCTGCCTGAATTTACACTGACAGTCTGCCCTTCGGAATATTGGTCCTATTGGGATACCGAATACAAAAAGGATTTCCGGGAGCGATTGCATCCAGATATTAAGGTATTCTGGACGGGATACTTTGTATTTGCTCCACAGATTGGTCGCCAGCATGCTGCCGATAATCATGCATTCTATGGGCATGAGCTGTGGTTATGGGATAACATCCCGGTGAATGATTGTGACCATGATCGGTTATTCCTCGATCCGCTGCGCGGACGGTATTCCAGGCTTCCAGCTTGCGGACATACCGGCATGGTGGCCAACCCGATGAACCAATGGGAGTGCTCCAAGGTGACGCTCATTACGATGTCCCACTATATGTGGAACAGTGAGCGTTATATGCCGGGGCTGTCATGGGAATGGGCTGTGCGGGAGTTAGCGGGGGAGCATGCAGATGAACTGATGTTTTTCTGTCGCCAAAACAAGAACAGCCGACTGGGCGGCAACACGTATGAGGACGTGGACCTTGCCTTGCAAATGCGCGATATCCCTGCGCTGGATATCTACTTCGAGCGGCTGCTTCACGTTGTGAGCGTCCTACAGAATATATCTGCCAATGATGCGGCGGCAGGCTTCGTGGCACAGGCTACGCCTTGGCTGGAACGTGCCAAGTTGGATGTGGACCTGTGGCAAGTGCTGCGCCAAGCTGCGCTAGGCAACGAGCGCCAGAACGATGTGCAGTCGCTAGGAAACCTCATGCAGAGCGAAGCAACTGGCGGACAAAAGCCGCCGCCTCTGACGGACGAGGCCGTGGACGAACTACGACGCGGTATCACGGCTTGCCTAGAAGCAGAGACTCGACTGGGGAGCAATCCGGCGATCCGTGCCGCCGTGCAGTGGGGCTATGTCGATCAGGATGAACAAGGCAAATATCGACTGATCTTGTGAGAATTGGTGATGGTTAAGAAACAAGACAGCATAGCTGCCTTGAAAATTACCATTTGCCGTTAGAATAACGGTAATTTCCAGGAGAGGTGGAGCGTATGGTGAAGCCAAATACCCGATTACTTTTTGTACCGCTGGATGAGCGGCCCTGCAATTATCAATTTCCTTACTTACTAGCACAGGGCACAGACCTTGAAATGGAGCGCCCTCCTTTAGAATGGATGGGACAAAAGAAAATCCCTGGTGATACGACCAGGCTATGGACGTGGCTCGAAGAACGTGCGGCGACTGCTGATGGAGCGATTATTGCGATGGATACGCTGCTGTACGGGGGAATCGTACCCTCCCGGCTACACGGAATGTCGAGTGAGCAGGTCAGGGACAGGGCTAATCGTCTTCGCAGGTTGAAGCAGCTATACCCGCAACTGACTTTGTATGCCTTTCAATTGATTATGCGTTGTCCGCAATACTCTTTGGCTGATGAGGAACCAGACTACTATGCTGATTGGGGTCGTGAGATATTCAGAAAGGGTTTCATTGAGCATCGTCAGGAGCTAGTGATTGCTACCGCAGAAGAGTTGCTGGAATTAGCGGACATCGACGAGCGTTTGCCTATAGAGATTTTAGACGATTATCTAGGGCGTCGCCGTGTGAATTTGGAAGCTAATCAAGTAGCACTGGAACTGGTAGCAGAAGGCGTGATTGATTTTCTGATCATTCCACAGGATGATTCGGCTCCCTACGGCTATACCGCCAAGGATCAACAGCGACTAAGAAGTCGTATTTCCGAGCTTGGGCTAGATTTGAAAGTATACATGTATCCGGGGGCAGACGAAGTGGGTTGTACGTTGCTAGCTCGTTGGGTGAATCGGACGAATCATGTAGTTCCACTGGTATATCCTCGATTGTCTGCTTTGCAGGGGGCGTTCGTGGTCCCGCTTTTTGAGGATCGTTATTTTTACGAAACGTTAAAGTATCAGATTATAGCGGCAGGTGGGCTGATTGCTTCCTCAGCAGCGGAGGCTGATTTGATTTTGCTGACCAACACACCTGGTGACACGATGGCAGAAGCTTCATCCCAGCAGCATGCGATGGCCGGATATGATGTACATCGGAATCTGGTAGAACTGGTGGAGTACGGTGCTCATATGCAGCATGATGCCAATAAACATATTGCAATTGCTGATGTAGCTTACGCCAACGGCGCCGATCTCAAGCTGCTTAGACTATTGAAGCAAAAAGGACTGCTTTTTAAGCTGGCAGGCTATGCAGGCTGGAATACCAGTTCTAATACGCTCGGTACCGTCATTGCCCAGTCCATGCTTTATGTTCGCTATGGTCCTACGGAGGAGCACCAGGATTTTCTGGGGCTACGCTACGCTGAGGATGCCTGTTATTGCGCTGTGGTACGTACAGCTATGAATAATGGAATTGTGGAGCAGATGGGTTTTAACAAGTTTATGCTTGATGGACCTAGAGGATCGGTAGCTACAGTTATTCGCGGACGGCTGGAGCAGGCGCTCGATGAATATGTGAACGGGCCGGAGGGTCGCGTGGAAATTACAGATTGCTACATGCCGTGGAACCGAACCTTTGAAGTTGGATTGACCGTTCGGCATTATGCTGAGGAGAGGGAGTGATTCCTATGGAGATGGAAGCAATATTATCCAAGGTTCGGCATGGACTGATCGTTTCCTGTCAGGCGCTACCTGGCGAACCGTTGCATGGAACAGATTTTATGGTCAAAATGGCACGTGCTGCACAGGAGGGTGGAGCTGTAGCGATTCGTGCCAATGGTGCATCGGATGTACGTGCGATTAAACAGGCGATCCCTCTACCAGTCATTGGTTTGATTAAACGGGATTATGATGATTCTGATATTTACATTACGCCTACCCTCCGTGAAATGGAGGAACTGGTGGAGGCAGGTGCGGATATCATTGCGCTGGATGCCACATTACGATCGCGCCCAGAGGGGGGCAAGCTGAAGCAACTCATAGATTACGCTCATGAGCACGGAGTCACCTCCATGGCGGATATATCGACACTGGAGGAGGCGCTTCATGCGGCTTCCCTTGGTGTAGGCTGCGTGTCCACGACGTTATCCGGTTATACGTCATATTCTATTCAGATAGATGGTCCAGACCTGGAATTGGTGCGGAGAGCATCAGAGCTGGTTCCTGTTCCTGTCATTGCAGAAGGCAGATTCCATGATCCGGCACAAGTAGAGGAAGCATTTCGGCTGGGTGCACATGCAGTGGTTGTAGGCTCGGCGATTACTAGACCCCAATTGATTACGCAGCGGTTTGCCGATGCCGCAAGGAAGGCAGTGAAATGCATCTATGGAGATGAACGACCGAATTAACACGTATTATCCTTCATTAACGAAATCGGAGCAAAAAGTCGCTTTGTGCGTACTGGAGTGCCCCGCTGACATCATATATTTCTCCGTGACGGAGCTGGCTGACTTTGCAGGTACAGGCGAAACGACGGTTATGCGTTTTTGTCGGAAAATTGGTTTTAAAGGGTATCAGGATTTCCGACTGTCGCTGGCGCAAAACCAGACTTATCGAAAAACCGATATGAGCGAGGAGAACATCGACCCAGATCACGAACATGATATTACCCGCACGGTGTATCACAATATGCTCGATATTTTGCACTCCAGTATGGGGCTCTTGGACCGTTCGGAGCTTAGTCGTGCGATAGCGTGTCTCGATCAAGCGGGTTATGTTCAATTTTTCGGTGTAGGTGCATCGGGAATTTCCGCACAGGATGCTAAAAACCGATTCTTGCGGATTGGGCGGCGCGCCGAGGCTGTGGCAGACGGACATATTCAGTCGATGATGGCCGTGTCCATGAGCCCTGGTGATGTCGCTATTGGCATCAGTGTATCAGGAAGTACACTGGATACCAACGACATGCTGCACAAGGCCAAGCAGAACGGAGCAACAGTTATCGCAATTACGAATTATGCAAAATCACCTATTACCTCCATTGCAGATATTGTTTTACTGACCGCAGGGAAGGAAGCTCCGATAGAAGGCGGTTCAATCGGCGCCAAAATCTCACAGCTATTCGTGATTGACCTCATCTGCGAAGGACTTGCTCGCAAGCACACAAGTCACACCAAACAGATGAAGGAAAAAACAGCGAGAGCGGTGATTGAACGAAGTTATTGAAATTCTGCGATTGCGGATTGGAATAGGGCACGCTCCGACAGTTCATCATGTTTTTCTATCCATAGAAGGTTTGTGCTAAGAGCTCGTAAGGTTTTATGTGGGGGAACAAGGAGGATATGGTGGTGGCAGTTGCATTGAACAAAGTCATTGGGATCGACATTGGAGGAACTTCCGTAAAGGCCGCCATAGTGGCGCGGGATGGATCGGTACTTGATGAAATTCGAATGGATACAGATGCCTCACGTGGGCGTGAATGGGTGTTGTCGCGTGTGTCTGAGGCTGTATTCGGACTGATGCGTTCTTTTGGAGATACCAGTGTGAGTACATCTATAGGCATAGGCGCTTTAGGCATTGCTACTGCTGGCAGAGTGAACGTGGAGAGCGGTGAAGTTGTATATGCCACAGATAACCTGCCTGGCTGGCAGGGTACATCCTTGGTGGAGTGGGCTAGAGAAAAGCTGGCTCTACGTGCGGTTGCAGATAATGATGCGAACGCTGCGTTACTTGGAGAAGCGTGGCAGGGAGCCGGGAAGGGCAAACAGCGCTTGGTCATGCTCACCTTGGGAACAGGGGTCGGAGGCGCGTATATGGAAAATGGCCTCTTGTGTAGAGGGGCCCACTGGAGCGGCGGCGATTGGGGGCACAGTATTTTATTTCCCGAAGGTCACCCTTGTAATTGCGGGAAAAAGGGATGTGCCGAGCAATACGTATCAGGTAGTGCCCTGTTACGTCGAGGCAGTGAATACACCGGACAATTGTACCGTTCGGGGAACGAGATTGTGACAGAGGCCGCTCACGGCAATCTGAAGACTATTCAGGCACTGGATGACTACACGGCAGATTTAGCTGTGCTTCTGGCTAATATTTCGGTGACCCTTGATCCTGAGTTGATCATTGTTGGGGGAGGAGTAGCGGATGCGGGAGAGGTATGGTGGCCCTTGCTGGAAAAGCATTTGTACCAACTGGGAGTTCAAACAGAAGTAAGTCGGGCAATGTTGGGCAATCGCGCTGGATTCATCGGCGCTGCTAGACTAGCTTTTGAAGTGATGGAATCTTAGTACAAAATGAAAGGGGAACGAACCATGACGCAAAAACGGCTTGATGCCGATGTTGTTGTGATTGGCGGAGGTCTGGGAGGGACATCGGCAACCCTTGCGGCGGCGAAAGCTGGTATGAGAGTCATCATGACAGAGGAGACGGACTGGTTGGGAGGGCAATTAACTTCACAGGCTGTTCCCCCAGATGAGCACCGCTGGATCGAACAGTTTGGTTGCACAGCAACATATCGTCAGTTCCGCAATCGTGTACGCGAGTATTACCGTCAGAACTATCCGTTAACCGAAGAAGCCTACAATGATCCGATTCTTAATCCTGGGAACGGCTGGGTAAGTCGTCTGGCCCATGAACCACGGGTAGCTCTACAGGTGCTTGAGGATATGCTTGCTCCTTACTTAAATACGGGACGCGTTCGTGTATATTATCACACCGTGCCTATTGCTGCTCAGACAGATGGGGATTGTATTACTTCTGTTACCGTCCGTACCTCGCATAACCCTGATCATAAGAGTGGCCTCAGAGTGCTGCATGGAACGTTTTATCTGGATGCCACAGAGTGTGGCGATCTCCTTCCCATGGCGGGTGTGGAGCATACGAGTGGAGCAGAGTCACGGGCTGCAACGGGGGAGCCTCACGCACTGGAGTGTGCTAATCCTCTTGATATGCAATCTATCACACATGTGGCTGCTGTAGACTATATCCCCCAGGAAAGCTTCATTATAGAGCGACCGCAGCAATACGATTTCTGGAGGAATTATATCCCGTCATTTTCCCGTTTTCCGATTTTGAGCTGGTTTGCTACAGATGCAGATGATACCAGTAAGCTAAAACAGTTCACATTATTCCCTAACGATCAGGGTATTGTATCCTTATGGGATTATCGTCGTATCGTAGATCCTTCCATATGGAGCGAACCGCTAAACGATGGCGAGGTTACTCTTTTAAACTGGGCGCAAAATGATTATTACCTAGGACCATTGATCGGCGTCACCGCTCAGGAGCAGGCAAAACATCGCGAAGGAGCGCGTGAGTTGACCCGTTCATTAATATATTGGCTTCAAACTGAAGCTCCCCGCTTAGATGGAGGTTTCGGCTATCCAGGAATTCGACCACGGGGTGATTTTCTTGGGACTTCTGACGGGCTGGCTAAAACGGCTTATATTCGCGAGTCGCGTAGGATTAAGGCCAGGTATACGATCTCAGAGTTTGATGTAAGTCGTGAGCTTCGGGGTAAGGAGGGACCCAAACGGTATTCAGACAGTGTAGGTGTGGGCAGCTATCATTTAGATCTTCATCCGACTACGGTATCTCAGCGAACCTTTTATATCCCTAACTATCCTTATGAAATTCCATTGGGTTCACTGATTCCTGTGAGAGTTCGTAATTTACTTCCTGCTTGCAAAAATATAGGGATGACTCAAATAGCCAATGGTTGCTACCGGCTGCATCCTACAGAATGGAATATAGGAGAAGCGTCGGGAAGCTTGGCGGCTTACTGTGTCTCCAACGGAGTATATCCTTTTGAAGTGAGTCGGTCAGAAGAACATCTTGGACGTTTTCAAAATATTCTTCTTCGCCAAGGTGTGGAGCTACACTGGCCAGCAGAGGTGTTCGAACCAGAGGGAGTCACCAGCTAGTGAGGGGGCAGCTAGCCCCTTGACTGATTTAACGTAGCAGAAAATGAGTGGATTTATTCATAAAATAAAAAAATGAAGAAAGTGCTTGCTAAGTTGCTTGGATATGTGATATATTATTTGGGCTGACAACAAAACAGCCGTTTCAAAAGAGAATAAGCAGGGTGAAATGATCTTCGAAAAAAAGAAAAAAAATAACCCTTGCAATTTTGGAATGAACATGATATGATCTTATAGCTGCTGAAAAACGCAGTGAAAAAGAATTTGATCTTTGAAAACTGAACAACGAGTGAGTAAATTGATTTTGTTCGCAAAATCAAACAATGAGATATTTTATCTCGTCAGTTTCAAAATGAGCTAATCGCTCTTTCTATAA
>NZ_JAALFM010000068.1:0-681 GCF_011800295.1 Paenibacillus sp. EKM301P | reverse complement strand
TTAGGATAAGCCCTCGACCGATTAGTATTGGTCAGCTCCATGCATTACTGCACTTCCACCCCCAACCTATCTACCTCGTCGTCTTCAAGGGGTCTTACATACTGGGAAATCTCATCTTGAGGGGGGCTTCACGCTTAGATGCTTTCAGCGCTTATCCCTTCCGTACATAGCTACCCAGCGGTGCTCCTGGCGGAACAACTGGTACACCAGCGGTACGTCCATCCCGGTCCTCTCGTACTAAGGACAGCTCCTCTCAAATTTCCTACGCCCACGACAGATAGGGACCGAACTGTCTCACGACGTTCTGAACCCAGCTCGCGTACCGCTTTAATGGGCGAACAGCCCAACCCTTGGGACCTACTTCAGCCCCAGGATGCGATGAGCCGACATCGAGGTGCCAAACCTCCCCGTCGATGTGGACTCTTGGGGGAGATAAGCCTGTTATCCCCAGGGTAGCTTTTATCCGTTGAGCGATGGCCCTTCCATGCGGTACCACCGGATCACTAAGCCCGACTTTCGTCCCTGCTCGACTTGTAGGTCTCGCAGTCAAGCTCCCTTCTGCCTTTGCACTCTTCGAATGATTTCCAACCATTCTGAGGGAACCTTGGGGCGCCTCCGTTACTCTTTAGGAGGCGACCGCCCCAGTCAAACTGCCCACCTGACACTGTCCTCGTACCGGAT
>NZ_JAALFM010000067.1:0-709 GCF_011800295.1 Paenibacillus sp. EKM301P | reverse complement strand
AAGCATCAAGCCATAGCTTCGGTGGTGTGTTTAGCCCCGTTACATTTTCGGCGCAGAGTCACTCGACCAGTGAGCTATTACGCACTCTTTCAATGGTGGCTGCTTCTAAGCCAACATCCTGGTTGTCTGTGCAACTCCACATCCTTTCCCACTTAACACACACTTGGGGACCTTAGCTGATGGTCTGGGCTGTTTCCCTTTCGACAATGGATCTTAGCACTCACTGTCTGACTCCCGGAACTAAATCTATGGCATTCGGAGTTTGACTGAGCTTGGTAACCCTTGCGGGCCCCGCACCCAATCAGTGCTCTACCTCCACGATTCTTTTTTCCGAGGCTAGCCCTAAAGCTATTTCGGGGAGAACCAGCTATCTCCGGGTTCGATTGGAATTTCTCCGCTACCCCCACCTCATCCCCGCATTTTTCAACATGCGTGGGTTCGGGCCTCCAGTGCGTGTTACCGCACCTTCACCCTGGACAGGGGTAGATCACCCGGTTTCGGGTCTACGTCCACGTACTCATTCGCCCTATTCAGACTCGCTTTCGCTGCGGCTTCAGCTCTTCACCTTAACCTTGCACGGGAACGTAACTCGCCGGTTCATTCTACAAAAGGCACGCCATCACCCATAGATTGGGCTCTGACTTCTTGTAAGCACACGGTTTCAGGATCTATTTCACTCCCCTTCCGGGGTGCTTTTCACCTTTCCCTC
>NZ_JAALFM010000066.1:0-735 GCF_011800295.1 Paenibacillus sp. EKM301P | reverse complement strand
AGTAGCGAAGGTCATGATCTCAGACTGCCAAGAAAAGCCTCTAGCCAGGAGAAGGTGCCCGTACCGCAAACCGACACAGGTAGGCGAGAAGAGAATTCTAAGGCGCGCGGAAGAACTCTCGTTAAGGAACTCGGCAAAATGACCCCGTAACTTCGGGAGAAGGGGTGCCTCGGTAGGGTGAATAGCCCGAGGGGGCCGCAGTGAAAAGGCCCAAGCGACTGTTTAGCAAAAACACAGGTCTGTGCGAAGCCGCAAGGCGAAGTATACGGGCTGACGCCTGCCCGGTGCTGGAAGGTTAAGGGGAGTGGTAAGCCTTCGGGCGAAGCTATGAACCGAAGCCCCAGTAAACGGCGGCCGTAACTATAACGGTCCTAAGGTAGCGAAATTCCTTGTCAGGTAAATTCTGACCCGCACGAATGGCGTAACGACTTGGGCGCTGTCTCAACGAGAGATCCGGTGAAATTTTAATACCTGTGAAGATGCAGGTTACCCGCGACAAGACGGAAAGACCCCATGGAGCTTTACTGCAGCTTGATATTGAATTTGGGTACGATCTGTACAGGATAGGTGGGAGCCGTAGAACTTTGAGCGCCAGCTTGAAGGGAGGCATCCTTGGGATACCACCCTGATCGTATCTAGGTTCTAACTTGGTACCGTGATCCGGTACGAGGACAGTGTCAGGTGGGCAGTTTGACTGGGGCGGTCGCCTCCTAAAGAGTAACGGAGGCGCCCCAA
>NZ_JAALFM010000065.1:0-738 GCF_011800295.1 Paenibacillus sp. EKM301P | reverse complement strand
ATTTGCTCGATGACATGCAGTACATGTCCCTGCATCCGCTCGATCGTAGACCGATCGTACACATTCGCGTTGTATCTGAACATGATCCGGAAGGTTTCATCTGGCATCACAATCAAGTCCAGATCATAGTTCGTTTGCTCGACAACCTCTACATTCGTAATGTCAAACGCGGATGGACGAACTTCACCCAGCTGCTCGACTTGCTCCTCGACCGGATAGTTCTCAAACACCATAATGTGGTTAATTAGATGCTGCTTCTGCTCGGTCAGCGCCTGTATTTCATACAGCGGGAAGCTGTCATATACGCCTGAAGCCAGCGCCTGCTCCTGCGTTTTGCGCATGATGTCCACAAACGTGGCATTTCGCTCACTTTGGATCCGCACTGGGATGGTATTAATGAACAGGCCGATCATATGCTCTACACCCGGAATAGCCGTCGGACGTCCAGATACGACACTACCGAATACAACATCCTCGTTGTTATTATATTGCTGCAAAATAAGGCCCCACACGCTCTGCATCAGCGTATTAATTGTGACCTGCTGCTGCTTTGCAATCCGGTACATGGCCTGGCTCCACGTTGGATCCAGCTCTACCGTTATTTTTTCAGAAACATATTTGCTGGTATCGCTTGTTGTCGTAGACAGAACACTTTCGCTGCTATCCGCCACTTGGTCTTTCAATGAAGTATCCGCTCCAGGTAACAACGTCTGCTGTTCAAAGCCCGCCAAATAACTG
>NZ_JAALFM010000064.1:0-746 GCF_011800295.1 Paenibacillus sp. EKM301P | reverse complement strand
CCGTACGTGCCGGGTGAACGACTGTATCGTACCGGCGACTTGGCGCGGTGGATGCCAGACGGCCATGTGGACTTTATCGGCCGGATAGATGATCAGGTCAAAATCCGGGGCTTCCGGATCGAACTGGGCGAGGTGGAAGCGCAGCTGCTGACTGTGGCTGGCATTGAGAAAGCCATCGTCACCGCCTGGGAAAACGAAGACGGAGACAAAGATCTGTGTGCGTATGTCGTAGCCTCGGAGGCGCTGAATTTGCCGGAGCTGCGCAGCACACTGCAGCCCAAACTGCCGGGCTATATGATCCCGACCTACGTCGTACCCCTGGATCATTTCCCGCTGACACCGAATGGGAAAATCGACCGCAAAGCGTTGCCCGCACCGGAAGCGCGCCTCGAAGGAGGCACGGAGTACGTTGCGCCGCGCACAGAACTGGAAGAGCAGTTGGTACGTATTTGGCAAAGCGTTCTGAATCATCACCAAATAGGCATCCAGGATAACTTCTTTGAAGTGGGAGGACATTCGCTGCGCGCTACTACACTGATGGCGAAAATCCATCAGGAGCTGAATCACAAGCTGGCCTTGCGAGATATTTTCCAATATCCGACGATTGAGCAATTGGTACAGGTGATGGGTGAAGATCAGACCCAGCAAACGTATGTATCCATACCTGTGGCAGAGGAGCGCGAATATTACCCCGTTTCCTCGGCACAAAAACGGATGTACGTTCTGAGTCACCTGGAAGGTGGAGA
>NZ_JAALFM010000063.1:0-754 GCF_011800295.1 Paenibacillus sp. EKM301P | reverse complement strand
AATTCGATCAGGATTATAAAGGCAACGATTTACAGCCTTCCGCTTATTCCATTGGTGTGCCTGTCAGCACGAACGCGGTTATGGATTTTGCACTGGATATCAACGGATTAATCGAGGATGGCGAGTTGGTGTTCACGATTCGCTACGGTACAACACAGTTCCGTCATGAAACGATGGAGCGGCTGGGAGAACTGCTGGCATCTGGCTTGCGTGAAGTCATTCATCATTGCGTCACCCAAGAAAGAACAGTGCTGACTCCAAGTGATGTGCTGTTAAACCATGTAACGCTGGACGAACTGGAGCAATTGGTGGAAGATACGCGAGATCTGGGCGAGCTGGAAAATGTGTATGCTTTGACGCCGATGCAAAAGGGTATGCTCTTTTTCAGTCTAATGGATGAGAGCTCGGCAGCTTATTTTGAACAGGCATCCTTTGAGTTGAATGGACGCTTCGATGTGGTTACTTTCGGTAAGAGCTTGGATCTGCTTGTACAGCGTCATGAAGCATTGCGGACGAACTTTATCAACTCATGGAAGGATGAGCCTGTACAAGTCGTTTTCCGCCATCGCAGCGGACAATTATATTATGAAGACCTGCGCGGACTAGAAAAAGAGGAACGAAAGGCGCGTGTGGAGGCTTTTACCCTTGCCGATAAAGCGAAGGGATTTAATCTCGCAGAGGATGCACTCCTTCGTATCTCGATCCTGCAAACTGGGGATGAAACGTATCACTTTATCTGGAGCTTCCATCACAT
>NZ_JAALFM010000062.1:0-756 GCF_011800295.1 Paenibacillus sp. EKM301P | reverse complement strand
GCGGAAATCGTTCGAGCTATTGCCTATCATCCACAGCAGCCCCTGGCAGTTTTGAATATGGTAACCGCCGAGGAAAAGGCACACATCATCGATGGATTTGGAAATGTAGGAGTACTAGGTGCTGATGCTGTTGAAGCAGGAGCCCTGTTCCATGCCTTTGTGGAAGAACAGGCCCAGCTTGTACCAGATCACGTAGCGGTGGTGTACGAGGAGCAACAGCTGACGTACCGCAAACTGAACGAGCGTGCAAACCAATTGGCGCGTAAATTGCGAAAGGAAGGCATTGGACGCGAATCGATTGTCGGCATTTTGAGTGAACGCTCAGTGGACATGCTGGTCGGCGTACTAGCGGTGTGGAAGGCTGGAGGCGCCTATGTGCCGCTGGATGCAGACTATCCATCCGAACGGATTCGTTTCATGCTGGAGGACAGCGGTGCGATGGTACTGTTGACCCAAACGAGATTGCAAGAGCGTGCCCAGGTATGGCTGGAGGAAAGCCAACAGGCCTTGGCCGGAGGGCAGACTGAGGGTGAATTGGAAACAGCAGCTGGTGCTGAAATGATGGAAAGGGACAACCTGAGTGAAGGCGTAAGCTTGAAATCAGATTCGCCACCTGACCGCGAAGCAGCCTCCGAGCCAGCAACAGGGCTGCGTCTGCACACCGTACTGGCATTGGACAATGAGTCACTGTACACCGGAGATACGACAGACGTCGATCATATTAACGAACCGCAGGATCTGGCGTATGTGATCTAC
>NZ_JAALFM010000061.1:0-818 GCF_011800295.1 Paenibacillus sp. EKM301P | reverse complement strand
CTTACCTTCGAGCCGACCATTGACCACCAGAACAGCTCCCACACCGACACGTCGAAGGTGAAGGCGGTCTTTTGCAGGATCGTATCTGCCGCCCTCAAGCCATAACGATTATGCATCCAAAAAATCCGGTTCAGCACGGAATGGTGCTCCACCATCACGCCCTTCGGTTTTCCGGTCGAACCGGAGGTATAAATGACATAGGCAACATGATGCGGTCCAGCTAGGGGCTCCAGATTTGAGCCGTCTTCGTGGTAAATATTCTTGCCATCTTGCTCTTGACGATCCAGCACCAGCACCTGACCATCGAAACTCACCAAGGCTTGCTCCGCCAGATGCGATTGTGTCAGCACCAGCTTCGCGCCCGAGTCCTCCAGCATAAAGCGGATACGATCGGCCGGATATTCCGGATCAATCGGCACATAGGCTCCGCCGGCCTTCAAGATCGCGTAGATGCCTACGATCATGTCCAGTGAACGGTGGACCAGAATGCCCACGGGCTGATCCGGTCCAACCCCTTCCACACGCAAGGTGCGTGCGAGTCGGTTGGCTCGCTCGTTCAGCTCACGGTAGGTCAACGATTCCGCTCCGCACAACACCGCCACTTGCTCCGGTGTGTTTTTGGCCTGCTGCTCAAACAGACTGCTTAGCGTCTGATCCTGCGGATAGGCTGCCGCCGTATCTCCCCACACCTGAACGATCTGTGCCTGCTCTTCCGCTGTCACTAGTTCCAGCTCATTCACACGGATATGCGGATTGTCAATAATTTGCTCGATGACATGCAGTACATGTCCCTGCATCCGCTCGATCGTAGACCGATC
>NZ_JAALFM010000060.1:0-822 GCF_011800295.1 Paenibacillus sp. EKM301P | reverse complement strand
GGCGGCAAAGCGGCCACCGTAATCCGGTGATCGGCCATATACTGCTCAAACCGTTCGTAGTTCAAAATCGTCTCTGTTGTTGGTACGTATAACGTGGCGCCGCAGAACAGCGCCTGGAAGATTTCCCAGCAAGCTGCATCAAACGAGTAGCTGGCGAACAGCAGCGCATGATCCGACGTACGGATCCGAAGCGTCTGATCAAAATACGTTTTCAGATTGCACAGCCCATGGTGCTCCAACATCACGCCCTTCGGCTGCCCCGTCGTCCCTGACGTATAAATCACATACGCCAAATCATTCGGGCCGGACAACGGCTCCAGATTGGAACCATCCTCGTGGTACACCGTTTGCTCACCGTCTAGCACCAGCATGTGGCCGTCAAACGCGACTTTGTCTACCAGATGGCTTTGTGTTAACAGCAGTTTCGCTCCCGAGTCGTCCAGCATGTAGCGGATACGCTCTTCCGGATAGGTTGGATCGATAGGTACATAGGCGCCTCCGGCTTTTAAAATCCCGAAGATCCCCACGATCATATCCACCGACCGCTCAGTCATCAGACCCACCAGACGATCCTTCGTCACGCCTTGACTGCGCAAGGTACGAGCCAATTGATTGGCGCGTTCATTCAGCTCGCGATAAGTCAGCGTCTCTCCTTCAAAGAACAAGGCTGTCTGCTCCGGTGTCTGCGCCGTTTGCGCCTCGAACAAGCCGTGAATCGTTTGCTCGCTTGGATAGGTTGCCGCTGTATTGCCCCAGGCCTCAACGATTTGCTCGCGCTCCTGCACCGTAACCATATCCAGCTCATGTACACGGATGTCCGGA